>NZ_SAVA01000001.1:0-650081 GCF_004022465.1 Paenirhodobacter huangdaonensis | reverse complement strand
GCGGTCCCAGCCCGTCACCACCTCGGCCATCACATTGCCTCCCGCTTGCGCACGGTGCGCTGTTCGATGCGTTTCTCGTGGTCGCCCTGGATCAGCCGGTGCACGTAGATCCCGGGCAGGTGGATCAGGTCGGGGTCGAGCGCGCCGGTCGGCACGATCTCCTCGACCTCCATCACGCAGACCCGCCCGCACATCGCCGCCGGCGGGTTGAAGTTGCGCGCGGTCTTGCGGAAGATCGCGTTGCCGCTCTCGTCCGCCTTCCAGGCCTTGACGATCGAGACATCGGCGACGATGCCGCGCTCGAGGATATAGGTCACGCCGTCGAAGTCCTTGTGCTCCTTGCCCTCGGCCACCACCGTGCCGACGCCGGTCTTGGTGTAGAAGCCCGGAATGCCCGCGCCGCCGGCCCGCATCCGCTCGGCGAGCGTGCCTTGCGGGTTGAACTCGAGCTCGAGCTCGCCCGACAGATATTGCCGCATGAATTCCGCGTTCTCGCCGACATAGGACGAGATCATCTTGCGGATCTGCCGGGTGTCGAGCAGCTTGCCGAGGCCGAAGCCGTCGACGCCGCAATTGTTCGAGGCGATGGTGAGGTCCCTGACCTCGCTTGCCACCAGCGCGTCGATCAAGAGTTCCGGAATGCCGCACAGGCCGAACCCGCCCGCCGCAATCGTCATCCCGTCGAACAGAAGCCCATCCAGGGCCTCCGACGCCGAGCCGTAGATCTTTCTCATGTAGTCCTCCCGTATCCTGAGCGGAATTTGTGACCAAGGGGAGGGCGCGAGTCAATCGCAGCGATGCTGCGCGGCAGCGCGGGCCCTCCGCCGCGCCGCCGCAACAGGCATCATTCGGGCGCCGCGTCGGCTTTCTTCGCTGTTTTCTTCGCCGCGGCGGTCTTTGCCGGCGCCTTCGCTGCGGTGGTCTTCTTCGCTGCTGGCTTCTTGGCAGGGGCCTTTTTCGGCGCGGCCGCGGCGGTCTTTGCGGCGGCCTTCTTCGGCGCCGCCTTCTTCTTGCCGCCCTTCGCCGCCTTCGCCTCGAGCAGCGGCAGCGCGATCTCGAGCGTCACCGCCTCGGGTTCGACATCCTTCGGCAGGGTGGCATTGACCTTGCCCCATTTCACATAGGGCCCGTAGCGGCCGGGCATCACCTGCACCTCGCCGCCCTCGGGATGCGCGCCGAGCACCTTCAGCGGCTGTGCTGCGGCACCGCCACGCCCCGGGCCGCGGGCGAGCTTTTGCGCCAGCACCTCGACGGCGCGGTTCATGCCGATGGTGAAGACCTCTTCCGCATCGGGCAGGTTCGCATAGGTCTTGCCCCATTTCACGTAAGGCCCGAAGCGGCCGAGATTGGTCTCGACCGGCTCGCCGTCCTCGGGGTGCGGGCCGATCACCCGCGGCAGCGACAACAGCATCAGCGCGCGCTCGAGGTCGATCGATTCGGGGGCCCAGCCCTTCGGCAGGCTGGCGCGCGGCGGTTTCGGCACCTCTTCGCTCGCCTCGCCCTTCTGCACATAGGGGCCGAAGCGGCCGATGCGCAGCGTCACCGGCTGGCCCTCGTCATCGCCGAGCACCTTGCCGTCGAGCGCCGCCGCCTCGCCGTCGCCCGGGGCCGAGAGCGGCCGGGTGTAGCGGCATTCGGGGTAATTACCGCAGCCGATGAAGGCGCCGCCCGAGCGCGCGGTCTTCAGATGCAGCCGGCCCTTGTGGCACACCGGGCATTCGCGCGGGTCCGAGCCGTCGGCGCGCGGCGGGTAGAGATGCGGGCCCAGAACCTCGTCGATCTTGTCGAGCACTTCGGAGATCCGCAGCTCGGAGGTCTCGCCGATCGCCGCCGAGAAATCGCGCCAGAAGCGGGCAAGCACCTCCTTGTAGTCGCGGTCCCCGGCCGAGATGTCGTCGAGCTGTTCCTCGAGATCGGCGGTGAAATCATATTCGACGTAACGGCGGAAGTAGTTCGTCAGGAAGGCGGTGACGAGGCGGCCGGTGTCCTCGGGAATGAGCCGGTTCTTGTCCTTGCGGACATAGCCGCGGTCGACGATCGTGGTCAGGATCGAGGCATAGGTCGAGGGCCGGCCGATGCCGAGCTCTTCCATGCGCTTCACCAGCGTCGCTTCGGTGTAGCGCGGCGGCGGCTGGGTGAAGTGCTGTTCGGGGGTGATCTGGCCCTTCTTCGCGGGTTCGCCCTCCATGATCTGCGGCAGGCGCGCGCCGTCCTCGCCCTCGTCGTCGTCGCGGCCCTGATCGTAGATCTTCAGGAAGCCGTCGAAGGTGACGACCTGGCCGGTGGCGCGCAGCTCGACCTGACCGTCGGCGGAGCCCACATCGACGGTGGTGCGTTCCATCACCGCGGCGGCCATCTGGCTGGCAAGCGTGCGCTTCCAGATCAGCTCGTAGAGCTTGGCCTGATCGTCGGCGACGCGCAGCTTCTCGGGGCTGGCCGACATGTCGGTCGGCCGGATGCACTCGTGTGCCTCCTGCGCGTTCTTCGCCTTGTTCTTGTACATGCGCGGGCTTGCGGGCACGTATTTGTCGCCGAAGCGGCGCTTGATCTCGTCGCGTGCGGCCATCACCGCCTCGGGCGCCATGTCGATGCCGTCGGTTCGCATGTAGGTGATGTAGCCCGCCTCATAAAGCCGCTGCGCCGCCGACATGCAGGCCTTGGCGCCCATGCCGTATTTGCGCGAGGCCTCCTGTTGCAGGGTCGAGGTCATGAAGGGCGGGTAGGGGTTGCGGGTGGCGGGTTTCGCCTCGACTGCCTTCACCGTCAGATCGCGCGAGGTCACGGCCTGCACCGCAAGTTCCGCATCCGTGGCAGTGGCGAGGTCGAACTTGTCGAGCTTCTTGCCGCCGAGAACGGTCAGCCGCGCGGTGAAGACCTGACCGCGGGGCGTGGTCAGCTCGGCGGTGACGGTCCAGTATTCGCGGGCGTGGAACGCCTCGATCTCCATCTCGCGCTCGACGATGAGGCGCAGGCAGACCGATTGCACGCGGCCCGCCGAGCGCGCGCCGGGGAGTTTCCGCCACAGCACCGGGGACAGGTTGAAGCCCACCAGATAGTCGAGTGCGCGGCGGGCGAGATAGGCCTCGACCAGCGGGCCATCGACCTGCCGGGGGTGTTTCATCGCCTCGGTGATCGCCGATTTGGTGATCGCGTTGAAGGTGACGCGCGACACCTTCTTGCCCTTCAGCTTCTTCTCGAGCGCCTGTTCGAGGTGCCACGAAATCGCCTCCCCCTCACGATCAGGGTCGGTGGCGAGGATCAGTTCGTCGTCGGAGGCAAGCGCATCGGTGATCGCCTTGATGTGCTTTTTCGAGTCGGCCCCGACTTCCCATTTCATCTCGAAATCATGCTCGGGGTCGACCGAGCCATCCTTCGCCGGCAGGTCGCGGACATGGCCGAAGGAGGCGAGAACCGTGTAATCGGAGCCCAGATATTTGTTGATCGTCTTGGCCTTGGCGGGAGATTCGACAACGACGACGGCCATGACTTCCTCTTCAATGCGCAGGTTCAGCACTTGGGCGCGGAACATGTGGGCGTTGGGGGGGGATTGTCAATGACGCACCGACAGGTGGTTGACAGGCGGTTTTCTTCCGCCCCGCCGGGCGCGGGGGCTGGTGCGGGTCTCAGCCGAGGCTGAAAAGCCCTCCCGGATGGCGTGTCACCTGCCCCTCGAGTTCGAGCAGGACCAGCACCTGGGCAAGCACCGGGGCCTCGAGCCCGAGCGTGCGCAGCAGGGCGTCTTCGGGGGTCGGACTGGGGCCGAGGGCGGCAAGGACACGGGCGGGCGCATCGGTGGCGGCGGGGCCCGGGGGAGGCGATTTCGCCGCGGCAGGGGGCATCGGCCGGGCCGGTCGGGGGGCGGACATGACCGCGCCGAGCGCCTCGATCACGTCTTCGGCACCGCGCACGAGGAGCGCGCCGTCGCGCAGCAGCAGGTTGCAGCCGGCGGCGCGGGCATCCATCGGGTGGCCGGGCACCGCCATCACCTCGCGCCCGTAATCGAGGGCATTGCGCGCCGTCAGCAGGCTGCCCGAGCGCGCCGCGGCCTCGATTACCACGGTGGCGCGGGCCAGCCCGGCGATGATCCGGTTGCGCTGCGGGAAGTGGCGGGCCTGCGGCTGGGTGCCGGGGGGCAGCTCGGCAAGGCGCAGCCCCTGGCCTGCCATGCGGGCGGAAAGTGCTGTGTTTTCCGCCGGATAGATCACGTCGATGCCGCCCGCCTGCACGCCGATCGTGCCGCTGGCGAGTGCCGCCTCATGCGCTGCGGCGTCGATGCCGCGCGCCAGGCCCGAGACCACGGTGAAGCCCGCCGCGCCCAGCTCCTGCGCCAGCCGCTGCGCCATGCGCAGGCCGAGCGAGGAAGCGTTGCGCGCGCCCACGAGCGCGATCATCGGCCGCGCGGCCAGCGCCGGATCGCCAAGCGCCCAGAGCAGCGGCGGCGCATCGTCGAGATCGGCCAGCGCGGCCGGGTAGCCCGGCGCAGCGAAGGACAGAAGCCGCGCCCCGGCGCGGCGGCCGGCGGCAAGCTCGGCCCGGGCGACGCCTTCGGGGCAGGGGGCATAGCCCTCGGCCCCGGCGGCCCGGGCGATCTCGGGCAGCGCGGCAAGGGCCGCCGCGGCGCTGCCGTGTTCGGCCAGCAGGCGATGGAAGGTGGTCGCCCCCACCCGGCGGGAACGCGCGAGGCGGAGACGGGCGAGCGTCTCTGCTTCCGTCAGGGGCGGGGCGTCGGGCATGGGACCAGAAAACACTCTGCTTCCTCCGATCTCCGCCGCATTGCCGTTTCTGCATTCGGGCGCTGCGTCGGCAAATGGCGGGCGAATCAACCAATGCGAGAATCACTTCAAAAGTGTGCGCGCAAAGGATGTGCATGTCGCCCGCAAACCGCGCACAGCCGGGGCGATCACGGCTGCGTTACCGAAACGTCATGCCGCCGTCGCCCGGCTGTTACCCGCGCCGGGCATCCGCAGCGCATCACCTAATTGACGGAGCATCCGATGATCCTGCGACTGACGCTCGGCGGCGTTCTTGCCCTGACGACCGCGCTTCCGGCCCTGGCCGAGATGAACTTCAACCGCATCGCCGCCTTCCCGGTGGCCGACAACACCCCCGCCGGCACCGACGCCGCGCGCGAAACCTCGGCCGAGATCATCTCGGCGACCGAGGACGGCAGGACGCTCGTCTACACCGACAGCCCGGCGGGCGTGATCGGGCTGATCGACATCACCGATCCGGCGGCGCCGAAGGGGCTGGGCGAGGTTTCGGTGACGGGCGAGCCGACCTCGGTCACGGTGCTGGGCGGCAAGGCCTTTGTCGCGGTGAACACCTCGGAAAGCTATGCCAACCCGTCGGGCCGGCTCGAGGTCGTTGACCTTGCGACCAAGACCGAGGTGGCGCGCTGCGATCTGGGCGGGCAGCCCGATTCCATCGCGAAATCGAAGGACGGCCGCTTTCTGGCGATCGCGATCGAGAACGAACGCGACGAGGCGCTGAACGACGGCGCGCTGCCGCAGATGCCGGCGGGCGTTCTGGTCAAGCTGCCGCTGAAGAACGGCCTGCCCGATTGTGGCGCGCTGCAGACGATCGACGTGACCGGGCTGTCCGAGATCGCCGGCGAGGACCCGGAGCCCGAATTCGTCGACATCAACAGCAAGGGCGAGATCGCGCTGACCCTGCAGGAGAACAACGCGATCGTCATCGTCGGTGCCGACGGCAAGGTCGCCCGGGCCTTCAGCGCCGGCACCGCGACGGTCGAGGGGATCGACACCAGGAAGGACGGCAAGCTCGACTTCACCGGCAAGATCGAGAACATCGCGCGCGAGCCTGACGCGGTGAAATGGATCGACGACGACCATATCGCCATCGCCAACGAGGGCGACTGGAAGGGCGGCACCCGCGGCTGGACGATCTTCGCCAAGGACGGCACGCTGGTTTACGACAGCGGCAACAGCTTCGAGCGCGCGGTGGCGGCGATCGGGCATTTCCCCGACAAGCGTGCCGGCAAGAAGGGTGTCGAGCCCGAGTCGGTCGAGACCGGCACCTTCGGCGGTCAGAAGCTGATCTTCATCGGTTCGGAACGCGGCTCGGTCGTCGGCGTCTATGACGGCACCGATCCGGCGGCGCCGAAGCTTTTGCAGCTCTTGCCCTCGGGCATCGGGCCGGAAGGCTATGTCGCGATCCCCGGCCGCAACCTGCTGGTCTCGGCGAACGAGACCGATCTGGGCGCCGATGGCGCGGCGCGGGCGCATGTGATGATCTACGAGCGGCAGGAGGCGCCGGCCGCCTATCCGATGCTGACCTCGGCGGGCACCGATCCGCTGATCGGCTGGGGTGCGCTCTCGGGTCTTGCCGCCGATCCCGAGAAGGCGGGCATCCTCTACACGATCTCGGACAGCTTCTATTCGGCCGAGCCGCGGATCTTCACCATCGACACGACGCAGAAACCCGCCCGGATCGTCGCCGCACTTGACGTCACCCGCGACGGTGCGCCGGCGCAGCTGACCGACCTCGAGGGCATCACGCCCGACGGCAAGGGCGGGTTCTGGCTCTCGACCGAGGGCAACACGGCGAAGATGGTGCCGCACGGGCTGTTGCATGTCGATGCCAAGGGCAGGATCAAGGAGCAGGTCGGCCTGCCGCCGGAGCTTGCCGCGGTCGAGACCCGTTTCGGCTTCGAGGGCATCGCGAAGGACGGCGACACGCTGTGGATGGCGGTGCAGCGCGAGTGGAAGGACGACCCGAAGGGGATGGTCAAGCTCGTCTCCTACAACACCGAGACCAAGGAATGGGGCGCGGTGCACTATCCGCTCGAGCCGAAGGGCGCGGGCTGGATGGGGCTGTCCGAGCTGACCTTCCACGGCGACTGGGCCTATGTGATCGAACGCGACAACCTGATCGGCGACAAGGCCGTGGTGAAGCGGCTCTACCGGGTGAAACGCGCCGATCTGGTCGCCGCGCCGCTCGGCTCCGAGCTGCCGGTGGTGGCAAAGGAAGAGGTGCGCGACCTGATCCCCGACCTGAAGGCCACGGGCGGCTATGTCGTCGACAAGGTCGAGGGTTTCACCATCGATGCGGCCGGCACCGGCTGGGTGGTGACCGACAATGACGGCGTCGACGACAGCTCGGGCGAGACCCTGTTCTTCCCGGTCGGCAAGATCGAGTGATGCCGTAAAAACGCACCGATGGCCCGGGACCCCTGTGGTTTCCGGGTCATCTTCACATCTGATGGAACCGCAGCGGCCTCACGGGACTTGACCATCCGGTGCGGCGCTGGCCTTTTGAGGGAAGGCTGACGTCGCGTCGGCCAGAAGGTGTTTCAGGAATAGGTGCTGTCGTGCTGTCTCTCTCGCTGCGTCGTCATGCGATTGTCTTTCCGGTGTTGCTCGTTGCGGCCCTTGCGGGCTGTGCGCAGCAGCCGATGACCCCGGCCACCGTGTCCTCGAGTTCCGCCGTGCCGCCCGAATACCAGTCCCGCCCCGATGGCGACCGGGTGATCCCGGCGGTCAATCCGAACTACCTGACCGACCGCAACCGCCGCCGCTGGGTGGACTATTCCGGGCCGGAAGAGCCGGGCACGATCGTCGTCGATCCCTATGCGCGGCTTCTCTATCACGTCGTCTCGCCCGGCCGGGCGATGCGCTTCGGCATCGCCGTGGGCAAGGCCGGCAAGGGCTTTTCCGGCGATGCGGTGATTTCGCGCAAGGTCGAATACCCGTCCTGGACGCCGACGAAGAACATGGTGCGCAACGACCCCGACCTTTACGGGCCGCTGGCGGGGGGCTTGCCCGGCGGGCTCGACAACCCGCTTGGCGCGCGGGCGCTCTATCTCTACCGGGGCGGCAAGGACACCTATTACCGGATCCATGGCACGATGGACCCGTCTTCGATCGGCAAGGCCACCTCGGCGGGCTGCATCCGGCTGTTCAACCAGGACATCATCGACATGTTCGACGAGACCGAGCTGGGCACCAGGGTGAAGGTCCGCTCGCGCGCCGAAAGCCTCGAGATGGAGGGGGCAATGACCGAGCTGCACACCGGCTATGTCGTGCCCGCCGCCGACACCGAGGCGATCGCCGCCGACGAGGCGGCCTATGAGGCCGGACAGATCCAGGATTACTCGCAGGTCGAGCAGGAACAGCACGAGGCCGCCGTCGCCTCGGCCGAGGAGCGCGAGGCGCAGCTGCACGGCACGAACTGAGCCGGGCGGCGGCTTCGCGGGGGGGGGGGCAGGACGTCCCATCGGGGCCTTATTGGCCCTGATGGACTTGCCGGGTGCGTCGATTTGAGCCCTCAATGCCACGCCCCAGAAGGAGTAGAACGACAACATTGAAGAGGTCTTATAGAAGGCTTCCCAGAAGTGACTGCCGCTTTGCTTAAGAAGAAGCTAATGCATTCTCGATCAGCGTATTTGCATGCTGTCCGGGCCTTGCCATCGCCTGAAAATTTGCATTCTGGACCGATTCGGCAAAATAGCTTTGAGTTTACCCGGGCCGATCAAATCGAATCCCAGCTTATCGAGTTGGGATGGGCCTTTTTCCCGCGCTATGAAGCTTGCCTTGATAAATGGCTAAAAGATCAGGGGGTCAAGCTGAGTAAGCAGGTCCAACTCAAAGATTGGCTGACATCTCGCGGTGTGTCGATTCCTGCCGAGTTTTCCGAAGGACTCAAATTGTATCGTCAGATCCGCAATACCCTTCACCATGATGATGGGGCCTCATTATCCGGTAATCCTGAAACTGAGATTCATTTGTTGCCAGAGTATATGGAGAACTTTTTCGAACTATTTTGTTGGATTGGGACGGAGGTGGAAACGGCAAACCGTGCTGACGAAGGAGAGTCGCGCCAACCGGCAGCTCCGTTCGCCTTGCCTTCCCGCGGCGCCTCGGAAAAACCCTCGCCCCTCAGCGATAGAGGATGACGTAATCCTTCCGCAGCGTCTCCAGCACTCGCCAGATGCCGGAAAAGCCCGGGCGCAGCACGAAGGCGTCGCCGGGGCCGACCTCGAGCCGGCTGCCGTCGTCGCCCTCGATCACCGCGCGGCCGGTCAGGATGCGGCAGTATTCCCATTCCTCGTAGGAGGCGCGCCAGGCCCCCGGCGTCGACTGCCAGATGCCGCAGTAAAGCCCGTTCTCGTCCTCGACGTTCCAGGTGGTGTGGACCGGATCGCCCTCGACCAGTTTCGCGGGATCGGGGCGGGTGATTTCGGGCTCCGCCGCGGCGGGGGTGAGCGCTTCGAGCAGCATCGGTCCTACTCCGTCCAGTGCACCTTTGTCAGGTCGTTCGCGGGCGTCGGCGCGTTCAGCCACAGCCCCTCGAGCTTGGCATTCGCGACCCCGGTCTTCGCCAGCTGGAACAGCCAGGCGTTGACGTAATCGCGCGCGATCGTCTCTTCGGCGCGCCGCGTCAGCAATGTGCGCGTGGCGGGATCCGTGGCGCGGTCGAGCTCGCTCATCAGCGAGACGAAATCGGGGTTGTTGTAGCCGAAATAGTAATCCGGCCGGGCATAGATGTTGATGTCGGCGGGCTCGGTGTGGCTGACGATGGTCAGATCGAAATCATGGCCCTTGAACACCTGCTCAAGCCATTGCGCCCATTCGAGATTGGTGATCTCGGTCTTGATCCCGACGGCGGCGAGTTCCGCCGCGACGATCTCGCCGCCGCGCCGGGCATAGGTCGGCGGCGGCAGGGCAAGGCGCAGCGTCAGCCCCTCGACCCCGGCCGCCGCAAGCAGCGCCTTCGACTTCTCGGGGTCATAGGCGGACAGCGCCGTCAGATCCTCGTAATCGGGATTGTGCGGGGCGAAATGGGTGCCGATCGGCGTGCCGTAACCGAACATCGCACCGTCGATGATGTCCTGGCGGTTGATCGCATGGGCGATCGCCTCGCGCACCTGCACGTTGTTCAGCGGCGGGGTGCGGTTGTTCATCGCGAGGATGGTCTCGCCCTCGGTGGTGCCGACCATCACCTTGAAGCGCGGATCGGCCTGAAACTGCACCAGCGTCTCGGGGGCGGGGAAGTTCGGGAAGGCGTCGACATCGCCCGACATCACCGCCGCGAAGGCCGCGGTCGGATCGGCGATGAAGCGGAAGGTGGCCTTGGCGAGCGCCGGCTTCGCCCCCCAGTAGCCGGGATAGGCGGTCAGCGTGACGTGGTCGCCCTGCACCCAGTCGGCGAGCGCGAAGGGGCCGGTGCCGACGGGATGGGTGGCCTCGGTCGCGACGCTTTCGGGCGCGACAATCACCGCATCGCCCCAGGCCATCTTCGCCGGGAAGGCGCCGTCGGGGGCGCTCAGCACCACCTTCACCGTCGCCGGGTCGATCACCTCGACCGCGGCGATGCCGGCGAAGAGGGCCTTTTGCGCATTGGCGCTGTCCTCGGCCCGAGCCCGGTCGAGGCTGAACTTCACGTCCGCGGCGTCAAAGCCGGTGCCGTCGTGGAAGGTCGCGCCGGTGACCAGATGGAAGGTATAGGCGGTGCCGTCCTCCGACACCTCCCAGCTGCGGGCAAGTGCCGGCAGCACCGCGCCGTCGGGGCCAAAGCGAGTGAGCCCCTCGAAGAGGTTCGCATAGACCACCTCGTCGATCGCCGCGGCGGCTCCCGCGGTCGGGTCGAGGTTCGGCGGTTCGAGCACCATGCCCAAGGTGACGGCATCGGGCGCGGCGGCGGCGGCGGTTGCCGACAGCACAAGGGCGGCAAGCGCCGCGATCAGGCGATGGGGCATCGGGTCTCCTCGGGCGCGCGCCGGCAGGGCGCGGTTCGCGCCATGATTGATGCGAAGCCTGCCGGGGATCAAGGAATTTGCGCCGCGCCCGCGCTGCAACGCGGCGACAACGGGGCCGGCCGCCGCGCCGCGGCATTCTTTCTTTGCATTGCCGGGCCCGGGGGATTAAGGCTACGCCCCGAGGAAGAGGAGCCTCGGGACAGGGGGAAGCCATGAGTGCAACCGCAACCACCCGCCGCCTGATGCCGGCGGAGATCACCGCGATGAAGGGGCGTGCGCCCGTCGTCTGCCTGACCGCCTACACCACACCCGTCGCGCGTCTGGCCGATACGAGCTGCGACGTGCTGCTGGTCGGGGATTCGCTCGGCATGGTGCTGCACGGCCTGCCGTCGACCCTTGGCGTGACGATGGAGATGATGATCCTGCACGGCCAGGCGGTCGCGCGCGGATCCGAGCGGGCGCTGATCGTCATCGACATGCCCTTCGGCAGCTACGAGGAGGGCCCGGCGCAGGCGTTCCGCAACGCCGCGCGGCTGATGGCCGAGACCGGCGCCGGGGCAGTCAAGCTCGAGGGCGGGCAGCACATGGCCGAGACCATCGCCTTCCTGACTGCCCGCGGCATCCCGGTGATGGCGCATATCGGTCTGACCCCGCAATCGGTGAACACGCTCGGCGGCTACAAGGTGCAGGGCCGCGGCCATGACGCGGCGCGGCTGCGCGCCGATGCGCTGTCGGTCGCCGCCGCCGGTGCCTTCGCCGTGGTGCTCGAGAAGGTGCCTGCGGCGCTTGCCGCCCAGGTCTCGCGCGAGCTGGCGATCCCGACCATTGGCATCGGCGCCGGCGTCGATTGCGACGGTCAGGTGCTGGTGATCGACGACATGCTTGGCCTGTTCACCGATTTCCGGCCGAAATTCGTCAAGCGCTATGCCGAGCTCGGCGCGCAGGCGGCCGAGGCGATCGCCGTCTATGCCGCCGAGGTCCGCAGCCGCGCCTTCCCGGCGCCGGAACATTCCTTTGCCGACGAGGTGAAAAAATGACCCAGGTGATCCGCTCCTCGGCCGAGCTGCGCGAGAAGGTCGCGGGCTGGAAACGCTCGGGAATGTTCGTGGGCGTGGTGCCGACGATGGGGGCGCTGCACGACGGCCACCTGTCGCTGGTGCGCGAGGCGCGGCGGCAGTCGGACCGGGTGATCGTGACGATCTTCGTCAACCCGATGCAGTTCAACAACGCCGACGATCTGACGAAATACCCCCGCGACGAGGGGCATGACCTCGCGCTTCTGGAAAGCGAGGGCGTCGACGTGCTCTTCGCCCCCGAGGTCACCGAGGTCTATCCCGGGGGCTTTGCCACCAAGGTCTCGGTCGCGGGCGTGTCGGAGCCGCTCGAGGGCGCCTTCCGCCCGGGCCATTTCGACGGCGTGGCGACGGTGGTCGCGAAGCTGTTCGGCATGACCCAGGCCGGCCGCGCCTTCTTCGGCGAGAAGGACTGGCAGCAGCTGCAGGTGGTGCGCCGGCTGGTCGAGGATCTGAACATCCCGGTGAAGATCATCGGCTGTCCGACGATCCGCGAGACCGACGGGCTGGCGATGTCGTCGCGCAACGTGCGGCTGAGCACGGCCGAACGCGCTGCCGCGCCGGCGCTGCACCGCATCCTGCAGGCGGCCGCGGCGACGCTGCGCGCGGGCGCCCCGGCGCGCGAGACGCTGCTCGCGGCCGAGGCCGAGATCCTCGAGGCGGGGTTCCGCGAGGTCGACTATCTCGATCTGCGCTCGGTCGAGGGGCTGCGCCCGCTCGGGCATGCCACCGAACCCGCCCGCCTGCTGGTCGCGGCCTGGATCGGCGACGTGCGGCTGATCGACAATATCGCGGTCTGAGCCCGCCGCCCGGGGGCGCCGCCCCCGGCCCCCCGAGGTATTTTCAGCAAGATGAAATGAACACGGCTTTCATCTTGCCCGAAATACCTCGGGGGGAGCGCAGCGGGGGGCAGCGCCCCCCTCGCGATCAGGCGAGCAGTTCTGCCAGCACCAGTGCCAGCACCTTCGCGCTGTCGAGCATGTCCTCGACCCCCACCCATTCATCGGGCTGATGCGCCAGTTCGAGCTGCCCGGGCCCGTAGGCGATGCAATGCTTCAGCCGGCCGATGCGGTCGATATGCTTCTGGTCATAGGTGCCGGGCGAGACGACATAGCCTGCCTCGCGGCCGAGCACCGCCGCGATCGCCGCGGCGGTCGAGCGCACCACGGGCGCCTCGCGCGCGGTCATCGAGGGGATCACCTCGAAGAGCGTGCGGATCTCGTAGTCGAAGCCGGGCCGGCGTGCCTTCAGCCGGTCGAGAAGCCCCGTCACCTCTGCCTTCACCTCGTCGAGGTCCTCCTCGATCAGGACGCGGCGGTCGATCACGATGCGGCAGCGGTCGGCGACGCAGGGGGCGGGCAGGGCGGTCGAGCCGGGCTCGGGTTCCGCCTCGCCGCCGTGGATCGAGTTGATGTTCAGTGTCGACTGCCGCGCCCCTTCGGGGATCACCGGCATCGCGGTGTGCCTGTGCGCCAGCAGCGGATAGAGCGTGTCCTCGATCTCGGCGAGCACCGCCCCCATGTGGCGGATCGCGCTGTCGCCGAGGAAGGGCATCGAGCCATGCGCGATGCGCCCCTTGGTCTCGATCTCGGCCCACCACACGCCGCGGTGGCCAAGGCAGATCCGGTCCTTGTGCAAGGGCTCGGGGATGATGACGTGGTTCACCCGCTCGGGCGAGAAATAGCCCCGTTCTGCGAGCCAGGCGACGCCGCCGAAGCCACCCGATTCCTCATCCGCCGTCGCCGAGATCTCGATCGCGCCGGCGAAATCGGGGCAGGCGGCAAGGAAGGCCTCGGCGGCGATCACCGCGCTCGCGAGGCCGCCCTTCATGTCGCAGGCGCCCCGGCCATAGATCCGGTCATCGACCAGGTCGGCCCCGAACGGATCGCGGGTCCAGCCATGGCCGACCTCGACCACGTCGTGATGGCCGTTGAAATGCACGCATTGCCCGGGGCGCGGGCCGGCGCGCCGGGCGACGAGGTTCCAGCGCGGAAAGTCCTCGCAATCGCCGGGCGTGCCGGTGGCGCGCAGCAATTCGATGGCGAAGCCCTGCCGCGCCAGCCGCTCGGCGAGAAGCTCGCAGATCTCTCGGTAATTGCGCCCGGGCGGGTTCAGCGTCGGCACGCGGATCAGCGCCTGCGTCAGCGCAATGAGCGCGTCGCGGCGGTTCTCGACCTCGGCCTTGAGACGGGCAGTGATGTCCATGCCCGGAGGCTAGCGCTGCCGATTGCCGCGGTAAACCGGAAAGGGTGGCGGCGCGGGGGCGTTTTCGCTAGCCTGCCGGGCAACAGGCCGGGGCCGCAATCCGCGGTGCCGGCACGACAAGGGTGGGGCGAAATGAACCTCTTCGTGATCTTCCTGGTGGCGATCGCGCTCGCCATGGCGCTGTGGCTTGCGCGGGCGGACTGGGCAAAGATGCTGGCGCTGGTGCCGCTCGGCGCGCTGGTGCCCGGGTTCTACGGCGCGGCGGTCAATTGCGGCATCGGCTTCCTTGCCGATATCCTCGGGGATGGCGCCTGCACCGGCGGCGCGACGCCGCGCGCGGCCTTCGCGGCGCTTTACGTGATCTCGATCCCGATGGTGTTGGCGGGCGGCGTGGTGTTCAAGCTGATCGGCCTCGGGCTTGCCCGCCGCCGCGCGGCCTGAGCGCGGGACGGGCGGCGATGATCGGTTTCCTGCGCTTCGCGGTGATCGGGCTTGGCGCGCTCAGCGTGCTGTTCTGGCTGGTGCGGATCTACGCGCGCTCGCTCAGGCGCGAGGCGCTCGAGAAACACTGGGCGCGGGAAAGTGCGGCGGGAGTGGACCTTGGCCCGCGCGATGCCTATGTCGAGGCCGGGATGGATGATTACGAGCACGGGCTGACGCGTCGGCTGGTCTGGCTTGTCTTCATCGTGCCGATCGCGGTTTTCGCGGTCGTGGTCTTTGTCATGAACTATCGGTGAGGCGATCATGCGCTATGTGAAATGGGCTTTCTGGACGGTGATCGTGCTGGTTGTGGGGGGCTTTCTGCACTACACGCTGCCGCAGCATGACATCGTGCGCGTCGTCGGCACCTATCAGGAGCGCCAGGACCTGACCGACTGGACGCGGATCTTCTGGTCGACGCCCGACGACCAGTCCGGCACGCTGACGAACCGCGATGTGCAGTTCATCCAGGCGATCCGGGCGAACGGCAAGCCGATGGTCTATCGCAACGAGGATACCGGCTGGCGCTGGCCGCCCTATTTCAAGTTCGATACCGCGACGCTGCAGACCCAGGCCGACGACCTGCGCTCGACCGCCGAGGCGCCGAAATGGGCGGTCATCACCCATTACGGCTGGCGCAACCAGTTCCTGTCGATCTTTCCGAATGCGGTCGGCATCCGGCCGGTGGCGGGGCCCGACGTGCAGATCATCCCCTGGGTGAACATCATCCTCCTCGGCGGGCTGCTGGTGCTGATCTTGCTCATTCGCGCGATGTGGCGCCAGTTCCGCGAACGCACCATCGACCCGCTGATCGACGAGGCCGCCGACAAGTGGGACGAGCTTGGCGACCGGGCCGAGGCGATGGACGGCAAGGCGCGCGGCTTCTGGGCGCGGCTGGTCGGGCGCGGCCGGAAGTAAGCCCCTGGTCGGATTAGGAAAGGCCCGGGGGTTCCCCGGGCCTTTTTCATGCGCCGTAGGGCAGCCAGATCGTCTTGTGCTGCTGCGCCTCGGCAAACGTCGCGCGCAGGGGCGCTGCGGCCCAGTCCTGCGGGGCAGGACACCAGACGGGCTTGAGCGAGGCGGCGGTGTCGGCGCGCAGCCGGGCCGCGGTGGCGGGGGCGCCGCAATACCACAGCGCCGCCACCTCGTCGTGACCGGCCAGCACCGAGGCCAGCGCGTCGCGCGGGCCGGAAACGAGGGTCACCACCCCGGCCGGCAGGCCCGCGCTGGCGAAGACCTGCGCAAGCTCCGTCGCGGCGGCGGGAAAGGCCTCGGCCGGGATTGCGACGACGCGGTTGCCGGCGGCAATCGCGGGCAGCACCAGCGCAGCAAGGCCCAGAAGCGGCTGCGTGTTCTGGCAGGCGATGCCAATCACGCCGAGGGGCTCGGCGCGGAGCAGCGTCTGCATCTGCGCCCCGGTCGCGGCCAGATGGCCGGCGCCCGCGTCGGCCAGCGCCGCGGCGCGGAAGGCGAGGGCGATCGTTGCCGTGACCTCGGCCGGGTCATGGCCGGCTTCGTGCAGCCGCGCGGCGAGCCCGGCGCGGCGCTGCGACAGGGTCTCGGCGATGGACCGGAGCACCTGCGCCCGGCCATGGCCCGACATCTTCGCCCAGCCTGCGGCCTTCTGCGCCGCCTCGACGGCACCGGCCACCGCACCGGGGCCCGGCGCCGGGGCGGCATCGAGCCCCCCCGTTGCCGCCTCGGGCAGCGCCCTCGGGGGCAGGGGGGCGAGGGCGGCCTCGAAGCCCGTGGCGCCGAAGCCGCTGTCGCGGCGCGCACCCGCGGGCGCGGCGGCGTCGAAAATCGCGGTGCTGTTGATCCAGACCGTGGCCGCATGCAGCCGCGCGGCGATGTCGGTCGCAAGGGTGATGTTTTCCGACCAGACCGAGGCGGCCGCGCCGAAGCGGCTGGCGTTTGCCAGCTCGATCGCCTCGGCGGGCGTGCGGAAGGTCATCAGCGTCGCGACGGGGCCTCGCAGCGGGGCGCCGTTGATCGGGGTTGCGGGGGCGGTGCCCAGAAGGAACGTGGGCGCGACGAAGGCGCCGGTTTCGGGCAGGGGGGCTGCGGGGCGGAGCGCCTGCGCACCCTCGGCTTCGGTCGTGGCGATCAGGGCGGCGAGGCGCTCGGCCGCGGCCTCCGAGACCAGCGCGCCGATGTCGCTGCCCCGGGCGAGCGGGTCGCCGACCTGCAGTTTCGCGAGGCGGGCCGTGAGGCGCGCGGTGAAGGGCTCGGCCACCGCTTCCGCGACCAGCAGCCGCGCCCCGGCCGAGGGGAGCTGGCCGCCGGCGAGCCAGCCCGCCACCACGCCCTCGACCGCGGCGTCGAGATCGGCGTCGGGGAAGACGAGCACGGGGCTGCTGCCGTCGAGGCTGAGGCTCAGCGCCGGGCCGTGCGGGGCGCTCGCGCGCCGCGCCGCGCGGCCGACCTCGGTCGTGCCGGCGAAGATCAGCCGGTCGAGCTTGGCGCCCGCAAGGGCAAGGGCGGTGTCGGCATCGCCGGTGACGATGTTCACCACGCCCGCGGGCAGGCCGGCCGCGGTGCAGATCTCGGCCAGCACGAGGGCGCTCAGCGGTGCCTCGGGCGCGGGCACGACGACGACGGTGCCGCCCGCGGCGAGCACCGGGGCGATGGCGGTTGCAAACCCCATCAGCGGCAGCGCGGGGGCAAGGACGACGCCGGTCACCGCATGGGGCGCGCGGTCGGGATGATCCATGTCGCGCAGCGCCGCACGGCCGGCGGCGTGCTGGAACGCCCGCACCGCCTGCGCAAGGTCGGGATCGCGGCTTTCGCGGATCGGCGTGCCGGTGTCGAGCGTGGCAAGACCGGCAAGGAAAGAGGCGCGCTTCTGCAGGCGCCGCGCAAGGGCATAGAGCACCTCGGCCCGCGCCTGATCGGGACGCGCCGCCCAGCCGGGCTGGGCCGCGCGCGCCGCATCGAGTGCCGCGGCGATGTCTTCGGCGCCGCCCTGCGCCACCTCGGCGAGCACCGCGCCGGTGGCCGGGTTCCGCACCGCGCGCGTCTCACCCGGGGCGGTGAAGGCGCCGGCGATGAACGGACCGAAACGGCCGCGGGCGGCAAGCCAGGCGCGGACCTCGGCCGGGTTCTCGGTGCCGGGACCATAGTCCATCGTCTCGAGGATCTCTTTCACGGTGGCCATCTTTCCCTCAGGCAAGTGCGTGGCGGGAGGAGGACGCATAGCGCCCGGTGACGTGCTGTTCGAGCTGGCGCTCGATATCGCCCAGAAGCGAGGAGGCGCCGATGCGGAAGAGGGCGGGGGTGAGCCAGTCGCGCCCCATCTCCTCGCGCATCAGGATCTGCCAGGCGAGGGCGTCCTTGGCCGTGCGCAGCCCCCCCGCCGGCTTGAAGCCGATGCGGGCGCCGCTGCGCGCGCCATAGTCGCGCAGCGCCCGCACCATGGTGAGCGAGACCGGCAGGGTGGCGTTCACTGCCTCCTTCCCGGTCGAGGTCTTGATGAAATCGGCGCCCGCCTGCATCGCCACCATCGCGGCGCGATAGACATTGGCGAGCGAACCGAGCTCGCCCGTCGCGAGGATCGCCTTCATGTGGGCGGCACCCGCGGCCTCGCGCATCGCGGCAATCTCGTCGTAAAGCGCCGCCCAGTCGGCGCGCAGCACATGGGCGCGGGTGATGACGATGTCGATCTCGGCGGCGCCTTCCTCGACGGCGTAACGGATCTCGGCGAGGCGCAGCGGCAGCGGCATCAGCCCGGCGGGAAAGCCGGTGGCGACCGAGGCCACGGGGATGCCCGAGCCATCGAGCGCGCGCACCGCGGCGCCGACCATCGTCGGATAGACGCAGACCGCGCCGGTGGTCAGCGCCTCGAGCCCCAGCCCCGCAAGGATGTGATCGGCGAGCGGGCGGCGCGCCTTGGCGCAGAGCCGCGCCACCCGCGCCTCGGTGTCGTCGCCCGCCAGCGTCGTCAGGTCGATGCAGCGGATCGCATTGACGAGCCAGGCCGCCTGCCACTCGCGGGTGAGACCGCGGCGCGCGGTCAGATCGGCGACGCGGGCCTCGGCGGCGGGGGTGTTGACGGCGACCTGTTCGAACCAGGACGGATCGAGCGGGGCGCCTTGATTGCGCGGATGGGTCTGGGGCATCGGCTCCGCCGGGGTTGAGGGCGTTCGGGGCGAGGCTAGCGAAGCGGCGGTCCGGCCGCAACGGTCCTGCAGACATGCGAAGGGCCCCGCACGGCGGCGGGGCCCCGAAACCTTGCGGTTGCGCTCAGGCGTTCGCGGCGCGGATCTGTTCGGCCGCATCCTTGTTGTAGGCGACGCCCTTGTCTTCGAAGAGCTTGTCGAGCTCGCCCGAGAGCGTCATCTCGGTGATGATGTCGCAGCCGCCGACGAACTCGCCCTTGACGTAGAGCTGCGGAATCGTCGGCCAGTCGGAAAAGTCCTTGATGCCCTGACGGATGTCGGCATCGGCAAGGACGTTGACGTCCTTGTAGGTGACGCCGAGATAGTTCAGCACCCCGGCGACGCGGCTGGAAAACCCGCATTGCGGCATTTCCTTGGTGCCCTTCATGTAGAGCACCACATCGTTTGCCTCGATTTCGGCCTTGATCTGGTCAAGCGCGCTCATTGCTGTCGTCCTTTCTGACCCTGGGAGGGGATTATTCCGGCGCCTTCGTCGTCAGCGCGAGAGCGTGGAGCGGCGCGTTCGGCCCGTCCATCGCCCCTTTCAGCGCGGCGAAGACGGCACGTTGCTGCTGTACGCGGTTCATGCCCTTGAACGAGGCGTCGATGACCTCGGCCGCCCAGTGATTGCCGTCACCGGCCAGGTCGGTGATGGCGATCTTCGCATCGGGAAACCCGTCGCGGATCAGGGCTTCGATGTCCTTGGCTTCCATCGGCATGTGGCACTCCTCGTTCTTTGCCCCAATCTAGGCCGGCCCGGGAGGGGGGGCAAGGGGCCCGCCGCGGGGCGCGCGCGGGAGGGGCGCCTCCGGCGGGAGTATTTGGGCCAGGAAAAGCGGCAAGGAAAAAGGGCCGGAAGGCCGACCCTTTTTCGAGTGCAGTCCGGGCGCCGGTCTCAGTCGCCGATCGCGGTGGCGAAGGCGGTGCGGTAGAGCGCCGAAAGCTCGGCGAGCGGGGCGCTGTCGGTGCCAAGCGTGACCGCGGTGCCGCCGAAGCGGCCGACACGGGCGAGCGGCACGCCCGCGGCCTTGGCGGCCGTTTCGAGCGCCGCGGCGCCGGTGGCGTCGCAGGCGACGAGATAGCGCGCCTGATCCTCGCCGAAGAGCTGGGCGATCTCGGCCGCCTCGAGCGTCACGCCAAGGCCTGCGCCCTCGGCCATCTCGAAGGCGGCAAGCGCCAGCCCGCCATCGGCGAGGTCGGTCGCGGCCTTGAGATGGGCGCGGTTCGCGCGCAGGAACTCGCCGTTGCGGCGTTCGGCCGACAGATCGACATGCGGCGCGTCGCCGGTCTCGAGCCCGAAGCCCTCGAGCGCCAGCGCCGACTGGCCGAGATGGCCATGGGTCTCGCCGATCACCAGCGCGATGTCGCCCTCGGCGGGCAGGCCCGCGATCATCTCGTCGGGCGATTTCAGCAGGCCCACGGCGCCGATCGTCGGCGTCGGCAGGATGCCCGAGCCGTCGGTCTCGTTGTAGAGCGAGACGTTGCCCGAGACGATCGGGAAGTCGAGCGCGCGGCAGGCCTCGCCGATGCCTTTGATCGCGCCGACGAACTGGCCCATGATCTCGGGCTTCTCGGGGTTGCCGAAGTTCAGGTTGTCGGTGGTGGCCAGCGGCAGGGCGCCGGCGGCGGTAAGGTTGCGATAGGCCTCGGCCACCGCCTGCTTGCCGCCCTCGAACGGGTTCGCCTTGACGTAGCGCGGCGTCACGTCCGAGGTGAAGGCGATCGCCTTGTCGGTGCCATGCACGCGCACGACGCCGGCGCCAAGGCCCGGACGGCGCACGGTGTCGCCCATCACCTGGGTGTCATACTGCTCGAAGACCCAGTCCTTCGCGGCATAGTTCGGCGAACCGATCAGCGCCTTCAGCGCGGCAATCGGTGCAATCGCCGGCAGCGGCGCCATCGCGGCGGGGGCGGGGGTCTCGATCCACGGGCGGTCGTATTCCGGCGCCGAGGAGGACAGTTTCGAGAGCGGCAGGTCCGCCTTCACCTCGTTGCCGTGCAGGATCAGGAAGCGGTCCTCGGCGATGGTCTCGCCGACCACGGCGAAGTCGAGATCCCATTTCGCGAAGATCGCGCGGGCCTCGTCCTGCTTGTCGGGATGCAGCACCATCAGCATCCGTTCCTGGCTCTCCGACAGCATCATCTCGTAGGCGGTCATCGCGGTCTCGCGCTGCGGCACGGCATCGAGCACCAGCTTGATGCCGAGCCCGCCCTTGTCGCCCATCTCGACGGCAGAGCAGGTCAGACCCGCCGCGCCCATGTCCTGGATCGAGATCACCGCGTCGGTCTGCATCAGCTCCATGCAGGCCTCCATCAGGCATTTCTCGGTGAAGGGGTCGCCGACCTGGACGGTGGGGCGTTTCTCCTCGATCGTGTCATCGAACTCGGCCGAGGCCATGGTGGCGCCGCCGACGCCGTCCCGGCCGGTCTTGGCGCCGACATAGACGACGGGCATGCCCACGCCCGAAGCGGCGCAATAGAAGATGCGGTCGGTGTCGGCGAGGCCCGCGGCGAAGGCGTTGACCAGGCAGTTGCCGTTGTAGGAGGGGTGGAAGCGCACTTCGCCGCCGACGTTCGGCACGCCGAAGCAGTTGCCGTAATGGCCGATGCCCTCGACCACGCCCTTCACCAGCTGCGCGGTCTTCGGATGCGCGGGCACGCCGAAGCTGAGGCTGTCCATCGCCGCGATCGGGCGCGCGCCCATGGTGAAGACGTCACGCAGGATGCCGCCGACGCCGGTCGCGGCGCCCTGATGCGGCTCGATGTAGGACGGGTGGTTGTGGCTCTCCATCTTGAAGATCACGGCCTGACCGTCGCCGATGTCGACGACGCCCGCGTTCTCGCCCGGGCCGCAGATCACCTGCGGGCCCTCGGTGGGCAGGGTGCGCAGCCATTTCTTCGAGGATTTGTAGGAGCAGTGCTCGTTCCACATCGCCGAGAAGATGCCGAGCTCGGTGAACGAGGGCTCGCGGCCGATGATCTCGAGGATGCGCTGATATTCGTCGGGCTTCAGGCCATGGGCGGCGACGATTTCGGGGGTGATCTGCGGCTCGGTCATCGATGTCCTCCGGGATGCGGGGCGGGCGGCTTTTCGCATCCCATAAGCCATGTGGCCCTGCGGGGAAAGGGGCTGCGCATGCGAAAAGGGCCGGCGCGGCGGCCGGCCCCTCGTGCTGCGGGCGGGGTCGGATCAGACCTGCGCCTCGAGATGGTCGAGCAGGTCGGACAGCGTCCAGCCCAGACGGACCTCGCCATCCTTGCCGGCGCCCTTCGGCACCGCGACCCTGAACATCGATACAGGAGTATCGAGCGTGTCCGAGACGCGGATGAAGACGGTGTCCGTGGTCGTGCCGGGCACCACGCGCTCGACCTGACCGATGGCGGCGCCGTCGGCGGTCACCACCGCACCCGGGGTGCCGGTCTCGCTCTTGTTATCGGCGATGCCGGCGTCGCGGGCGAGGCGCCGGTCGGCGGGAATCGCGTCGGCGCCCGGCGAGCTTTCGATCGTGCGGGCGGCGCCGGTCTTGATGTCGGCAAGGCCGTACTGGTCGAGCGAGTCGCCGGTGCTGGTGCCGGGGTCGGGGGCGGTGATCGTCATGTTGGCGGGGGTCTGCGTCGCCTCGGCCGGCGCGATGCCCATGGTGTCGTCGATCAGCCCGTGCGGATTTTCCGAGGCGGCCGCGGCCAGCGGCGCCGCGAGCAGGCCGGAGACGAGGGCGGTGGTCAGGGCGAAATTCTTCTTCATGTCGGACTCCTTTCGGAACTGCAGCCGTTGCGGCTTGTAAGAAGGCAACGGGCATGGGCCGGAAAGGTTCGGACGCGATTTCGTGAGGGTGGCGTGAGCGGTGCGGGCCGGGCAGGGCGGGAAGGGATCTGCCTGCCGTCGACCGGGCGCGGGAGCATAGGGCCAAAAAAAAGGCCGAGACAAAGTCTCGGCCGTAGTCCAACAGGGAGGTAGAAGGTGATGAGAGTTTCCTCGTATCATCCCCTTCTGCGCCTGATTTATGTGCAGAGTTGAAACGGTTCAAGGAGAATTACGCTGCATATGCAACATGCCCGCCATGCGTTGCGGTAATGCCTCAGTGCAACCTCCGGTTGAGGCCCTGTGTTGCATGCCTTTTATGGTGTGAAAAGGCCCGATCGGGGGGCTCAGTCGAGCGAGGGCTCGCCGGTCTGCTGGCGGCGGTAGGCGATGATCTCTTCCTGCACGAAGTCGCGGAAGGCGGTGACGCGGCGCGACTGGCGCAGTTCCTCGGGGTAGGCGAGGAAGACCGGCACCTCGACCGACTCGATCTCGGGCAGGACGCGCTCGATCTCGGGGAAGTCGACGGTCAGGTAATCGGGCAGGATGCCGATGCCGATGTGGTTCAGCACGCCTTGCAGCACGCCGAAGTAGCTGTTCACCGTCAGCATCGAATGCACGTCCTGCGCCATCACCATATGGGCAAGCTGCGCGCCGGCATGGACCTGCGGCGTGGTCGGGTTCTGGCAGATCAGCCGGTGGCGTTCGAGATCGGCGAGGCTTTCGGGCCGGCCCACGGCGTCGAGATAGGTGGGCGTCGCATAAAGCCGCATCCGCAGCGTCAGCAGCCGCTTGCGCACCAGATCGGCCTGCGACGGCTCCTTCATCCGGATCGCCACGTCGGCCTCGCGCATCGGCAGGTCGAGCACCCGTTCCTCGAGCAGCAGGTCGATCTTCAGCTCGGGGTAGCGTTCATAGAGCTTCGACAGCCGCGGCGTCAGCCACAGCGTGCCGAAGCCGACGGTGGTGGTCACCTTCAGCTCGCCGAAGACCTCCTCCTCGCTGTCGCGGATCCGCGCGGCGGCGGAATCGAGCTTCTTCGCCATGGTCGAGGTCGCCTCGAACAGCAACTCGCCCTGTTCGGTCAGAATCAGGCCGCGGGCATGGCGGTGGAAGAGGGTGGTGCCGAGCGCATCCTCGAGCGCGCGGATCTGCCGCGACACGGCCGATTGCGACAGGTGCAGCGCGTCGCCGGCATGGGTCAGCGAGCCGGCATCGGCCACCGCGTGGAAGATTCGCAATTTGTCCCAGTCCATGCCACTCATAATCGGTCATTCGGCCTCATGTTGCAGTCTTCCTGCATATAGGGATCGCCCCCCGTTGCCAAACCCGTTCACGCCGAAAAACGCCGGTCCGGCGCACCGATTTCCGGCTTTTGGCGCGAAGATGCCGCCGCCCGGCGGAAGCCTGCTTACAGGACGGGCAGGGCGGGGCTGGCCGCGGGCTTGCAGGACGGCGCAGGGAAGACGCGATTTCGGCTTTCCCTCCGGTCGGTCGCGGGACTAGAAGAGGCAACCCCCGCCCGGTTCGGCGGGGCGCTCTGGCGTGGGAGGGAGCAATGGCGGTTGGGGTTTTCGACAGCGGTCTCGGCGGGTTGACCGTCTACGAGGCGATCTCGCGCAAGCTGCCTGATCTGGCCCTCGTCTATTACGGCGACAATGCCAACGCGCCTTATGGCGTGCGCGACGCCGACGACATCTTCAACCTGACCTGCAAGGGTGTCGAGCGGCTGTGGAACGAGGGCTGCGACCTTGTCATCCTCGCCTGCAACACCGCCTCGGCCGCGGCGCTGAAGCGGATGCAGGAAACCTGGATCCCGAAGGACAAGCGCGTGCTGGGCGTCTTCGTGCCGATGATCGAGGCGCTGACCGAACGCAAATGGGGCGACAACTCGCCGCCGCATGAGGTTGCGGTGAAGCATGTCGCGCTGTTCGCCACCCCGGCCACCGTCGCCTCGCGCGCCTTCCAGCGCGAACTTGCGTTCCGCGCGATCGGTGTCGACGTCGAGGCGCAGCCCTGCGGTGGCGTCGTCGACGCGATCGAGACCGGCGACGAGATCCTCGCCGAGGCGCTGGTGAAAAGCCATGTCGAGGCGCTGAAGCGGCGGATGCCGCATCCCGAGGCAGCGATTCTCGGCTGCACCCATTACCCGCTGCTGCAAAAGACCTTCCAGGACGCGCTCGGGGCGCAGGTGAAGGTCTATTCGCAGGCGAATCTGGTGGCCGACAGCCTCGAGGATTACCTCAAGCGCCGGCCGGAGTTCCTGGGCAAGGGCACGGTGTCGAAATTCCTGACCACCGGCGACCCGGCCTCGGTCTCGGTGCATGCGACGCAGTTCCTGCGCCACGAGATCCGGTTCGAGGCGGCCTGAGCCGCCCCGACCCCGTCCCGGCCGCGGGGCTCAGCCGAAGCGGTTCGGCCCGCGCGTGCCGCGGCTCACCATGAAGACCAGCATCGCGATCCCGTAGGCAAAGATCGCGATCCCGAAGATCGAGAGCAGCCCGAGCCCGGTGTTTCTCGGGTCGCCGGTCTGCGAGGCGATGGCGAAGATGATGCCGACCACAAAGCCGAAGACAACCATCGCAAGGTAAAACCCCCCGACCCACCAGCCCGAGCGGTCGGTGTCATGCAGCCGCCGCACCGTCACCGCGAGCGAAGGCAGGAAGGTGGCGAGCCCGAACAGGCCCGAGATCGCCGCACCGTCATTGCCCATGGCGGCCTCAAGCATCCCGCCAAGCGCGCCGAGAAGCGTGGTGAAAAGGAAGAACCACCAATATTCCGAGCGGCTGGCCCGGCCCTTGAAGGTGGCGTATTTCGTGAAGCAGACCTTGATCGCCTCGACGAAGCTGCGCCCGGGCGCGCCGGGGTAAAGCCCGTCCGTGCCGGCACCCGTCCAGCCCGTGCCGGCGCTCATGCCCGGCGCCAGGCGCTGCATGCCTAAACCCGGGGCGCCCGCGGGCAGCGGCGGCGGGGCACCGAAGTCGAAATGCGCCGAGGCCGGTTCCCAGTTCGTCATCCCATCGCTCCACACCAGCGTGTCGGTGCGCAGCCGGCCGGCGCGGATCAGATCGGCCATCGTCTCGGCGCTCACCGGACCATGGCTTTCCCCCTGCCAGGCGTAATGCCAGTCTTTCGTCATGCAATTCCTTTCCGGCCGTTCAAATTCCGTATCGTCGGCAAACATCGCTTGCGCGGGACTTTAGGCTGAGGCAGGACAGGCCGACAAGTCGCGGAGATTGCCATGACCCAGAATATCGCCATCCTCGGCGCCTCGGGCTACACCGGGGCCGAACTCGCCCGGATCATCGCCACCCATCCCTCGATGCGGATCACCGCGCTTTCGGGCGACCGCAAGGCGGGGATGAGTATGGGCGAGGTCTTCCCGCATCTGCGCCACATGAACCTGCCTGATCTGGTGAAGATCGAGGAGATCGACTTCTCGACCATTGACCTGGCCTTCTGCGCGCTGCCGCATGCGACCAGTCAGGCGGTGATCAAGGAACTGCCGCGTGATCTGAAGGTGGTCGACCTGTCGGCTGATTTCCGGCTGCGCGATCCGGCCGAATACGAGAAATGGTATGGCAAGCCGCATGCGGCGGTCGAGCTGCAGAAAGAGGCGGTCTATGGCCTGACCGAGTTCTACCGCGACGAGATCCGCGGCGCGCGGCTCTGCGCCGGCACCGGCTGCAACGCGGCGGCCGGGCAATATGCGCTTCGTCCGCTGATCGAGGCGGGCGTGATCGACCTTGACGAGATCATCATCGACCTGAAGGCGGGGGCTTCGGGCGCCGGCCGCTCGCTCAAGGAAAACCTGCTGCATGCCGAGCTTTCGGGCGGCACCATGCCCTATTCGGCCGGCGGCAAGCACCGCCATCTGGGCGAGTTCGATCAGGAATTCTCGAAGATCGCCGGCCGCGACGTGCGGGTGCAGTTCACCCCCCACCTGATGCCCTTCAACCGCGGCATCCTCGCCACCGTCTATGTCCGGGGCGAGCCGCAGGCAATTTATGACGCGATCGCGCGCCGCTATGCGGACGAAGTGTTCCTCGAAGTGCTACCTTTTGGCACACTCCCTTCGACTCGATCCATCGCCGGCTCGAACTATGTTCATGTCGGGGTTACCGGCGACCGACTTGCCGGCCGGGCGCTGGTGATGGTGGCGCTCGACAACCTGTGCAAGGGCTCCTCGGGGCAGGCGATCCAGAACGCCAACCTGATGCTGGGGCTCGAGGAGACGGCTGGGCTGATGCTGGCCCCTGTGTTCCCTTGATCAAGGTCAAGGCGGCGCGGGGCATTTGGCCCGAGAACGCGCCGACACGGCGAAGGAGACGCGGATGAAGAGCCTGAAGAAGAAGCGCCGGATCCAGGTGCTGGTGGTCGCGGCGCTGGCGCTGCTGATCTCGACGGCGATGATCGGTTACGCGATGCGCGACGGGATCAACTTCTTCCGCGCGCCTTCGCAGCTGACCGAGAACCCGCCGAGACCCGGCGAGACCTTCCGCCTTGGCGGGCTGGTCGAAACCGGCACGCTCACCCGCGGCCAGGGCGAGACGGTCACCTTCAGTGTCACCGATGGCGGCGCCTCGGTGCCGGTGCGCTTCACCGGCGTGCTGCCTGACCTGTTCAAGGAAGGGCAGGGGATGATCGGCACCGGCAAGATGGAGGACGGCACCTTCGTCGCGACCGAGATCCTGGCGAAGCATGACGAGAACTACATGCCGAAGGAAGTGATCGAGGCGCTGAAGGCGCAGGGCGTCTACGAGCCGCCGAAGCCCAATTCCTGATCCGCGCGCCCGCTTGCGGCGCCGTTAACCGGATCGAGACAGCATGCCCCGGGGGAGCCTCTGGGGGATGCGGATGAAATCAGTCACCGATATCGCGAAGGAAATCGTCGCCCGCGAGGGCGGCTATGTGAAGGACCCCGACGATCCCGGCGGGGCCACGAACTACGGCGTGACGCTCGCCACGATGCGCCGTCTTGGCATCGACCTGAACCGCGACGGCGTGGTCAGCGAGCGCGACGTGAAACTGCTGACCCCTGCGCAGGCGGTGCAGATCTATGTGCGCCATTACTTCGAGGTGCCGCGTCTTGGCGAGCTGCCCGAGGCGGTGCAGCCCTCGGTCTTCGACATGCAGGTGAACGCGGGCGACAACGCGGTGAAGATCCTGCAGCGGCTGCTGAACCGGATGGGGCAGGCGGTGGCGGTCGACGGGCAGGTCGGGCCGCAGACAATCGCCGCGGCGCGCCGCGCCGCCGCCCCCGATGCGGGGCTCTTCGCCGATGCCTATGGCATTGCCCGGCGCAACTATTATTACGACCTCGCCGCTGCCCGCCCCGCCTCGCGCCGATATGCGACGACGACCACCGGCAGCAAGGGCGGCTGGATCCTGCGCGCCGAGGAATTCATTTCGCCGCGCTTTCATCTGAGCGCGGCGCAGCACAGTGCACGGGTGGCGGCATGGGGCTGATCGGGCGGATCTTCGGCGGGCCGGCCGCGACCTCGGCCCTCGGTGCGGCGGTGACCAATGTCGCCGAGGTGTTCACCGTCAATGCGACGAAGAAGATGGAGGCCGAGGCCGAGGCCTATCGCGCGGCGCTCGACGAGCACGGGGCCGAGTTCCAACATGCCCGCGCAGGCCTTTTCGACCATTTCGTGAACGGGCTGAACCGGCTGCCGCGGCCGCTGCTGGCGCTCGGCACGCTCGGGCTCTTCGTCTATGCGATGCTCGATCCGGTCGCCTTTGCGCGGCGCATGGTCGGGCTGAACTATGTGCCCGAGCCGCTGTGGTGGCTTCTGGGGGCGATCGTCAGCTTCTATTTCGGCGCGCGCGAGGCCTATTACCTGCGCCACCGCACGACGCCCGCGCCCACGCCGGCCCCGGAGGCCGCCGGGGAGAACCCGGCGCTCGCGGAGCTTCTGGCGAAGGGCGCGGTGGCCGGGGTGCCGGCGGGCTAGCGCCTCAGAACGAGCGGGTGGGCCGGTCGAAGACCTTCCGGCCCATCAGCGAGCCGACCAGATCGACCATCAGCTTCGCGGTGCGGCCGCGCTCGTCGAGGAAGGGGTTCAGCTCGACGAGGTCGAGCGAGGTGACGAGCCCCGATTCGTGCAACAGCTCCATCACCAGATGCGCCTCGCGGAAGGTGGCGCCGCCCGGCACCGTGGTGCCGACCGCGGGCGCGATCGACGGGTCGAGGAAATCGACGTCGAGCGAGACATGCAGCAGCCCGTTTGCCGCCCGTACCCGGTCGAGGAATTCGCGCAAGGGCGCACCAAAGCCGCGCTCGTCAAGAACGCGCATGTCGGCGATCTCGATCTCCTCGGGGATCAGCGCGGATTTCTCCGCCGGATCGACCGAGCGGATGCCGAGCATCGCGATCCGCTCGCCCGGCACCGGCGCCGGGAAGGGCGGGAAGGGGGCAAAGCCCGGCCGGCCGGCGATATAGGCCACGGGCGTGCCGTGCAGGTTGCCCGAGACCGTGCTTTCCGGGGTGTGGAAATCGGTATGCGCATCGAGCCAGAGCACGAAGAGCGGCCGGCCCGCCGTTTCGGCATGGGCGGCCATCCCGGCGACCGAGCCGAGCGACAGCGAATGATCGCCGCCGAGAAAGACCGGCATCCCCTCGGCCGCCGCCGCCTCGCCGGCGCGGGCAAGCGCCTCGGTCCAGGCGAGGGTCTCGGCGAGGTGATGCACCGCCGGGTTCGGATGGGGCAGGGGGGCACAGGGGGCAATCGCCACATCGCCGCGGTCGATCACCTTGTGGCCGAGCTCCTCGATCGCCGCAGCGATGCCGGCGACGCGATAGGCGGCCGGGCCCATCAAGGCGCCCGCCCGCTTTTGCCCGCTGTCCACCGGGGCGCCGATCAGGATGCAGGTCTGGGCCATGGCTGTCTCCTTTTTCCCCGATGATGGGGCCTTGCGCGGGAAAGGAAAGGGGCGCTGCCCCTCTTGCCCCTGCGGGGCAATTCACCCCGGGATATTTGCGGCAATTGGAAGCCGGGAGAAGCCCTTGTCTTCCAATCGCCCGAAATATCCCGGGGGGAGAGGCCGCAGGCCGAGGGGGGCAGCGCCCCCCTTGCGCGCTCAGTCGCGGGTGCCGGCGAAGCGGTTTTGCCAGTCCTCGCGCTCCTCGTCGGCGATCTTGCGGAACAGCACCTCGGGGGTGGTGAAGGCATGGCCCGCCGGCAGCACCTCGAGCGCGGCGCGGATGTCCCCGGGCCAGCTGCGGTCCCCGGTCTGCATCGCGGCCAGCATCGTGGCGGCGGCATCGGGGATGAAGGGTTCGGACAGCACCGCATAGAGCCGCACCAGGTTCAGCGCCAGACGGGTCTGCGCCGCGGCCTGTGCCGGATCGGTCTTGAACACGGTCCAGGGCGCTGCGGCCTGCAGATATTCGTTGCCTGCGACCCAGATCGCGCGCAGTTCGGTCGCGGCCTTGCGGACTTCCTTCTCGTCCATCAGCCGCTCGTAGTCGCGCACGCGGGTCGCCAGCTCGGCGATCAGCGCGATCTCGCGCTCGCCCCAGAGCCCGCCCTCGGGCAGCGTCTCGCCGAATTTCGAACGGCAGAACTTGGTGATACGGCTGACGAAGTTGCCCAGAACATCGGCAAGATCCTTGTTCACCGAGACCTGGAAATTCTCCCAGGTGAACTCGGCATCGGCGCTTTCGGGCGCATGGCTCAGCAGCCACCAGCGCCAGTAATCGGGCGGCAGCAGGCCGAGCGCCTGGTCCATGAACACGCCCCGCCCGCGCGAGGTCGAGAACTGGCCGCCGTCATAATTCAGGTAGTTGAACGACTTGATGTAATCGACGAGCTTCCAGGGCTCGCCCGAGCCGAGGATGGTCGAGGGGAAGGAGAGCGTGTGGAAGGGCACGTTGTCCTTGCCCATGAACTGGGTATAGGTCACGTCCTCGGCGCCCTTGTCGGTGCGCCACCAGCGCGCCCAGTCGCCCCCCGTCTTGTCCGCCCATTCCTGCGTCGCGCCGATATATTCGATCGGTGCATCGAACCAGACGTAGAAGACCTTGCCTTCCATCCCCGACCACGGTGCGCCCTCGAACTGCGCCGGCACGCCCCAGGAAAGGTCGCGGGTGATGCCGCGGTCCTGCAGCCCGTCGCCGTCGAAGAGCCATTTCTTCGCGATCGAGGTGGTCAGCACCGGCCAGTTGGTCTTGCTGTCGATCCAGGCGGCGAGCTTGTCCTTCATCGCGGATTGCCGCAGGAACAGGTGCTTCGTCTCGCGCATCTCGAGATCGGTCGAGCCGGAGATCACCGAGCGCGGGTTGATCAGATCGACCGGGTCGAGCTGCTTGGTGCAATTGTCGCACTGGTCGCCGCGCGCCGAGGTATAGCCGCAGTTCGGGCAGGTGCCCTCGATGTAGCGGTCGGGCAGGAAGCGGCCGTCGGCGACCGAATACATCTGCTTTTCCGTCACCTCGCGGATCAGCCCGTGCTCGGCCAGGACCTTGGCGAAATGCTGGGTCAGCACCCGGTTCTGCGCCGAGGAGGAGCGGCCGAAGTGGTCGAAGCTCAGCCGGAAGCCGGCGGCGATCTCGGCCTGCACCTCGTGCATCTCGGTGCAATAGACATCGACCGGCTTGCCCGCCTTCGCCGCCGCCAGCTCGGCCGGGGTGCCGTGCTCGTCGGTCGCGCAGATGAACATCACCTCGTGGCCGCGCGCGCGCAGATAGCGGGCGTAGAGGTCCGCCGGCAGTTGCGAGCCCACGAGATTGCCGAGGTGCTTGATGCCGTTGATGTAGGGAATCGCCGAGGTGATGAGGTGACGCGCCATGATCCCGCCCTTGCTCCGGTTTTGCGGCGGTTTAACGCGGTTGTGCGGGCAAGGCCAGAGACTTTGGCCGAAGGGGGGGCGGTGCGGCGGCGCGCGCTGTCACACTGCGGTCACCTCGCGGGTGTAGCCGCCGCCCCGAACGGAAGGAACGGGAATGGCCAGCATCGAGACCTCGCACCTGCGGCTTGCCTTCGGGGCGACACATGCCGTCGACGGCATCACCATGGAGGTGCCTTCGGGGGCCTTCTTCGCGCTCCTTGGCCCCTCGGGCTGCGGCAAGACCACGCTGTTGCGGCTGATCGCCGGGCTCGAGCGGCCCGATGCCGGCACCATCCGCATCGCCGGCGAACAGGTGGCGGGGCCCGGGCGCTTCGTCGAACCGGGCGCGCGCGGGCTTGGCATGGTGTTTCAGTCCTACGCGCTCTGGCCGCAGATGACGGTCGCCGGCAACGTGGCCTTCGGGCTGAACCGTCTGCCCGCGGAGGAGCGTGCGCGCCGCATCGAGGAGGCGCTGACGACCGTCGGGCTCGCCCATGCCGCGGGGCGGCGTCCGCATGAGCTCTCGGGCGGGCAGCGCCAGCGCGTGGCGCTTGCCCGCAGCCTCGCCGCGCGGCCGGCGCTCATTCTGCTCGACGAGCCGCTGGCCAACCTCGATGCGCATCTGCGCCAGTCGATGCTGGCCGAGTTCCGCCGCATCCACCGCGCCTCGGGCACCACCTTCGTCTTCGTCACCCATGACCAGAACGAGGCGATGGCGATCGCGAGCCTTGTGGGGGTGATGGACCGCGGCCGGATGGAGCAGATCGCCCCGCCCGAGGTGTTGTTCGACCGCCCGGCGACGCCGATGGTGGCGCGCTTCGTCGGCAATGGCCGGACGCTGCCGGTGACGGCACTGGCGGCGCAGGGCGGGCGGGTGAAGCTGCGCCTTGGCGCGTGGCTTCTGTCGCTGCCCGGCGCGGCGCCGCCGGGCCCGGCCTGGCTGTGCCTGCGCCCGCGCGACCTGACGCTCGCCGCGGGTACGGCGGATCTGTCGGCGCGGGTCATCGACCAGCGCTTCGAGGGCGGCGAATATGTGCTCGCCTGCCTGCCCGAGGGGCTCGATCTGCCCGAACCGCTCGAGCTGCGCAGCCGCGCGGCGGTGGCGCCGGGCACGCTCGTCGGGTTGCAGCTGCGCGGCGGCTGGGTCTTGCCGCGCGAGGAGCTGGCGCCCGCCGCCGAGCCGGTCTTCGCCTGATGCCGTCCCTCATCGCGATCTCGGGCTTCGATGCGAAGGGGCCCGCCTGCTTCCTGCTGGAAATTTCCGGGCGGCGGTTCCTGCTCGATCTCGGCACCGGGCCCGATGCCGGGCGGATGCCCGATCTGGCGGGGGTGGGCCGTGTCGATGCGGTGCTGATCTCGCACGGCCATCCCGACCATATCGGCGCGCTGTCGCTGCTTGGCCAGATCGGCGCGCCGCCGGTCTTCGCCACGGCACCGGTCACCGCGCTGTCGCCCGCGGTCGCCGCCGCCTCGGGCGGGCTTTTGCCCGCGCGCGGGGCGGTGCTGGGCGTGCCGGTCGAGACCGGCCCTTCGGGCCATGCGCCGGGGGCGGTGTGGATGCGGATCGGCGGGGCGGCGGGGCTTCTCTACACCGGCGATCTGTCGGTCGAGGGCAGTCTCTGGCCCTGTGCCACGCCGCCCACCGCCCGCGCTGCGGTGCTGGATGCAAGCTATGGCGCGGCGGACGAGGCCCTGCCCGCGCAGCGCGCGGCGCTGCTGGCGCTTGCCGCCGAAGGGCCGCTGTTGTTGCCTGCCCCCGCTGCGGGCCGTGGGCTCGAGATGGCGCGGGTGTTCCTCGAGGCCGGGCATGAGGTCTTCCTCTGTCCCGCGCACCGGCGCGTGGCTGCGGTGATGCAGGCCTGTCCGGGCTGGCTTGCGCCGGGCGGCGCGGCGGCGCTGGCGCGGCTTCTGGCCGCGACCCGCCCGCTTGACCCCGAGGCGCCCGCGCGTGGGGTGATGATCGCCGCCGGCCCGAATGCCGAAGGCGGCGTGGCCGCAACGCTTGCCACACGCTTTGCCGAGACCGGCGAAGCGCGGATCGTCTTCACCGGGCATCTGGGCGTCGCCACCCCGGCCGAGGCGCTGACGCGCGCCGGCCGGGCCGCCTTCCTGCGCTGGAACGTGCACCCGCCGCTCGCCACCACCCGCGCGCTGCTCGATGCGATCGCCCCCGCGCAGGCGATGGCGGCCTTCATCCCGGCCGCGGGCCGGCGCGCGCTGGCCGCCGCGCTGCCCGGCGCGGTCTTTGCCGAAACCGCGGAGATGCACTGGTGATCCTGCCCTTCGACACGCCCTTCCTGTTCCTGCGCCATGGCGAGACCGCAGCGAATGCTGCCGATCTGATCGCCGGCGCGATGGACCTGCCGCTGACCCCCACCGGCCGGGGCCAGGCGCGTGCCGCGGCGCGGGCCCTTGCGGCGCTGCCTGCCGCCGAGCGGCCGGCGACGATCTGGTGCTCGCCGCTTGCCCGCGCCCGCGAGACGGCGGCCCCGGTCGCCGCCCGCCTCGGCCTGCCGGTGCGGCTTCATGCGGGGCTGGCGGAGCGCAACTGGGGCGTCTGGGAGGGCGCGCCGCGCGCCACGCTGCGCCGCGACGAGACCCCGGCGGGCGGCGAGGGGCCGCTCGACTTCCGTGCCCGGATCCGCGCTGCCCTTGCCGGGCTCGACTGTCGCCCCCCGGTGCTGATCGTCGCTCATTCGGGCGTGGCGCGCGAGCTCCACGCGCTGATCGGCACGGGCGCCTTCCGCCGGCCGCTGAACGGCGAGGTCTCGCGCTGGTCGCCCGCCCCCGACGGGCGCTGGCACGAAAGACCGCTCGCCGACACGGAACTGTAAAACCACCGTCACCCGGCTGTCGCATCGCGGCGCTAGCCCACGCCCAGTTTCAAAGATCAGGGATACCCAACCATGACGCTCCTGCGCCGCCTCGCCCTCGGGCTCCTCACCTCCACCGCGCTCGCCACCGGCGCGCTGGCCCAGGCCGGAGGCACGATCACCGTCTACACCTCGCAGCCGAGCGACCAGATGGCCGCCGTCGTCGCCGCCTTCAACAAGGACCACCCGGAGATCACCGTCGAGGTGTTCCGCACCGGCACGACCGAGCTGATGTCGAAGCTGCAGGCCGAGTTTGCCGCGGGCAGCAGCCCGGCCGACGTGATGCTGATCGCCGATGCCGTGGCGATGACCCAGCTGAAGGCCGACGGCCGCCTCTATGCCTATGACAACGCGCCGCTTGCCGGCATTCCGGCCGCGGTCGTCGACCCCGACCACACCTTCTTCGGCACCAAGCTGATCACCACCGGCATCGTCTACAACACCACGCTGGTGAAACAGGCGCCGACCTCCTGGGCCGATCTCGAGAAACCCGAGATCGCGGCGCAGACGATCATGCCGAGCCCGCTCTACTCCGGCGCGGCGGTGATCCATGTCGGCACCATGGTGCAGCAGCCCGAATTCGGCTGGCCCTATTACGAGGCGCTGGCGAAGAACGGCGCGGTCGCGGGGCAGGGCAACGGCACCGTGCTCGAGGCCGTGGCGCGCGGCGAAAAGGCCTATGGCATCATCATCGAATACATGGCGATGAATGCGAAGGCCAAGGGCTCGCCCGTCGATTTCGTCTTCCCGAAGGAAGGCGTCTCGTCGATCACCCAGCCGGTCGCGATCCTGAAGGACAGCGACAACATCGAGGCGGCGAAGGTCTTCGTCGACTGGGAGCTGGGCCGTGCGGCGCAGGAACAGTCGGCGGCGCAGGGCTATTTCCCGATCCTCGAGGGCGTGGCCCAGCCCGCGGGCTATCCCGACCCCGCCTCGTTGAAGATCCTGTCGGCCGATCCGGCGAAGATGCTCGCCGCCGACAAGGACACGAAAGAGACCTTCTCGGACCTTTTCGGTGGCTGATCTGACGGCCTCTGCCGCGCGCGCGGGTCTGCGCGCGCGCCTTCCGGGCGGTGACGGTCTCGTCATCGCCCTGATTGCCCTTTACGTCCTCGGCCTTGGCCTGTGGCCGCTGGCGCGGCTGCTGCTCGAGGCCTTCGGGCCCGACGATGCCGGCCGCCCCCTTGGCCTGATCCGCGAGGCGCTTTTCAGCCGCGCGGCGCGGGCGGCGCTGGCGAACACGCTCACCGCCTCGGCCGGATCGGTTGCCGTCTCGGTCACGCTCGGCACCGGGCTGGCGCTGGCGCTCGGGCTGATGCGGCTGCCGGGGCGGGTGGCGATGACCTTCCTCGCGCTCGCGCCGATGCTGATCCCGTCGCAGATCATGGCGCTTGCCTGGATCGAGCTTTTCGGCTCCTCCTCGCCGATCCTTGCGCCGCTCGGCCTTGCCCCCGGGGCGGGCGCGCGCAATCCGCTTTACTCGGGCGCCGGCGTCGCCTGGCTGATGGGGATCGAGCATATGCCGCTCGTCTTTCTCGCCGTGCGTGCGGCGCTGGGCGCGGTGCCGGCGGATCTGGTCGAGGCGGCGCGGATCGCGGGCGCCGGCCCGATGCGCATCGTCGCGCGGGTGATCGCGCCGCTCTGCCTGCCGCAGATCCTGGCCGGCGCGATCCTCGCCTTCGCGGCGGCGGTGGGCAATTTCGGCGTGCCGGCGCTTCTGGGCATTCCGGGCCGCTTCCCGATGCTGACCACGCTGATCTATCAGCGGCTCAATGGTTTTGGCCCGCAGGTGCTCGGTCAGGTCGCGGTGCTGGCGCTGATGCTGATCGGGCTGGCGGGGCTGGCGCTTCTGGCCCGCAGCGCGCTGATCTGCCGCCTCTCGGTGCCGGTCGCCGCCGGACGGCCCTTCGCGGGCTTTGATCCGGGGCGCGGGCGCGGGCTGGCGCTGGCGGTGCTCTGGGCCATGCTCGGCGTGCTGCTGATCGCGCCGATCGCGGCGCTTCTCGGCACGGCGCTGGTGCCGGCGCTCGGCATGCGGCTGACGGCCGAGACGGTGACGCTCGCGAATGTCACGCAGACGCTCGCCGATCCGGTGATCCGCCGCGCCTTCGTGAATTCGCTGGGCCTGTCGCTGACCGCGGCGGCGCTCTCGGCCCTTGTGGCACTGCCCTTCGCCTGGTTCGCGCAGATCGCCCGGCAACCGCTTCTGCGCCGGCTCGATACGCTCGCCGACGCCCCCTTCGTGGTGCCGGGCACGGTGCTGGCGCTCGCGATGATCCTCGTCTTCCTGCCGCCGCTGCCGGGGCTGGGCGTTTCCGTCTACGGCACGCCGGTGATCCTGCTTTTCGCCTATCTGGCGCGCTTCCTGCCCTTGGTGCTGCGCCCGGTGGGCGGGGTCGCGCAGGCGATGGAGCCCGCACTCGACGAGGCGGCGCGGATCGCCGGCGCCCCTGCGCTGCGCCGCATCGCGCGGATCTTCACGCCGCTTGCGGCGCCGGCCGCCGCCGCGGGGGCGGTGCTGGTGGTGATGACCGCCTTCAACGAGCTCACGCTCTCGGCGCTGCTGTGGTCGGCCGGGACCGAGACCGTGGGGGTGATGATCTTCGCGCTGCAACAGCAGGGCAATTCGACCGGGGCGGCGGCGCTCTCGGTGCTGTCGCTTGCCTTGGTGCTGGCGCTGGCGCTCCTGACCGACCGCATCGCGCGCCGCTCGGCGCCCTGGGTGCTGCCCTGGCGCGGCGGGGTCTGAGCACGGCTGCCGCTGCCGGCCACGCCCCGGCGGCGCGCCTTTCCGCCCTGTCATTCCGTTGCGGAATGCCGTGCCGCGCGTTCTGATCGCGCCTGCGCCGCGGGGCGAACCGGCCGCGCGGCGCTTCCGATGTGGCGGCTTCCGAGGCCTGCGCGCGGCGGAAACGGACGAAAAGCCTGAAATCCTCATCCTTTCTCAGCCGGCACAGAATCGTTCTTTGCCGGCAAAATGGCGCTCAAAGATTGGGCGCTTCGCGGACCTCCTGCCGCCGCATCGTTCCGCGGACCCGCGGTCGCACCGTGCAGCCCGCTGGGATTCAATGAAAATCCGGATGTTCATTCTGAAACGGAATGAGCTTTTGCGCATCGCTTGATTGTCTCGGGGGGCGCGCCGTCGCCGATCTGGGGACGAGCCCGCGGCCCTGCCGCCCGGGTGCCGCCAGAAGAACCGTCTCATCAGGGAGTGCCCCCCGTGATCCACCCGTTCAAGTCCCTTGCCGCGCTTGGCCTTGCCGCCGTGCTCGGCCTTGCCGCCCCCCTCACCGCAACCGCCGGCTCGCCCGAAGAGGGCTGGGCGGGCGTGCAGGCGGCGGGCAAGCTGCGCTGCGGCGCCGCCGTCTTCCCGCCCTATGTGATGCGCGACCCGGTCACCGGCGAATACAGCGGCTTCTTCGCCGACCTGTGCCGCGAGTTCGGCGAGGAAGTGCTGAACGTGCCGGTCGAATTCGTCGACACCACGTGGGACAACATCGTCGCCGGTCTGCAGGCCGGCAAATGGGACCTGTCGCTCGCGCTCAATCGCACGCCGACCCGGGCGCTCGCCATCGCCTTCTCGGACCCGGCCGTGCCCTACGAGATCACGCTGCTTTACAACAAGGACAACCCGAAGATCCCGGCGGGGGCGAAGAGTCTGGCCGATCTCGACAAGGACGATGTCACCATCGCCGTCGTTTCGGGCACCGCGATGGACAAGTCGGTCTCGCCGCTGGTGAAGAAGGCGAAGATCGTGCGCCTGCCGTCGTCCGACGAGGCGCGCCTTGCGGTGATGTCGCGCCGCGCCGACGTGCTGGCCGATCCGTCCGACACCAACCGGCTGTTCATCGCCGCGAACAAGGACTGGGCCGTCGATCTGGCGCCCGAGCCGGCGATCGCCAAGCAGGGCATCGGCTTTGGCCTGAATGCCGGCTTCCCGGCAAAGGACATCGACGCGCTGAACATCTTCATCGAGGAGAAGGTCGCCACCGGCCATGTCGAGGCGCTGGTCGAGAAATCGGTGCAGGAGGTTCTGGCCGAGGGCCAGTGAGCCCCACCCAAAACCGGCGGGCGGGGGCAGACCTCCGCCCGCCCCTCTGCACGAAGGCAAGGACGATGGCTCAGGACAAGCTCCTCAAAATTCACAACCTGCACAAATCCTATGGCGATCTGGAGATCTTCAAGGGCCTGACGCTCTCGATGGACCGCGGCGACCGGCTGGTCATCATCGGCCCCTCGGGCGGCGGCAAGTCGACGCTCTTGCGCATCGTCATGGGGCTCGAGGACATCGTCGGCGGCGACATCTACATGGACGGCAAGCCCTATATCCTGCGCGACGGGGCGAAGACGAAGATCGACCGCAAGCTGCAGGCGCGCGTCGGCATGGTGTTCCAGCACTACACGCTGTTCCCGCATCTCGACATCCTGCGCAACCTCACCCTCGCCCCGGTGAAGACCCGCGGCATGCCCCGCGCCGAGGCCGAGGAAAAGGCGATGGGGCTGCTGACCCGCTTCGGGCTTGAGGCCAAGGCGCGCGCCTATCCCTCGCAGCTGTCGGGCGGGCAGAAGCAGCGTGTCGCCATCGCCCGCGCGCTGATGCTCGACCCCGATCTGCTGCTCTTCGACGAGGTGACCTCGGCGCTCGACCCCGAGCTCGTGGCCGAGGTCGAGGCGGTGATGATGGAGCTTGCCGATGCCGGCATGCCGATGATGATCGTCACCCATGACATGCATTTCGCCCGCAACATCGCGAGCCGCGTGGTCTTTGCCGCCGGCGGCGTGGTGGTCGAGGACGGCCCGCCCGAGCAGGTGCTCGACGCCCCGCAGGTCGCCCGCACCCGCGAATTCGTCGAGCGCGTCTTCGCGAAGAAGAGGTGAGGGCGCGATGAGCTACGATCTGCAGTTCTTCTATGTATGGCAGAACCTCGACAAGCTCGGACAGGGGCTTGTGGTCTCGCTCGAGCTCACGGGGCTTGCGAACCTGATCGGGCTGACGCTGGGCTTTGCCGTCGCGCTGCTGCTTGGCGCCAAAAGCGCGCTGCTGCGTGCGCCCGCCGCGGCGATGGTCGAGGTCTTTCGCTGCACCCCGGTGCTGGTGCAGGTGGTGTGGTTCTTCTACTGCGTGCCGATCCTGTTCAACCTGTTCATCGACCCGATGGTGATGGCGGTGCTGGCGCTTGGGGTGAACCTTGCCGCCTTCAACGCCGAGGGCTACCGCGCCGCGATCCAGTCCGTCCCGCGCGAGCAATATGACGCCTGCGCGGCGCTTGGCCTGAGCGGCTGGACCCGGATCCGCCATGTCATCCTGCCGCATGCCCTGCGCGCCGCGCTGCCGGTGCTGATGACGAATGGCATCACCATCTTCCAGCAAAGCGCGCTGGTCGCGCTCGTGGCGATTCCGGACCTGATGTACGAGGGCAAGATGCTCGCCACCGAGACCTATCGCCCGATCGAGACCTATACCGTCGTCGCCGCGATCTATTTCGCGATCTCGGCGCCGGTCTCGCTGATCGTCCAGCGCATCGAGGCGCGGTTCGACCGCGTCCAGGCCTGAGGAGGCGTTCCGATGATGCATTTCGACCCCATGGTCCCGTTCAAGTACTGGGACGCGCTGCTGATCGGGCTGTGGATGAGTGTGCGGCTGACGCTGATCTGCCTTGCCCTCGGCATTGCGCTTGGCTTTCTCACCTCGCAGGCGCGGCGCTCGCGCCTGATGCCGCTGCGGGCGTTCGCAACCTTCTATGTCGAGCTCTTCCGCGGCACGCCGGTACTGATCCAGCTGTTCTGGATCTTCTACTGCCTGCCGTTGCTTCTGGGCTTCGAGCCGGGCAATTTCGCCTCGGCGGTGGTGGCGCTGACGCTTTATGCCGGGGCGATCACCTCGGAGACCTTCCGCGCCAGCCTGAAGTCGATCCCGCGCGAGCAATACGACACCTGCCGCGCGCTCGGCATCACCGGGATGAACCTCGCGCTCTGGGTGGTACTGCCGCAGGCGCTCCTGCGCGCGATCCCGACGCTTCTGTCGAATGCGGTCGCGCTGTTCAAGGAAAGCGCGCTGATCTCGGCGGTCGGCATGGCGGATCTGATGTTCATCGGCTCCTCGATCTCGAACCGCACCGGGCGCCCGGTCGAGATGCTGACGGCGATCGCGGTGATCTATTTCGCCGTGGCCTTCCCGCTGACCCGGGTCGTCGGCCGCATCGAGGCGCGGATCCTGCGTCGCCTTGCGGTCTGAGCGGCAGAAAATGCTTGTCTCGGCGCGGGGCGCGGGCGAAAGCAGGCGCGAGCTGCTCGGAGCCCTGCTGATGAAAACCCCGCGCCGTTTTCTGCCGTCGCTGTCGCTGCTGCAGGCCTTCGAGGCCGCGGCCCGGCTGCAGTCGATCACCGGCGCCGCGCAGGAGCTGTCGCTGACGCAAAGCGCGGTGTCGCGGCAGATCCGCGCGCTCGAGGAACAGCTCGGCACCTGCCTGTTCCACCGCGAGAAGCAGACGATCCGGCTGACGCTGGGCGGCGCCTCCTATGCGCGCGAGGTGCGCGAGGCGCTGCAGAAGATCTCGCAGGCCTCGATGAACCTGCGCGCGAACCCGCATGGCGGCACGTTGTCGCTGGCCATCCTGCCCACCTTCGGCACGCGCTGGCTGGCGCCGCGGCTGCCGGGGTTTCTGGCCGAGAACCCGGGCATCACCATCAACCTCGTCACCCGGCTGACGCAGTTCGACTTTCGCAACGAGGCGGTCGATGCCGCGATCCATTTCGGCCGCACCGACTGGCCGGGCGCCGATTGCGTCCATCTGATGGGCGAGGATGTGGTGCCGGCCTGCGCGCCGGAGGTTCTGGAACGCTATCACTTCGGCACCGCGGCGGATCTGCGCACGGCGCCGCTTCTGCACCTGACCTCGCGCCCCGATGCGTGGGAGCGGTATTTCCTGCGCCACGATGTCGATGCGCAGAACGTGCACGGGATGCTCTTCGACCAGTTCGCCACGGCGGCGCAGGCGGCTGCGGCGGGGCTGGGCGTGGCGCTGCTGCCGACCTTCCTCATCGACGACGAGATCGCGGCGGGGCGGCTGGTGCGCGCGCTCGATGCGCCGATGCGCTCGGAAGAGGCCTATTACCTGTGCTGGCCGCGCGATCAGGACAGCTACGAGCCGTTGCAGGTGTTCTGCAAATGGCTGACGGCCGAGACCCGCGCCTTCGAGGCGGCGCGGGCCGCTGCGGCGGGCTGATCAGCCCACCACCCGGTCATGGGCGAGGATCGCCGCGGCCAGATCCTCGAGCCCCGAGCCCACCCCCTTGAACAGCGTGATCTCGTCGCGTGACCGGCGCGGGAACAGGTTCTCGCGGCACAGGGTGTCGAGCGTGCCCTCGATGTCGGCAAGGCCGATCGCGCCCGAGGCGAGCGGCTGCGCGATGTCGCCGCTTTCCACCCGGGCGTGATCGGTGTCGAGGAAGATCCGTGCGCGGCGCAGCACCGCATCGTCGGCCTCGCGCATCTCGGGGGTGAAGGAGCCGATCAGGTCGATGTGCTGACCGGGGCGCAGCCAGTCGCCGCGGATCAGCGGCGCGCGGGCGAGCGTGGCGCAGGAGATCACATCGGCGCGTCCGACCGCCGCGGCGAGATCGGTGACCGCCTGCGCCGCGATGCCCCCTGCGCGCAGCTCGGCCGCCAGCACCTCGGCCGAGGCCGCGGTGCGGTTCCAGACCTCGACCGTCTCGATCGGCAGCGCGGCGCGATAGGCCTGCGCGAGGTTCGCGCCGACCCGGCCGGCGCCGACGATCAGCTGGCGGCGGCTGTCGGGGCGGGCGAGGCGTTTCGCCGCCAGCGCCGAGGCCGCCGCGGTGCGCCGCGCCGTCAGCTCGCCACCGTCGAGGATCAGCACATGCGCGCCGGTGCGCCGCTCGAAGAGGATATAGCTCGAGGCAATCGCCGGCAGGCCGAGCCCGGCATTGCCCGGGTGCACGTTGACGATCTTCACCCCGCCCCAGCCCGCCGCCTGCCAGGCCGGCATCAGCAGCAGCACGTCCTCGGCCGCGCCGGGGTTGGTCATCAGGTGCTGGTGGCGCAGCGGCACCTCGCCCCCGGCGCGAAAGCCGGCGTCGAGGGCCTCGATCAGCGCCTCGAAGGGCAGGGCGGCGCGGGTTTCCGCAAGGCTCAGGATCTTCACGGGCCCTCTCCTATGCCGCCGCAAGCCAGCGTGCGCGCGCCGAGACGTCGCGCAGCGCCGGGGTTTCGCCGGTGAGGTGCTGGGCGAGGATCTCGCCCGCGCCAAGGCTCATGGTCCAGCCGAGCTGGCCGTGCCCGGCATTGATCCAGAGGTTGGCCACGCCCTTCACCTTGCCGAGGAAGGGCGGGCCCGCGGGGGTGGTCGGGCGCAGGCCGGTCCAGAACTCGGGCGTGTCGAGATCGACCGCCGTGCCGAAGCTGCGCCGCACATAGTCATCGAGCAGTTTCACCCGTTCGGCCGGCAGGCTGCGGTCGCGCCCGGCGAATTCGGCAATCGCCGTCACCCGCAGCCGGTCGCCGTAATTGGCGACGGCCAGCAGCTCGGTCTCGTCGACGAAGGGCAGGCGCGGCACGCCGGTGGGGTCGGTGATCCGCCAGGTGCCGGAATAGCCCTTCACCGGATAGATCGCCGGGGCAAAGCCGAGCGGGCGGGTCAGGTCAGGGGTCTCGACCCCGGTTGCCAGAACCACCTGCGCGCAGGGCACCGGGCCGGCCGAGGTCTCGACCGCGACGATCCGGCCGTTGTGGCGGGTGAAGCCGGTGACGGCGGTGTCATAGCGGATCTCGATGCGGCCGGTTTCGGCCAGCCAGGCGGCGGTGCGGCGGGTGAAGAGGTGACAGTCGCCGACCGAGTCGATGTGGCTGAGCAGCCCGCCCGCCAGACGCTCGCGCATCGCCGCAAGCCCCGGTTCGCGCGCGATCAGCGCCGCGGGACCGAGCGCCTCGATCTCGCCGCCGGTGCCGACCTTGGCGGCATAGCTGCGAAACTGCGCGCCGTCCTGAAACAGGTAGAGCGCGCCCTCGTGCGCGGTGGCGACGGGCAGGCCCATCTCGGTCTCGGCCGCCTTCAGCATGTCGCGGCTGAACCGTGCCAGCCGCCGCTCGCGGTCGCTGTTCACCGCATTGGCCGAGGCGGTGCAGTGGCGCAGGAAGTCGATCCCCCACCGCCACAGCGCCGGGTCGATCAGCCGGCTCACCCGCACCGCGGGCTCGCGCCCGAGCAACGCCCGGCCAAGCGCCGGGATCGCCGCGGGCTCGGCCCAGGCCTTGGCATGGCCCACCGCCATCATCCCGGCATTCCCGCGCGAGCACAGCTCGGCCGCGCCCGGCAACCGCTCGATCAACGTGACGCGCTGCCCGCGTTTTGCCAGGGCCCGCGCCGTCATCGTGCCGATGACCCCCGCACCGATCACCACCACCCGGTCGTCTTGCATCTGTCTCTCCTTACGGGGTCTCGCGCAGGTCGCAGACCCACAGAACGGTTGCCGGCTCGGCATCCAGCGAGACCAGCGCATGCCCCATCGCACTGTCGAAGGCGAAGCTGTCGCCGGGGCCGAGGTCGACGGGGGCGTAATGTTCGGTGAAGACCCGCACGCGGCCGCTTTGCACCACCAGCTGTTCCTGTCCGGGGTGGGCCTGCAGCGTCTCGAATTCGTCCAGACTGCGGGCGCGGATCTCGGCGCGGAAGACGAGGTAGGGCTTGCGGATCACGTCGTCGCACAGCAGTTCGAGCCGGTAATGCGGGGTCTCGATCACCCGCCCGTCGCCCGCCCGGGTCAGCGAGCGCCAGCCCGCGAGCCGCTTCCTCGTGCCATAGCTCAGAAGCTCCTCAAGGCCGGTGCCAAGGCCGCGGCAGATCTTCGCGATCACCTCGAAGGTGGGCGAGAGCTGACCGCTTTCGATCCGCGACAGCGTCGCCGCCGAGACCCCGCTTTCGGTCGCCAGCGCGGTCAGGGTCAGCGCCCGGTCAAGCCGCAGCGCCTTCAGACTGGCGCCCAGCGAGGGGGCCGGCGCGGCGGCGGGCGCGGTTTCGGCGCTGTCACGGATTTCGGTCTTCCACATGGCGGGCCCTTTCGTTGCGCCGAGCCTGGGCAAGAATTTTGCGTATACGCAAATTTAATCCGGATGTGCCGGGGTGAAAATCCGCTCGGAACGCCGGTTTTGCCCAAGGATTGGGCGGTCAGCCGCCCGGGGCGGCGGTGACGCGACTGCCCTCGGCGATCCGCGCGCCGGGGAAGGCGATCACCTGCGCGCCCTCGGCAAGCCCCGCAGTGATCTCGGCGGCAAGGTCGGTCTGATGCCCGATCGTCACCGCCCGCAGCCTTGCGCGCCCGCTCTCGACCACGAAGACCGCCCAGCCGGCCCCGTCGCGGAACAGCGCCCCGATCGGCACCTGCAGCACCGCGGGCGCCTGCCAGATCACCACCCGCACATAGACGCGATACTGATCGCCCAGCCCCGGCCGCGCCTCGGGCGGGGTGAGCAGGTCGAGCCTGAGATGCACCCGCTGCTCCTCGATGCCGAGGGCCGAGACCTTGGTGAAGGCGGCGGGCTCGATCTGGCGCACCCGCGCGGCCAATGTCTCGGGTCCGCCCCAACGCTCGACATGCGCGCTGGCCCCGGGCACCACCCGCACCGCGTCCGAGGACAGCAGGTCCACCTCGATCTCGAGATCGCCAAGATCGCCGAGCGTCATCAGCACATCGCCCGCCTGCACCGGCCGCGCACTTTCGTTCGCAAGCTCGAGGACGGCGCCGCTGGCCGGGGCGCGCAGGTCGATGCAGCAGGCGCTGGCCGCGCCATCCTCGCCCGGGCCGAGAAGGGCGGCCTGGGCGCGGGCAAGCGTCGCCTGTTGCAGGTCGACCGAGGATTGCGCCGCCTCAAGCGCACTGCGGGCGACGGCGCGGGTCGTCGTCGCCTCCTCGAGCAGGTGCTGCGAGACCCGGCCAAGCGCGGCCAGCGCCTCGTTGCGGGCATAATCGCTTTCGGCCTGATCGAGATCGGCGCGGGCCTGCGCCAGCCGGGCGCGGGCAAGGGCGAGTGCCGCCTGCGCCTCGGCCACCGCCGCCTCGGCCCCGGCGCGGGCGCGGGTGTCAAGGAAGGCGGGCTCGAGCGGCTCGATCCGGGCGACGACGGTCTCGCCCGCGCGCACCGCATCGCCCACGGCAACCGGCGCCCGCCGCACCGTGCCCGTCAGCGGCGCCGTCACCTCGTAGCGGTCGCGCACCCGCGTCACCCCCTCGGCCGCGACCGTCACCTCCATCGGCGCGCGGCTGACGCGGGCGAGATCGACGGTGACCGGCTCGGGCCAGAACGCCCAGACCAGCGCGGCAAGGGCGAGCAGCCCGGTGGCGGCAAGGGCGAGGGAACGGCGGGCGGGATGGCGGGGGCGGATCATGTCATTCCCTCTGTTTCAGGGCGGTGGCAAGGCTGACGCGGTCGAGCCGGCGGCGCACGGCCAGCGCCGCGACCAGGGCCGAGACGGTGGCGATCAGCGCCGCCACGGCATAGGTGCGGCGCGCGATCACCAGCGGGATGCGCACCACATCGGTCGAGAAGCCCTCGGCGATCAGCGCGGCGAAACCGTAACCGCCGAGCAGGCCGGGCGGGATGGCGAGAAGCGTGAGCAGCATGAGTTCCCCCACCAGCACCCCGCCGACCTCGGCGCGGCTGAAGCCGAGCACGCGCAGGCTGGCAAGTTCATAGGAGCGTTCCGACAGCCGGATCCGCGCGGCATTGTAGACGACGCCGATGGTGATCAGCACGCCGAGCACGGCATAGATGCTGACCGAGCGGGTCAGGTTCTCATTCAGCGTGGCGTCGAACTGGCGCTGCACGTCGGGCCAGAACAGCGTGCCGGCGATCGCCGGGGTGGCCTTCACCGCGCGCTCGAACTCGGCCATCCGGTCGGGGTCGAGCAGCAGGTCTATGCGGTTCACCTGCTCGGCCATGCGCATCCGCGCGGCAAGTGCCGCGGCGGGGATGCGCACCGTCTCGCCCAGATCCTGGCGGATCACCCGGGTCACCGCAATCTCGAAGCTGTCGCGCGGCGGGGCGAGCAGGGTGACGGTGAGGCGATCGCCCGCGCCGAGATCAAGCTTCGTCGCAAGGCTTTCGGGCAACGCCAGCCCGTCGGCGGGCAGCGGCACGGTCCGGCCCCCGGCATCGAGGGTCTGCACCAGCGCGGCCTCGGGGCTGCGCGCCTCGAGCACCGTGCGCTCCGAGCGCGGCCCGTGGCTCAGCCGCACCGGCACCATCAGCGCCCCCTCGGCGCGCAGCACGCCGGGCAGATGGGCCGCATCCTCAAGGACAGAGCGCGGCGCGTTCTCGGCCAGTGTCAGGGTGACGGTCTGGCGGTTGGTGCGGCTGAAGGCGGCGTCGATCACCGAGGAAATCGCATCATAGGTGAAGAAGCAGGCCACCAGCACCGCGATCGAGGCGGCGACGCCGAGTGAGGTGACGAGCGCCCGCCCGGGCCAGCGGGTGATCGCGCGCAGGATCATCATCGTCGTCTGCCGCAGGCCAAACCGCGCCGCCAGCGCGTCGATCTGGCCGCGGCGGAAGCGCGGCGGGGCGGGGGGCTGCATCGCCACCGCCGGGGCAAGCCGGGCCGAGCCGCGCACCGCGCGCAGCGCGCCCGCCACCACCGCGCCAAGCCCCATCAGCGCCGAAAGCGCGAAGCTCGCCGTGCCCGGGGTGTAGACGAGCCAGGGGAAGCGGTAGAAGCGGGTGTAAAGCGCGGTCAGCTCGGCGCCGAGCCACCAGCCCGCGCCCCAGCCGATCAGCACGCCGACGAGGCCGATGCCGGCGGCGAGTTTCAGGTAATGCAGCGCGATCTCGCGCCCGGTGAAGCCCATCGCCTTCAGCAGCCCGATCACCGGCCGTTCGAGCCCAATGAGCCGCCCCATCACCATGTTCACCAGAAAGGCCGAGACGATCAGGAAGATCGGCGGCAGGATCACCGCCATCGCGCCGAGCTGATCGAGCTCGCCCGAGAGGAACTGGTCCGAGCTTTGCAGATCGCGACCATAGGCGCCGGTACCGCCCCAGGGCGCAAGCTGCCGGTCGAGCGCGTCGATCACCCGGTCGCGCGAGGCGCCGCGGGTCAGGGTGAGGGCAAGGTCGTTGAAGGCGCCGGTCAGCCCCGCGGCGGCGGCGGCCGGCACCTCGCCCATCCAGATCACGCCATAGCGGCTGTCGTCGGGCATCACCGAACCCGGCCCGATCAGATAGACGAATTCGGGCGAGAGCATCAGCCCGGTCACCCGCAGCTCGCGCCACTGCCCGTTCAGGATCGCGCCGAAACTGCTGCCGGGGAAAAGGTGGTTCGCCTCGGCGAAACTTTCCGACAGCGCCACCTCGTCGGTTGCGCGCGGGTCGGGCAGGCGGCCGGTGCGCAGAACCGGCCGGTTCAGCACCGGCGCGCCGGCCTCGGGCAGCGAGACGAGCCGCGCCTGTGCCGGTTTCGTCTGCCCGGGCAGGTCGAGCACCACCTGCATCGAGATCCGCGCCTCGGCCTGCGCGACGCCGGGGATCGCGGCGATTTCCGCCAATTGCCCCTTCGGCACCCGCGTCGCGCTGGCGAAGACATCGGCGAATTGCATGCGGTCGTAAAAGGACTGCCGGGCGAGCCGCAGCGAGCGTTCGGTGCCGGTCGCCAGCACCAACACCATCACCCCGCAGCCAAGCACGAGGGCAATGGCGAGGGCCTGCGCCCAGATCCGGCGCAGATCGCGTAACAGCTTGCGGTCGAGGGCGCGCATCACCATTCGATCCCCTGCGGCGGCCTTGGATCTGGGTTCTCCTCGATCGCGGTGACGCGCCCGTCGGCGAGCCGGATCACCCGATGCGCCATCTGCCGGATCGCGGCATTATGGGTGATGAGGGCGGTCACCGTGCCGAGATCGCGGTTCGCCTCCCAGATCGCCTGCAGCACCGTCACCCCGGTCGCACTGTCGAGCGCGCCGGTGGGCTCGTCGCACAGCAGCACCTCGGGCCGCTTCGCAAGCGCCCGGGCGATCGCCACGCGCTGCTGCTCGCCGCCCGAGAGCTCGGCCGGGAAATGGTCGAGCCGCGCGGCAAGGCCCACGCGGTCAAGCGCCTCTTCGGGCGGCATCGGGTTGCGTGCGATCTCGGTCACCAGCGCGACGTTTTCGCGCGCGGTGAGGCTGGGCACCAGATTGTAGAACTGGAAGACGAAGCCGACATGGGCGCGGCGGAAGGCGGTGAGCCCGGCATCGTCGAGCCCGGTCAGCTCGGTGTCGCGGAAGAACACCCGCCCCGTCGTCGGGCTGTCGAGCGCGCCAAGGATGTTGAGCAGCGTCGACTTGCCCGAGCCCGAGGCGCCGAGCAGGACCACGAGCTCGCCCTCGTTCAGCGTCAGGTCAATGCCGCGCAGCGCGGCAACAGTGACGCTGCCGGTGACATAGGTCTTCGTCACCCCCTCGACGCGAAAGACGGCGGGCTGCGCCATGCGGTCTCCTCCTCCCCCATCCGGCGCGATCATGGCATGATCGGGGCGTCGCCACCTTGATCCCGCACAACTGCGTATCGGGGCAAGATCGGTCGTGGGGCGAAGCGCCGCATCCTGTGCCCTTGCCGGCACCGGCACCTTGCCCCACCTTGGTCCCCAGAATTCACGCAAGGAGACTCCCATGCCCTCGGAAACGCTTACCTTTCCGGGCCACGACGGCACCCCGCTCGCGGCCCGGCTGGAGCTGCCGGCGGGGCCGGTGCTGGCCACGGCGCTGTTCGCGCATTGCTTTGCCTGTGGTGGCGACATCGCCGCGGCCCAGCGGATCGCGGCGCGGCTGGCGGCGGCGGGCATCGCCGTGCTGCGATTCGATTTCACCGGGATCGACGGCGCGGGCGGGGGGTTCGCGACGCGCAGCTTCACCGCGAGCATCGGCGATCTGACCGCGGCGGCGCGCTTCCTTGCCGCGCGCGGCATGGCGCCGGGGCTGCTGATCGGCCATTCGCTCGGCGGCACCGCGGCGCTTCTGGCGGCCTCCGAGATGCCCTCGGTGACGGCGGTGGCGACGATCGGTGCCTCCTTCGCGCCGGCCTCGCTTGCGCGGCATTTCGGCGAGTCGATCGCCGAGATCGCGGCCGAGGGCGGCGCCGAGGTCAGCATCGGTTCGGCCCGGCTGCGGATCGGGCGCGATTTCGTGCAGAGCCTTGCGGGCCTCTCGGTCGGTCCGGCGGTTGCGGCGCTGCACCGCGCGCTGCTGGTGTTGCACGCGCCGCGCGACATGGTGGTGGGGATCGAGAATGCGACGCGGATCTTCCTGGCCGCGAAACACCCGAAAAGCTTCGTCACCCTCGATGATGCCGATCACATGATCAGCGATCCCGCGGAGGCCGATTATGCCGCGGGGGTGATTGCCGCCTGGGCCGCGCATTACCTCGATTTGTCCGAGCCCGCCTCGGAGGGGGTGCCGGAGGGCGTGGTGCGGGTGTCCGAGGCCGACCCGGCGGGGTTTGCGCAGGATGTCACCGCCGGGCCGCGCCATCACCTGATCGCCGACGAGCCGCTGGCGCAGGGGGGCACCGACCGCGGCCTCTCGCCCTACGGCCTGCTGTCGTCGGCACTTGGTGCCTGCACCTCAATGACGATCCGGATGTATGCGCGGCGCAAGAACTGGCCACTCGAGCATGTCCGGGTCGAGGTGAGCCACCGCAAGCTCCATGCCGAGGATGCGGCGGCGGTCGAGGCCGCGGGCGGGCGGATCGACGTGTTCTCGCGCGAGATCACGCTGGCCGGCCCGCTGGATGCCGAGCAGCGCGCGCGTCTGCTCGAGATTGCCGATCGCTGCCCGGTGCACCGCACGCTGTCGCACGGTGCCACGGTCGAGACCCGGCTGGCGGGCTGATCAGGCGGGCTCGGTGCTGCGCAGGCGCAGCGCGAGGTCGGGCCGGTCGCTGGTCAGATGGCCGATGCCGAGGTCGAGGAAATGGCGGATGCGGTCCGCGTCGTTCACCGTCCAGGCGCAGAGCCGTTCCTTCGGCCAGAGCGCGGTGATCGCGCGCCATTCCGCGTCGAGATAGTCGTGGCGCAGCGCCACGATGTCGACGAGGTGCCCGACGGTGCCCAGGAAGGTCTCGAGCCCGCCCTGGCGCGCCACCCAGTCGGCATCGGCCGAGACGAGACGGGCGATCGACGGGGCGACTTCGGCGCAGTCGCGCAGGGTGCCCACATCGAAGGAGGTCAGATGCGCGCGCCGCTCCAGCCCGTGCGCGATCAGCGCATCGGCGACGCGGGCGGCGATGCCGGGATAGGGCTGGCCGGCGGCGTCGAGCTTGATCTCGACATGCAGGCCAAGGCCGTGCACCGGCGCCAGCACCTCGAGCACCTCGCCGAGCGTCGGCACGCCGGTGTCGCTGTCCTTCAGCAGCGTGCGGCGCCGGGTCTCGGGCGTCAGCGCGCGCACCGGGCCGGTGCTGTCGGTGGTGCGGTCAAGCAGCGGATCGTGGATCACCACAAGCTCGCCCGCATCGGTCAGATGCACGTCGAACTCGATCGCGTCGCAGCCAAGCTGCAGCGCGTTGCGAAAACCCGGAAGCGAGTTCTCGGGCCAGAGGTTGCGGGCACCGCGGTGGCCGTTGATGGCGGTCATGGGAAGCTCCTTCAGCGAATGGTGGGATCGAGCCGGTCGCGCAGCCAGTCTCCGGCCAGCGAAATCGAAAGAGTTGTCAGGGTGATGACAACGGCGGGGGCAAGCATGATCCAGGGCGCGGTGGTCAGGTAATCGCGGCCGAAACCGACCATGTTGCCAAGGCTCGTCTCGGGCGGCTGCACCCCGAGGCCGAGGAAGGAAAGCCCCGATTCCATCAAGACGATCTCGGGGAAGGTCAGGGTCATCGACACGATCAGCGTCGAGGCGACATTGGGCAGGATGTGGCGCAGATAGACGCGGGCGGGGCTGGCGCCAAGCTGCACCACCGCCGCGGCATAGCCCTGCGCGCCGGCCGAGATCGCCAGGCCGCGGGCGATGCGGGCATAGCGCTCCCAGCCGTAAAAGCCCATCAGCCCGACCAGCAGCGGCATCGACGAGCCGAAGAAGGCAAGCACCGCCAGCGCCATGATGAGGAAGGGCAGTGCCGCCTGGAAATCGGCAAGCATGACGACGGCATGCTCGACCCAGCCGCGCGCCTTGGCGGCGAGAAAGCCGAGCGTGGTGCCGAAGACCGCCGAGAGGATCGTCGCGCCGAAGGCGATCACCAGCGACACCCGCACCGACTGGATCAGCCGCGAGAGCACGTCGCGGCCGAGCTCGTCGGTGCCGAGCCAATGGTGCGGCGTCAGCGGCGGGGCAAGCCGCGCCGCCAGATCCATGCGGGTGATCGGGTAGGGGCGCAGCAGATCGGCGAGCGCGGCGCAAAGCAGCATCGCGGCGAGCCAGAAAAGGCTGAGCGCGACCGAGACGGGCAGGCCCGCGGGCAGCCGCAGGCGGCGGGAGCGGGGCAGGATGTCGGCAAGGGCCATGGCGTCCTCCTCAGGCAGCGGGCTGCGCGCGCAGCCGCGGGTCGAGCGCGCCGTAAAGCAGATCGACCACAAGGTTCGAGACGACCATCACCGCGGCGATCAAGAGCAGGATGCACTGCACCACGGCGAGGTCTCGGTTGCTGACCGAGACGATCAGCAGCCGCCCGATGCCGGGCCAGCTGAAGATCGTCTCGACGACGACGGCGCCGGCGATCAGCGAGCCGACCATGAAACCCACCAGCGTCACGATCGGCACCGCGGCATTCGGCAGCGCATGGCCGCGCACGACATTGCGCCATTTTACCCCCTTGGCCGCGGCGGTGCGGATATAGGGCTGGCCCATCACCTCGATCATCGCCGAGCGCGAGAACCGTGCCAGAACGCCGATGCCGCCGATCGAGATGGTGAGCGTCGGCAGGATGCCGTGCACCCAGGTCCCCGAACCGCCCGAGGGCAGCACGCCGAGCGTCACCGCAAAGATCAGCACCAGCACCAGCCCGAGCACGAAGGAGGGGATGGTGAAGCCCGCGACGGCAAGCAGGATCACCCCGCGGTCGATGATGCTGTCGCGGTGCAGCGCGGCATAGACGCCGGCGGGGATGCCGAGGCCGAGCTTCAGGATCAGCGCCGGGATCGTCAGTTGCAGCGTTGCCGGCACGCGCTCGAGCACCAGCGCCAGCGCCGGCGAATGGTCGCGCATCGAGACGCCGAAATCGCCACGGAAGATCGCGCCAAGATAGGCGAGGTATTGCTGCCACAGCGGCGCATCGAGCCCCCAGGCGCGGCGGAAGGCCTCGACCGCCTCCTGTGGCACGTCGGGGCCCAGCATCACCTGCGCCGGGTCTCCGGACAGGCGCAGCACGACGAAGGCGAAGGTCATCACGGCGATCACCGTGGCAAGCGCGCGGGCAAGCCGCAGGGCGACGAAGCGCAGCATCGGCGGTCCTTTCAGGCGGCGACGGGGGCATTCGCCCCGGCGGTGACATGGCAGGCGGTGGCGCGGCCGGGCTCGGGCACACGCAGCGCCGGCACGCGGCTGCGGCACAGGCCCTGCGCCAGCGGGCAGCGCGGGTGGAAGGCACAGCCCGGGGGCCGCGCGGCGGGGTTCGGTGGCTCGCCCTGCAGCAGGATGCGGGCATCGAGCGGCCGCCCCGGCACCGGGATCGAGGAGACCAGCGCCTGGGTGTAGGGGTGGCGCGGCTCGGCGAAGATCTGCTCGGCCGGGCCCTCCTCGACGATCCGGCCGAGATACATCACCGCGACCCGGTCGGCGAGGTTGCGCACCACCTTCAGGTCGTGGCTGATGAAGACCATGCCAAGGCCCTTCTGCCCCTGCAGGTCGCGCAACAGGTTCACCACCTGCGCCTGGATCGAGACATCGAGCGCCGAAACCGGCTCGTCGCAGACCAGAAGCGCGGGGTTGGTGGCCAGCGCGCGGGCGATCACCACGCGCTGGCGCTGGCCGCCCGAGAGCTCGTGCGGATAGCGCCCGCCCTGATCGGCACGCAGCCCGACCGCGGTCATCAGCGCGGCGGTGCGGGCCGGGCGCTCGTCCGGTGTGCCGATGCGGTGGATGTCGAGCGGCTCGCGGATCTGCGCGGCCACTGTCAGCCGCCGGTCAAGCGCCGAGAGCGGATCTTGCCAGACCATCTGCATGCGCGATCGCAGCCGGCGCCAGACCGGCGTGCCGAAGCGCGGCAGCGCCATGCCCTCGAACAGCACCGTGCCGCCCTGCGCCGGGTCGAGGCCCAGCAGCATCCGCCCGAGCGTCGACTTGCCCGAGCCCGACTCGCCGACGATGCCGAGCGTCTCGCCCGCCCGCAGCTTCAGGCTGACCTCGTCGACGGCGCGGACCTCGGCGATCTTGCCGGTCAGGCCGCGGCGGGAGCGGTAGATGCGCACCAGGTCGCGCGCCTCGAGAAGCAGGGGACGGCTCATGTCATCGCCCTTTCCGTGCTGAAGGTTTCGGGCCGCGCCTCGGGCACCGGATAGGCGCAGGCGAGGGTGCGGCCGTCGGGCTGCACCAGCAGATCGGGGCGGGTGCGGCTGCAGGCCTCATGCGCGCGCGAACAGCGCGGCGCGAAAGCGCAGCCGGGCGGCAGGGCACGCGGATCGGGCACCGTGCCCGGGATCGGCACCAGCCGCCGCCGCGGCCCGGTCATCTGCGGGATCGCGTCGAAGAGGCCGCGGGTATAGGGGTGGCGCGGATGCGCGAAGAGGCGCTCGACGCGACCCGCCTCGACGATCCGGCCGGCATACATCACGCAGACCCGCTCGCAGATCTGCGCGACGGCGCCCAGATCGTGGCTGATGAAGACGGTGGCCATGCCGGTCTCGCGCCGCAGCCGGGCAAGCAGCTCGAGGATCTGCGCCTGGATCGTGGCGTCAAGCGCGGTGGTGGGCTCGTCGGCGATCAGCAGCTCGGGCCGGCCGGCGAGCGCCATCGCGATCATCAGCCGCTGGCACTGGCCGCCGGAAAATTCGTGGGTGTAAAGGTCGAAGCGGCGCGGCGCGTCGGGGATGCCGACCATCTCCATCAGCCGGATCGCCTCGGCCTTCGCGGCCGCGCCGCGCAGGTCGCGGTGCAGCCGCAGCGCCTCGCAGATCTGCTTGCCCACCCGGATCACCGGGTTCAGCGCGCTCGACGGGTCCTGGAAGATCATCGCGATGCGCTTGCCGCGCACGGTTTCAAGCGTTTCGCGCGGCGCGCCCACCAGCTCGCCCGCGCCCAGCCGGACCGAGCCCGTGACCCGTGCCTTCGCCGGCAGAAGGCCAAGTGCCGCAAGCCAGGTCACTGACTTGCCGCAGCCCGACTCGCCCACCAGGCCAAGCGCCTCGCCCGGCGCCACGTCGAGGTCGATGCCATGCAACACCGGGACACCGTCGAAGGCGACGCGCAGGTCGCGGATTTCCACCAGTCTGTCCATGAGGTCCTTCCGAAAGGCGCGGTCTTCCGGCCGGGGCCGGAATGCAAAGCCCCGGCGGGCACGCGGCCCGCCGGGGAATGGCCGGGGCAGGGGGTCAGCCCGCGGCCCAGTTCGAGGCGCGGAAGTCCATCGCGAAGGCCGGCGCCGCCTTCCAGTGCAGGTCCGAGCGCATGCCGGTGAAGACCGCGTTCTGGTGCAGCACCTGATAGGCCGGGTCCTCGCGCTCGGCGATCTCCAGCATCCGCGCGATCGCCTTCTTGCGGGTGGGGTGATCGGTCGAGGTCTCCATCACCACCGAGAGCTGGTTCATCTCGGCGTTGGTCCAGTCCTTCTTCTGCTGGGCCTCGCCGTTCGGGCCGAACTGCACCACGAGCGGGGTGATCGGGTCGTTGATCAGGTTCGAGGCCGACCAGTCGCGCACGCCCTTGATCCCGGCGGGGTCATGGATCTGCGCCCAGTTCTCCTTCATCTCGATCTCGACGTTCATGCCGACCTGACGCCACATCTCGACCATGATCTGCGCCGTCGGCGTCTGGTTGGTGTAGTAGTTGTTGAGGAGCCGGTAGGGCACCGCGTCGCCCTTGTAATTGGCCTGCTTCAGCAGGTCGCGGGCGAGTTCGGGGTTATACTCGGGCGCGGCCCAGCCCTCGATGAACATGTCCGAGCTGCGGAAGCTGTCGAACTGCAGGCCCGCCGGCACCACCGTCTGCCCGGCCCAGAGCGCCTCGACGATCGCCTGGCGGTCGATCGCATGGGTCATCGCGCGGCGCACACGCGGATCGGCCAGAACCTCGTTTTGCGTGTTGAAGACCGAGATCCGGTGGTTCCAGATGGTCGAGCTCTGCACCTCGAAGCCCGGGGTGCCGGTGACCGCGCCGATCTGGTCGGGCGGCAGGTCGCAGGCGAAGTCGTATTCGCCCGACAGCAGGCCGTTCACCCGGCTCGACACTTCCGGCACCTCGACGAAGGTGATCTTCTCGAGCGGCGGCTGGCCGCCCCAGTAGTCGTCGAAGGCGACGAGGGTCAGCGACACGTCGGGCTTGAACTCGGCGACCATGTAGGGGCCGGTGGTGACGGGTTTCGCCGCCCATTCGGCATAGCTGGCCGCCTCGTCCCAGGCGCGGCGGTTGGCGATCTGGCTGCCGAAGGCATAGAGCCGGCCCTCGAGCGTCACGTCGGGCGTCGCGTTGTGGAAGCGCACGGTGTATTTGTCGACGATCTCGACGCCCTGCAGCGCCGGCCACAGGCGGCGGCCGATGCCCGGCACGCTGGCGGGCAGGTCCTTCGCCGTCGCCGGGGTGTAGTTCTCGGCGAAGATCGTGCTGCCGCCGACCGGCTGGGTGTCGCCGAAGACGCGCTCGGGCGAGAACGAGAAGGCGACGTCCTCGGCGGTCATCTCGTCGCCGTTGTGGAACTTGACGCCCTCGCGCAGCTTCAGCTCGATCGTCTTGTCGTCGATCCGCGACCACGAGGTCGCCAGACCCGGCACCGGGCCCTGATCGCCCATCCAGTTGCGCAGGATCAGCCCTTCCCAGAGGTTCGGGAAGAACACCCGCTCGCCGACGTTCGACTGCTCGTTCCAGATGTCGAGCGTGTTGTTGTTGGTGATCTTCTGCACCGCGACGGTGATCGAGCGGCGGGCGCCCTGCGCGCGCAGATAGCCGGGCAGCAGCAGGCTGCCGGTGGTGGCGCCCAGCAGTCCGAGGGCATGGCGGCGGTTCAAGCGGATCATCGGTGTCTCCTGAAATGGCACAAGGCGGGGCCGGGCCCCGGGAACAGGGACCGCCGCGGTGGAGCGGCGGGACTGCCGGTCATTGAGCAGGTTCAGGTGACGTTCCGGCGACCGCCGTGCGAAACTTGCGTAACAGGCCCGCGCGGGCTCAGCCGCGCGGCAGCCAGGGCGGGTGCTCGCCGATGGTGGCGACGAGATGGTCGACGAAAAGCCGCAGCTTGCGCGGCATCGGCCGGATCGGCGGCCAGACCGCGCTGATCGGCAGGGGCGGCGGGGCAAGGCCCGGCAGCACCGCAACGAGCCGCCCGTCGGCCAGCGCGTCATGCACGATGAACGAGGGCAGCAGCGCAAGGCCCAGCCCGGCAATCGCCATGTCGCGCATCGCCTCGCCGTTGTTCGCGGCGACACGGGCGGGGCGGGGCGGCGGCACGCCGGGGCCGAGCTCCCAGGCCTCGCCCGGGCGGGTGTTGAGATAGCCGATCGCCTCGTGCGCAGACAGATCCGCGGCCGTGGCGGGGGTGCCCATGCGGGCGAGGTAATCGGGGCTCGCGACGATCGCGCGCGGGTCCTCGCACAGCCGGCGCGCCATCAGCGTGCTGTCGCGCAGCCGGCCGATGCGCAGCGCCACGTCGAAGCCCGCCCGTGCCAGGTCGATGTGCTGATCGTCGTAGTTCAGCACGATCTCGAGCCCCGGATGGGCGCGGGCAAACCCCGCCACCACCGGGCCGAGATGGCGGATGCCGAAGCTCATCGGCGCGGCGATGGCAAGCCGGCCGCGCAGCGCGCCGCTGGCGGCACTTTCGGTCGCGGCAACGAGCGTGGCGAGTGCCGGGCGCAGGCGTTCGGCCAGCTCCTGCGCCGCATCGGTCGCGCTGATCCGCCCGGCGCTGCGCAGGAACAGCGCGGTGCCAAGCGCCGCCTCGAACTCGGCGATGCGCTTGCTGACCACCGATTTCGACAGTCGCAGCCGCGCGCCCGCGGCCGAGACGCTGCCGGTCTCCATCACCGCAAGGAAGGTCTCGATATCCGCGAGCGTCCAGGTCATGCGGGCAGGATATCCGCCCGCCGTGCCGTTCGCAAATCCCGAACGTGGCTTAAAGCGGCAGTTTCGGTTTCTCGCCCGGGGCGGTGGTGAAGACATCGGCCCAGTCCGGGTTCCGGGTGTAGAGAAGCTGGACATAGGGGCAGAGCGGGATGATCTTCACCCCCTCGGCGCGGGCATCGGCCACCAGCCGTTCGACCAGCGCCGCGGCGACGCCGGTGCCGCGCAGGGCATCGGGCGCGCCGGTGTGATCGGCACTGAGGAGCGCCGGGCCGCGCCGGGTGAAGGTCAGTTCCGCCTCGGCGTCGATGCCGGCGATGCGGGCGACATAGCGCCCGTGCAGGTCGTCGGGCCATTCGCGGGTGAGGGTGATGTCAGCCATGGGTCTCTTCTCCTGTGATCCAGTCCCGCACCGCGGCCTCGTCGGCCGTGGTGATCTCATGCCCGGCGTCGAGCGTCCTTGCACTGACCCCGGCCCCGGCCGCGGTCAGCGCCGCGGTAAGCTTCGGCGCCTCGGCGCGGAAGAAGTCGCGCGCCCCGGTCAGCGCCAGCACCCGGGTGCCGGCGAGATCGGCGGCGGGCGGGTTTTCCAGCGCCGCCGCCGGGCGCAGCAGCACAGCCCGCCGCACCGCGCCGGGGTAAAGCTGCAGCACCGCGCCGAGGAACGCCGCCCCGTTCGAATAGCCGATCACGCTCAGCCCGTCCGGGTCGAGCCCATAGGCGCGGCGCGCCTCGCTCAGGAAGGCGTCGAAGGCTTCGGCCTCGGCGCGGATGTCGTCCTGATCGAAGCGCATCAGCCCGTCGCGGCGGAACCAGCGCGGCGTGCCCTCCTCGACCGCGCGGCCGCGCAGGGCGATCAGCGTCGCGCGCGGGTTCACCCGATGCGCGAAGGGCAGCAGGTCGGCCTCGTTCCCGCCCGAGCCGTGCAGCAGCACGAGCGTCGTGCCGTCCGGGTCTTCGGGGGTGAAGATCCGGTGCACGAAGGGCAGCTCGCGCTGCGGCAGGCGCGGCGCGCCCGGCAGGGCAAATTGCGGCAGCATCACCCGCAGATCGGCGGCGCGGCGCGGGTCGTCGACCGGCACGAAGAGCGTCTCGCCCAGATGCCCGGGCGCCTCGTCCACCGCAAAGCCGGGCCCGTCCGTCGCGTATTCGAGCAGGCTGCCACCCGGCTCGCGCACATAGAGCGAGGTGAAATAGGTCCGGTCGTGCAGCGCGGTGGGTTCGGCCGGAGCCAGCGCCGCCTCCATTGCCGCGACCGCCGCCACATCGGGGGCGCGGAAGGCGACATGGTCGATGCCGCCGGTGCCCGCCGCCGCCTCCCAAAAGCCGGTCGCGTCGCGGATATCGAGCGCGTCGGTGTCCGACACCAGCCGCCGCACCGCGCCCTCGCGCGCCGCCTCGCGATAGCCGAAGCGGGCGACGAAGGCCGCGGTCTCGTCCGGGCGCTCGGTGAAGAGGGTGACCGCACGCAGCCGGCGCGGCGCCTCGACCGGGCCGAGCGGCGCGGTGGCGGGCAGATCGGTTCCGACCAGCTTCACGATGATGCCGTCGGGGTCCTTCAGCCGCAGCACCGTCTCGCCGAATTCGCGCGCGGGGCCCTCGACCGGCACATGCGCGGCGAGCGCCCGGGTCAGCCACAGGCCGATGCTGTCGGCGGGGACGGCGAGCGCGATCTCGCCCGGCGCGCCATGGCCCGCGCGGCCCGGCCCGCCATCCTCCCACACCAGGAAGGTGACGAGCGAGCCGGGCGCGCCCATGGCATCGCCGTAGAACAGGTGGAGCTGGTTTGCGTCCTCGAAACCGCCGGTGCGCTTGACCAGCCGCAGGCCGAGGAAGCCCGCGTAGAAGTCGACATTCGCCTGAACGCGGCGGGTGAGGGCGGTGACGTGATGCAGTCCGGTGGTCATGGGATTTCTCCTGAAGGAGGGTTGCGCAGAAGATAGGGCGCCGTGGCCTCCCGGCGAAGCGGCGGTGCGCCGAACCCGGCGTTCTCGAAATGCGAACGCATTGCGCCTCACCTGTTTCCGGATTTCGTGCTATTTCAGAGTCCATCAACGACAGGAGCACGCCATGAGCTGGAACCCCGCCCTTGCCCCGGGCGACCCCGACGCCGTCGGCCCCGAGGCGATCGAGACCCTGATCATCCCCCGCGCCCGCGATCTGGGCGGCTTCGAGGTGCAGCGTGCGCTGCCCTCGGTGCAGCGCCAGATGGTCGGGCCCTTCATCTTCTTCGACCATATCGGTCCGGCCGAGTTCCTCACCGGCAAGGGCATCGACATCCGGCCGCACCCGCATATCGGGCTAGGCACGGTGACCTATCTCTACCGCGGCGACTTCCATCACCGCGACAGCACCGGCGCCGATCAGGTGATCGTGCCGGGCGAGGTGAACTGGATGGTCGCGGGCAAGGGGGTGACTCATTCCGAGCGCACCAGCGAGGCCGGCAAGCACGGGCCGCACAGCCTTTACGGCATCCAGACCTGGATCGCGCTGCCCGAGGACCGCGAGGACATGGCCCCGGTGTTCGAGCATCACGGCAAGGGCGCGCTGCCGCTCTTCGAGGATGGCGGGGTCAGCGCCCGGCTGATCCTCGGCACCGCCTATGGCGAGGCGGCACCGGCGACGATGTTTTCCGAAACCTTCTACCTTGACGTGACGCTGGCCCCCGGCGCGCGCTTCCCGCTGCCCGACGATCACGAGGACCGCGGCATCTATGTCACCGAGGGCGCGATCCGCGTTGCCGGCCAGCGCTTCGAGGCGGGGCGGATGATGGTGTTCCGGCCGGGCGACCGGATCACCGTCGAGGCGGGCGAGCGCGGCGCGCGGATCATGGCGCTTGGCGGCGCCACGCTGAACGGGCCGCGCCATATCTGGTGGAACTTCGTCGCCTCGAGCCGCGAGCGGATCGAGCATGCGAAGGAAGAGTGGCGCGCCGCGCATTGGGGGCAGGGGCTGTTCGACCTGCCCGCCACCGACCACGACGAGTTCATCCCGCTGCCCTGAGCGACAGCTGCCCCGAACGGCTGCCCCGGTGCATTGACGCGCCGGGGCGCTTGGTGAACTAATCGGCGCCGGACGAAGGGCGCCCCGCCGCGCGGGGGGCCGCCGATGCGGAGGCGCTGCGATGACCCATTCCCCCTTGCGACCGGCCTGTGCGCCCCGTTTCCGGGCGTGCCGATGAGTGGCGCGCTGTCCGACCCGATCTTCGCCGTCCTCCTCGACAGCCCGCCGCCGCCCGTCGATACCGCGGCGGCCGAGGCGCTGCTGCGCGATCTGTGGGGGATCGAGGGCCGGGCCGAGAGCCTCGCCTGCGAGCGCGACGCGAATTTCCGTATCACCACCGAGGCCGGGCCGGGCTATGTGCTGAAGGTGGCGAACCCGGCCGAGGCGCGCGCCACCACCGCGTTTCAGGTCGAGGCGCTGCGCTGGCTCGAACGGACCGCCCCGACGCTGCCGGTGCCGCGGATGGTCGCGACCCGCGGCGGCGATTTCCTGACACCGCTCGCCCTTGCCGACGGGCGGGACAGCACGGTGCGGCTGCTCAGCTGGGTGCCGGGCACGCCGGTGGCGCGCACGGGCGGGGCGGGGGCGCTGGCGGCGCAGATCGGCACGCTTGCCGCGCAGCTGGGCGCGGGGCTGGCGGGCTTCCGCCATCCCGCCGCGGGGCACGAGATCCTGTGGGACATCCGCCACCTGCCGCGGCTGACGCCGCTGCTCGCCTCGCTGCCCGCGGGCGCCTTGCGCGACCAGCTTCAGGCCGAGATCGACCATTTCGCCGCCGCGGTGGCGCCGCGCCTGCCCGCGCTGCGCTGGCAGGTGGTGCACAATGACCTCAACCACCACAACCTCGTCATCGACCCGCAGGCGCCCGAGCGGATTGCGGGCGTGCTCGACTTCGGCGACATGGTGCGCACGGCGCGGGCGATCGATGTCGCGGTGGCGGCCTCTTATCTCACCCATCTCGAGGACGATCCGCTTGCCCCGGTCATGCGGATGGTGGCGGCCTATGCCGCGGTCACGCCGCTTGATGCGGCGGAAATCGAGCTGCTGCGCGACCTGATCGTGGCGCGGCTGGTCGCCTCGATCGCGATCACCGAATGGCGCGCGGCGCGCTATCCGGAAAATGCCGAGTATATCTTGCGAAACAACCGCGGCGCGCGGGCGGGGATGGCGGGATTTGCCGCCCTGCCGCGCGCGGATGTCACGGCGGCACTGCGGGCCGCGGCTGAGGAGGGCGTGCGATGACGCGCGAGACGATGGTGAACGCCTATGTCGAGGGGGCGGCCGACCTCGATGCCGAGACCGCGGCGCTGATCGCGCGGCGGCAGGCGCTGCTCGGGCCCGCCTATCGGCTGTTTTACGAAAAGCCGCTGCATCTGGTGCGGGGCGAGGGCGCGTGGCTCTATGACGCCGCGGGCGAGGCCTATCTCGACGCCTACAACAACGTCACCTCGGTCGGGCATTGCCACCCGAAGGTGGTGGCGGCGATCGCCGCGCAGGCGGGCCTGCTGGCGACCCATACCCGCTATCTGCACGCGGGCGTGCTCGATTATGCCGAGCGGCTGCTCGCCACGCTGCCGGCCGAGATCGGGCAGATGATGTTCACCTGCACCGGCTCCGAGGCGAATGACCTTGCCGTGCGGATCGCGCGCGCCTTCACCGGCGGCACCGGCATCATCGTCACCGAGACCGCCTATCACGGCGTCACCCAGGCGGTGGCGGAATTCTCGCCCTCGCTTGGCCCGGCGGTCGATCTGGGCGTGCATGTGCGCACCGTGCCCGCCCCCGACAGCTACCGCGAGGCGGATGTGGCAGGCGCCTTCACCGCCGCGGTCGAGGCGGCGATCGCCGATCTCATCCGCCATGGCATCCGCCCGGCGCTCTTCATCTGCGACGGCATCTTCGCCTCGGACGGGGTGTTCGACGGGCCCGCGGGCTTCCTGCAGGGCGCGGTCGCGGCGGTCCGTGCCGCGGGCGGGCTTTACATCGCTGACGAGGTGCAATCGGGCTTTGGCCGCACCGGCGACGCGATGTGGGGCTTTCAGCGCCACGGCGTCACCCCCGACATCGTCACCATGGGCAAGCCGATGGGCAACGGCTATCCGGTCGCGGGGGTTGCGCTGCGCCCCGAGGTGGTCGCCGAGTTCGGCCGCAAGGCGCGCTATTTCAACACCTTCGGCGGCAATGCGGTGGCGATTGCGGCGGCGACTGCGGTGCTGGACGTGATCGAGGGCGAGGGGCTCGTTGCGCATGCCCGCGACGTCGGCGCGCATCTGCGCGCCGGGCTGCGCGGGCTTGCCGACCGCCATCCCTGCATCGGCGACGTGCGCGGGGCAGGGCTCTTCATCGGCGTCGAGATCATCTCGGACCGCGCCGCGAAGACCCCCGACCCGGCGCGCACGGCGGCGATCGTCAACGGGCTTCGCGAGGAGCGCGTGCTGATCTCGGCCTGTGCCAAGGGCGCGAATGTGCTGAAGATCCGCCCGCCGCTGATCTTCACCCGCGAGCAGGCCGATCTGCTGGTCGCGCGGCTCGACCGGGTGCTTGGCGGGCTCGGCTGAGTTCAGCCTTGCAGGAAGCTCTGCGGCGGCCGGCCGAATTGCGCGCGGAAGGCGGCGACGAAGGCGCTCGGGCTGCGATAGCCGAGCGACCAGGCGATCTCGGTGCTGCTCTTGCCGCGCTCGAGCCGCTCGATCGCCGCCATCAGCCGCAGCCGGCTGCGCCACTGCCGGAAGGTGAGCCCGGTCTCGGCGCGGAACAGCCGTTCCAGCGTGCGCGGGCTTGCCCCGGCCAGGGCCGCCAGATCGGCCAGCGGGCGCGCCTCGTCGGGCGTTTCGCGCAGGTGCCGCATCAGCCGCAAAAGCCGCGGGTCATGCGCGCCGGGCAGGCTGAAGGGGGCCTCGCTCAGCGCCTCGATCTCGTCGGTGATGACCGCGGCGAGCCGCAGCCGCCGCGCGTCGAGGGGCGCGTCGGTCGTCAGCGCGGCCAGCCGCAGGATCAGCTCGCGCAGCAGCGGTGTCAGCAGCAGCACGGCGCAGCGTGGCACCTGCCGGCGCAGCGCCAGCGTCGGGTCGACGTAGAGGTTGCGGATCTCGACCTCGGTCTCGGTGGTGACGTGGTGGTCGGTGCCGCCCGGGATCCAGACCGCGTGGCTGGGCGGCACGATCCAGACGCCGCCGTGGCTCGTCACCCGCAACACCCCCTGCATCGCCCAGATCAGCTGGCCGCGCGGGTGGCGGTGCGGCTCGACCATCTGCCCGGCCGGCATCCGCCCGCTGTGCACCAGCACCGGGCGCGCGGGATCGCGCACGAAGCCCGCACCGCTGGCGGGCCGGGTTGGCGTTTCGGCGACATCCTTTGTCATGATGATGGTCTAACGCAGGGGCGCGCGCGGGGCTAGTGTGGCGGCGAAGGCGAATGGAGGGCCCATGTCAGTCGCAAGAATTTCGATGAAACCGCTTTTCGTCGGGCTGGTCGTGCTGGCGGCGCTGGCGCTTGCGGTGCTGCCGCCGGCCGCGCTGACACCCGAGCAGGCGCGCACGCTCGGCATCGTGCTGGTCACGCTGGCGCTCTGGGCGACGGGGGTGGTGCCGGGATACCTCGCCAGCCTGATCTTCTTCGCCGTGGTGCTGATCCTCGGCCTTGCGCCGGCCGCCACGGTCTTTGCGGGCTTCGGCTCGACCGCGGTCTGGCTGATCGTCTCGGGTTTCGTCATCGGCACGGCGATCGGCGTGTCGGGCCTTGGCGGGCGGCTCGCCGAAGCGGTGGGGCCGGTGCTCGGCCGCTCCTATCCGCGGCTCATCGCCGGGCTGATGGGCGTGGCGATGGCGCTTGGCTTCCTGATGCCCTCCTCGGTCGGGCGCGCGGTGGTGCTGGTGCCGATCGGCATGGCGCTTGCCGACCGGGCGGGCTTTGGCCGCGGCTCGAACGGGCGCATCGGCATTGCCGCGGTGCTGGCGATCGGCTGCAACATGCCGAGCTTCGCGATCCTGCCCTCGAACATCCCGAACATGGTGCTGTCGGGCGCGGCCGAGACCATCCACCACGTCCATTTCGGCTATACCGAATATCTGCTGCTGCATTACCCGGTGCTGGGCCTGCTGAAGGCGGCGCTGACCGTCGCGCTGGTGCTGCGGCTGTTCCCGGCCGAGGTCGGTGCGCCGCTGCCGCGCGTGCTGGAGGCAGAGGCCGCGGCAGGCGCGAAACCCGGCGAGCGCGGCCTGCAGATCCGGGTGGCGGTGATCTTGCTGGCGACGCTGGTGCTGTGGATGACCGACAGCTGGCACGGGGTGAACGCGGCCTGGGTCGGGCTGGTTGCGGCGGTGATCCTGCTGCTGCCGGGGATCGGCGTGGTGACGCCGCCGGCCTTCAGGCAGGGCGTCGATTTCGGCATGCTGCTGTTCGTCGTCGGTGCGCTCGCGCTTGGCGCGATGGTCAATGCCTCGGGGCTCGGTGCGCTGTTCGGTGCCGGGCTGCAAAAGGTGCTGCCGATGGCGCCCGGGGCGGATGCGACGAATTTCCTGTCGCTCGTCGCAATGGCCAGCGGCACCGGCCTCTTCGCCACCGTGCCGGGGGTGCCCGCGGTGCTGACGCCGATGGCGCAGGACCTTGCCACCCTCACCGGATTCAGCCTGAAGGCGGTGCTGATGACCCAGGTGATCGGCTTCTCGACGGTGTTCTTCCCCTATCAGGTGGGGCCGCTCGTGGTGGCGATGCAGCTCTCGGGCGAGCGGCTTTCCCACCTCGTCAAGGTGGTGCTGCCGCTCGCGTTGCTGACGCTTCTCGTCCTCGCGCCGCTCGACTTCCTGTGGTGGAAGCTTCTGGGCTGGATCTGACCCTCAGGGGATCAGCACCGTGGTGCCGGTGGTGCGCCGCCCTTCAAGCGCCGCATGCGCCGCGGCCGCCTCGCGCAGCGGCTGCGTCGCCACCACGTCGGCGCGGACCTCGCCACGTTCGAGCCGGCCGAACAGATCGGCGGCGCGGCGTTCGAGGTCTTCGCGCGCATCGACATAATCAAAGAGCATCGGCCGGTTCGCCGACAGCGAGCCCCTGGCGAGGTCGGAGAGCTTAAAATCCTCGATCATCCCCGAGGACTGGCCGAAGTTCACGAACATGCCGAAGCGCTTCAGACAGGCGAGCGAGCCGCGCCAGGTGTCGCGCCCGACGCTGTCATAGACCGCAGCGCAGAGCGCGCCTTCGGTCAGCCGCGCGACCTCGGGGGCGAAGTCGGTGGCGGTGTAGTCGATGACGTCGCTGTAGCCGTGTTCGAGCGCCAGCGCGACCTTGGCGGGGCCGCCCGCGGTGCCGATCGCCCGCGCCCCGAGCGCGCGCAGCCATTGGCCGAGGAGCAGCCCGACGCCGCCTGCCGCCGCATGCACCAGCACCGTATCGCCGGGCTGCACCGCGTAGGACGAGGTGACGAGATATTGCGCCGTCAGCCCCTTCAGCATGACGCTTGCCGCCACCGTGTCGGGGATCGCGTCGGGCAGCCGCACCAGCCGGTCCGCGGGCACCACGCGCCGCGTGCGATAGGCGCCGAATTTCAGCACATAGGCGACCCGGTCGCCGGGCCGCACGCTGTCGACGCCGGGGCCCACCGCCTCGACCACGCCGGCGGCCTCGGCGCCGGGGATCATCGTGCCCTCGGGCCAGGCGTAAAGGCCCGAGCGGTGATAGACGTCGATGAAGTTCACCCCGATCGCGGTGTGGCGCAGCAGCGCCTCGCCGGGGCCGGGGGCGGCGGTCTCGACCGCGCTCCATTCCATCACCTCGGGACCGCCCGGGCGGCGGGCGACAAGGGCCATGTCCATCGCGGGGGCCTCCTTACAGCAGGAATTCTGGATCGACCGGGATCTGCATCCCGGTGACGAGGTGGTTCGTCTGCGCCGCGAGCGCGACGATCGACAGAAGCTCGGCATGTTCGGCCGCGCCCATGCCCTTCGCCTGCGCCTGCGCGGTGTGCGAATGCACGCAATAGCTGCAGCTGTTGGCGATCGAGACCGCGACATAGATCATCTCGCGCGTCTTCGGGTCGATCTCGCCGGGCACGGTCATCACCGCCTTCAGCCCCTCCCAGGTGCGCGCGAGCAACCCCGCATCGAAGGCGAGCGCGCGCCAGAAGTTGTTGATGAAGTCGGTCTTGCGCGTCGCGCGGATGTCGTCGAACACCGCCTTCACCGCGGGGATCGTCTCCGCCTCGGCATCGCTCATCAGTTTCACGGTCGCCATCGCGTCCTCCTTTTCCCGCCGCTCAATGCACGGCGGCATACATGATCCTGGCCTCGGTCGCCTCGCCGGGCGAGAATTCCTCGACGATCCGGCCCTGACGGCACACGAGGATGCGGTCGGAGAGGTTCATCACCTCGGGCAGGTAGGAGGAAATCACCACCACCGCGAGCCCCTCGTCGGCAAGCCGGTTGATCAGCGCGTGGATTTCCGCAATCGCGCCGACGTCGACGCCGCGGGTGGGTTCGTCGAAGATGACGAGCCGTGGCTTCTGCACCAACCCCTTGCCGATCACCACCTTCTGCTGGTTGCCGCCCGAGAGCTCGACCACCCGGGCATTCTCGTTGATCGCGCGGATGTTCAGGGTCTGCGTCCACTCGGCCGCCACCGCCGCCATCTCGGCGCGCCCGACATACCAGGCATGGTCGTGACCCGCCGCCAGAAGCCCGGAATAGATGTTCTCGGCAATCGACATCGTCTCGAAGAAGCCCTCGGCCTTGCGGTCCTCGGTGATGTAGACGATGCCGTCGCGCACCGCCTCGCGCGGCACGGTATAGCGCACCGGCCGGCCGTCGAGCGCCACCGCGCCGCCCCTCAGGAAGTCGCGCTTGTAGATCCCCGAGACCACCTTGAAGGTCTCGGTCCGGCCCGAGCCCACCAGCCCGAAGACCCCGGTGACCTGCCCGGCAAAGACGGAAAACGAGGTGTTGCGCACCATCGCCCCCATCGACAGATCCTGCACCGACAGCACCTTCTGCCCCGCCTGGCGCGTGCCTGCGGCGGAGCGGTCGCGGTAAAGCGCATCGGACAGCGTGCGCCCGACCATCGCGGCGACGATCGTCTCGCGGGTGAACCCGGCGGTCGGGCCCGTCGCCACCAGCTCGCCGTCGCGCAGGATGGTGATGCGGTTGGAGAGGTCGAGCGCCTCCTCGAGCGCGTGCGAGATGAACACGATCGACACGCCGCGCGCCTTCAGCCGGCGGATCAGCGCGAAGAAGTGGCGCTTCTCCTCGGGGGTCAGCGTCGCGGTCGGCTCGTCGAAGATGATGACCTCGGCGTTGTGATGGACGGCGCGGGCGATCTCGACCATCTGCTTCTTCGCGGCACCCAGCGTCTCGACCATCGCCGCCGGATCGACCGGGAAGTTCAGCGATTGCAGGAATTGCTGGGCCGAGATGTAGGTGCCGCGCAGCCGGTTCAGGAACTTCTCGGAGCCGAGATACAGGTTTTGCGCCACCGTCATCGAGGGCACGAGCGAGGTCTCCTGGAAGACCATCGCGATGCCGGCCTCGAGCGCCGCGTTCGGCGTGGCGAAGACCGTCTCGCGGCCGTGCAGCCACATCCGCCCGGAACTGGGGGCGACGACGCCCGCCATCATCTTCGTCAGGGTCGACTTGCCGGCACCGTTCTCGCCCAGAAGGGCATGGATCTCGCCCTTGCGCAGCTCGAAATCGACCGCGCGCACGGCGGGCACGCCGCGATAGGCCTTGGTCATCTTCTCGAGCCGCAGGATCGCATCGTCCATGCTCAGCCCTCCGCCGGCAGGGTGACGATGACATCGCCGCCCTTCGAGGCGACGACAAGCTGGCCCGCGTGCACGATCGCCGAGCACACGCCGTGGCGATGCCCGTTCGCGCGGCTGTGCGCGCTCGCGACCGGGTTCATCTGCCGGTCGAGCCGCACCACCAGCCCCCAGGAGCGCGAGGGCGACCAGGGTTTGTGCACGCCCATGGTGCGGATGCCGCCGCATTGCAGCGGTTCGAGGAAGCTGCGCCCCGAGGCGAGCGCCGGCGCGATCCAGTAGTCGCGTGGCACCTCGCGGATCATGTCCTCGCGGAAATGGGTTTCCTGCAGCACGAATTCGATCAGCCGGTTGCGCGGTGCAAAGACCGCAAGCACCGCGCCGCCGTCGGGGGCGGGCGAGATCCGGGCGGGATAGCCCGGGATCATCTCGATCAGCGGTTTCAGTGCGCCCTCTGCGTTCAGCTCCATCACCCGGTGCCGCCAGCTTTCGGAAAAGGCGATGGCGCCGCCCGGGCGCGGGCAGAGCCCGTTCGGCCAGGCCAGATCCTGCGCCACCTTGTGGAAGGGCTGGCCCTCGGCGCGGCGCACCCAGATCGAGCCGGTGGCGCGCCGCTTCATAAGATCGGCTGCCCAGTCCGAGGGCGCGTGTTCGGCCGAGCCGTTCGTCAGCCACAGCGCGCCGTCGGCCGAGAAGGCAAGGCCGGTGATCGCCCGCACCTCGGGCAGCAGGTGCTGTGCCACCCCGTCGACCAGCAGCGCGCCGGTTTCAAGCGCGACGGCAAGCTGCCCCTCGGCCGACACCGCCAGCGCGGTCACCGGCGCCGCGAAGCGCTGGAAGGGACGGGGCTCGGCGCCCGGCACGAGGCGGCAGAGCGCATTGCCCGAGGAGGCGATGAGCTCGCCCCCGAGCACGGCGAGGTTGTCGGGTTCGGCAAGACGCGCGCGCACCGGCGCCTCCTCAAGCGCGGTATTCGGCCGGAATGCGCCATCCATCGGCGGGATCGTCACCGCCTTGCCGCGGAAGAGGTCGAGGATCGGATCGAAGATCATGCGCGGCTCCCCCAATAGGCGCGCATCCCGGTCCATTCGGGGGCGGCGCCCTCGATCCGGTAGCGGCCGATGCGGTTGTTCAGGATGCCACCGATGAACAGCTCGCCCTTGTGCTCGCGCATCGAGGTGACCATCGGGTGGTTCTCGCCGGTGAGGTCGCCGAAGGTCTGCAGGATGCGGCCGCTGTCGTCGAATTTCACGATGCCGCCGGTGTTGATGTTCGGGAACAGCCAGTCGTCCTGCGGCAGACGGCGGGTCATCCGCTTGCGCATCGCCGGGTGGCGGAGTGACAGATCGAAGCTCGGCGTGCGCATGCCGAGCCAGGCCATCCAGTAGGTGCCGTCCGAGGCGCGGTTGATGTTGTCGGTATAGCCCGGCATGTCCTTGATGACGCATTCCGCGGTGCCGGCCTTCGGTCCCTCGAGCCAGTAGCGGTGGATCCGGCAGGCCCAGCTTTCGGCGAAATACAGCGACTTGCCGTCATGGGCCATGCACACGCCGTTCGTGTAGCGATAGCCGTCGAGCAGCGTCTTCGTCGAGCCGTCCCTGGGATCGTAGACCAGCAGCCGGCCGGTGCCGCGGTTCTCGATGCTGTCGAGCGTCCAGTCGTGGGCGTCGTAGCGCTTCGTCGAGTCGGTGAAATAGATCCGCCCGTCCGGCGCGATGTCGAGGTCATTGGGGTCGCGCAGCCGCGCATCGTCCTGCACCGAGGTGAGCGAGCGCCGGGTCTCGGCGCTCAGCCGCGTCACCGTGCGGTCTGGCGCGATCTTGTAAAGCCCCATCGCGCCCACGCAGGAGATCAGGTTGCCGTCGCGGTCGAAGGCGAGGCCGAGGGGGAAGCCGCCGACATGGGCGAAGACCTCGGAGCGGGTGTAGTCGGGGGCGAAGAAGCGCACGATCTCGCCATGCCGGGTGCCGCAATAGAGGTGGTCGTCGGCGTCGAGGATCACGTCCTCGGGCCCCTCGAGCGCGCCCAGCCCGATCGGCGCGGCCGCGGCGAGGCGGTTGTTCAGCGCATAGGGCGTGCCCGAATGCGGCTCGGCCGACTGGGTCTCGCCCATCTTCAGATAGACCGGCGCGACATAGACCTCGTTCAGCACCTTGTGGCGGTTCTTCAGCCAGCGGATGTCGATGGTGACGGCGATTGCCAGCATGATGCCCAGAACCATCTGGTTGGTGCCGGTACCATAGCCCATGCGAATGAGCCCGTTCGTCATCACCAGCACGATCACCGCGCCCATCAGCCCCTTGACCACCGAGCCGCGCCCGCCGCCGAGGGCATTGCCGCCGACGACCGCCGCGGTGAGGGCGAGGATCTCGAGCCCGGCGCCGGTGCCCGGGCCTGCGCCCGAGAGCCGGCAGGCGATCAGGAACCCCGCCGCGCCCGAGCACAGGCCCGAGAAGACATAGGTCAGGAACACCGTGCGCCGGACCTTGATGCCGGCGTTATGCGCCGAGCGGCGCGAGCCGCCGACGGCGAGGATGTGCCAGCCGATGCGGGCGCGGGTCAGGGTGACATGGGTGACGAGCGCCAGCAGCCCGGCCGCGATCACCGGCACCGAGAGCCCGGCAAAGGTGCCGTCGCCGATGAAGTCCCAGGCCTCGGAGCTGGCAAAGGACATCTGGATCGCGGCGCCGAACTGCACCACCAGAATGTCGAAGACGGCGCGGCCGATGATGAAGGTGACAAGCGTGGTCAGAAACGCCCGCAGCCGCAGGAAGCCGACGAGATAGCCGTTGATCGCACCGAAGACCGCGCCGGTCGCCAGCGCCGCCAGAAAGGCTGCCCAGACCGGCAGGCCGAGGATGAAGAACGAGCCCACCGAGGCGAAGGTCGCCAGCGCGAAGATCGAGCCCACCGACAGGTCGATGCCGCCGCCGAGCATCACCACGGTGAGGCCGATCACCACGATCGCGAACTCGCCGAGCTGGCGGGTCGATTCCTGCAGGCTGAATGGGTTGAAGAACCCCGGGATCGCCGTGCCGAAGAGCGCGATCACCGCCACCAGCACGAGGAACGGGATCGCGTTGTCGGTCCAGCGCTTGGTCAGGATCTCGCCGATCAGGTGATCGGGAATGAGGTTGTAGCGCAGGGCCTGCAGGCGTTCGCGTGACGGCATGTCGGGGGTGTCCGGCTCGGGAGGAGGGGAGGGCGGCCCCGCAGGGCCGCCCCGGTTCGCGTGAGTGGAAGTCGTGTGAGGGGCAGGCCCTACTTCGCCGCCGCCTGCAGCGCCTGCAGATCCCAGCAGGTGCCGGGCGTCAGCTCGGCCTTGGTGGTGGCCTTGAGCAGGGTGTAGAGATAGGCCGACGAGGTGCCCGGCGCCTGACCGCTTTGCAGCAGGTATTTGATCATCGCCACCATGTCGCTCGACTCGTGGGCGAGATCGGTCATCACCACCGCGTCATAGGTGCCGTCCTCGAGCCGGTCGCAATCGGCGGCCTTCTCGCCGCCGCCGGTGGTCACGAGGTAGACCTGATCCTGTTTTCCCGCGTCGCGGATCGCGGCGGCCGCGCCGGTCGCATCGCCGTCCCAGAAGTCGATGATGCCGCAGATGTCGGGGTTTTGCTGCAGCATCGTGGTGGTGACATTGCGCGAGGTGGTGGCATCCCAGTTCGAGTCGGGTTTCGCCACGACCTGGAAGTCGGGATATTTCGCCAGCACCTCCATGATGCCCGCATATTGGAACAGGCTGGTGGCATTGACCTGATCGCCCTGCACGAGGCCGATCTTCTTCGAGCTGCCCTCGCCGCAGCCCTTGACCACCGCCTCGGCCTCAAGCCGGCCAAGCTGGGTCCAGTCGGAGCCGGTGTAGACGTCGGCCTTGAAGTTCGCCGGGTTGTCGACAAGGATCACGTAGATCCCCGCCTGCTGCGCCTTCTTCAGCAGCTTCGAATAGCTGTTCAGGTCGGGCGACATCACGATCAGCACGTCGGGCTTCTCGGCCGAGGAAATTGCCTCGGTGATCGCCTGCGCGCCCGCTTCGGCCGACCAGTTCGGGTCGCGGGTCTCGAGCGTGCCGCCGAAGGCGTCGATCTCGCGCTTCAGGAAGGCGGTCCAGCCCTGGGCGAGGTCGAAGCCCATCGACAGCGGCACCAGCATCACCTTCTTGCCCTTCAGCGCGGCCGAATAGGCGGCGGGGCCCGGGTCGTCGAGTGCCGCGGCAGGCAGCGTCGCAGCGCCGAGGAAGCCCGCGGCCGCGGCGGTCATCACGGCAGTCTTCAGCAATGTCTTCATGTCGTTCCCCCTGTTGGAAATGGCCCTCCGCGCGCACCGGGCGCGCGGTGGCGGTCGTCGGTCTCAGATGTCGCCTTGCTGCGCGGTCTGCTCGTCGCGCGGGTTCAGCAGCCCGTCGAAGATGATCGCGGCGAGCAGGATCGCGGACTTGATCAGGTTCTGATAGAGCAGCGGAATGTCGAGAATGGTCATCGCGTTCAGCAAGATGCCGATCAGCGCCGCGCCGATCAGCACATTGCGCACCCCGCCCTTGCCGCCCGCAAGCCCGATGCCGCCGATCACCGTCACCAGCACGATGTCGTAAAGCTGGGTCGAGTTCACCACGCGGGTGTTCATCGACTGCAGGCTGCCCGCGGTCAGGAGCCCGGCGGCGAAGGCGACGAGCGACGAGATCACATAGCGCAGCACCAGCATCGGCCGCACCGGCATGCCGACATTGCGCGCCGCCGCCGGGTTGTCGCCCGCGTAATAGACATAGCGGCCCCATTTGGTGAAGCGCAGGAAGACGAAGGCGGCAAGGGCGAGACCGGCGAAGACGAAGACCTCGAGCGGCACGTCGGCAAGCCGCAGCGCGCCCAGTTCCGCCACCCAGTGCCCGGGCGGCACCGGCACCGCGTCCGAGCCGATCAGCTGCGAACGCACCAGCCCGTAGACGAAGGAGGCCGAGGCGAGGGTGACGAAGATCGCCGGCACCTCGGCATAGGCGACAAGGAATCCGTTCGCGAAGCCGATCGCCACCACGCCGGCAAGGGCCAGACCAAGCGCCGCGCCGTCGCTCATGCCGTTGCCCAGCATCTGCAGATACCATGCCACCGACATCGCCATCACCGCCACCATCGACAGGTCGATGCCGCGGCCGATCACGATCACCGCCATGCCGAGCGCGAGGATGCCCAGCACCGAGACCGAGCGCACGATCGCCACCAGATTGTCGGGCGTGAAGAATCCCGGAAGCGTCAGCGCCGCGACGACGAAGATCGCCACCGCGATCGCGAAGACGATGCGCTCCTGATTGAGGGATCCGAGAAAACCCATCGGCAAGACCTTCCTGTGGCGGCCGTCCTCTCGCGGGGCGGTCCGATCCGGTCAGGCTAGTCTCGCGCGCGCAGCGTGGTCCAATGAATAATTTCTGGCAAAATCCATGCGAAACCGGAATGGGTCGGGGCTCAGACCGCCTGCAACCGGCCGTAGCGGGTGGCGGGCAGGCGCCCGTCCTCAAGCGCCTGATCGGCGCGGATATGGGCGCCGAGCGCCTCGATGAAGCGCCGGCCGTAGAGCGGCAGCCCGGCCCGCGCGTTCCACATCGCGCAGATGCCGAACAGCACCGGATCGCCATTGAGCGCGATCGGCCGGCTGACCAGCCGATCGACCGGGGGCTTGGCCGAAGAGGGCACGACGGCGATGCCGTTGCCGCCCTCGGCCATGGCGAACAGCGTGTGCGGCGAATAGCTCTCCAGCACGATGTCGGCGACGGTCCCCGACACCCGGCAGGCGGCATCGAACACCTCGCGCGAGGCGTGGCGGCGGTTCAGCGTCAGGATCGGCCGGTCGAGCAGATCGGCCAGTTCCACCGGCGCATTGCCCTCGGGCAGAAGTTCGGGTTCGGCCACGGCGAGAAAGCCGAGCTGGCCGAGCGGCAGGCTTTCGAGCACGTCGATCGGCCTCGAGGGCGCGGCCGAGAGGGTGAGGTGCAGCAGCCCGTCCTTGAGCTTGCCGGCAAGCTCGGGCCCGCCGCCATCCTCGAGCCGCAGCTCGATCCCCGGATTGGCCGCGCGCCAGCCGCGCAGGAAGGTGGGCAGATAGCGCTCGATCATCTGCGAGCAGGCGCCGACGCGCAGAAGCCCGGCATCGCCCTTCGCCAGATCCTCGGCGCAGGCCATCAGGCTGCGGTCGGCGGCGAGCACCGCGCCGACGCGGCCACGCAGCGCCTCGCCCGCGGCGGTGAGCCGGATGCTGCGCCCGGCCTTTTCGAACAGCGCGACGCCCAGGTGGTCCTCGAGCGCCTTGATCTGCCGCGACAGCGCCGATTGCGTCAGGTTCAGCCGCTCGGCGGCGCGGGTGACGTTCATCGTCTCGGCGGTGGCGGCGAAGGCGGTATAGGTGCGGATGTCCATGGGGCGCGCTCCGGTTTGGCCGGTGAAAGCCTAGGCGCGGGCGGGGCGATGCGTCAACAATGCTGCTGCATCCGCGACGGCGCAAAGCAGCAGGTCTTTTTCCGTCGATCCGGTGTCGCAAATGTTGATCGGCGCCGCGAAAACTCTGGCTAGAGTGGGCTCATGCGGCCCCGTCCGCAGCGAGTCACGGCGGCTTGCCGCCCCCCTTCAGCCCGATCCGTGCGCAAGGCGCGGAGCCAACAGAGGTGCCACATGCTGGGCAAGACCGAAATCCGCGCGCTTCTCGATGCACGCCGCCCGAACTATGCGCTCGAACGCGATCTCTACTGTGATCCGGGCGTCTTCGAGGCGGATCTCGAGCAGATCTGGTACAAGGAATGGCTGTTCGCGATTCCGGCGGTGCAGCTGACCAAGACCGGCGCCTATGCGACGCTGCAGATCGGCGCCTATCCGGTCGTGATCGTGCGCGGCGCCGATGGCGCGATCCGCGCCTTCCACAACGTCTGCCGCCACCGCGGCCAGCGGCTGTGCGCTAAGGAAACCGGCTCGGCGCCGAAGATCGTCTGCCCCTATCACCAGTGGACCTACGAGCTCGACGGCCGGCTGCTCTATGCGAAGGACATGCAGCAGGGCTTCGACCCGGCGGCGCACGGGCTGAAGCCGGTGGCGTGCAAGACCATCGGCGGCATGGTCTTCGTCTGCCTCGCCGACACCCCCCCGGACACCACGCTGCTGGAAGAAAAGCTGTCGGCCTATCTCGCCCCCTCGGGCGTCGCCGAGGCCAAGGTCGCCTTCACCTCGACCATCGTCGAGAAGGGCAACTGGAAGCTCGTGTTCGAGAACAACCGCGAGTGCTATCACTGCGGCGGCTCGCACCCCTCGCTGTGCCGCACCTATTCCGACAGCCCGACGATGACGGCGATGGAAGGCCCGGACAGCGCCGCGCCCGAGATCCTCGAGCACTGGGCGCGCTGCGAGGAGGCGGGCCTGCCCTCGCGCTTCACCAACGAGCCGAAGATGCAGTGGCGCCTGGCCCGCATCCCGCTTCTGAACAACGCCGAGAGCTACACCATGAGCACGAAGCGCGCGGTGAACAAGCTGATGGGGCAGATGCCCTTCCACGACGCGGGCTCGCTGCTGTTCTACCTCTATCCGAACACCTGGAACCACTTCCTTGCCGATCACGCGATCGTCTTCCGGGTGCTGCCGGTCAGCGCCACGGAAACCCTCGTCACCACCACCTGGCTGGTGCCGAAGGATGCGGTCGAGGGGGTGGATTACAACCTCAAGGAACTGACCGAGGTCTGGGAAGCGACGAACGACGAGGACCGCCGCGTCGTCGAGGAGAACCAGAAGGGCATCCTGTCGCCGGCCTACGAGCCCGGCCCCTATTCGACCGTGGTCGAGGAGGGCGTGATCCAGTTCGTCGACTGGTATTGCGACCTGATGTCGGCGCGTCTTGCGCCGAAACCGGCGCTGGCGGCGGAGTAATCGGATGGCGAAACCCCGGCTGAACTGGGGCGCCGAGCCCTGGCAGGATTCGGAGCCGCTCGAATGCGCGATGGTGGTGCCGGAGACCTCCGACACCGCCACCTTCACCTTCCGCGCGCCGTCGGGCGCGTGGTTCGACTATCAGCCGGGGCAGTTCGTCACCCTCGATCTGCCGGTCGATCCGGCGAAGGGGGCGGCGGGGAACGTGCAGCGCACCTACACGATCTCGTCGAGCCCGTCGCGGCCCTTGTCGATCTCGGTCACGGTGAAGGCGCAGAAGGACAGCATCGGCACGCGCTGGATGCTTGACCATCTGAAACCCGGGATGCGGATCCGCGCCTTCGGGCCCTCGGGGATCTTCTCCTTCCTGCGCCACCCGGCGAAGAAATACCTGTTCATCTCGGCGGGCTCGGGGATCACCCCGATGATGTCGATGACCACCTGGGCCTGGGATTCGGGCGAGATGCCCGACATCGCCTTCGTCCATGCCGCGCGCCGGCCCTCGGAGATCATCTTCCGCGAGCGGCTCGAGCAGTTCGCGAACCGGGTGCCGGGGCTGCAGCTGCGCTTCTCGGTCGAGGAGCCGGACCCGTTCCGCGCCTGGCCGGGCTATCACGGCCGGCTGAACCAGATCATGCTCGGCCTGATGGCGCCCGACTATCTGGAGCGCGAGGTGTTCTGCTGCGGGCCCGAGCCCTTCATGCAGGCGGTGCGCGAGATGCTGATCTCGCTCGGCTACGACATGGAGCAGTACCATCAGGAAAGCTTCGGCGCCCCGGTGGCGACCGAGGCCGAGGCGCCGGTGATCGAGGACATCACCCCCGAGGAAGGGGTGAAGGCCGAGGTCACCTTCACCGAAAGCGGCATCACCGCGCCCTGCGCCGAAACCGACACGATCCTTGCCGTCGCCAAGCGCGCGGGGCTGAACATCCCCTCGGGCTGCACCTTCGGGCTGTGCGGCACCTGCAAGGTGAAGAAGGTCTCGGGCGAGGTGCATATGGTGCACAACGGCGGGATCTCGGACGAGGACATCGAAGAGGGCTGGATCCTCGCCTGCTGCTCGAACCCGATGGGCAAGGTCGAGGTCGAGGTCTGACCCGTTCAAGGCCGTGAAGAAGCCACTCGTTGCGACTGAAACGCCCGCCATTTCCGGCGGGCGTCTTCTTGTCTGCGGGGGGCGTTTTCAGGCGGCCGAGGAGGTCACCGGCACGTAGTTCAGCACCGGGGCAAGCCAGCGCTCGGCTTCGGCGAGCGTCATGCCCTTGCGCCGGGCGTAATCCTCGGCCTGATCGCGTTCGACCCGGGCGACGCCGAAGTAATAGGCATCGGGATGGGCGATATAGAGCCCCGAGACGGAAGAGCCGGGCCACATCGCCATGCTGTCGGTCAGCGTCACCCCGGTCGCCGCGGTGGCGTCGAGCAGATCGAAGATCGTCCCCTTCTCGGTGTGGTCGGGCTGGGCGGGATAGCCGGGCGCCGGGCGGATGCCGCGATAGGGCTCGGCGATGAGTTCCTCGGGGGAATAGCCCTCGTCGGGCGCATAGGCCCAGAACTCGCGCCGCACGCGGGCGTGCAGCAGCTCGGCCAGCGCCTCGGCGATGCGGTCGGCGAGCGCCTTGACCATGATCGCGCCGTAATCGTCATTCGCGCGCTCGTAGCGCGCGGCGATTTCCTGCTCCTCGGGGCCCGCCGTCACCACGAAGCCGCCGACATGGTCGGGCACGCCCGCCGGGCCGACGAAATCGGCGAGCGCCACGTTCGGCCGGCCCTCGCGCTTGCGGGTCTGCTGGCGCAACGTGTGCAAGGTGGCAAGCGGCGTCGCGCGGTCCTCGCCGGTGAAGAGGCGAATGTCATCGCCCTCGGCATTCGCCGGCCAGAAGCCCACCACCGCCTTCGGGGCGAACCATTTCTCGGCGATGATGCGCTCGAGCATCGCCTGCGCGTCGGCAAAAAGCGCGCGCGCCGCCGCGCCCTGCTTCTCGTCCTCGAGAATGCGCGGATAGACGCCCTTCAGCTCCCAGGTCTGGAAGAACGGGGTCCAGTCGATGTAGCGCGCGATCTCGGCCAGATCCCAGTCGGAGAGAACCCTGGTGCCGAGGAAGCGCGGCGCCGGCGCGGCATAGCCCGACCAGTCGATCGCCAGCGCATTCGCCCGCGCGTCCGCCAGCGGCAGGCGCTGCTTCGCTAGCTCCGCGCGCTCGTGCCGCTCGGCCACGTCGCGATATTCGGCGCGGATCTGGTCGATATAGGCGACCTTGTGCTCGGCGCTCAGCAACTGGCTGACGACGCCCACGGCGCGGCTCGCATCGGTGACATAGACCGCCTGGCTGTGGGTGTAGCGCGGCGCGATCTTCACCGCCGTATGCACCTTCGAGGTGGTCGCGCCGCCGATCAGCAGCGGAATATCGAAGCCCTCGCGCTCGAGTTCGGTCGCCATGTGCACCATCTCGTCGAGCGAGGGGGTGATCAGCCCCGAGAGCCCGATCGCATCGACCTGCTCGGCCTTCGCCACCTCGAGGATCTTCTGCGGCGGCACCATCACGCCAAGGTCGATGATCTCGTAATTGTTGCACGCAAGGACGACGCCGACGATGTTCTTGCCGATGTCGTGCACATCGCCCTTCACCGTCGCCATCAGCACCTTGCCAGCGGTCTCGCGGCCGGTGCCACCCCTCGCGGCCTTTTCCTCTTCCATGTAGGGCAGCAGCACCGCCACCGCCTGCTTCATCACGCGCGCCGATTTCACCACCTGCGGCAGGAACATCTTGCCCGCGCCGAAAAGGTCGCCCACCACGTTCATGCCCGCCATCAGCGGCCCCTCGATCACATCGAGCGGGCGGGCGGCGGCCTGGCGGGCCTCCTCGGTGTCGGCCTCGATGAATTCGGTGATGCCGTTCACCAGCGCATGTTCGAGCCGCTTCGCCACCGGCCACTCGCGCCAGGCGAGGTCGCGCGCCTTCTCCTCCTTCGCGCCCGCGCCCTTGAAGCGCTCGGCGATGGTCAGAAGCCGCTCGGTCGCGGTGCCGCCGGCCTTGGGCACGCGGTTCAGCACCACGTCCTCGCAGGCCTCGCGCAGCTCGGGGTCGATCTGGTCGTAAACTGCAAGCTGGCCGGCATTGACGATGCCCATGTCCATCCCCGCCTGAATGGCGTGATAGAGGAAGACCGCGTGCATCGCCTCGCGCACCGGTTCGTTGCCGCGGAAGCTGAACGAGAGGTTCGACACCCCGCCCGAGACATGGGCATGGGGCAGGTTCTGCCTGATCCAGCGCGTCGCCTCGATGAAGTCGACGCCGTAATTGTCGTGTTCCTCGATCCCCGTCGCCACGGCGAAGATGTTCGGATCGAAGATGATGTCCTCGGGCGGGAAGCCGAGCTCGTCCACCAGAATGCGATAGGCGCGCTCGCAGATCCGGGTCTTGCGCTCGAAACTGTCGGCCTGGCCCTTCTCGTCGAAGGCCATCACCACCACCGCGGCGCCATAGGCGAGGCAGAGCGAGGCATGGGCACGGAAGGCGTCCTCGCCCTCCTTCAGGCTGATCGAGTTGACGATCGGCTTGCCCTGCACGCATTGCAGGCCGGCCTCGATCACCTCCCATTTCGAGCTGTCGATCATCACCGGCACGCGGGCGATGTCGGGCTCGGCGGCGACGAGGTTCAGGAACTCGACCATCGCTGCCTTCGAGTCGATCAGCCCCTCGTCCATGTTGATGTCGATCACCTGCGCGCCGTTCTCGACCTGGCTCCGCGCTACCTCGAGTGCGGCGGCATAGTCGCGGTTGGTGATCAGCTTGCGGAACCGCGCAGAGCCGGTGACGTTGGTGCGCTCGCCCACGTTCACGAAGGGGATGTCGGGGGTGAGGGTGAAGGGTTCAAGCCCGGAGAGGCGCAGCAGGTGGTTGGTCATGGTCTTACCTCAGGCGGGGATCTTGCGGGGGGCGAAGGGACGCACCGCCTCGGCGATGGCGCGGATATGCTCGGGCGTGGTGCCGCAGCAGCCGCCGACGACATTCACCAGCCCCTCGCGGGCGAACTCGGCCACTTGCCGGGCGGTGTCCTCGGGGCCTTCGTCATACTGGCCGAAGGCATTCGGCAGACCGGCGTTCGGATAGGCGCAGATCCGTGTGTCGGCGACGGCCGACAGCTCCGCCAGATGCGGGCGCATCGCGGCGGCGCCAAGGGCGCAGTTCAGCCCCACGGTGAAGGGCTGCGCGTGCTGCACCGAATACCAGAAGGCGGTCGGCGTCTGGCCCGAGAGCGTGCGCCCCGAGGCGTCGGTGATCGTGCCCGAGATCATCACCGGCAGCCGCGCGCCGTGCTCGGCGAAGGCCTCGAAACAGGCAAAGATCGCGGCCTTGGCATTCAGCGTGTCGAAGATCGTCTCGATCAGGATCAGGTCCGAGCCGCCGGCGATCAGGCCGCGGATCTGTTCGCCATAGGCGCGGCGCAGGTCGTCGAAGGTGACGGCGCGATAGCCCGGGTCGTTCACGTCGGGGCTGATCGAGGCGGTGCGGTTGGTGGGCCCGACGGCGCCGGCGACGAAGCGCGGCCGGCCATCCTCGGCCTCGGCGCGGTCCATCGCCCGGCGGGCAAGGCGCGCGCCCTCGCGGTTCAGATCGAACACCTTGTCCTCCATGCCGTAATCGGCCTGCGCGATGATGGTCGAGGAGAAGGTGTTGGTCTCGACGATATCGGCGCCGGCGCGGGCATAGCGCAGGTGGATCTCCTCGATCGCCTCGGGCTGGGTCAGGATCAGCAGGTCGTTGTTGCCCTTCTGCGGTTTCTCCGAATGGATGTGGCAGGCGCAGGCGCCGCCACCGCAGCCGGTGTAATCCTCTTCGCTCAGGCCGAGGCTCTGGATCTGCGTGCCCATGGCGCCGTCGAGGATCAGGATGCGCTCGCGGGAAAGCGCCTCGAGGCGGGCGAAGGCCTCGGTGCGGGGCAGGCGAAGGTTGATCATCGGCGTCGGGCCTCCTTGCAAAGCAGCAAAGACCCTACTGCGCCGGCAACCCGCGCGCAAATTCATAATTTTCGTAAAGATTATGAATGAAATTGAAGTTCGGGGTCAGTCGAGCGGCTTGCCCTCCGCCTTCAGGCGCCGCAGCCGGCGGATGTCGATGCGCCACTCGGCGATGCAGCGGGCGACGCCCTCGCGCACCGCGGCGCCGATCGCCTCGCCAAGCGCGGTGTGCAGCCCGGCATGCGGCAGGGCGGGGCCGGTCTCGCGCGCGGCGATCGCGATGCAGTCGGTGCCGGTGCCGGTGGCAAGGCCGGTGGGCAGCTCGATCGCCGCCTCGATCACCGCCGCGGTGCGGGCCTCGGTGGCGATGCTGAGCGCCTCGAAAAGCGCGGGTTCGGTCAGCGCGGCATGGACCTGCACCGCAATGTTGATCGTGCCCCAGTCCATGCCGGCCCAGTCCTGCCGCCGGCCCACGGCCTCGGCATTCGACAGGCCCGCGGTGGTCAGCGCCTCGACCGTCACGCCCTCGATCTCGGCGCGGGTCAGGGCATGGGCGCGGATGTCGCGCGAGGTGAGCAGGCCGACGGCATCGTTGCCACCGTGCGCCGCCATCTCGCGCGCGAGCCAGGGCGTGACGTCCAGGTCGGCGGGCAGGTCGGCGTTGCGCACCTCGCGCCACCAGATCGCCGGGGCGCGGATCAGCCCGCCGTTGTGCACGGCCCAGCTCAGCACCCGGTGCGGCGCACCGAGATCGGCGCAAAGCCAGGGCCGGTCGCAGGTGACGATCATCGCGCGATGCGGCCGAGCGGCTGGAAGATCAGCCCCTCGGGTCCCTCGGAGAGATGTGCGCGGATGCCGAAGGTGCCGGCGAGCAGCGCCTCGGTCAGCACCGCGCGGGGGGCGCCATCGGCAACGATCCGGCCCGTGTCGAGCACGATCAGCCGGGTGCAGTGCCGCGCCGCAAGGCCGAGGTCATGGAGCGAGGCGAGCACCGTGCCGCCCTCGGCCGCAAGCCCGGCAAAGAGCGTCATCACCGCAAGCTGCTGCTCGGGATCAAGCCCGGCGGTGGGCTCGTCGGCCAGCAGCAGCGGCGCCTCCTGCGCGAGGGCGCGGGCGAGCAGCACGCGGGCCTGCTCGCCGCCCGAAAGCTCGGTCGCGCGGCGCGGCCGCAGCGGCGCAAGGCCGAGCCGGTCGATGGCGCGGGCGACGGCGGCGGTGTCTTCGGGCCGGCGCCCGGGACGGCCAAGCGCGACCAGCGTCTCGACCGGCATCGGCCAGGCGATCTCGCGGCCCTGCGGCAGGAAGGCCGCGGCACGGGCGCGCGCGGCCGGCGGCAGTGCGGCAATCGAGGAGTGCCCCTCGGCCGGCAAGAGCCCAAGCGCCGCGCGCAACAGAGTGGTCTTGCCCGCGCCGTTCGGGCCGAGCAGGCCGACGAATTCGCCCTCGGCCAGCGTCAGCGAGATGTCATGCAGCACCGGGCGGGGGCCGCGGCGGGCGGTCAGATGCTCGAGGACAAGGCGCATCACAGCCCCTCCTGCCGGGTGCGCACGATCAGGTGCAGGAAGAAGGGCGCCCCGACGATCGCGGTCAGCACGCCCAGTTTCAGGTCGCGATCGGGGGCGATCAGGCGCACCGCGACATCGGCCGCCAGCACCACAGCCGCCCCGCCAAGCGCCGAGGCGGCGAGCAGCCGGCTGGGCCGCGCGTCGCAGGCGCGGCGCAGCAGGTGCGGCACGACGAGGCCGACAAAGCCCACGGCGCCGGCAACCGCGGTCGCGGCGCCGACCATCAGCGCCGCGGCAAGCACGGTCAGCAGCCGCAGCCGGCGCAGGTTCACCCCCATCGAGGCCGCGGCATCCTCGCCCAGCGTCAGCGCATCGAGGCTGCGCGCGGCGGGGATCGCCAGCAGTGCGCCAAGGCCGAGGAAGGGCAGCGCCAGCTGCACATGCAGCATCGAGCGGTCGGCAAGCGAACCCATCATCCAGAAGATGATCTCGTTCGCGGCGAAGGGGTTGGGCGAGAGGTTCAGGATCAGCGCGGTGGTGGCGGTGGCCAGCGACGAGATCCCGATGCCCGCAAGGATCAGCGTCAGCGTCGAGCCGCGCGGGCCCGACAGCAGCAGCAGGACCGCGACCGAGGCAAGCGCGCCCGCAAGTGCGGCAAGCGGCAGGGCCAGCGCGAAGGCCGCCGAGACCCCGGTCTGGATCGCCAGCACCGCGCCGAGCGCGGCCGAGGAGGAGGTGCCGATCAGCCCGGGCTCGGCCAGCGGGTTGCGCAACAGCCCCTGCAGCAGCGCGCCCGACAGCCCGAGCGCCGCGCCGATCGCCGCGCCGAGGATCGCGCGCGGCAGCCGGACCTCGCGCATCACCAGCGTCACCGCCTCGCCCTGACCATGGATCAGCGCGGCGAGGCTGTCCGACAGCCCGATCGCCGCCGGGCCGACCAGCAGCGAGGCGAGGAACAGCAGGGCGCCGGCAAGGCCGAGCGCGGCAAGAAGCGCGGGATAGGGCAGGCGCATGGTCACTCCGTCAGGCCGTCGCGGGCGGCACGCAGCGCCCGCACGGCGCGCAGAACATAGGGCGTTCCGCAGATCCAGTCACGATCCGCCATCGCCGCCCGCGCCGAGGCGGTGCCGAGCGCGGCGAGCGCGGGGTGGTCGAGCACCTCTTCCGAGCGCGAGGCGCCGGGATAGCGCTGCCCCGAGACGATGAGATCGGGATGGGCGAGGATCAGCACCTCGAGCGGCAGGGTGCCGCCGATGCTCAGCCCCGCCTCGGCACCGACATTGCGGAACCCGGCGGCGGCGAGGATCTGGCCCGAAAGCGTCTTGTCGCCCAGAGAATAGCTGTTGGCGTAGTAGAGCGCGGCGCGCGGGCCGGTGGCGGGATCGGCGCGCAGCGCGGCAAGGTCGGCGTCGAACTGTGCCACCATCGCGCGGGCGGCCTCGTCACGGCCAAGGGCGGTGCCCATGGCGAGGATCTCGGCGCGCACCGCCGCCATGTCGGAGGCGGGGGCGAAGGTCTCGACCGGCACGCCAAGGCGGCGCAGCAGACCCGTCGTCGCCGGGCTGGTGAAGGTGCCGGCCAGCACCAGATCGGGGCGCAGCGAGAACACCTCTTCGGCAAGGCCGTGGTTCTCGGGATAGGCCGCGGCGCGTTCGGCCATCGCCGAGGCGAGCGGGTCGCGGGCGAGGTTCGACACCGAAACCAGTTGCCCGGGCGCGGCGAGCAGCATCGCGAGCTGGTCGGTGCACAGGTTGATCGACACCACCCGCCGCGGCATCTCGGCCGCGGCGGGTGGCGCCAGCATCAGCGCGGCGGCAAGCGCAAGCGCCCGCCAGCCCTTATGCCGCTCAGAACGACGCACGAAGCCCGACGTAGAAGGCGCGGTCCGAGGTGCCATAGCCCTTGTTCGTCTGGTATTCCTTGTCGAACAGGTTCTCGACCCGCAGATAGCCGCTCCGCCCGGCGCCGAAGTCGTAGCTGAGCGAGGCATTGACCACCGCGTAATCCTCCATCCCGTCGGGCCGGTCGGCGACGTAATGCACCGACATGTCGCCCGAAAGCGCCTCGGTGATCGCGCCGGTCGCGGTGACGGTCAGGTCATGATGCGCGACCGCGGCCCAGCCGGTCGAGACCGAATTGTCGGTATAGGTATAGGCCGCGGCCAGATCGAGACGCGGCGAGACCCGGTAATGGCCGGCAAGCTCCAGCCCCGAGCGGCGCGAATGCCCCGGCACCTGGGCATAGCAGCCCCAGGCCTGACCGCAGGCGGTGGCGGCGTAATCCCAGCCGATCAGGTCCTTGGCGTCGAGATAGAAGGCAGTGGCGCGCAGGCTTGCGGTCTCGCCCCAGCGTTTCTCGATGCCGATGTCGGCGCTCTGGCTGTCCTCGCGCTTCAGCTCCGGGTCGCCATAGACGCTGAAAAGCTCGTAAAGCGAGGGGGCGCGGAAGCCGTTGCCAAGCGAGGCGCGCAGCAGCAGGTCGTCCTGCAGCCGGTAGACCGCCGCGATCCGGCCCGAGGTGAAGCTGCCGAAATCGCTGTGGGTGTCGTGGCGCAGCGAGAAGGTCAGGTCGAGCTTTTCCGCCGCGGCCCAGTTCAGCTCCCCGAAGACGCCGTTGGTGCGGGTCGAGGCGCTGCCGGATTTCTCCTTGGTGGTGTCGGCGCCGAAGGCGAGCCGCGCCGTGGCGCCAAGATCGGTCGCGCCCTGATAGCCGAACTTGGTGCGGGTGCCGTCGAACGGGTCGCACCAGCCGTTCGAGCACGATTGCCGGTCGCTGTCGAACCAGGTCGCCTCGAGCGTGTTGGCGACGGTGCCGGTGACGAAATCGGCGAAGACACGCGCGCCCTTGCTGTCGCGGGTGGAATAGTCATCGCCCGGCGTGCCGGCGACGTCGCCTTCGTAATCGTCGAACGCGCCCCGGCTCTTCTCGGCAAAGCCATTCGCGCCCAGCGTCAGCCCGTTCGCGAAGGTGTACTGGCCGAAGAAGCTGAGCCGGTTGGCGCGATAGCCGTCGGCCTCGTAATTGCCGTCGTTCTCGTCGCGGGCCGAGAAGCCATGCGTCGAGATATGCGAATAGGTCAGCGCGGCCTCGGCATTCTCGGTCTTGGTGGCGACCGAATAGCTGAACTTGCGGGTGGCATATTGCCCGTATTCGGCGGCGACCGACTGCTCGGTGCCAAGTTTCGTCGCGCGCTTGGTGGTGATGTTGATCACCCCGGCCACCGCCTGCGAGCCGTAAAGCGCCGAGTTCGAGCCCTCGAGCACCTCGATGCGGCTGACATCGGCGGTTGAGAGCGTGCCGAAGTCATAGGCGCCCTGGGTCGCGGCGGGGTCGCCCACCTCGATGCCGTCGACCAGCACGGGGATGTATTGCGCCGGTGCGCCGCGCAGATAGAGCGAGGCGGTGGTGCCGATCGGGCCCGAGCTGTTCACCGAGATCCCGGGCAGGCGCGCGAGGTAATCGGCAACGCGGGTGTCGCCGGCCTGCGCGAGCGCGTCGGCGGTGACGACGGTGACGGTGGCGCCGGTGCGGTCGGTGCCGGTGGCCTCGAGATTGGCCGAGACGGTGATCTCGTCGAGTGCGGTGGTGTCCTCGGCGCCGGCGGGCTGCGCGGCGACGAGGGCGGTGGTGAGAAGCAGCGAGATGCGCAGCGGTTGCATGCGGAACTCCCTCAGGACGGGGCAGGGCCCCTTGTGACACGAAATCTGACGGGAGATCCCGCAGACGGCGACAATCACCACTGCGGATGGCCGCTGACCTGATGCGCCCCGCATCGGACAAGGGTGAGTGCCGCGGCAGGTCTCCTGGCTTGCGGGTCTGGGCTCGGACGGGCCTTCCCGGGGGATCGCCCCAGTGGCAGTTACCGTCTTCGCTCGCCGCTTACAGTTGCGGGGGCAGCTGCGGCATTGCCCGAAGGCGCACCGCATTCCCTTTTCATCCGGACTTTGGGCCCGGAACCGAGGCGCGTTCGTCTTGCGCGATCGGGGGCGGCGCTGTCAAGCGCCCGTGAGCCGGTGCGAGCGCCGGGTGAGCCGGCGATGCGGAAATACCGCAGGGCAGCGGGCGGGCGGATGCCGCGGCGGCGGCACCACGAAAAAGGGGGCCGCGCGGGCCCCCTTGGTCTGTCGCCGCAGGCTGCGGCCTCAGGACTGCAGCTCCATCGCCCGCGCCCGGTCGCGCAGCACGAATTTCTGCACCTTGCCGGTCGAGGTCTTCGGCAGCTCGCCGAACACCACCGTCTTCGGCGCCTTGAAATGCGCCATGTTCTGCCGGCAGAAGGCAATGAGCTCCTTGTCGCTCACCTCCGAGCCCGGGCGCAGCTTGACGAAGGCGCAGGGCGTCTCGCCCCAGCGTTCGTGCGGGCGGGCGACGACGGCTGCCTCCATCACCTCGGGGTGCTTGTAGAGCACGTCCTCGACCTCGATCGAGGAGATGTTCTCGCCACCCGAGATGATGATGTCCTTCGAGCGGTCCTTCAGCTCGATATAGCCATCGGGATGCATCACGCCGAGGTCGCCCGAGGCGAACCAGCCGCCGGCAAAGGCCTCGTCGGTGGCGGAGGGGTTCTTCAGATAGCCCTTCATCACGTTGTTGCCGCGCATGAAGATCTCGCCCATCGTCACGCCATCGGCCGGCACCGGCTCCTGGGTGTCGGGGTTCGCCACCATGATCTCTTCCATCGCGTGGTTGCGCACGCCTTGGCGCGCCTTGAGTTTCGCGCGTTCGGGCAGCGACAGCCCGTCCCATTCCTCGTGCCAGGCGCAGGTGACGCCGGGGCCGTAGGTCTCAGTCAGGCCATAGCCATGGGTGACGTCGAAGCCGAGCGCCTCCATCTTCTCGATGATGATCGCGGGCGGCGGGGCGCCGCCGGTCAGCACCTTGACGCCCTTCTGCAGGCCGTCCTTCATTTCGGCCGGGGCGTGCACCAGCATCGCGAGCACCACCGAGGCGCCGCAGAAATGGGTGACGCCCTCTTCCTTGATCAGCCGATAGATCGGCTCGTCGCGCACCGCGCGCAGGCAGACCGCGACGCCCGCCGAAGCGGCGATGGTCCAGGGGAAGCACCAGCCGTTGCAATGGAACATCGGCAGCGTCCACAGATAGACCGGCCGGTCCGCCATGTGCCACGACACGACATTCGCGAGCGCATTCAGATGCGCGCCGCGGTGGTGGTAGATCACGCCCTTCGGGTTGCCGGTGGTGCCCGAGGTGTAGTTCAGCGTGATCGCGTCCCATTCGTCATCGGGGCGGATCCAGCGGAAATCGGCGTCGCCCTCGGCGAGCAGCTCCTCATAGCCGATCTGGCCGATCTTGCGCGCCGCGCCGAAGGCCGGGTCGGTGATGTCGACCACCAGCAGGTCGCGCGGACGCGCGATGTGCACGGCGCGGTCGACGATCTCGGCGAATTCCGGATCGACGAAGATCACCTTGCTTTCGGCATGGCTGAGGATGAAGGCCACGGCCTCGGCATCGAGACGAGTGTTGATCGCGTTCAGCACGGCGCCGGCCATCGGCACCGAGAAATGCGATTCGAACATCTCGGGGATGTTGGTCGCCATGATCGAGATCGTGTCGCCCTTGCCGTAGCCGCGCTTCGACAGGGCCGAGGCCATCTTCAGGCAGCGCGCATAGGTCTCCCCCCAGGTGCGGCGCACGCCCTCGTAGACCACCGCAAGCCGGTCCGGATAGACCTTGGCCGAGCGGTCCATCAGGCTCAGCGGCGTGATCGGCAGATAGTTCGCCGGGGTCTTTTCGCCCCCGATGTTGTAGATGTTGTGCTCCATGGGTCCTCCCTTGGGGTGGCCGGGCAGGGCGCCCGGCCGCAGGTTGTCTGATCAGGTCCTCAGCGGCTTGCCGGTCTCGAGGATGTGCTTGATGCGGGCAAGCGTGAGCGGCACCTGCATCATCTCGACGAAGGCGCGGGCCTCGAGTGCGCGCAGGTCCTCCTCGGCCAGCTCGCCGCCGAGCGGGCCGCCGGTGATGACCGAGGCGATGTGCGCCTGCACGGCGAGATCGGCCGCCGAGAGCTTGCCCGCCGCCACCATCTCGCGGCGCGGCGCGAGGATCGCCTCGGCCTCCTCGGCACCGCCGGTGGTGATCCGCTCGGGCGCCAGCGCCTCGTAGCCGTCGATCATCGCGAGCGCAGTCTGCATCGCCGCGCCGATCCGGTCATCCGTGTGCATCACCACCTGCGTCGTCGTGGGATCGAGGAAGCCAAGCGTCACCGCCTCGCGGGCCGAGCCCGCCGGGCGCGGCTGGGTCAGTGCCGCGAAGGCCTTCGCCGCGCCAAGCCGCGCGGTCAGCCGGGTGCAGCCGCCCCAGCCCGGCAGGATGCCAAGCGTGTGTTCGGGCAGGCCGATCTTCGCCTCGAGATGCACGACGCGGGCCGAGCAATGCAGCGTCAGCTCGCAGCCGCCGCCGAGCGTGATCCCCTGCACCGCCGCGACCGAGGGCACCGGCGCCTGCCGCAGCAGCGGGTAAAGCGCATGGCCGCGGGCGATGAAGCCGCCGATCGCGTCCCAGTCCGCGCTCTCGATCATCTCGACGAAGCGGGCGAGGTTGGCGCCGGCCGAGAAGGCGCGCGGGTCGTGGTTGCCGACCACCAGCGCCTTCACCGCGCCGCCCATCCGGCCCAGCGTCTCCTCGATCATGTCGAAGACGCCGTCGTCGACCGCGTTCATCTTGGTGGTGAGTTCGAGGCAGCCGACGCCATCGCCCAGATCCCACAGGCTCGCCGAGGCATTGCCGGCAAGCTTCGCGCCCGCCGCCTTCGCCCGGTCGAGCGGGTCCTGCGCCGCGGCGTCCTTCACCACCGCGGGCATCGCCGGCAGGTTCAGCGCGGCGCGGCTGGCGGCATCGAGGCTCTGGGCGATGGCGAAGGGACCCTTGCGCCAGGCAAAGCCAAGCTCCAGCGCCGCATCGAGCGCGGCGGGGCCGGTCGAGATCTCGGCGACATGGGCCGCGGCATAGCGCAGCACCTCGCCCAGCACCTCGCGCGCATAGGCGCCAAGCTTGCCCTGATCGGCGAGCAGCGCCGCCAGATCCTTGCCGCCTCCGGGCACCGCCACGGTCTGCACCGCGCGATACTCGCCGGTTGCCGGGTCGATCACCTCGCGGCTGCCATCGGCGGCCTTGCGGTAGAAGCCCGCGCCCGACTTGCGGCCGAAGCGACCCTTGGCGATCATCTCCCTGACCAGCGCATTCGCCGGCAGGTCGAAGCGGTTGATCGCGTCGCCGGCGGGCAGCTCGCCCATCAGCGAGCCCCAGATGCTCGGGATCATGTCGACGCCGACCAGATCCGACAGGCCGAAGACGCCGGTGCGCGGGATGCCGAAGGCGGTCTGCACGGCGTCCGCCTCCTCGATCGTCAGGCCAAGGCGCAACGCCTCGACCATGGCGATCGACATCCAGGTGCAACCGATGCGGTTGGCGATGAAGCCGGGGGTGTCGCGGCAGTCGATCACCGTCTTGCCGAGCACCGCGCGCCCGGCCTTGCGGATGAAGGCCTGCGCCGGCCCGCCGTCCTCGGCGACCAGCTCGAGCAGCGCCATGTGCCGCGGCGGGTTGAAGAAATGCGAGATCGCGAAGCGCGATGCGAACTCGGCGCCGAAGCCCTCGGTCAGCAGCTCGCGCAGGATCGTCGAGGTGTTCGACGACACCACCGCGCCCGGCGCCAGCAGCGGCGCGATCTTGGCGAAGAGCGCGCGCTTGACCTCGAGGTTCTCGATCACCGCCTCGATGATCCAGTCGGCCTCGGCGACGCGGGCGATGTCATCCTCGACGTTGCCGGGGCGCACCAGTGCCGCGGGGCCCGGGCCGGCGAAACCGCCCGCCTTCAGCTGCGCGGCGATGCCCGCCTCGGCGCGGGCGTTGCGGTTGCCCTCGGCCGGGATGTCGAGCAGGTCGACCGGAACGCCGGCGTTGGCGAATTGCGCGGCGATGCCCGCGCCCATCGAGCCCGCCCCGATCACCACGGCGCGGCGGCATCCGCTCGTCGTCACGCCCCAGGCCTGCGTCAGTTCCGTCATCTTCGTGCCTTTCTCGTCATGCCCCGCGGGGCCGTCGGGACCGGGCGGGGGCCGCTCCGGTCGTCTGTCTCGGGGCCGGGGGACGGTCCGGCGGCGCCTTGCGCAGGGCGGCCTTCCGCGTGCGGAAGGCGGCCGGCCGCTGGCCCTGAGATCCGGTGACGGGTCCTCCCGTGCGCAGCCCGGGCCCCTCCGACCCCGGCTGCATCCGGCACTAGCTCATGCAGGTGTTGCGCAAGTTTTGTCGAATTGTATCGAAATGTGACGCGCGGCGCTTCAGGCTTTTGAACGGGGCGGGGGATGTTGCATGCTGGCCGCGGTGGAGGAGAACCGATCGGAATCGAGATGGACAACAGACCCGTGCGCCCCGGCCTGTCGGTGCCGCTCGAGGAGGCGCTGAATGAACTCGAGGAGGGCTTTGCCGTCTTCGACGCCGAGTTCCGGCTGCTGGCCTGGAACCGGCGCTTTCTCGAGCTGCACGACCTGCCCGCGGCGCTGGCCTTTCCGGGGGCGGCGTATGAAAGCTTCGTGCGCTGCTTTGCCGAGCGCGGCGATTATGGCCCGGGCGATGCAGCGGTGCTGGTGCGCGGGCGGATGGCCGGCGCGCGGCGCGCCGAGCGGATCCAGATCGAACTGGCCAAGCCGATGGACCGGGTGATCGAGGCGGTGGGGCGGCCGCTCGCGTCGGGCGGCTATCTGTCGACCTGTGCCGATGTCACCGCCCGGCGCAACCGCGCGGTGCAGCTCGAGGCGCAGGTCGAGGAGCGCACCCGCGCGCTGCGGCTGAGCGAGGAGCGTCTGGCGCTGATCGCCGACGAGGTGCCGGCGGGGATCGCGCATTTCGACAGCGAGCTGCACATCCTCTATGCCAACCGCCGCTTTGCCCGCGCCTATCGCCGCAGCCCGGCCGAGATGATCGGGCTGCACGCGACCGAGGTGCTGTCGGCCCGCACGCTCGGCGAGTCCGAGCGTTATTTCGAGCAGGCCCGGCGCGGCGCGCTTGTCGATTTCGAGATGCGGGTGGAGCTGCCCGACGGCCGGATCAAGGACATCCGCACCCTGCTGCGGCCCGAACGGCCGTCGTCGGGCGAGGTGATCGGGTTCTATCTGCTCTCGATCGACGTCACCCGGCGCAAGGCGGCGATGGCGGCCTTGATGGGGGCGCAGAAGATGGATGCGCTCGGCCGCATGGCCTCGGGCATCTCGCATGATTTCAACAACCTGCTGACGGTGATCCTGGGCAACCTGCTGCCCCTGTCCGAGGAGATCGGCGAGGGCGAGCTGAACCGCGAGTTCCTTGCGCCGGCGATTGCCGCGGCACGCCGTGGCTCGGCGCTGACGCAGCGGCTCCTGACGCTCGCCCGGCGCGAGCAGTTCGCCCCCGAGCCCACCGACATTCCGGGGGCGGTGGCCGAGATCTGCACGCTGCTGCGCGCCTCGATGCCGCGCAAGCTGGTGATCGGCACCGAAAGCGCGGCCGAGCTGCCGCCGGCGCTGGTCGACCGTTCGCAGCTCGAGATGGCGCTCTTGAACCTTGCGATGAACGCCCGCGATGCGACCGGCGGGGCGGGGCAGATCCGGATCGAGATCGCGCCCTACGACCTGCCGCCGCAGGAGGCGGAACTGCTCTATCTGCCGGTCGGTCGCTATGTCCGGCTGCGCTTTTCCGACGACGGTTGCGGCATGTCGCCCGAGCAGGTCGAGCGGATCTTCGAACCGTTCTTCACCTCGAAGGCGGCCGGCGCCGGTTCCGGGCTTGGCCTCTCGATGGTCTATGGTTTCGTCAAGCAGTCGAATGGCGCGATCATGGTCGAGAGCGCGCCGGGCGCGGGGAGCTGCTTCACCATCCTGCTGCCCAGCGTCGGGCTGGCCGCGCTGCCGCCCGCGCCGCTTGCGCTGCCCGCCCCCGAGCCCGCGCCCGAGGAGGAAAGCCCGCCGCTTCTGCTTCTGGTCGAGGATGACCGCGACGTGCGCCGCACCCTGCGCCGCAAGATCGCCGCGCTTGGTCATCCGCTGATCGAGGCCGACAGCGCCGACGAGGCGAAGCTGCTGATCCAGCGCATCGGCGCGATCGCGGTGGTGATCTCGGATATCGACATGCCCGGCACGCTCGACGGGTTCGGTCTGGCACGCTGGCTGGCGGCCGAGCGGCCGGGCACCGGCGTCGTGCTGATGAGCGGCAAGGCGGGGCTTGCGGGGCAGGCGGCGGCCGAGCTGCCGGGGCTGCCCATCCTGCGCAAGCCCTTCACCGATGCGGCGCTGGCCGCGGCGCTTGCCACCGCGCGGGCGCAGGCGCGGGCCCCCCAGCCGGCAAGGAGAGACTGATGCCCCTGATCTACCTGCTCGAGGATGACCTCGACATCGCCCGGCTGATCGAGCGCACGCTGAGCCAGCAGGGCTATGCGCTGCGCAAGTTCCGCCGTCTGGCCGAATTCGAGCGCGAGGTGCGCCGGCAATTGCCCGACCTGTGCCTGATCGACCTGTCTTTGCCCGATGGCGACGGGCTTGGCCTGCTCGGCTCGGGGCTGTTGCCGCGTTCGGTGCCGCGGGTGGTGGTGACCGGCCGCGGGTCGGTCACCGACAAGGTGATCGGGCTCGAGATCGGGGCGGATGATTACATCACCAAGCCGTTCGAGCCGCGCGAGCTGGTGGCGCGGGTGCGCGCAGTGTTGCGCCGCGGCACGCTCGCGCGGGAGGAAAGCGAGGCGGCGGCGCATGCGCAGGCGCGCTTCGGCGGCTGGGTGGCGAACCTGACGGCCTGCACGCTCGTCGGACCGGCGGGGCAGCAGGTGGCGCTCAGCTCCTCGGAAACCAGCCTGCTCGGCGCCTTCCTGAACGCGCCGAACCGGGTGCTGAGCCGGGCGCAGCTGCTGGATGCCACGCGCGGGCGCGCCGACGAGCCCTTCGACCGCTCGATCGACGCGCGGGTGTGCCGGCTGCGCCGCAAGCTCGAGGACGACAGCCACGCGCCCGAGCTGATCCGCACCGTCTATGGCGCCGGCTACATCCTGACGAGCGATGTCGACTGGCTGTGACGCGGCTCAGCGATAGGCGCGCAGATAGTGGTTTTCGAACATCCGCTTGAGCCAGTGCAGTGGCTTCAGCGCCGGCAGCACGATGTTGACCTTGCCGCGGCGGAACACCAGCATGCCGCGGTCGAGGCTGTCCATGATGCACACGAGCTCGGCCTCGAAGGTGGTCTTCGGCGCCTCGCCCTTCAGCGTCGCGGCGATGTTGGCGGCGGCGGCCTTCGCCTGCAGGTCGGCCTGATGCGCCTGTTTCGGCATCCAGTCCGGCCCCGGGAAGCTGCCCGCATCGCCCGCGACCCAGATCCCGGGCAGGTCCGCCACCCGGCACAGCTCGTCGGCGCGCACCATGCCGCCCGTTGAGAGCGGCAGATCGGCAGTCGCGAGCCAGGCCGGGCCGGTCATGCCGGGCTGGAACAGGATCAGGTCGGCCACGATCTCGCCGCCCTCGGTCACCACCTTCGCAGGCTCGATCCGCACCATCTTGTGGCCGAGATGGGTCTCGACGCCGCGCTTCGCCATCTCCTTCAGGATGCCGTCCACCGCCTTTTCGCCAAGGCGCTGGCCGGGGCGGGGCGAGGGGCTGAAGAACACCAGCCGGAACTTGTCGCGCCGGCCCTCGCGGCGCAGCAGCGTGTCGAGGATGAAGAGATATTCGAACATCGGCCCGCCGCGCATCGCGCCCGGCTCGTTCGGGTTCGTCGCCATGCCGATCGCGATGGTGCCGCCCTCCATCGCCTTCAGCCGCACCGCGATCTGCTCGGCGGCAAGGATGCCCTCGCAGGGGACGATCGCGTTCTCGATGCCGGGCAGCTTGCGGATGAAGCGGCCGCCGGTGGCGATCAGGATCTGATCGGCCATGATCGGGCCGGCGTCGGTCTCGACCACCTTCTCGGCGGCCTTCATGCCGGTGACCGAGGCCTTGACGTGCTTCACCTGGTGGCGGGCGAAGAAGGCGGCAAGCGGCAGGCGCAGCGCGTCGCCCTGGCGCAGCCCGGCCGGGATCCAGATCGAGGAGGGCAGGTAATGCAGCTCTTCGCGCGGCGAGACGACGGTGATCTCCGCATCAACCTTCTGGCGGCGCAGTTCGCGAACGGCGGTCAGGGCGGCAAAGCCCGAGCCGAGAATGGCAATTCTGGTCATGTGCTGGATCCGGGCTGAAATATTCGATGTCTGGAATGTAACTTTGCCGCAGCGCAGAAGCAAGCGCGGCGTCGTGGCGCGGGGGATCAGCGGCGGCGCAGGGCGCGCGGCGGGATGCCGGCGCGGGCGCGCAGCTTTGCCACCACCCGGCGCGAGACGGTGATGCCCGCCTGCGCCAGCGCCTCGGTCAGTGCGCCGTCGGTCAGCGGCGCGCTCGCGGGTTCGGCGCCGACCAGCGCGCGGATGCGGGCGATGACGGCGGGGCCGGCCTCGGCGGTTTCGGACTGGGCGACGGCGCGGCCGAAGAAGGCCGCCAGCGGCTCGGTCCCGCGGGGCGTCTCGGCCGAGCCTGCGGCGACCATCCGGCTCACCGTGCTTTCATGCAGCCCGATCGCCGCGGCGACGGCACGGCGGGTCAGCGGGCGCAGCGCGGCGGGGCCGTCGCGCAGGAAGCCCGGCTGCTCGCGGGCGAGTGCCGCGCCAAGCGCCAGAAGGGCGGCATTGCGCCGCTCGACCGCGGCAATCAGCGCCTGCGCGGCGCGGCGCTCGCCCGCCGGGCCGGTGATCGCGGCAAGGGTCAGGCGCGGCGCGGTCTCGCGGTTCAGCCGCACGGCCCAGCCCGGGCCCTCGGGGGCGAAGACGAGATCGGCGATGCGGGCGCGGGCGGGGGGCGTGGCAAAGCCCGCGGCGGGGCGCGGGGTCAGACCGCGCAGCCGGGCGAGCAGCGGCGCAAGCGTGTCGGGCGCGAGCCCGGTGGCGCGGGCGAGTGCCGAGGGGCCGCCCTCGGCCAGCGCCGGCAGCGCGTCGAGCAGGCGGCGCATCTCGGGCGCGATCGGACCTTCCTCGGCCAGTTGCAGGGCGAGGCACTCGGCAAGCGAGCGGGCGAACAGCCCGCGCGGCTCGATCCGCTGGAGCTGCGCCAGCACCGCCTCGATAGGCGCGAGCGGCAGGCCGAGGCGGGCGGCAATCGCCGGCGTCGGCGTCGCCAGAAACCCCTGCGCATCGAGCGCCTCGGTCAGCGCCAGCGCCACCGCGCGATCGGCAGCGGCGGGGACGAGGCCCGGCAGGCATTCGAGCACATGGGCGATGAGCGAGGGCCCCTCGTCGGCGATCTCGACATCCTCAAGCGACGCGGTCCGCGGCAGCTCGAGCCGCAGGAAGGGGTTCTCGGCCGCCGCCTCGCGCAGGCTTTCGCCCAGATCGAGGTTCGACAGGCCGAGCAGGCCGATCGCGCGCACCAGATCCTGGCTGAGGGTCAGCCGGGTCTGCTGGCGCAGCGCGATGTCCTGACGCAGCTTCATCCGTGCGCAATCTCCTCGCCGCGCAGCACGCGGGCAAAGCCGCGGGCGATGCGCTGCTGATCGAGCGGGCCGGCGAGCGAGGCGATCGCCGCCGCGTGCAGATCGTCGGCCAGCCGCACCCCGTCGGGCGGGGTGATCAGCGCGCGCAGGAAGTCGAGGGTGAACTCCGGGTGGACCTGCGACGAGATCGCCGGGAAGTCGGTGTAGAGAAAGCTGCCGTTCGGCGAGGCGGCGGTCGAGAACAGCCGCTCGGCCCGCGGCGGTGGCACCATGACCTGATCCTGATGGATCGAGAGCGCGGGCAGCGCGCCCGGCCCGAAGACCGCAGCCCCCGTTGCGCTCAGCGCGTGGTCATGCCGGCCCACCACCCAGCCGTCGGGCGACTTGCGCACCGCGCCGCCGAAGGCCTGCGCCATCACCTGATGGCCGAAGCAGACGCCGGCGAGCGGCACCCGCGCCGCGGCGATGCGCTGCAGCCCGGCGATCAGCGGCGCGATCCACGGCCGGTCCTCGTAGACGCCGGCACGCGAGCCGGTGACGAGGAAGGCGTCGAAGGCGGTCAGCGCCTCGGGCACCGGCTCGCCCTCGGCGATGAAGACGCGGGTGAAGCGCGCCTCGGGCAGCACGGGGGCAAGCCAGCGCGAGAACATGTCGGCATAGCTGCCGTGGACGGGCTCGAAGGCGGGGCCGGTGGTGTCGGTCTCGAGAATGCAGATCTTCATGGGGTCCTCGGAAGGGGCGGGGGAGGGCCCCCGCCCGTTGCTTTCAGCTCAGTTCGATCCAGACGGATTTCGTCTGGGTGTATTGCGTCAGCGCCTCGAGGCACTTGTCGCGGCCGTTGCCCGACTGCTTGAAGCCACCCCAGGGGGTGGTGGCATCGCCCGCCTCATAGGCATTGACCCAGACGATGCCGGCCTCGATCTCCTGCGCGAAGCGATGCGCGCTTTTCAGGTTCGAGGTCCAGATCGCCGAGGCGAGGCCGTAGATCGTGTCGTTCGCAGTGGCAATCGCGTGGTCGAGATCGTCGACCGGGATGATCGAGGCGACCGGGCCGAAGATTTCCTCCTGCGCGATGGTCATCTTGTTCGACACCTCGGTGAAAAGCGTGGGCTCGACATAGCAGCCGGCGTTGAACCCCGCCGGCACGCCGCCGCCGAAGGCAAGCTTCGCCCCCTCGGCCTTGCCTGTCTCGATGTAGCCGAGCACCCGCGCCTGCTGTTCGGGGGTGACGAGCGGGCCCATGGTGGTCGCGGGGTCGAGCGGGTTGCCCGGCACATGCATGCCCTTCGCGGCCTCGGTGAAAAGCGCGACATACTCGTCATAGACCTTGCGCTCGACCAGGATGCGCGAGCCGGCCGAGCAGACCTCGCCCTGATTGCCGAAGATGCCGGCGACGCCGAAGGTCGCGGCCTTCTCGAGATCGTCGCAATCGGCCAGCACGATCTGCGGCGACTTGCCGCCGCATTCGGTGGTGACGCGCTTCATGTTCGACTGGCCGGCATAGACCAGCATCAGCTTGCCGACCTCGCCCGAGCCGGTGAAGCCGATCTTGTCCACATCCATGTGCAGCGCGAGCGGCTTGCCGGTTTCCTCGCCAAAGCCGGTGACGACGTTGAAGACGCCGGCGGGGCCGCCCGCCTCGCAGAAGAGCCTGGCGAGCAGCAGCGCCGAGAGCGGCGACTGTTCGGCCGGTTTCAGCACCACCGAGTTGCCGCAAGACAGCGCCGGGGCCAGTTTCCACGCCGCCATCATCAGCGGGTAGTTCCACGGCACGACGATGCCGCACACGCCGAGCGGCTGGCGCAGGATGTAATGCAGCGCATCGGCGCGGGTATTGGTGACGACCCCCTCCATCTTGTCGATGGTCTCGGCGAAGAAGCGGATCGTCATCAGCGAGCCGGGAATGTCGATGTTGAGCATGTCCGAGATCGGCTTGCCCATGTCGAGCGTGTCGAGAAGCGCGAAATCCTCGGCGTGTTCCTCGATCAGGTCGGCGAAGCGGCGCATCACCGCCATCCGGTCGGTGGGCGCCATGCGCGACCACACGCCCGACTTGAACGCCTTCTTCGCGCTCGCGACGGCGCGGTCGACATCCTCGGCGGTGCCGCGGGCGAGCTCGGCCACGACCTCGCCGGTGGCGGGGTTCACGGTCTCGAACTTGCCGCCCTTCGCGGCATCGACGAAGGTGCCGTCGATGAACAGGCGGGTGTCGGGTTTCAGCGTGGCGGCGCGCGCCTGCCAGTCTTTCAGCGTCAGGGTCATTGGGGAACCTCCTGTCATTTCTGTTTGGTGTCGCGGGTCGAGACCACCGAGACGACGATCAGCACCAGCGACAGCAGAACGATGATCGTGCCGACGGCGTTGATCTCGGGCGTCACGCCGCGGCGCAGGGTCGAATAGATGTACATCGGCAGGGTGTTGTCGCGCCCGGTCAGGAAGAAGGTGACCGGGATCTCGTCGAAGCTCAGCACGAAGCTCAGCATGCCGGCGCCGAGGATGGCGGTGCGGATGTTGGGCAGCGTGATGTCGATGAAGCTGCGCCAGGGCGAGGCGCCAAGATCGAAGGCCGCTTCCTCGAGCGATTTCGGCAGCCGCTGCAGCCGGGCATAGACCTGGGTAACGACGACGCCCAGCAGCGCCGTGGCATGGCCGAGGATCACCGTCTCGAGGCTGAGCGGGAAGCCGATCAGCTTGAACATGTTCAGCATCGAGATGCCGGTGACGATGCCGGGCAGGGTGATCGGCAGCAGGATCAGGCGGCGGAACACGGTCTTGCCGGGGAAGCTGACCTTGTGCAGCGCGAGTGCCGCCGGCACGCCGACGCAGAGCGTCAGGATCGTCGCCCCGGTCGCCACATAGAAGCTGTTGCGGATCGCGGCGAGCAGGTCGCCGTTCGAGGCGAGCTTGACGTACCAGTCGAGGGTGAAGCCCGACAGCGGCCAGGTCAGCGAGCGCGAGTCGTTGAACGAGAACGCGATCAGCACCCAGATCGGGATGTAGAGAAACGCCATCAGCGCCGCGACGAAGGTCATGAAGGCGGTGTCGGCGCCGTAGCGCGAGACGAGGTTGGGGGTGCGGCGTGTCATGTCAGATCCCTCCCGTGGCGCCCTTGCGCTCCATCCGGTCGCTGAGCGAGACGATGGTCAGCACGACGACCAGCATCACGATGGCGAGCGCGGAGCCGAGCGGCCAGTTCAGTGCGGCGCCGAATTGCGTGGCGATGACATTGGCGATCAGGTTGCCGTCCGGCCCGCCCACCAGGAAGGGCGCGATGAAGTCGCCAAACGACAGGCAGAAGGTCAGCGTCGCCCCGGCCGCGATGCCCGGTGCCGAGAGCGGCAGCGTCACCGTCCAGAAGCTGCGCCACGGCCCCATGCCGAGATCGGCCGCCGCCTCGGTCAGGTTCACGGGGATCTTCTCGAGCGCGGTGTAGATCGGCATCACCATGAAGGGGATGAAGATATAGGTCAGCGTCACCACCATCGCGAACTGGTTGTAGAGGAAGATCGAGGAGGGCTCGTCGATCAGGCCGATCGACTGCAGGAACGAGTTCAGCACCCCCTCGGTGCCGAGGATCGTCTTCCAGACATAGGCGCGCAGCAGATAGCTGACCCAGAGCGGCGCGATCACCGCCATGTAGAGCCAGGTGCGCAGCTTCGCCGAGCGGCAGCGGAACACCAGCCAATAGGCGAAGGGATAGGCAAGCAGCAGCGAGGCCACCGACACCAGCACCGAGATCTTCAGCGTGCGCAGCAGCACCAGCACATATTGCGGGTCGGTGAAGAGGGTGAGGTAATTGCCGAACTGGAAGGCCGGCATGAAGGTCGGGTATTTCTTCACCCAGAACGAGAAGGTGACGATGATCCCGTAGGGGAGCAGCATGAAGAGGGCGATCCAGAGCAGCGGAATGCCCAGCACCATCACCCCCGAGAGGTTGCGGCGGGCGCGGTTCACGGCGTGACCTCCCCCTCGAAGACGAAGACGTTGTGCGGCGCGACGGCAAGGCGCAGGCTTTGCCCGAGCGGCGGCACGGCGCTGAGCGCGAGCCGGTCGGGAAGCAGGCTGTCGGTATAGACCCGGCTGCCGTCCGCAAGTTCGACCGCAAGCCGCAGGCCGAGCCCGTAATAGATCACCTCGGCGACCCGGCCCTCGATCACGTTCTCGGCGGTTTCGCCCTCGGCGAGCAGGCGCACCTTCTCGGGGCGGCAGCCGGCGGTGACGATGCTGTCCGCGACCAGCGGCGCATCGACGATCGCGCTCAGCCGGCCGCCGCCGATCTCGATCTCGGCGCGCTCACCCTCGCAGCGGATGACGCGGCCGGGCAGGAAGTTGGTGGTGCCGATGAAATTCGCGACATAGGGCGAGGCGGGGTGGTCATAAAGCTCCTGCGGCCGGCCCTGTTGTGCGATCCGGCCCTTCTCCATCACCACGACGCGGTCAGACATCACCAGCGCCTCGGTCTGGTCGTGGGTGACCATGACGAAGGTGATGCCGACCTTCTCGTGCAGGTGCTTCATCTCGATCTGCATCTGCTCGCGGAGTTTCGCGTCGAGCGCCGAAAGCGGCTCGTCGAGCAGCAGCACCTTCGGCTCGCGCACGATGGCGCGGGCAAGGGCGATGCGCTGGCGCTGGCCGCCCGAGAGCTGCTGGGGACGCAGCTTCACCTTGTCGAAGAGGCCGACGAGCTTCAGCGCGTCATGCACCTTGGTCTCGATCTCGAGCCGGCCGAGGCCCTTCACCTTGAGGCCATAGCCGACGTTCTCGCCCACCGTCATGTGCGGGAAGAGGGCATAGTCCTGGAACACCATGTTGACCTCGCGCTTGTAGGGCGGGTCCCAGGTGACGTCCTTGTCGGCGAGGCGGATGGTGCCGGCGGTGGGCGTCTCGAAGCCGCCGATCATCCGCAGGAGCGTGGATTTCCCGCAGCCCGAGGGGCCGAGCAGCGTGACGAATTCGCCGTCCTCGACCGTCAGCGAGACATTGTCCACGCCGATGATCGTCGGGCTGTAGTGTTTGGAGATGTTCTCCAGTTCGATGATTGCGGCCATGTCGCCTTTCCCTGAAACGCGGCGCCCGGGCTTTCCTCCCCCGAAAACCCGGCGCCTTTCTGGTTGGTGGCCCGGCCCGGGGGTGCGTGCCCCGGACCGGACGGATCTTGCGGTTATTGCGCCTTCACGGCGTTCCAGGCGTTGGTGTAGGCCTCGAAACGGTCGCCGAGCGGCTGCCAGACCATCAGGCTGTCGAGATAGGCCGGGTCGTCCTGGTGCAGCGAGGTGTACTGTTCGGGCGTCATGCAGGCCTTGGCCGAGACCGGATCGGACACCGAATAGCCGTTGATGTTGGCGACACCGCACTGACCGAGCGGCGAGAGCTGCATGTTCAGGAACTTGTAGGCGCATTCCTTGTTCGGCGTGCCCTTGACCACCATCCAGCTGTCCATCCAGCCCTCGGCGCCTTCCTTCGGGATGAACTCGGTCACCTTGATGCCCTCGGCCTTCAGCAGCCCCGACTGATAGCCCGCCCAGGTGTTCGAGATCACCACTTCGCCGGCCTTGTAGAGGTCGACGAGCTCGCCCGCGGTGGCCCAGTACTTGCGGATCAGCGGTTTCTGTTCGAGCAGCTTCTTCTGCGCGGCGGCGATCTGCGCGTCGGTCAGGTTGTAGATGTCCATGTCGCCGTTCAGACGCGCCGCGACATAGATCGAGGACTTGTCGTCCCACAGCGACACCTTGCCCTTCAGCGCGGGGTTCCACAGATCGGCAATCGAGGTCGGCGGGGTGGTGAAGGCATCGTCGCGATACATGAAGGCGATCGCGCCCCAGACATAGGGCATGCCGTAATAGGCGCCGTCCTTCTGGATCCCGTCGAGGTCGCGGAATTTCTTGTAGATGTTGTTCCACTCGCCGATCTTCGCGGTGTCGATCGGCTCGACGAAGTCGAGGTCGATCATCAGCTTGGTGGTGTCGATCGAGGGGGTGATGAGGTCATAGACGCCACCGCCCGACATCAGCTTCGGCGCGAAGTCGTCGTTCGAGCCGACATAGGTCGCGTTCACCTTGCAGCCCGACTCTTCTTCGAACTTCGAGATGAAGGAGGGGTCGGCATAGCCTTCCCAGGTCAGCACGTTGAGCGTGCCTTCGGCAAGCGCCGGGGCGGCGGTGGTCAGGGCGAGGGCGCCAAGCGCACCGAGCAGGATCTTCCGGGTCATTTCGTGTCTCCACTGTTGGTTGAACGGCCGTTCACGGCTCTTTTCGGGTCTTTCGCGAGATGGTGCCGATATCGACACCCAGAGCGGCAGCGGCCTTGCGCTTGCTGCCGTGGATACGGATCGCCTCTTCGATGATCCGCAATTCGTATTCCGCGAGCGCTTCGCGCAGCGGCAGGCCCTCGGGCCGGTCTTCCGCCCCGGCGACGGTCGGTGCCGTCGCCGGGGCCCGGACAGGCCCGGCATCGAGGTCGATGGCCATCAATCGCCGCGGCAGCTCGTCGACATCGTCGCCGAGCACCGAGATCTGCTGCATCAGGTTCCACAGCTCGCGGATGTTGCCGGGATACTGATAGGCGCGCAGCCGCGCGCGCAGGTCCTCGCTGAGGTCGAGCGGCTGCGAGCGGCGCTGGTTGATCGCGGTGAGAAAGCGCTCGATCAGGTGATCGAGCAGCTCGGGCACCTCGCGCAGCGGCTTGATCGGCATGTTCACCACCGCCAGCCGGTAATAGAGGTCGAGGCGGAAGCGGCGCTCTTCGGCCATGGCGAGCAGGTCGCGGTTGGTGGCCGAGATCACCCGCACGCTGACCCGCCGCGGCCGGGTGCCGCCGATCCGCATCACCATCCCGTCCTCGAGGAAGGTCAGCAGCTTGGCCTGCAGCGGCAGGGGGATCTCGCCGATCTCGTCGAGGAAGAGCGTGCCGCCCTCGGCCATCTCAATCAGGCCCTTCTTGCCCTCGGTGGAGGCGCCGGTGAAGGCGCCTTTCTCGTAGCCGAAGAGTTCGCTTTCGAACAGCGTCTCGGGGATCGCGGCGCAGTTGACCGCGATGAACGGGTCGGTGGCGTTCGACACGAAGCCGTGCAGGTGGCGCGCGATCTCGGTCTTGCCGACGCCCGACTCGCCGGTGATGATCACCCGCGCGCCCTGCAAAAGCGCCCGCTCGCCGCGCGACATCATCCGGTCGAGCCAGGGCGAAAGATGGCGCTGGCGGGCGAAGTCGGGGCGCAGCCGGCGCTCGGCGGTGGTCGGGAAGGGCGCGGCGTCGCGCTGGCCCGCGGCCTGACGGCGGGCGTGGTCGAGCACCGCCAGATCGCGCAGCGTCAGCACATGGCCGCCGGTCGCGATCCGGCGCAGGGTGACGAGCACCGCCCCCACCGTGTCGCCGCGCAGCATCACCGAGCCGGTGCGGCCGGCCTCGATCATCTCCTCGACCGGCAGCCAGTTCAGTGCCGAGCCGGCGCCGAGGCGGGCGAGCGTCTGGCCGGGCGCCGCGGCGGCGTCGAGCCCGCCGATCATCGCCGCCTCGCGGTTCAGGTGGGTGACGGTGCCCGCAGCGTCGAGCACGATCAGCCCGTCGGGCAGCGCGTCGAGCGCGGTCTCGAGCGCGGGGCGCTGCGGCGGGGTGGTGTGGCTGGTCACGGCTTCACCTCCCATCGCTCAGCGCTCCGCCCGGAAGCGGGCGATGCGCCCGGCGGGGGCGCCCGCGAGCGCCGGGCCGCGCTTCAGCCGCAGGCTGAGGACCAGACACTCGGTCTCGCGCAGGCGCAGCGGCCGGGCCTGCATCTCGGCCCGCACCCCGGTTTCCGAGCGCAGCGCCGTCACCGTCCAGGTCCGGTCGGGATGGCCCGGAAGCCGCCCCGCCGCGGCCTCGAACAGCGTCTCGAGCGGCAAGGGCAGCGCGATGCAATCGCCCAGCTCGCGCGTCGCATAGGCGTCGGTTGCGAGCGACAGCAGCTCTTCGGCGGCGAGGTTCGTGCGCAGCAGATGCCCGGCGCGGTCGATCACCAGCACCGCATCGGGCAGCGCCGTCAGCACCGCCTCGAGCGCCTCGATCTCGTCGCGCAGCACCGCGGCGCGGCGGGCGTGTTTCGAGACGTCGCGCACCGTGCCCCACATCCGGGTCAGCCGGTTGCCGTGGATATGGCCGCGTACGTCGTTCTCGACCTCGATCCAGACCCCGTCATAGCGCAGATCGCGCGAGGGCGAGGCGGTGACATCGAAACTTGCCCGCACCAGCCGGCGGACGAAATCCTCGTTTTCCGGCGTGCGCGGGAAGGTCTCGTGCACCGGCAGCTCGTTGAAGTCGCGCCCGGGCGGGGTGCGGTAGAGCCGTGCCATCGCGTCGTTGCAAAAGCGCCAGCGCGGGCCGTTCTCGAAGACCTGACGGATCGTCTCCTGCTCGGGCGCGGAGAGGTCGACGGGTTCGGCCCATTCCATGCACCAGCCGGCATCGTCCGAGGTGGCGAGGATCGAGGCGATCACCTCGTTCTCCTCGGCCAGCCGCTCGACGGCGTCGATCATGCCGCCGCGCGGCCATTTGAAGAGCCGCAGGCAGGGGCCCGCGACCGGGTCCTCGATGCGCTCGATCACCGCCGTCACCGGCAGCGTCGAGGCGCCTGCGCAGCGCAGTTCGAGCGCCAGCACCTGCGGCCAGGGGCCGGTGAGGGCAAAGAGCGTCTCCAGCCGCTCGCGCGCGGCAAGCGGGTAGATCAGCGACCACGGACGGCCTTCGGCCGCGCCCGGGGCAAGCCCGAGCGCGGCGTCCTGCGCGGCACTCGCGCGCAGGATCGTCCCGTCGCGCGCGAGCCAGTCTTCCAGCATCGAACCTTGCGGTTCCCGTGCTCCCATCAGGTGATCTCCCCCGGTCGGCACCGCGCGTCAGGGCACGCAGTGCAAGTAACGTTCCACATCCCAATTGGTGACCTCGCGCAGGAAGCGCGTCCACTCGTCCTGCTTGTATTCGTCGAAGACGTCGTAGAGCCGCCCCGGCAGTGCCGAGCGAATGACCTCGTCCTTTTCCAAAGCGGTCAGTGCATCGCGCAGATTGAGAGGGATGAGCTTGACCGGCTCGCCCGACTGCCAGACCTCGGTGACGTTACGCGATTCGGGGGCGCCCGGGTCGATCTTGTTGCGGATGCCGTCGTCCATCGCCTTCAGGAGTGCGCCGCAGAAGAGGTGCGGGTTGACCATGCTGTCGACGGCGCGGAACTCGAAGCGGTCGGGGGACGAGATGCGGATCGTGCAGGAGCGGTTCTGCAGCCCCCAGTTCGCCCCGATCGGCGCCCAGAGGCCGAAGTCGTTGAAGCGGCGGTAGGAGTTCACCGTCGAGGCGCCGAGGCAGGTGAGCGCGTCGATATGCTTGAGCGAGCCGCCGAGGATATGGTGGCCAAGTTCCGTCGGCAGCCAGCCGCCGTCGGTATTCTCGAACTCGTTCACCCCGCCCTTCGAGTAGTGCCACAGCTCTTCCATGCCCGGAAGCTCGCCCGGGATCAGCTGCTGCAGCTCGCGCGCGCCGCCGGTCCAGACCGAGCAGTTGTGGTGGCAGCCGTTCGCGGCATAGCCCATGAAGGGTTTCGCCATGAAACAGGCGATGAGCCCGTTCTGCCGCGCCACCTCGGCGCAGATCTGGCGATAGGTGGTCATCCGGTCGCAGGTCGGCAGCGCGTCGTCGAACTGATAGTTCAGCTCGATCTGGCCGGGCGCGTCCTCGCAGTCGCCCTGGATCATGTCGAGACCCATGGCGCGGGCGTAATCCGAGACCTGCATCCAGATGTTGCGGGCGCTCTCGAACTGGCCGATGTGATAGGCATAGGCCTCGGTGATGCCCTCGTAGGGGCGGACCTCGCCGTCCTTCGGCTTGAGCCAGAGCATCTCGGGCTCGAGGCCCACCCGCAGGGTGAGGCCGTTATGCGCCTCGCGGAACTCGCGGTCGAAGCGCTTGAGGTTGCCGCGGGTGTCGTATTCGTAATGCTGGCCCGGGAAGTTCGGGTCTTCGAGGCTGTAGTAGAGCGTGCAGAACACGCGCGCGACGCGCTTGTCCCAGGGCAGCTGGCAGAAGGTGTCGGGGTCGGGCAGCGCGATGCATTCCATCGCATTGCTGTCAAACCCGATCAGGTTGCCCTTGAAGTTCGGGGTGACATCGGCGACGCCGCCCATCCAGGTCTGCACGCCCTTGCGCGCCTGGGTCTCCCAGTGCCGCGCCGGGGCGGCCTTGCCCATCACCCGGCCGGTGATCGAGATATATTGGTAATAGATGTAATCGACGCCAAGCGCGTCGATCTTGCGGCGCACGCGCTCGACCAGCGCGGCACGGCCGGGCGCCTCGATCTCGCGGTGATAGTCGGTGTCGGTGGTGGTCATGGTCGTCTCCCTGTTGTTCTGACCACTCAGCCTTCGAGATAGCGGGCGCGTTCTTCGGCGCTGACCGCTTTCGCGAGGCTGGCGTATTCGGCGCGGCAGGCAGCCGCGAAATTCTGGCAGAAGGCCTGCCCGAAGATGCGCGCGGCATCGGGCGAGGCGGCGAGGCGGTCGGCTGCCTCGGCAAGGTCGCGCGGAAAGCGCTGGGCGCCTTCGGGCACGACATCGGGATGCGCGGCGGTGGCGGGGGCGGGGGTGGCAAGCTGCCGCTCGATCCCGTCGAGCCCCGCGCCCAGCATCAGCGCAAGCGTGAGATAGGGGTTGCAGTCGGCCGGCGGCACCCGGAACTCGAGCCGCGCACGGTCGCCCGCATGGGGCGCCGAGCGCACCGCAACGGTGAACGGGTATTCGGCCCAGGTCAGCGATTTCGGCGCCCAGCTGCCCGGTGCAAGGCGGCGATAGGCGTTCACCGTCGAGGTGCACATTGCGAAGGCCTGCGGCACGATCTGCATCATGCCGGCGATGAACGCGCCCGCCAGTGCCGAGGTCTTCGCCTCGGGGTCCGAGAACAGGTTCTTCCCGGTGGCCTTGTCGCGCAGCGAGACGGTGCAGTGCCCGCCGATGCCGGGGTAGTCCGCGCCGAGATAGGGCATGAAGCTCGCCGTCTTGCCCATCTTGCGGGCGAAGCTGCGCGCCGCCATGCGGAAGAAGGCGGCGTCATCGGCGGCGCGCAGCCCCTCGGTCGCGCCGAGCGTCGCCTCGAGGCATCCCGGCCCGAGCTCGACGCCGAGACCGTAAAGCGCGATGTCATGGCCGAGGATCTCGGCCTCCATGCCGGCGATGAACCCGGCATGGGTGTTGGCCGTGGCGCCCGACCAGCACTTGTTGTCGGGGGCGAATTTCGCAAGGCCGGTGAAGCCCTTCTCGCGCACCGAGCTGTCGGTTTCATCGAGCACGATGACCTCGAACTCGAAGGCCGCGTCGACGGTGAAGCCCATGGCGGCGGCGCGCGCGATCTGCCGGCGCAGCACCTCGCGCGGCATCAGTTCTTTCGCCGCGCCCGAGAGCTCGGCGATCACCGTGACGGCGCCGGGCTCGGACGGGTTGCGGCGCATCGAGCCCGGGTCGATCTCGACCGTCTCGGTGTAGAAGGCATCGCCGCCATAGAGGCTGTCGGCGCTGTCCCAATAGGCGAGGACATTGGCAAAGCGCGCGTCCGTCGCCCAGTCGAGGAATTGCGGGCGACGCAGCCGGCGTTCGCGGAACACCGAGGCATAGTCGAACTGGCCGACATGGACGATCTCGGCATTCAGGGCGTCAAGGGCGGCGGTCAGGGCGTGGGTCATCGGGGCCTCAGGCGGTAAGCGTTTCGGTCAGCGCCGCGTCAAGACGGGCGCGGGCCTTTGCGAGGGCGGCAGGGGGCGCGCCGAGGCCGAGCACGCCGACCGGCTCGCCCCCGCGCAGGTATTCGACGATCACCGGCGCGCGGCCGACAAGCGACAGCTCGCCTTCCAGAACGCGGCAGGCATCGGCGAGAGAGGGCGCGCCGAAGGCCTGCAGCCGCATCCCGTGCTGGTCCGACCAGAACGAGGGCATCGGTGCGAAGCGGGGTGCGGGCGCGGCGCCCGCGGCCTCGGCGGCAAGCGTCTCGCCCACCCGTTTCGCGGTCTGGCCGGGCACGCACCAATGCTCGGTGCGGCGCGCCTCGGGGCCGAAGAGCGGGTTGACGAAGCGCGCGACGTCGCCCACGGCCATCAGCCCCTCGGCGCCGGGGGCGATCATCCGGTCATCGACCAGCACGCCGTCGCCCAGATCGGCGCCCGATCCCGCAAGCCACTCGACATTCGGATGCGAGCCGAGCGCCTCGACGATCACCTCGGCCTCGAGCGCCTGACCGTCGTCGAGGATCACGCCCTCGTCCGAGAAGCCCGCGACCGAGCGGCCGGTGAGCAGCACGACGCCATGGGCGCGGTGCAGCGCCGCCATCGCTGCGGCGACGCGCGGGCCGAGGGCGCGCAGCATCGGTTGCGGCGAGGGCTCGACGATCGTCGCCTCGAGGCCGAGCTTGCGGCCGGTTGCGGCGATCTCGCAGCCGATGAAGCCGCCGCCGATCACCACCATCCGCGCGCCGGGGCGCAGGGCGGGCGCGAGGCGGATCAGGTCGTCGAAGCTGCGCAGCACATGGCGGCGGGCCTCGGCGCCCGGCAGGGGCAGGCGGCGCGGGCGCAGCCCGGTCGCCGCGATCACCCGCTCACCCGGCACCAGCGCGCCATCGGCGAGCCGCACGCCGCCCGCTTCAAGTGCCACCGCGCCGGCGCCGAGGCGCAGGCTCAGCACCTCGGGGGTCAGCTTCGAGCGCAGCAGCAGCTTGCCGAACACCGCCTCGCGCGCCGTGGTGTCGCGGGCGAGCGTCTCGGCCGCCTCCTTCGACAGCGGCGGGCGGTTGTAGGGGGCGAGCGGCTCGTCGCCGACAAGGGTGATCCGCGCCGCGGGCAGGGCGGCGTGAACCGCCTCTGCCGTGCGCAGGCCCGCAAGCGAGGCCCCGACGATGGTGATGCGCGGCGCGGTCATGGCGTCAACCGAGAAGGATCGCCTGCTCGGGGCAGGCATCGGCGGCGGCCTCGACATCGGCGCGCTGCGCCTCGTCCACTTCGGCGACCCAGACGAGCCCGCCCGCGTCGTCGAAGGAGAACACCTGAGGCGCGGCGATCACGCATTGGCCGTGCAGCAGGCAGATCGACATGTCGACATCAACTTTCATTTTCGCTTCCCTGTGTCTGATGGGGTCTGGGGGGCTCGGCTCAGGCCGGATCGAAGGCGATCGGCAGGGTGATGGCGCCGGTGTTGCCGCTGTCGGCGAGCCACTTCACCTCGCCGTTGAAGCGCGGGTTCTTCAGCCGCTGGGCGAGCAGCTTCAGCGCCTCGGTCATGTCGCCGCGGGCGATGAAATGGCCAAGGCAATGGTGTGCGCCGCCGCCAAAGCCGAAATGCGGCTTGCGCTCGGCGGTGATGTCGAAGCCCGGCTCGGGGAAGACCGCGGGGTCCGAGGTCGCCGATTGCGAGAACAGGTGGATCGTCGTGCCGGCCTTGATCGGCAGGTCGTTATAGGTGAAGTCCTCGGTCGCCTCGCGGGTGACCCAGGTCACCGTCGGGCGCACGCGCATCACCTCCTCGACCGCAGCGCGGGCCAGATCGGGCTGTTCGGCGAGCAGCGCCCATTGCTCGGGGTGCTCGATGAAGGTTGCCATCGCCAGACCGAGCTGGTTGCGGGTGGTGTCGATGCCGCCGAAGATCGCCAGCACGATCATGTCGAGCAGTTCCTGATCCGAGAGCTGCGACTTGTCGGCATTGGCCTGCACCAGCATGCCGACGAAATCGTCGGACGGATTGGCGCGCTTCAGCGCCACCAGATCTTCGGCATATTTCAGCAGCCGCGCGGTCGCCGCCTCGACCGTGGCGAGGTCCTGCTTGAAGGTCACGCCAAGCGCGAGGCCCATCTCGGCGGCGATGTCGGCCAGCTCGCGCCAGGTCTCGAAGGGCAGGCCGAGCAGGTCGCAGATGACGCCGGTGGCATAGGGTTCGGTGAATTCGGCGATGAAGTCGCATTCGCCCTTCGCGGCGAAGCCGTCGATCAGCTTGTCGGCGAGTGCCTGGAACTTCGGCCGCAGCTCGGTGATCAGCTTGGGCGAGAAGGCGGGGTTTGCCATCCGGCGCAGGCGCGAATGGGTCTCGCCTTCCTGCGACAGCAGCATCGCGCCCCACCAGCGGGCGAAGAGGCCGCCGTGCACGCCGCTCAGCTCGGGCCAGCGATAGGAGCCCTGGCGCAGTTTCGGATGGCGCAGCAACTTCATCACGTCGTCATAGCGCAGCACCGCGATGCCGTAGTTGGTGCGGGCATACCAGCTCGCCTCGCGGGCATCGAGAACCGCCTGCGAGCGGATCGAGAAGGTGGGGTCGGCAACGTCCAGATAGGGCGCTTCGGCGAGGGTTTCTTGCGTCATCGGCTCAGGCTCCGGTCAGGGGTGCGCGGTTCACCGAAGCATGATGCAAGAAGCGTTCCAGAATTTCAGATGGCGGAAATAAAATTGCATCTCATTGAAATTTATCGGAAAGAAATTTTCATCCGGGCGAGGGGCCGGGGGAGGCTTGCGGCCGCATCGGGCCGGCGGCTGCAGGCGATGCGTCGCTGCATCGCCGCAGCCGGCATCTGCGCATCACTTGCGTCTGCGCAAAGGGGGCGCGGGGGCACGAAAAAAATACGGGTCCGTCCGCATTTTGGCCAGATTCTAGATGAAGGAAGTCTTAAGATCTTTTGCCCATCACCAAGCCCGCCGGCCAAGCGCGGGCGCCAGAGCAGGACAGACACGATGACGAACCGCCCGAAGGCCGCCCTGCGCGGCCTGCTCCTTCTTGCCGCGCTTCTCGCGCCCGCCGTGGCCCGGGCCGAGATCGACTTGTCCGGGCGCTCGACGCTCGGCGTGGGGCGGTTCTTCAACAACGACTATCTGGGCGACGGCAAGGACCGCTGGCAGACCGGCAGCTACAACATCTCGGTGGTGCGCGGCGTGAGCTGGGACGGGGCGCTGCCCGCCCGCCCGTTCGAGATCATGGAATATCGCTTCGGCGCCTCGATCATCGCGCCCTCGGTGCTGAGCCATCCGCCGGCCGGCGATCGGCGCTATGCGGGCGTGCTGCATTTCGCCGCCAAGACCCAGTTCGAGCCGGCGCCGAAGCTTGAGGCGGGGCTCGGCTTCGGCCTCGTCGCCGTCGGCCCCTCGACCGGCGTCTCGCATTTCCACGAATCCGTGCACCGGATCTTCTCGGCGCCGACCCCGAAGGCGGCGAAGGATCAGCTCGGGGACCATCTTTATCCGGTGATCGACGGCGAGCTTGGCCGCAGCTTCTCCCTCGGCGGGCTCGACGCGCGGCCCTTCGTCGAGGCGCGGGCGGGCGACGAGACGCTGGTGCGCGCGGGCGTCGACCTTGCCTTCGGCATGCGCGAACAGGGCGCGCTGTGGCTGCGCGACGAGATCACCGGGCAGCGCTATGTCGGCATCTCGGGCCGGTCCGAGCCGCTGGTCCCGAGCTTCGTTCTGGGCGCCGATGTCGCCCATGTCTTCGACAGCAGCTATTTCCCCTCGGAGGACGGCGTCGATTTCGAGGGCACCCGCACCCGTTTGCGTGCAGGCGTCAGCCTGCGCTCCGGGACCTTCGGGCTGTTCTATGGCGTGACCTGGCTGTCGAAGGAATTCGAGGGCCAGCCCGAGGGGCAGGTGCTGGGCAGCCTGCGCGCGCGCGTCAACTTCTGACGCGGGCGGGTTGCCTGCGGCACGGTGCCACAATCGTTAACAAGGGGGATTCCCAAGCAGATTCCCCCATGTTAGCGTGGTCCCCAATCAAGGGCCCCAAGGCCCATAAAAACGAGCGCGGGACATACAGGCAATGAAAACGGGCTATCAGGGCACGTTTGTCATTTCATGGGCACAGACGGAGATCGACGGCGTGGCTGGCGCGCCGGCGTCCGCCTTGGCGATCGGCAGCTGCTGGCGCTGGGGCGGCGAGGCGGTCTGCGTCGATGGCCCGCGCGGGCTTTTGGTGCTGAGCGGCGCCGAGGGCGAGGCCGCGGTGCGGCTGCGCGCGGCGAAGATGGTGCGTCGGCTGCTGGGCGCGGCCCTCGAGGAGACACCGCTGCCCGAAGACCCGCTGCAGGCCGTGCTGCCCGAGCTTCCCGATCAGAGCTTCACCGTGACCGACGGCCATGCCGCCTGGGTGGTGACGCTGGTCGAGGTGGCGGCGGGCGGGGCGCGGCTGTTGATGTTCTCGGGCGGGGTGCCGCCGCGCGGGGCGGATCTGTGGATCGTCGAGGCGCGGCTCGATCTGCGGCCCGCACCGGTGCGGCTGCCGCCGCCCGGCGTGATCTGCTTCACCCCCGGCACGCTGATCGACACTCCGGGCGGGCCGCGCCCGGTCGAGGCGCTGCGTCCGGGCGAGCGGGTGCTGACCCGCGACGACGGCGCGCAGGAGCTGTTGTGGACCGGGTCGCGGCGGATGACCGGCGCGCGGCTGCATGCACTGCCGCAGCTTTGTCCGGTGCGGATCCGTGCCGGCGCTTTCGGCATCGGCCGGCCGACCGGCGATCTGATCGTTTCGCCGCAGCACCGGGTGCTGATCCGCGGCCCGCAGGCGCGGGCACTCTTCAACGAGGCCGAGGTGCTGGTGCGGGCCTGTGATCTGGTGAATGGCGGCTCGGTGCGGGTCGAGCGGGGGCTGGCCGGGCTGCGCTATATCCACCTGCTCTTTGCCCGCCACCAGGTGATCCGCGCGAATGGCATGGAGAGCGAGAGCTTCCATCCGGCGTCGACCACGCTCGAGATGGTGTCCGAACCGCAGCGGGCGGGGCTGTTGCGGATCCTGCCCGAGATCGCCACCGATCCGCTGCGCTATGGCGCCTTCGCACGGCGTGCGCTGAGCGGGTCCGAGGCGGTGATCCTGCGCCACGATCTGGCCGCCTGAGCGCAGGCTGGGCAGGGGGCGCTGCCCCCTCCGGCGCCCGAGGGCGCCGTCACCCCCGAGGTATTTCCGGCAAGGAGAAAGCCGGGAGAGGGGCAGGGCATTCGGGCATTGACTCCGGGCCGGCGGGCTGTATAAGCCCCGCCAGTCCGGATGGCCGCGGTCTTCCGGATTTCATTGGTGTTGGTGGACCCCGCGAGGGGAAACCTGTCGCCCGAGGCCTCGCGGATGGGGTCGAGGGAGGAGGACAACGCCCTTCGGAACACATGAAGGAGATCAGCCGTGACCAAACGCACGTCTGCCAAGTACAAAATCGACCGCCGCATGGGCGAGAACATCTGGGGCCGCGCCAAGTCGCCGCTGAACAAGCGCGAATACGGCCCGGGCCAGCACGGCCAGCGCCGCAAGGGCAAGCTGTCGGACTTCGGCACCCAGCTGCGCGCCAAGCAGAAGCTCAAGGGCTACTACGGCGACATGACCGAGAAGCAGTTCCGCCGCATCTACGCGGAAGCCGAGCGCGTCAAGGGCGACACCGGCGAGAACCTGATCGGCCTGCTCGAGCGCCGTCTCGACGCGATCGTCTATCGCGCCAAGTTCGTGCCGACCGTCTTCGCCGCCCGCCAGTTCGTCAACCACGGCCACGTCACCGTGAACGGCCAGCGCGTCAACATCGCCTCCTACCGGGTGAAGGAAGGCGACGTGATCGCGGTGCGCGACAAGTCGCGTCAGCTCGCGCTCGTCCTCGAGGCCGTGCAGTCGGCCGAGCGTGACGTTCCGGATTACCTGGAAGTCGACCACAACAAGATGACCGCGACCTTCGTGCGCACCCCGGCGCTGGGCGACGTGCCCTACCCGGTGCAGATGGAGCCGAACCTGGTCGTCGAATTCTACGCGAAGAACTGATCTCTCAGTCTTCGCCGATCTTGCGGGGCCGTCCTTCGGGGCGGCCCTTTGCCTTTTGCGCGCCCGTTGCGGCGCGGGCGGACGGGCTGCGACGCAAGTAGCCCTTCCCATGTGCGGCGCCCGCGGCTAATACGGCGGCGAGAGCAAGGAACCCCGCCATGAACGATCTGATCCGCCCGAAGCCCGGCATTCTCGACATCGCCCTCTACGAAGGCGGCGCCGCGCATGTCGCGGGGCTCAGCGATGCGGTCAAGCTGAGCTCGAACGAGAACCCGTTCGGCCCCTCCGACAAGGCGAAGGAGGCATTCTCGCGCGCGGTGCACAAGCTCAACCGCTATCCCTCGACCGACCATGCCGGGCTGCGCCAGGCGATCGGCGAGGTGCACGGGCTCGACCCGGCGCAGATCATCTGCGGCGTCGGCTCGGACGAGCTGATCCGGATGATCGTCAATGCCTATGCCGGGCCGAAGGACGAGGTGCTGTTCACCGAACACGGCTTCCTGATGTATCGGATCGCGGCGCTTGGCGCGGGGGCGACCCCGGTCGCGGTGGCCGAGCGCGAGCGCACCACCGATGTCGACGCGCTGCTGAAGGCCTGCACCAAGAAGACGAAGCTTGTCTTCCTGGCGAACCCGAACAACCCGACCGGCACGATGATCGGTCTGGCCGAGCTCGAGCGTCTGGCCATGGGCCTGCCGAAACAGGCGATCCTGGTCATCGACGGCGCCTATGCGGAATATGTCGAGGGCTATGACGGCGGGGCGGACCTCGCCACGCGGCTGCCCAATGTGTTCATGACCCGCACCTTCTCGAAGATCTACGGGCTCGGCGGGCTGCGCATCGGCTGGGGCTATGGCCCGCGCCACATCATCGACGTGCTGAACCGCATCCGCGACCCGTTCAACCTGTCGACCGCACAGCTTGAAACCGCCGAGGCGGCGATCCGCGATCAGGACTGGATCACCCGCTGCCGCGACGACAACACCCGGCTGCGCGGCTGGCTGGCCGAGGCGCTGGCCGAGAGGGGGGTGCCGTCGGACACCTCGACCGCGAACTTCATCCTCGCCCGCTTCGCCTCGGAAGAGGAGGCGGTGGCCTGCGACGAGTTCCTGAAGAAGGACGGGCTGATCGTGCGCCGTGTCGCGGGCTATGGTCTGCCGAACTGCCTGCGCATCACCGTGGGCGACGAGCCCTCGTGCCGGCGCGTGGCGCATATGATCGGCCAGTTCAAGGCGGGTGCGGCGGCATGACCACCTACAGGCGTGTCGCGCTGATCGGCCTTGGCCTGATCGCCTCCTCGATGGCGCATGCGATGCGTGCGAAGGGGCTTGCAGGCGAGATCGTGGGCCATGCCCGCTCGGCCGAGACGCGGGCGACGGCGCGCGAGATCGGCCTTGTCGACCGGGTCTGCGACAGTGCGGCCGAGGCGGTGCAGGGCGCCGACCTTGTCGTGCTGGCGGTGCCGGTGGGCGCCATGGGCGCGATCGCGGCCGAGATCGCGCCGCATCTGGCCGAGGGCGCGACCGTCACCGATGTCGGCTCGGTCAAGCAGGCGGTGATCGAGGCGGTGGCGCCGCATCTGCCGGGCCATGTGCATTTCATCCCGGGCCATCCGCTTGCCGGCACCGAGCATTCGGGGCCGCGCTCGGGCTTTGCCACGCTCTTCGTCAACCGCTGGTGGCTGCTCACGCCGTTCGAGACGACGGAGCCCGCGGCGCTTGCCCGGCTGCGCGGCTTCCTGACCGAGCTTGGCGCCAATGTCGACGAGATGGACGTGCACCGCCACGATCTGGTGCTTGCCGTCGTGTCGCATACGCCGCACCTCATCGCCTACACCATGGTGGGGGTGGCCGATCACCTGCGCCGCGTGACGCATGAAGAGGTGATCAAGTATTCCGCCTCGGGCTTTCGCGATTTCACCCGCATCGCCGCCTCGGACCCGACGATGTGGCGCGACGTGTTCCTGACCAACCGCGAGGCGACGCTCGACATCCTCGGCCGGTTCACCGAGGAGCTGTTCATGCTGCAGCGCGCGATCCGGATGGGCGACGGCGACATGCTGTTTGACTATTTCACCCGCACCCGCGAGATCCGCCGCAGCATCATCGAGGCCGGGCAGGACACCGACGCCCCCGATTTCGGCCGTGGTGCGCCGGTGCCGGAGAAGAAGGCGTGATGCGGCGGGCGGCGGGACTGGTCGCGCTGCTCGCGAGCCTGACGGCGGGCTTGGCCCATGCCGAGGCGCCGGGCGCCTCGCCCCGTCCGGTGGCGCGCCCGGCCGATGCCGCGCCCACGCCCGACGCCCCGCTTCTGCTGGCCGCTGCCGTGCCGGTGCGGCCGCGGGCCCGTCCGCCGGCGCTGGTGCCCGAGGCCGGACCGGCCGCCGGGGCCAGCCTTGCCGCCGGCGCACTTGCCCCCGAACCCGAGACCGCCTCGCTGGCGCTTGCCGCGCTGCGGCCGTTGCCGAAACCCGCGGCGCCGCGGGCGGCAGTTCCCGCCCCGCGCGAACAACTGATCCAGGTCTCGGGCGCCGGTCCGGCCAAGCGTCTTGCCGCGCCCGGCCGCAGCGGCGCGCTGTGCGGCGTGCCGGGCCTCACCGGCCATCCGATCGCGCCGATTGCCTCGCGCGTGCAGGGCTGCGGCCTGCCCGATGGGGTCGAGGTCACGGCGATCTCGGGGATACCGCTGTCGCTGCCGATCCAGGTCGATTGCAACACTGCGGTGGCGTTCAAGCGCTGGCTCGACCGGGGCATCCTGCCGGCCGTGGGCAACCGTGGCGGCGGGCTTGCCCGGATCGAGGTGGCGGGCTCCTACATGTGCCGGCCGCGCAACAACCAGCGCGGGGCGAAAGTGTCGGAGCATGGCCGCGGCCATGCCGTCGACCTGTCGGGTCTGCGCCTGCGCAACGGCCAGACGATCACCGTTCTGGCCGGCTGGAAGAGTGACGCGCGGCTGCTGAAAGCGGTGCATAGCTCGGCCTGCGGTCCCTTCGGCACCGTGCTCGGCCCGAAGTCGGACCGCTTCCATCAGGATCACATCCACGTCGACACCGCGGCGAACCGCGGCGGACCCTACTGCCGCTGAACCAGCACCGGCGCGCGGCCAAGCGGCACCGGGCCGAGGCTCATCCGCCCCTGCGCGAAGGCGAGCGGCACCTCGACGGCGCCATCCTTCGACTGCTGCGCGAGATAGGCGCCAAGCGTGGCCAGCACCGGCACCCGCTTCGCCTCGACCAGCCCCGCCGCAACGGCGACCTGCAGCCAGGCGGCCCAGTCCTTCGTCGAGAGCGTGATCGTGCCCTCGGGCCGGCCGCCGGCGTCGATGGTGATCGCGCCGCGGGCGTCCAGCGCCCGCCCGCCCCAGGCGAGATGCGCGCGGGTCAGATCGAGCGCGGTCAGCGCGGGCATCCGTTCGGCCATCAGCGCGGCCGGGGTATCAAGGCTGGCCGTCGCATCGACCGTCACCGTCTCGATCACGTCGGGCAGGCCCGCACCGGGGGCGAGGCTGTCGGTCAGCCCCTCGGGCAGCGCCAGCGCCCGGGCCCCTGCGACGATCTGCCAGCGCCCGTCCTCGGCGCGCGTGGCGGTGGCGGTCACGTCCTGCGCCGCCAGCGCGGGCGCGGTGGCGTCCCCGGCGCTCAGCCGCGGCGTGTCGAGGGTCAGCGTCGCGCGGCGCAGCGGCAGCGCGGCACCGATCCCGAGGCCGAGCGTCGCAACGCTGTCGGTGGCGGCAAGGGTGAAGCGCTGCCCGGCAAGCGTCAGCTTTTGCGGCGTGCTCGCGGCGATGCGCCAGTCGAGCGGCGCCCAGAGCGGCGCGGCGGCCTCGGCCGAGGGCGCCTGCCAGCGCCCGCCCGCTTCGGGGAAATCGAGCGCGGGCGCCGTGACCTCGGCGCCGATGCGCAGCGGAAAGCCCGCCGCCGTGACCGAGGCCGCGCCGCCGCGCCCCTCGGCCGCAAGGCGGGCAAAACCCTCGGCCGCCTGCCGGGCGAGCAGCGTGCCGCCACCCCAGCTTGCTGCCGCACCAAGGGCCGCAAGGGCCGTGATCGCTCCGAGCCAGCGCATCGCCGCCCCCTTCCCAAAGACCTGCCTCCCATGTAACCACGCCCCCGCAGGAGGGCCAGCGCTATGACCGAAACGTTATGGATCTTCGGCTACGGCTCGCTGATCTGGGACCCGGGCTTTGCGCCCGCCGAGGTGCGGCGCGCGCGTCTTGACGGCTGGGCGCGCAGCTTCTGTATGCGCTCGATCCATTTTCGCGGCACCCACGCGGCGCCGGGCCTCGTCCTTGCCCTCGACGCGGCCGAGGGGGCGAGCTGCACCGGCCTTGCGCTGCGCGTGCCCGCGGCGGGGGCCGAGGAGATCCTCGCCGCGATCCGGGCGCGCGAGCTGATCTCGGACGCCTATCTCGAGCGGCGGCTGACGGTGACCTGCGAGCAGGGCGAGCAGGTGTCGGTGCTGGCCTATGTGATCGACCGCGCCGGGCCGCAATATTGCGCACTTGGCGCCGAGGAGCAGGCGCAGATCATCGCCCGGGCTGCGGGCGCGCGCGGCCCGAACCGCGACTATCTATGGAACACTGCTCAACATTTGCGCGCGCTTGGCATTCCCGACCCGGAACTCGAGGCGCTTGCCGCACGGGTGCGCGACCTCGCCGGTTAAGTCTTGGCACTGTCGCGCCCGCCGCCTATCCTCGCGCCAAGAACAAGCGAGAGGCAGACCATGCGCGCCCCCGTCCGGCGGCCCGAGCCGCATTTTTCCCAGCCCGTCCGGCAGGTCACGCTGATGCTGATGGCGCTCGCGCTCGTCGGTGCGGGCGGCTGGTTTGCCTATGCCCGGATCTTTCCGGTCTTCCTCGCCAACCCCTGGCTGAACGGGCTGATCGGCACGGTCTTCGTGCTGGGCATCCTGACCTGCTTCTGGCAGGTGGCGCAGCTGGTCGCGGCGGTGAGCTGGATCGAGAGCTTCGCCGCCGACCGTCCGGGCCGGCCGCAGTTGCAGGCGCCGCAGATGCTCGCCCCGCTGGCCGCACTGCTGGGCAGCCGGGGCGCCACCCGTTCGATCGCCACCTCGGCCGGCCGCTCGATCCTCGAATCCGTCGCAACCCGGATCGAGGAGGCGCGCGACATCACGCGCTATCTGACCAACCTGCTGATCTTCCTCGGTCTTCTGGGCACCTTCTACGGGCTGGCGACGACCGTGCCGGCGGTGGTCGACACCATCCGCGCGCTCGCGCCGCAGCCCGGCGAAACCGCGACCGCGGTCTTCGACCGGCTGATGTCGGGGCTGGAATCGCAGCTTGGCGGCATGGGCACGGCGTTCTCCTCCTCGCTGCTGGGGCTTGCCGGATCGCTGGTCGTCGGCCTGCTCGAGCTGTTCGTGACGCATGGCCAGAACCGCTTCTACCGCGAGCTCGAGGAATGGATCTCGTCGATCACCCGGCTCAGCTTTGCCGCGGCCGAGGGCGATGGCGAGGCCTCGGCGGTGGTCGAGATCCTCGATCACATGGCCGAGCAGATGGATGCGCTGCAGACGCTTTTCGTGCGATCGGAACATGCCCGCGGGCAGACCGAGACCCAGCTTGCGGCGCTGACCGACGCCTTCGCGGGGCTGGCGCAGAACCTTGGTTCGGATCTGTCGACCCGCGCCGAGCAAAGCGCCTCGCTCGCCAAGATGGCGGGCGGGCAGGACCGGCTGGTGACCGCGCTCGAGGCGCTGACGCAGCGCGCCGCGGCCGCGCAGGACAGCGAGGTCGATGCCGAGATGCGGATGCGGCTGCGCTCGATCGACCTGCAGATGCTGCGCCTGCTCGAGGAGCTGTCGGCCGGCCGGCAGGAAAGCATGGCCGAGCTGCGCAACGATTTCGCCGCGCTGACCCGCGCGATCCTGACCCGCCCGCGCGGGCAGGAGGGCTGAGATGGCACTTCCCCGGCGCGGCGGCGCGCGGTTCTCGACCAATGTCTGGCCGGGCTTCGTCGATGCCATGGGCGCGCTGCTGATGGTGCTGATCTTCGTGCTGTCGATCTTCATGATCGTGCAGTCGATGTTGCGCGACACGATCACCAGCAAGGAAAACGAGCTGACCGCGCTGACCCAGCAGGTCGACGGGCTGTCGCAGGCGCTGTCGCTGGAACGGGCGCGGGCGAAGGATCTGGCCGGGCAGCTCGATGCGGCGGGGCAGAAGATCACCGATTTCGAGGCCCAGGTGGCCAGCCTGATCGCGGCGCGCGATGCGGCGAAGGCCGATGCCGAGGCCAGTGCCGCGGCGCTCAAGCTCGACAAGGCGACGATCGAGGAGCTGCGGGCGAAGCTGAAATCCTCGGGTGACGAGGTTGCGGCGATGACCCTCGCGCTCGAGGCCGAGCGGCAGAAGGCGGCCGAGACGCTGACCCTGCTCGCCGCGGCGCAGGCCTCCGAGGCGGAGCTGAAGCAGCAGATGGCGACGCAGATGACCGAGGCCGAGAAGGCGGCGGCGCTGCGCGCGGTGGCCGAGAAGGCGCTGGCCGATCAGACGCAGCTCAGCGACCGCAATGCCGAGAAGGTGGCGTTGCTGAACGCGCAGATCGCGGCGTTGCGCAATCAGCTTGGCGAGCTGCAATCGGTGCTCGATGCGGCGCAGGCGCGCGATGCGGCCTCGAAAGTGCAGGTCGAGACGCTGGGCGCGCAGCTCAATGCGGCGCTGGCGCAGACCGCGGCCGAGCAGAAGCGCCGCGCCGAGCTGGAGGCCGAGGCGCGCAAGAAGGCCGAGGCCGAGGCGCAGGATCTGGCGAAGTATCGCTCGGAATTCTTCGGGCGGATGTCGCAGCTGTTGCAGGGCCGCGAGGGCGTGCGCATCGTCGGCGACCGTTTCGTCTTTTCCTCGGAAGTGCTGTTCCAGCTCGGCTCGGCGGATCTGTCGCCCGAGGGCAAGGCGCAGATCGCCCGGGTGGCCGAGACCTTCCGCGAGCTGGCCTCGGATATTCCGCCGACGATCTCCTGGATCCTCGAGGTCGACGGCTTCACAGACGACACGCCGCTGTCGGGGCAGGGGGCGTTTCGCGACAACTGGGAGCTGAGCCAGGCGCGGGCGCTGTCGGTGGTGCGCTATCTGATCGACGAGCTGGGCTTTCCGCCGCGGCGGCTGGCGGCGACGGGCTTTGGCCAGTATCAGCCGGTGGTCGGTGGCACCAGCGAGAGCGCACGGGCGCAGAACCGGCGCATCGAGCTGAAGCTGACCGAGCGCTGAGGCGGCGGTCTGCGATGGTGGCCGGGCAGGGGGGCGCTGCCCCCCGGGGCCTGCAGCCCCTCCCCCCGGGATATTTGCGGCAATTGGAAGCGGCGGCGGCTTTCACGAAAACACGAGGGCGCGCGCGGGGGCTTGACGGGCGCCCTGCGGCGCGGCATCTGGCGCTGTCCCCTGCAACGGTCGATCATGCGTCAGCCCCTGTCGTAACCCCTGTTCCTGACCCCTTTCCCGTGTGTCCAGGAGCCTTGCGATGACCCCCCTCCAGTTTTCTTCCGGCGACCTGATCGCCGATCGCCGCGCCGACTATGCCGAGGGTCTGCTGGCCGCGGGCGAGGTGGCGGCGGCGGCCGATCTTTACCGCCAGGCGCTCGAGGTCGCACCGGGCTGGGGCGCGGGTTGGTATCGGCTGGGCGAGATCCGCGCCGAGCAGGATCTGCCCGGCGCCGCCGAGGCCTTTGCCGAGGCGCTGCGGCTCGACCCTGCCGATGTGATGGGGGCGGCGCTGCGGCTTGACCTGCTGCGCCCGCGGCCGGCGGCCGAGACCATGCCCTCGGCCTTTGTCGAGACGCTCTTCGACCAGTATGCGAGCCATTTCGATGCGGCGCTGGTCGGCTCGCTCGACTATTGCGCGCCGCAGCTGATCCGGGCCGGGCTGAGCGGCGGGCATGGCCGGGTGCTGGACCTTGGCTGTGGCACCGGGCTGATGGGGGCCGAGCTGCGCCCGCTTGCGGGCTGGCTCGAGGGCTGGGACATCTCGGCGGAGATGCTGCGCGAGGCCGAGGCGAAGGGGCTCTATGACCGGCTGGAGAAGGCGGATCTCTCGGCGCTGCCGGTGCCGGCCGAACGCTGGGATCTGGTGACCGCGGCCGATGTCTTTGCCTATCTCGGGGCGCTCGAGCAGATCGTCGGCTGGGTGGCGCTGGCGCTGGTGCCGGGAGGCAGTTTCGCCTTCACCACCGAGGCGCATGACGGGCCCGAACCGCTGATCCTGCGCGAGAGCCGGCGCTATGCCCATTCCGAGCCCTATCTGCGCGCACTTCTGGCCGAGGCGGGCTTTGGCGAGGTGACGGTGCGGCGTGCCCCCTTGCGCCGCGACCGCGGCGCGGAAATCGAGGGCTTCGTGGTTCTGTCGCGGCGCAATCCGGATATGATGGCCGCGGTCGGAGAGGCGGTCGTCACCGCCTGAGAGGAGGCGGGATGAACGCGCTGGCGTATGAGCATTACACCTATGCCGCGGTGGCGGTGATCGGCACCCTGGCGGCGGTCTGGGCGGTCGATCACCTGCTGGGGCGCCCGGCGGTCGCGGCGCGCACGGCGCCCTGGCGCGGCGTGGTGGCGCCCTTCATCAACGTCAATGCGATGCTGTTCGGTCTGACGCTTGCCTTCATCGCGAATGACACCTGGTCGGCGCGCGACCGGGCGATGGACGCGGTCTTTCGCGAGGCGGACAGCCTGCGCAGCCTCTTGGTGCTGGCCTCGGCGCTGCCCGAGCCTGCGCGGGACGCGATGGCGGGGGCGGTGCGCGACTATGGCACCGCGGCGGCGGGCGAGTTCGCGCAGCTGCGGGCGCGGGCGGTGGCGCCGGCGGCGGCCACCGCGGCCGATGCGCTGTTGCGCCGCGTCGCGGACGCCGGGAGCGGCGGCGCGGCGGGCGAGGTGGTGCAGGCCGAGATGCTGCGCCAGGTGATGCGCCTGCGCGATGACCGCGATCTGCGGGTGTCGCTGTCGCGCACCCATCTGAACCCGCTGAAATGGCTGGGCATGGCGGCGCTTGGCTTCCTCACCATCCTGTCGATCGCGGCGGTGCATCTGGGTGCGCCGAAGGCCGGGATGCTGGCGACCGTGCTGTTCGCGCTGGCCGCCGCGCCCTCGGCCGCGATCGTGCTGGTGCAGGGCAATCCGTTTCAGGAGCCCGCCGCGATCAGCGCCGTGCCGATCCTTGCGGCGATCGAGCCGGGCGCGCCCTGAGCGCGGCTACTTGTCGTAGGTGGGCAGGCGCGCGAAATCGAGCGTGGCGAGCACCGGCAGCATCGTCGCGCTGTCCATCCCCTGCGCCTGCACCAGCACCCGCCCGCCGGCCAGCGCCGAGAGCGAGCCGTCCTGCTCGAGCATGTCCTGCGATCCGGCCTTCACGATCTTGCCCATCATCGCCATCATCTGCGGATTGCCGAGCATCCCGGCCATCGAGGCGACCATCGGACTGTCGGCGGTGAGGGTCAGGGTGAAGCTGTCGCCCGCGGCGTTGGCATAGCGCCCCTCGACGAAATTGCCGGCCATGCCGATCATCGCCATGCCCTGTCCGCCCTCGGTGCTGATCTCGCGGGTCCAGCCCGCGGGCGCCTCGGGCAGCATCGCGGCGAGCCTGGCGCTTTGCAGCGCCTGCACCTCCTTCGCGGCCACGGTGATCTGCGTCGCAGTGGTCGACAGATCGCCCGCCGTATGGGCCGCAAGCGCCGCCTCGAGCGCATCGCCCACCGCATCGGCATGAAGCGGCGCGGCGTGCAGGCCGGCAACGAGGAGGGTGGTGGCAAACGTCTGTTTCATCGTCGTCTTTCCCTGGGTTCAGTCGGTGGGGCGCGCCGCCGACCGGCCGGAAACCCGGTGCCGGTCGTTCGGATCTGCCGTCCCGAGGCTGAAATGGCGCATGCGAAAATCCGGTGGGCTGCAGGGCACACCGGGGCATTGCACATGGAAAAGAACGTTAGGTCAACTGCGGCGAGGGGCGCGGTGAGCCGCGCCCCGGCCGGCTCAGCCCTGTGCGTCGCCGGCGGCGACGCAATCGGCATAGTAATGCACCGTGCCGTCGGCCTCGGTCTCCTGCACGAGGCCGTGGATGTCGGTCTCGAAGCCCGGGCATTCGCGCGCGAATTCGCGGTTGAACTTGAGGTATTCGACGATGCGCGGGTTGAACACCTCGCCCGGGATCAGCAGCGGGATGCCCGGCGGATAGGGGGTGACGAGCGAGGTGGTGATGCGGCCCTCGAGATCGTCGATCGCCACCCGCTCGGTGGTGCGCCGCGCGATATGGGCGAAGGCGTCCGAGGGTTTCATCGCCGGGGTCAGGTCGCTCAGATAGATCTCGGTGGTCAGCCGCGCGACGTCATACTTGGCGTAAAGCGCGTGCACATGGGCGCAGAGATCGCGCAGGCCCATGTGCTCATAGCGCGGCTGCTTGGCGCAGAACTCGGGCATGATGCGCCACATCGGGTGGTTCTTCTCGTAATCGTCCTTGAACTGCTGCAGCGCGGTCAGCAGCGTGTTCCAGCGGCCCTTGGTGATGCCGATGGTGAACATGATGAAGAAGGAATAGAGCCCGGTCTTTTCCACCACCACGCCATGCTCGGCGAGGTATTTCGTCACGATCGAGGCGGGAATGCCCCAGTCCTGGAACCGGCCGTCGAGGTTCAGCCCGGGGGTGATGATCGTCGCCTTGATCGGGTCGAGCATGTTGAACCCGGGCGCCATGTCGCCAAAGCCGTGCCAGCTGTCCTCGCCGTCCGAGGGGTGGACGCCATCGGCATCGGTGCGGCGCAGCACCCAGTCCTTGGTGCGGCCGATGCCCTCCTCGGCCAGCTCCTCGGGGCCCCAGACCTTGAACCACCAGTCGTCGTCGCCGTATTCGTCGTCGACCTTGCGCATCGCGCGGCGAAAATCGAGCGCCTCCATGATGCTCTCTTCCACCAGCGCCTCGCCGCCCGGCGGCTCCATCATCGCCGCGGCGACGTCGCAGCTCGCGATGATCGAGTATTGCGGGCTGGTCGAGGTGTGCATCAGGTAGGATTCGTTGAAGAGATGGCGGTCGAGCTTGGTCTCTTCGCTGTCCTGCACGAGCACGTGGCTTGCCTGGCTGATGCCGGCGAGGAGCTTGTGGATCGACTGCGTGGCGTAGACGACCGAGGCACGGGTGCGCGGCCGCTTGCGGCCCATCGAGTGATACTGGCCATAGAACGGGTGGAAGGCCGCGTGCGGCAGCCAGGCCTCGTCGAAATGCAGGTTCTCGACCCAGCCGTCGAGCAGGGTCTTGATGACTTCGGTGTTGTAGAGCACGCCGTCATAGGTCGATTGCGTCAGCGTCATGATCCGCGGCTTCACCGTGTCGGCGTCATAGTCCCTGAGCAGCGGATTCGCCCGGATCTTGGCGCGGATCGTCTCGGGGTCGAATTCCGAGCGCTGGATCGGGCCGATGATGCCCCAGTGGTTGCGCGTGGGTTTCAGGAACACCGGGATCGCGCCGGTCATGATGATCGAATGCAGGATCGACTTGTGGCAGTTGCGGTCGACCACCACCACATCGCCCGGCGCCACGGTGTGGTGCCAGACCATCTTGTTCGAGGTCGAGGTGCCATTGGTGACAAAGAAGCAGTGATCGGCGTTGAAGATCCGCGCGGCGTTGCGCTCGGAGGCGCCGATCGCGCCGTTGTGGTCCAGAAGCTGGCCCAGTTCCTCGACCGCGTTGCAGACATCGGCGCGCAGCATGTTCTCGCCGTAGAACTGGTGATACATCTGCCCGATCGGCGATTTCAGGAAGGCGACACCGCCCGAATGCCCCGGGCAGTGCCACGAGTAGGAACCATCCTCGGCATAGTCGAGCAGGGCGCGGAAGAACGGCGGCTGGATCGCCTCGAGATAGCTTTTCGCCTCGCGGATGATGTGCTTGGCGACGAACTCGGGCGTGTCCTCGAACATGTGGATGAAGCCGTGCAGCTCGCGCAGGATGTCATTCGGCAGGTGCCGCGCGGTCTTCGTCTCGCCGTAGATATAGATCGGCACCTCGGCGTTCTTCCAGCGCACCTCCTCGATGAAGTTGCGCAGGTTCATCACCGCCGGGTCGAGATCGGGGCCGGGGGTGAATTCCTCATCGTCGATCGACAGCAGGAAGGCCGAGGCGCGCGACTGCTGCTGGGCGAATTTCGACAGATCGCCATAGCTCGTCACGCCGAGGACCTCGAAGCCCTCATCCTCGATCGCCTGGGCCAGGGCCCGGATGCCGAGGCCCGAGGAGTTCTCGGAGCGGAAATCCTCGTCGATGATGACGATCGGGAAGCGGAACTTCATGCGGCTCTCCTTCGGGGAGCGGGGCCCGGACGTGGAACGGGCCGAAGATTGCCAGGATGCGCGGGCGGGGGCAGGTCCGGGCGCGGCCCTCTTGTTCCCTGCGTCGGCCCCCCCGTCAAGGGCCCAGTGCGCGCCCGCGCCGTGGCGTGGCGGCACCGGTCTGACAAGCGCGTGACCACGCCCGCCGCGGCGCCCGGCCGCGCGGCGGGATCGCGGCCGAAGCTCCGCGTCATTGTGAACGCTGCGGCGATAGTCATTCCCGGACTTCGCCATTTTGTGGATGGAGGGCGCGCACTACCTTCTGGGCAGACCGGAACAGCTTTCGGGGGGACGAAGCGGGGATCGCGGGCGGCGGGATGGGCGCCGCGCGCGCCGCTTCGGGCGCCCGCACCCAGATCAGGAGGTTTTCGATGAGCACCGTTCATACCCTCGACACCCTGCGCGACAGCCTGCCGCCGACCGAGCGGATGCCGCTCGTCTTTCTCGGCCATGGCAGCCCGATGAACGCGATCGAGGACAATGCCTACAGCCGCGCCTGGTCCGAGCTTGGCCGCAAGCTGCCGCATCCGAAGGCGATCCTCGTCGTCTCGGCGCATTGGATGACGCGCGGCACGACGCTTGTCGATGTCTCGGCGATGCCGCGCACGATCCATGATTTCTACGGCTTCCCGCAGGCGCTGTTCGACGCGGAATATCCCGCCCACGGCGCCCCGGATCTGGCGCGCGAGGTGGCGACGCTGCTGGCCAGCCACCACGCCGAGACCGATGACACCTGGGGCCTCGACCACGGCGCCTGGACGGTGCTGAAATACCTCTATCCCGGCGCGGATGTGCCGGTCTTCCAGGTCTCGGTCGACATGTCGCGCGGGCTCGGACATCAGCTCGAGATCGGCCGCACCCTGTCGCAGCTGCGCGACCGCGGCGTGCTGATCCTCGGCTCGGGCAACGTCGTGCACAACCTGCGCGCCATGCGCTTCAACGGCCGCCCCGCCGATTTCGCGATCGAGTTCGATGCGCTCTTTGCCGAGCGGCTGGCCGAGCGCGACTTTGCCGCGCTCGCCGACCGGCCAAAGCTCGGCAGCCTGCTGCAGATGGCGCATCCGACGGTTGACCATTACCTGCCGGCGCTGACCATCGCCGGCGCCTCGGATGCGCGCGACGCGCTGAGTTTCATGACCAGCTCGATCGACCTTGGCACGGTCTCGATGCGGTCTTTCGTGTTTCACGCCTGAGGAGGGTGCCATGCTGGTCGACGGAAAATGGGTGACGGCCTGGCAGCCGGTGCAGAAGGCCGACGAGAAGGGCCGCTTCGTGCGCCAGGTCTCGAGCTTTCGGAACTGGATCACGCCCGATGGCAGCGCCGGCCCGACCGGGGAGGGCGGCTTTGCCGCCGAGCCCGGGCGCTACCGCCTTTACGTCGCGCTGATCTGCCCCTGGGCCTCGCGCACGCTGATCGCACGCAAGCTCAAGGGGCTCGAGGCGCTGATCCCGGTGACGGTGGTGAACCCGACGCTCTCGGACGAGGGCTGGGCCTTCGGCGGCTATCCGGGCGCCGAGGAGGACCCGCTGTTCGGGGCGCAGCACCTGCACGAGATCTACACCCGCGCCGATCCGCATGTGACCGGCCGGGCGACGGTGCCGGTGCTGTGGGACATGAAGCGCGGCGTGATGGTGAACAACGAAAGCGCCGATATCCTGCGCATGTTCGACACCGCCTTCGAGGGGCTGGCGCCCTCGGATCTGCGGCTTTACCCGGCCGATCTGGCCGAGGAGATCGACGCGCTGAATGCCCGGATCTATGACCGGCTGAACAACGGCGTCTACAAGGCCGGCTTTGCCAGCACCCAGGCGGCCTATGACGAGGCGGTCGCGGGCGTCTTCGGGATGCTCGACGAACTCGAGGCGCGGCTTGATGGCGACTATCTCTTCGGCGACCGGCTGACCGAGACCGACATCCGCACCTTCGTCACGCTGATCCGGTTCGACGCGGCCTATCATGGCCTGTTCAAGACCAACCTCCGCCAGATCGCCGATTATCCGCGGCTCTCGGCCTATCTGGAGCGGATGCTGCGCCTGCCCGGGGTGATCGACACCGTGAACATGGACCACATCACCCGCGGCTATTACTCGATCAAGGCGCTCAACCCGACCGGCATCCGTCCCATCGACCCGGCCCATGTCGCGCGGCTGCTGGCCGCGGCGCGCTGAGGGCGGTGGGGGCGTCACATCGGCGTGTAAAGCGGAAGGCGCAGGCGCCGGCGGGGCCGGGCCGGATTGCGTTGCCCCGGCCCGTTGGCTAGGGTCGGGCCATTCGTCGGAAAGGACCTGCCCGTGCCCGCCACCCCCCGTCTGCTGCGCCCCCTCCTGCTTGCCGCTTTGCTGGGCACGGTCGCCGTGCCGCCGGCCGGCGCGGATGTCGCGGGGCCCTATCTGGCGGCGCGCGCGGCCACTGTCGCGAATGACTATGCCGCGGGGGTCAGCTATTACGACCGGCTGCTGGCCTCGATGCCCGAGGACCGCGACGTGCAGGACGGCGCGCTTCTGACCCATGTCGCGATGGCCGATTTCGACCGCGCCGGGGCGCTTGCCGCGGTGATGGTGACACAGAAGGACCCGTCGCAGATCGCGACGCTGGTGATGCTGGCGCAGGATGCGAAGACCGGCGACTTCGCCAAGGGGATCGCGCTGCTCGACGGCGGCGCCGATGCCGGGGCGCTGGTGGGCGGGCTCTACCGGGCCTGGGCGCTGGTCGGCGAGGGGCAGATGGGCGACGCCGCCAAGGCCTTCGATGCGCTGGCGCAGACATCCGGGCTCGAGGGCTTCGCCTTCTATCACAAGGCGCTGGCGCTCGCTCTGGTGGGCGATTACGAAGGCGCCGAAAAGATCTTCACCGGCAAGTATGCGCAGGTGCTGAACGGCACCCGGCGCGGCATTCTTGCGCATGTGCAAGTGCTCTCGCAGCTCGAGCGCGGCCCCGAGGCGATCAGGCTCCTCGATAGCAGTTTCGGGCCGAACCTCGACCCGGAGCTGACGGCGATCCGCGCCCGGCTGGACAACAAGGAGACGCTGCCCTTCACCGCGATCCGCTCGGCCGCCGATGGCGAGGCCGAGGTGTTCTATTCGGTGGCGCAGGCGATCAACTCGGATGCCTCCACCGCCTTCGCGCTGCTGCACGCGCGGCTGGCAAGCTGGCTGCGCCCGGCCGATGGCGATGCGCTGCTGCTTTGCGCCGCGATCCTCGAGGCGCAGAAGCAATATGACCTCGCGATCACGACCTATGAGCAGGTGCCGGCGGACAGCCCGATCGCCCATGCCGCCAAGCTCGGTCAGGCCGAGGTGCTGGTGCAGGCGGGGCGTGTCGATGATGCGATCGGCGTGCTGCAGGCGCTGGCCAAGGCGCATCCCGAGCTGCCCTCGGTCTGGGCGACGCTCGGCGACGATCTGCGCCGGCAGGAGCGCTACAAGGAAGCCGCCGAGGCCTATGACAAGGCGATCGCGCTTCTGGGCGAGCCCGAGCCGCGCGACTGGTTCGTCTGGTATGCCCGCGCCATCGCGCAGGAGCGCTCGGGCCAGTGGGACAAGGCCGAGCCGGGCTTCCGCGAGGCGCTGAAGCTCAGCCCCGAACAGCCCTCGGTGCTGAACTATCTCGGCTATTCCTATGTCGAGAAGAAGCTCAACCTCGACGAGGCGCTCGACATGATCCGGCGCGCGGTCGCGGCCGAGCCCGATCAGGGCTATATCGTCGACAGTCTCGGCTGGGCGCTCTACCGGCTCGGCCGCTATGACGAGGCGGTGGTGCAGATGGAGAAGGCGGTCGAGCTCGACCCGACCGAGCCGCTGCTGAATGACCACCTCGGCGATGTCTACTGGGCCGTCGGGCGCAAGCGCGAGGCGGAATTCCAGTGGCGCCGGGCGCTGAACCTCGGCCCGGGCGAGGATCTCGACTCGGACCGGGTGCGCAAGAAGCTCGACATCGGGCTTGATGCGGTGCTGAAGGCCGAGGGCGCGCCGCCGCTCCACCCGGCGACGGCCAATGCCGGCGATTGAGGTCTTTGCCCCGGCAAAGGTGAACCTTGCGCTGCATGTCACCGGCCGGCGCGCGGACGGCTATCACCTGCTCGACAGTCTCGTGGCCTTTGCGCCGGTGGGCGATTGGCTGCGGCTCGACCCCGCACCCGCGATGGCGTTGCGGGTGAGCGGGCCCGAGGGCGCGGGCGTGCCCGAGGGGCCTGAAAACCTCGTCCTGCGCGCGGCGGCGCTGCTGCCGGCGGGGCAGGGGGCGGCGATCACGCTTGAAAAGCACCTGCCGCCCGCCTCGGGGATCGGTGGCGGCTCGTCCGATGCCGCGGCGGCGCTGCGCGGCCTTGCGGCCTTGCGCGGGGTTGCGGTGCCGGCTGCGGGGCTCGAGCGGCTGGGCGCCGATGTGCCGATGTGCCTGGTGCCCGCGCCCGCCCGCACGCAAGGGATCGGCGAGGAGCTGAGCCCGGTTTCGCTGCCGGTGCTGCCCGCGCTGCTGGTCAACCCGCGCCTCGAGGTGCCGACGCCTGCGGTCTTTCGCGCGCTGGCCTGCCGCGAGAACCCGCCGCTGCCCGACCTGCCGGCCTTTGCCGATGCCCCCGCCTGCATCGACTGGCTGGCCCAGATGCGCAACGATCTGCAGGCGCCCGCGATCGCGACGGCGCCGGTGATTGCCGAGGTGCTGGAGGTGCTGGCGGCGCTGCCGGGCTGCCGGCTGGCGCGGATGTCGGGATCGGGGGCGACCTGCTTTGCGCTGTTCGCGAGCGAGGCCGAGGCCCGCGCGGCGCAGGCGCAGCTGCGGGCGATGCGGCCCGGCTGGTGGAGCGCCTGCGGCCCGCTCGGCGATCAGACGGCCGCCGCCGCGCCCCGCCGCCTCTAGGCGCGGGACGCGGGGCTGTTCATTTCATGCGCGCGACGACGTACTCGGCCAGGTCCGACAGCATGTCGCGCAGCGGATGCGCGGGCAGCGCGTTCAGCGAGGCACGCGCCCGGTTGCCCCAGGCCAGCGCCTCGTCGCGCGTCGCCTCGAGCGTGCCGTGCAGGCGCATCAGCCGCAGCGCCTCTTCAAGGTCGCCCTCGCGCTGGTCGCCCTTCTCGATCACCCGCACCCAGAAGGCGCGTTCCTCGGCCGAGGCCGCCGCCACCGCCTTGATCACCGGCAGCGTCAGCTTGCGCTCGCGGAAATCGTCGCCGGTGTTCTTGCCGATCTGCGCCGAGGCGCCGCCGTAATCGAGCAGGTCGTCGGCCATCTGGAAGGCGATGCCGAGCGCGTCGCCATAATCGTGCAGCGCCCGCACCGCGTTCTCGTGCGCACCGGCCAGCACGCCGCCGACCTCGGTCGCGGCCGAGAACAGCGCCGCGGTCTTGCCGCGGATCACCTTCAGGTAGGTCGCGGGCGTGGTCGCCAGATCCTGCGCCGCGGTCAGCTGCAGCACCTCGCCCTCGGCGATCACCGCCGAGGCATTGGCGAGGATGTTCAGCACCCGCATGTTGTTCGCCTCGGTCATCAGCTGGAAGCTGCGCGCGAAGAGATAGTCGCCGACCAGCACCGAGGACTTGTTGTCCCACAGCAGGTTCGCCGTCGGCCGGCCGCGGCGCTGCGTGCTTTCGTCGACGACGTCGTCATGCAGCAGCGTGGCGGTGTGGATGAATTCGACCGTCGCGGCGAGGTGGACGTGATAGGGCCCCTCATAGCCGCAGACCTTCGCCGCGGCGAGGGTCAGCATCGGCCGCAGCCGCTTGCCGCCCGCCTCGATCAGGTGGGCCGTCACCTCGGGGATGCGCGGCGCGTGTTCCGAGCTCATCCGGTCGCGGATCAGCGCGTTCACCGCGTCCATCTCGGCGGCCAGCGCCTGTGCCAGGCGGTCGTGCGGCTTCGTGGCCTTGTCGTCCAGGCTCATTCTTCTTCCTTCCCGCTTCCCGTCGTCTCGACAGGGCGTCACACTGCCCCTAAGTGAGGGAACATGAAAGAGCTTCTGCGCACTACGGACCCGGTGAAACTTGCACTTGCGACCGCCCTTCTCGAGGGCGAGGGTATAACGGCCTTTCAGATGGACGTCCATATGAGCGTGCTCGAGGGCAGCCTCGGCATTTTGCCGCGCCGGCTGATGGTGGCAGAGCGCGACGCTTTCCTGGCGCGGGCGGTTCTGGCCGATAACCGGATCGGGTCCGACTGATGTTCGCGCCCGAGGAGCTGACGCAGGACCGCTTCCTCGACGGGCGGCTGCTGGTGGCGCAGCCGCGCCGGGGCTATCGCGCGGCGATGGACCCGGTGCTGCTCGCCGCGGCCTGTCCGGCCCTGCCCGGGCAGGCGGTGCTCGAGCTTGGCTGCGGCGCCGGGGTGGCGAGCCTGTGTCTCGGCTGGCGGGTGCCCGATCTGCAGCTTGCGGGGCTGGAACTGCAGCCCGCCTATGCGGCGCTTGCGCGCGCCAATGCCGCGACGAATGGCATCGCGCTTGAGGTGGTCGAGGGGGATCTTGCCGCAATGCCGGCTTGCCTGCGCGCGCGCAGCTTCGATCACGTCATCGCCAACCCGCCCTATTTCGCGCCGAAGGGCGGCACCGCCGCTGCCGACCCGGGGCGCGAGACGGCGCAGCGCGAGGCAACCCCCTTGGCCGACTGGGTGGTTTCGGGCTATCGTCGTCTGGTGCCGGGCGGCTGGCTCACGATGATCCAGAACGCCGACCGCCTGCCCGAGCTGCTGAGCGCGATGGCGGGGCAGGGCGGCTCGATCCGGGTGCTGCCGATCGCGGCGCGATCGGGACGGGCGGCCGGGCGGGTGATCGTCCAAGCGCGCAAGGGCGGGCGGGGGCCCTTCACCCTGCTCGCGCCGCTGGTGCTGCATGCGGCGCCCGCGCACGCGGGCGATGCCGAGGATTTGACGAAAATTGCGCAAGATGTGCTGCGTTGCGGCGAAGTCTTGCGCATGCAGCCCTGATCCTTTCGCAAGATTTCGCGAGCGAGTCTGACATTCTGTCGCGCCGATGCGACAGGCGCGTGACACGACTCAAAAAACGTGCTGCACTCTGAGGACGGAAACAAGAGAGGAGACTGCAATGTCGCTTGGTTCGCACATCACCGAACTTCGCAAGAAACATCAGGCCCTGTCGGTCGAGGTCGAAAAGGCGACCCGGACCCCGAGCTTCGACGATCTGCATATTGCCGAACTGAAGAAGCAGAAACTCCGCATCAAGGAACAGATCAGCCGCCTCGAAGGCGTGACCGCCTGACGCGCTCCCGGCCCGGATGGCGGCCGGGCGATGTTCAGCGCGATCGGCCGGCCATGGCGGCGAGGAAGGCCCCGGCGGCGATCATGGCGGCTGCCAGCACCAGCACCGGGCTGGCGGCCGCAACGCCCGCGACGATCAGCGCGAGCGTCGACAGCAAGGGAGCCGCGTAGGACGCCGTGCCGAGCATCTGGATGTCGCCGCGCTTGACGCCGATGTCCCAGGTGTAGAAGGCCAGCCCCACCGGCCCGATCCCCAGGGCCAGAACCGAGATCCAGCCGCGTGCTCCGACTGGCCAGAGCGTGTCCTCGAGCGCGAAATGCGCAACCGCCGACAGTGCGGCGGTGGCAAGGCAATAGACCGCCACTGCTGCGGTCGGCACCTGGCCGAGGCGGCGCGAGATCAGCGAATAGCCGGACCAGGTCAGCGCGCAGAGCAGCGCAAGCCCATAGCCCGGCAGCGCCTCGCTGCGTGCCGAGATGCCGCCGCGGGTGACGATCAGCGCGGCGCCGCCAAAGGCGATCAGCGCACCGACAACATGCAGTCCGCGCAGCTTCTCGCCCGGCAGCAGGCCGGAGAACAGCACGATCAGCAGCGGCCAGAGATAGGCGATCAGGCTTGCCTCGGCCGGCGGCGCGAGCCGCAGTGCCGAGAAATAGAGCAGATGATAGCCGAACAGCGCCACCGTGCCGAAGGCATAGACCTTCCACGAGATCCGTTTGAGCACGCCGAAGCCCTCGGTCGCGGCAATCCAGACGAGGCCGATGACGCCGCCGATTGCGAAGCAGATCGCGTTCAGCTGCAGGGGCGGCACCGGCGCCGATCCGACGGCGAGAAGCGCCAGCAGCGCCCAGAGGGCAACGGCGGAAAAACCGATCAAAGTGGCCTGCTTGCGCGACATCCGTCCCCCGAAATGCAAAGAGGCCCGCACCATGCGGGCCTCTTGCCGTTTTGCCAAGGGCAAATCAGGTCAGGTATTGGCCGCCGTTCGCGGTCAGCGTCGAGCCGGTAATGAAACCGGCCTCGTCCGAGGCGAGGAAGACGACGCAGCGCGCGATGTCCTCGGGCTCGCCCAGCCGGCCGACCGGGATCGTCGAAATGATCGATTCGCGCACCTTTTCCGGCACCGCCATCACCATCTCAGTGGCGATGTAGCCCGGGCAGATCACGTTGACGGTGATGCCCGAACGAGCGCCTTCCTGTGCCAACGCCTTGGTGAAGCCGATGTCGCCCGCCTTCGCCGCCGAGTAGTTGGCCTGGCCGAACTGCCCCTTCTGCCCGTTGATCGACGAGATCGAGATCACCCGGCCGAACTTGCGCTCGCGCATGCCGGGCCAGAGCGGGTGGGTCATGTTGAACAGACCCGACAGGTTGGTGTCCATCACCTCTTTCCACTGCTCGCGCGTCATCTTGTGGAAGGGGGCGTCGCGGGTGATGCCCGCGTTGTTCACCAGCACGTCGACCGGGCCGAGATCGGCCTCGACCCTGGCGATGCCCTCGACGCAGGCATCATATTCGGCGACCGACCATTTGTAGGTCTTGATGCCGGTCTCGGCGCTGAACTTCGCCGCGGCCTCGTCATTGCCGGCATAGTTCGCCGCGACGGTGTAGCCGACGTTCTTCAGGGCGACCGAAATCGCGGCACCAATGCCGCGCGATCCCCCGGTAACAAGTGCAACTCTGGACATGACTCCTCCTCTGGATCAAATGCCTTTGAAACGCTGTTACTCAAGAAGAAGATTGCGCGCAACATTGTTGCGCGCAGAATTCTCAAAAACTGTCTCGCTGGTGCGTCACAGCCCCTCGATGCACATTGCGACGCCCATGCCGCCGCCGATGCACAGCGTGGCAAGACCCTTCTTCGCGCCCGAGCGCTTCATCTCGAACAGCAGGGTGTTCAGGATGCGGCAGCCCGAAGCGCCGATCGGGTGGCCGATGGCGATGGCGCCGCCGTTCACGTTCACCTTCGACAGATCCCAGCCCATGTCCTTGTTCACCGCACAGGCCTGGGCGGCGAAGGCCTCGTTCGCCTCGATCAGGTCGAGGTCCGCCGCGGTCCAGCCGGCCTTGGCCAGCGCCTTGCGCGACGAGGGGATCGGGCCGCAGCCCATGATCGCCGGGTCGACGCCGGCGGTCGCCCAGGAGGCGATGCGCGCGAGCGGGGTCAGGCCGCGCTTCTCGGCTTCGGCTTCCGACATCAGCAGCACGGCAGCGGCGCCGTCGTTGAGGCCCGAGGCATTGCCGGCGGTGACGGTGCCGTCCTTGATGAAGGCGGGCTTCAGCTTCTGCATCGATTCGAGCGTGGCGCCGTGGCGGATGTATTCATCGGCATCGACGATGATCTCGCCCTTGCGGGTCTTCACCGTGAAGGGGATGATCTCGTCCTTGAACTTGCCGGCGGTCTGCGCCGCCTCGGCCTTGTTCTGCGAGGCGAGGGCGAATTCGTCCTGCATCTCGCGGGTGATCTGCCACTGCGCGGCGACGTTCTCGGCGGTCTGGCCCATGTGATAGCCGTTGAAGGCGTCCCACAGGCCGTCCTTGATCATCGTGTCGATGAATTTCATGTCGCCCATCTTCTGGCCAGCGCGCAGATGCGCGGCGTGGGGGCTGAGCGACATGCTTTCCTGGCCGCCGGCGATGACGATCTCTGCGTCGCCGCACAGGATGTGCTGGGCCGCCAGCGCAACCGACCGCAGCCCCGAGCCGCAGACCTGGTTGATGCCCCAGGCCGCCGATTCGATCGGCAGGCCGGCATTGATGTGGGCCTGGCGGGCCGGGTTCTGGCCCTGGCCGGCGGTCAGCACCTGGCCGAGGATGGTTTCCGACACTTCGCCCTTCTCGATGCCGGCGCGGGCGACGACGGCCTCGAGCACGGTGGCGCCCAGATCATGGGCCGGAACGTTGGCGAAAGAGCCGTTGAAGCTGCCGACGGCGGTGCGCGCCGCCGAGACGATCACGACATTGGTCATGGATTCTCTCCTCACAGGATCCGGGGGCATGAATGGCTGCCCCTTTCCGGTCTGCAGCATGCCCCATGCGGGGGGCAGGTCAAGGAGATTTCCAACGTTGGCGCAAACAGTTGCGCAATTTTCTTTCGTGTTCCGCGCAAATTTCGCAGCTCCGCTAGGCGCGCTTCACCTTCGCCGATTCCGGCACCTTCCAGGGCGGCATCACCGTCGGCGCGCCGAAATAGTAGCCCTGCATGCAGTCGATGCCGAGCGTGGTGAGGAAGGCGGCGTCGGCGGCATTCTCGACCGCCTCGGCCACGGTGAACATGTCGAAATGCTGCGCGATCGAGATCAGCGCGGCGGTCAGCACCTGATTGTCGGCACTCTCGGCGATGCCGGTGATGAACTGGCCGTCGATCTTCAGGATGTCGAAGTAGAACTCGCGCAGGTAGCGAAACGAGGTGTAGCCCGCGCCGAAATCGTCAAGCGCGAAGCTGACGCCGCGCGCCTGCAGGTCGCGCATGAAGACGCTGACAATCTCGGGCATGCTCATCGCCGAGCTTTCGGTGATCTCGAGGATCAGCCGCTCGGCCGCGGTGTCGTCGAGCGCGAGGCCCTTGTTCAGGGTCTTCATCCAGTCTGGATAGCCGATCGAGCGCGCCGACATGTTGATCGCCAGCCGCAGGTGCCGGTCCTCGGCGAGCGAGGCGAGCCCCATCTCGAGCGCGAGGCAGTCGAGCCGGCGGCCAAGCTCGGTGCGTTCGACCGTCTCGATGAACTCCTTGGCCGGGATGATCCGCCCGGTCTCGTCGAGCACGCGGATCAGCCCCTCGTAGAAGGCGGGGCGCTCCGGGCTTGCGGTGCGCACGATCGGCTGGAAGGCAAGGATCACGTCGCGCCGTTCGATCGCGTGGCGCACCATGTCGATCACGTCGCGGTCCCGCTGGGCGATCGCGAAGTCGAGCGGGCTCGTGAGCGCGGGCTCGAGCGGCTCCTGAGGCGGCAATTCGCGTTTCGACATCTTCGACTCCCATTGCGGACCCCGCCAGCTTCGGCGCCGCTTGCTAACAACGCGTAAAGGTGCGGAGAAATCTTTCCCTATGGTAAAGAAAGGGTTTTCAGCGCCGTAAACCCTTCGGTAAGGCGCTGCGGCTACTGTGACGGCGCATGTCAAGCGGGGGGCACATGGCCAGTCAGGCAGAGATCGCGCGCAGTCCGTCGGGCGAGGTTCCCTTCGCCATCTCCGAGCTGTTCTATTCGCGCACCGATCCGCGCGGGGTGATCGTCGCGGGAAACGAGATCTTCCGGCGGGTGTCGGGATATGACTGGGCGGAGCTGCTCGGTGCGCCGCACCGGCTGGTGCGCCACCCGGACACGCCGCGGGGGGTGTTCCGGATCCTGTGGGAGGCGCTCGGCAAGGGCAACCCGATGGCTGCCTATGTGAAGAACCGCGCGAAATCCGGACAGTATTACTGGGTCTTCGCGGTGATGCTGCCGATCGCCGGCGGGTTCCTCTCGGTGCGGCTGAAGCCCACCGCGCCGCTGTTCCCCCGCATCCGCGAGATCTATGATGACCTCATTGCGCGCGAGCGCGACGGGCTCGACCCCGAGGCCTCGGCGCGCTGGCTGCATGACGTCGCGCAGGCACAGGGATTTTCCAGCTACACGAGCTTCATGGCCTCTGCGCTCGGGCAGGAACTGGCGGCGCGGGACGCGCGGCTTGCACGCGCCGCGGATGCGCGCACCCGGGTGCTGACCGAGATGAACGAGGCGCTCGAGGAAACCACGCGCGAGCAGGGCCGGCTGCTGCGCAGCTTCGATGCGCTGCAGTCGATTCCGAACAACATGCGCATCGTTGCCTCGCGGATGGAGCCGACCGGCGGGCCGATCTCGGCGATCTCGGAGAATTACAAGATCTCCTCGCAGGCGATTTCCGTGCGGCTGCATGGCTTTGCCGGCGCCCGCGACAGCCTGATCGACCGCGTCTCGCGCGATGTGGCGAAGGCGCTGTTCCTGCTCGGCTGCGGCCGGCTGCTGGGCGAGATGAACGCGAGCTTCCTCGCTGCTGCGCCGGTTCCGGGCATCGACTGGGAGGTCGAGCGCGCCCTGCTGCTCGGCCTCGAGCGGGACTGCGCCCGCGACGGGCGCGAGGCGATGCTGCACGCGGTCGAACATTCCGCCACGCTGAACCGCGCAAGCGCCGAGGTGCGCCGCCACATGCTCGGGCTCGACACGATCCGGGTGCTTGGCCGGGTCGAATGCGGGCGGATGCGCGACGCGAATGGCGGGCTGGCCGCCACCATCGACCAGCTCGATGCCTTCCATGCCGAGATCAAGGGGCGACTCGAGACGATCATGCGGCTGTCGGAGAACGTCGGTCTGGCGATGGACCGCTATCTGCGCAGCAGCGCGGCCACCGTCGCCTGAGAGGCGGCCGGCGCGCGTCGCCCTAGTCGGCGATCAGCGCCCCGATCACCGCGCGCGCTTCGGGCCCGTTCCAGTCCGCCTCGCCGATCAGCCGCGCGACCTCGTGGCCGTCGCGGTCGATCAGCACGCTCACCGGCAGCCCCATCACCCCCATGGCGCGCGACAGCGTCTGCTTCTCGTCCTGGAAGCGGGGCAGGCGGGTCACCCCGGCCTCGTCGAAGAATTTCGCGATCTTCGGCTGCGGGTTGCGGCCGGTGGCCAGCGTCACCACCTGGAAATCCGCGCCGCCAAGCTCGCCCTGCAGCGCATCGAGCCCGGGCATTTCCACCCGGCAGGGCGCGCACCAGGTGGCCCAGAGGTTCAGCAGCACGACCTTGCCGCGGAACTCGGTCAGGCGATGCTCGGCCCCGGTCTCGTCGACGAAGGGCAGCTCCGGCGTGGCGAGCGGCTGCTCGTAGACAACGAGCTTGCGCATGTCGCCCGATTTCAGCGCGCCGAGGTCGGCGGCCGCGGCGGCATTTGCAGTGAGGCTCAGGGCCGTATAAAGGACGAACAACCGCAGCATGATGCCTCCTGACAAAGGGCCGACCGATGACCGACAGCACGGAAAAATCCTCGAACGCGATGTGGGGCGGGCGTTTCGCCGCCGGCCCGGACGCGATCATGGAGGCGATCAACGCCTCGATCGGGTTCGACAAGCGACTCTACGCCCAGGACATCCGCGGCAGCCGGGCCCATGCCGCGATGCTCGCGGCGCAGGGCATCCTTACCGATAGCGATGCGGCGGCGATCCGGGAAGGCCTGCTCACGGTCTTGTCAGAGATCGAGGCCGGGGATTTCCCGTTCTCGACCGCGCTCGAGGACATTCACATGAATGTCGAGGCGCGGCTGAAGGAGATCATCGGCGAACCCGCGGGCCGTCTGCACACGGCGCGCAGCCGCAACGACCAGGTGGCGACCGATTTCCGCCTCTGGGTGCGCGATCAATGTGACGCCGCGGGCACCGCGCTCGAGGCGCTGATGCGCGCGCTGCTGACCCAGGCCGAGGCGCATGCCGACTGGGTGATGCCCGGTTTCACCCATCTGCAGACGGCGCAGCCGGTAACCTTCGGCCATCACATGATGGCCTATGTCGAGATGATCGCGCGCGACCGGAGCCGCTTTGCCGATGCGCGCAAGCGGATGAACGAAAGCCCGCTTGGCGCCGCGGCACTGGCCGGCACCGGGTTCCCGATCGACCGGCAGATGACCGCCGAAGCGCTCGGCTTCGACCGGCCGATGGCCAATAGCCTCGATGCCGTGTCGGATCGCGACTTCGCGCTCGAATTCCTCTCCGCCTCCTCGATCTGCGCGGTGCATCTGAGCCGCCTCGCCGAAGAGCTGGTGATCTGGTCCTCGGCGCAGTTCCGCTTCGTCGCGATGTCGGACAAGTGGTCGACCGGCTCGTCGATCATGCCGCAGAAACGCAACCCCGACGCGGCGGAACTGATCCGCGCGAAGATCGGCCGCATCCTTGGCGCCACCGTCGCGCTCTTCACCGTGATGAAGGGCCTGCCGCTCGCCTATTCGAAGGACATGCAGGAGGACAAGGAGCAGGTCTTCGACGCTGCCGACACGCTGATGCTGGCGCTCGCGGCGATGACCGGGATGATTTCCGACCTCACGGTGAACCGCGACAAGCTCGAGGCGGCGGCGGCGAACGGCTTCTCGACCGCGACCGATCTCGCCGACTGGCTGGTGCGCGCGGCGGGGCTGCCGTTCCGCGAGGCGCATCACGTCACCGGCACGCTGGTCGCGATGGCCGAGAAGAAGGGCGTCGACCTGCCCGATCTGAGCCTTGCCGAGATGCAGTCGGTCAACCCGGCGATCACCGAGGACATCTTCCGCGTGCTCGGGGTTCACAACTCGGTCGCCTCGCGGCAATCTTACGGGGGCACCGCGCCCGATCAGGTCCGCGCGCAGATTGCGCGCTGGAAGCAGGTGCTTGGCTGAGGAGGCCGCAATGAAGGCTTTCGTGCTTGTGACGATGCTGGCGGCTCTTGCCGGCTGCGGTGTCGACGGTCCGCCGACCCCGCCGAAGGGCGGCCCGGCCGTGCCGGTGACCGGTGTGACCGTGAGCGGCGAGGTCAGCGCCGGCGTCGTGGGGCAACTGTGACGGCGCGTGCCGCGGGGCTGCTGCTCGCGGTGCTGCTTGCCGGCTGCGCGCCGCGTGCCGGGGTCCGTGTCGGCCCCGACGGGCAGACGCGCGGCGCGGTCTCGGGCGGTCTCGGCCCGGTCCGCGTCGGGGTGAACAGCGCGGGCGGCGGTTTCGTCGGCACCCATCTGGGCCCGATCGGCATCGGCGCGGGGTTCTGAGGCGTTTTCCTCCTGTCCCTGACACAATAGTCCGCTTTTCCCGCCGGGCGCTTCGCGTTAAACGGGGCAAAACCGGAACGAGGGCGCAATGGACCATTTTCTCTACCGCAACGGGGTGCTGCACGCCGAGGAAGTCGCGATCCCCGAGATCGCGGCGGCGGTCGGCACGCCCTTCTACGTCTATTCCGCGGCGACATTGACGCGGCATTTCCGCCTCTTTGACGAGGCGCTCGGCGACACGCCGCATCTGGTGTGCTTCGCGATCAAGTCGAACTCGAACCTCGCGGTGCTGAAGCTTCTGGGCGATCTCGGCGCGGGCATGGATGTGGTCTCGGGCGGCGAGTATCGCCGGGCCAGGGCCGCGGGCGTGCCGGGCAACCGCATCGTCTTTTCGGGCGTCGGCAAGACCCGCGACGAGATCCACCTCGCGCTTACCGGCGGCATCCGCCAGTTCAACGTCGAAAGCGAGCCCGAGCTTCTGGCGATTTCCGAAATCGCCGCGGGGCTTGGCGTCACCGCGCCCGTCGCGCTGCGGGTGAACCCCGATGTCGACGCCCATACCCACGAGAAGATCGCCACCGGCAAGTCGGAGAACAAGTTCGGCATCCCGATCGCCAAGGCCCGCGCCGTTTACGCTCTGGCGGCCAGCCTGCCGGGCCTCGACGTGATCGGCGTCGATGTGCATATCGGCAGCCAGCTGACCGAGCTTGGCCCCTTCGAGGCGGCCTTCCGCAAGGTGCGCGAGCTGACGCTGGACCTGCGCGCCGACGGCCATGACATCCGCCGCCTCGACCTTGGTGGCGGTCTCGGCATTCCCTACACCCGCTCGAACGAGGCGCCGCCGCTGCCGGTCGAATATGTCGGCGTCATCAAGGATGTGCTCGGCGATCTCGGCTGCGAGATCGAGATCGAGCCGGGCCGGCTGATCTCCGGCAATGCCGGGCTGCTCGTCTCGGAAGTGATCTATGTGAAGGAAGGCGAGGGGCGCAAGTTCCTGATCGTCGACGCGGCGATGAACGACCTCGTGCGGCCTTCGATGTATGGCGCCTGGCATGACATCGTGCCGGTGGTGGAGCCCGCGCCCGGCACTCCCGCGACCCCCTTCGACGTGGTCGGCCCGGTGTGCGAGACCGGCGATACCTTCGCCCGTGCCCGCGCCCTGACGCCGCTCGCACCCGGTGACCTGATCGCCTTCCGCTCGGCCGGCGCCTATGGCGCGGTGATGGCCTCGGAATACAATTCGCGGCCGCTGATCCCCGAGGTGCTGGTGCAGGGGGATCACTTCGCTGTCATTCGTGCGCGTCCGAGCTTTGAGGAAATGCTCGCCCGCGATAGCATCCCCGAGTGGCTCTAGGCGCCTTTGGCCGGGGCCGGAAAGGCAAGATGCAGCGACGCCCCCGTTCCGCCCCCGCCGCGCCGATCGAGGCGCTGGCCCGCCCGGTCGCGCTGACCCGGGCCGGGATGGCGCTGGAGCGCGGTCTGCGGGCGTTCTGGCCGGCGCTGTCGCTGCTGGCGCTGGCCTTCGCCGCCATGGCCTTCCGTCTGCCCGCACTGCTGCCGCCCGATGGCGGACGGATCGCGGCGGGGATCTTCGCCCTTGCCCTGATCGCCGCGCTCGGCGCCGGCCTGTGGCGCTTTCGCTGGCCGAAACGGGCCGAGGCGATCGCCCGGCTCGACGCGACGCTGCCGGGCCGGCCGCTTACCGCGCTCACCGATGCGATGGCGCTTGGCCAGACCGATCCGGCCAGCGCCGCGCTGTGGCAGGCGCATCTCGCGCGCAGCGCGCGCGCGGCAGAGGGCGCCCGCCCGGTGCCGCCCGCGCCCGACCTTGCCCCCCGCGACCCTTTCGCGCTGCGCATCGCGGCGCTGAGCGCGGCGGTGATGGCACTGATCTTCGGCGCGCCGCTGGCGCTCTTCGAACCCGGCGCCCGCCCCGGTGCGCCGGGCGGGGCCGAGGCGGCGATGGGGCCAAGCTGGGAAGGCTGGGCCGAGCCGCCGCGCTATACCGGCAAGCCCGGGCTCTACCTCAACAAGCTGGAACATGACGCGGTGACGCTGCCCGAGGGCACGCGGTTCTCCTTCCGCTTCTATGGCGAACCCGTGCCGTTCGAGGAAAGCGTCTCGAACCCTGCCGCTGTGCCCGATCCGGCCGCCGATCCGCAGCGCCGCGATTTCGAGGCGCTGCGCTCGGGCCGCATCCATCTGGGCGGCGTGGGCGGGCGCGATTTCATCGTCACGTTGCTGCCCGACGAGGCGCCCTCGGTGGTGCTGGTGGGGCAGGCGGAACGGCGCGCCGACGGCAAGCTGTCGCAGCCGTTCCATGCGCTTGACGATTACGCCGTCACCGCCGGCGAGGCGCGGATCACCCTTGATCTTGCCGCGGTCGATCGCCGCTATGGGCTGAGCGTCGCGCCCGAGCCGCGGCCGGATCTGGTCTATGACCTGCCGATGCCGATCTCGGGCTCGCGCGCCGATTTCTCCGAGGCGCTGGTCGAGGACGCGGCCGAGCACCCCTGGGCGAACCTGCCGGTGACGCTGAGCCTGTCGGTGACGGATGGCCGCGGGCAGGCGGGCGACACCGGGGTGCAGCATCTGGTGCTGCCCGGCCGGCGCTTCTTCGACCCGCGCGCGGCGGCGCTGATCGAGGCGCGGCGCGATCTGCTGTGGTCGCGCGAGAACGGCCCGCGCACCGCCGAGATCCTGCGTGCGATCACCAACCGCCCCGAGGGACTGTTCCCGAAGGCCGACATGGCGCCGACGCTGCGGCTCGCCGCGCGGCGGATCGAGGCGCCGGGGCTGACGCCCGGGGTGCGCGACGAGGTTGCGGCGATGCTGTGGCAGATGGCCGAGCTGCTCGAGGATGGCGGGCTGTCGGATGCGCTTGCCGCGATGGAGCAGGCGCAGCAGCGGCTGAGCGAGGCGATGCGCAACGGTGCCTCGAAGGACGAGATCGCCAAGCTCATGCAGGAGCTGAAGGAGGCGACCGACAACTATCTGAAGATGCTGGCCGAGCGCGACGCGCAGAAGGAACAGGGCCCGCAATTCGGTCAGCAGGGGCCGAGCCAGCAGATCACCGGCGACCAGATCCAGCAGATGATGGACGCGATCCAGAAGCTGATGGAGGAAGGTCGCATGGCCGAGGCGCAGGAGCTGCTCGATCAGCTCGCCCGGATGATGCAGAACCTGAAGGTCACGCAGGGCCAGGGCGGGCAGGGCGACGGCCCCGGCAGCCAGTCGATGAAGGATCTGGGCGAGACCCTGCGCGAGCAGCAGAAGCTGTCCGATGACGCCTTCCGGCAGATGCAGCAACCGCCGGGGTCCGGGCAGGACGGCATGGGCAACGAGGCCGGGCCTGACGGGCAGGGGACGCAGCCCGGGGAGGGGCAGGGCCTGGCCGACCGGCAGCGCGCCCTGCGCCGCGAGCTCGACCGCCAGCGCGGTCTGATGCCGCGGCTTGGCGGCGAGGCGGGCGATGCCGCGCGCCAGCGCCTCGAAGAGGCGGGGCGGTCGATGGACCGCGCCGAGCAGGCGCTGCGGCAAGGCGAGACCGGCACCGCGCTCGACCGTCAGGCCGACGCGATCGAGGCGTTGCGCGAGGGCATGCGCAACCTCGGTCAGGCGATGGCCGAGGAGCAGGGCCGCGGCACGCCGGGGCAGGGCGCCGAGGGCGAACAGCGGATGGGCGATGCGACGGGCGGCAACGGCGCGCGCGAGTTGCCGCGCGACCCGCTTGGCCGGGCGACCGGCGAGGGCGGGCGGATCACCAGCAACCAGGACCTGCTCTCGGGCGAGGACGTGCGGCGCCGCGCGCAGGATCTGCTCGACGAGATCCGCCGCCGCTCGGGCGAGCGGCTGCGGCCCGAGGACGAGCGCGACTATCTGAAACGCCTGCTCGACCGGTTCTGAGCGGTCGGGCCGGCTGGCTCAGCCTTTGGTGTGCGGCTGCAAGGTCTCGATGACGCCGCGCAGCTGACCATCGAGCCAGATGCGGCCGTCGTTCACCGCGCCGACATAGGCGCCGAGCGCGGGGGCGAGCGGCGGCGCCGCGGCGCCGAGCCGGGGGGCAAAGCCGTAAAGCACGGCGAGGACCGCGGCGAGCCCCATCACCAGCGTGAAGCCAAGCCGGAAGCCCGAGCGCTGCCGCGCGAGCACCTGCGGCGTGTCATGCGCTGCGGCCTCGCCGGCGCGGTCGGCGCTGGCGCGCAGGGTGGAGTTGATCTGCTCGATATCCGGCAGCCGGCCGCGGCCGCGCGGGGCGCCGCCGGGGGCGGCATCCTCGCGCTCGTTGAGGTCGGCGAAGCGTTCCTCGTCGGTCTCGGCCCGGGTCTCGGCTTCGGTCTCGGCGGCGTCGGGGACGGAGAGATCGCTGAAATCCGGGACCTGCTGGGCCGTGGGGGCGGCCGCGATGCCGGCGAGCTTCGCGGCAGCGCGGCTGGCCGCGGCGGCGGGCGGCGGCTCGAGGTTCATCTCTTCCTGCGTCTCGAGCGGCGTGGCGCCCTCGGCGCGGCGGGCGCGGGCCTCGCGCTCGGCCTCCTCGCGCAGGATCGCCAGCAGGCTGTCGTCGAGGGTGCGGCGCTGTGGCGGTGCTGCGGCCGCTGGGGCCGGGGCCGGGGCCGGAACGGCGGCGGGCTCCGGTTCGGGCCCCTCCGGTTCGGGCTCTGTCGCGGCGGCGGCATCCTCCGCCGCTTCTTCTGCCGGCGCGGCCTCGGCGGGGATCCCGGCGAGGGCGCGGGCGAGCGCCGCATCGTCGGGGTCCTCGGCCTCGGGCATCGTCTCGGGCAGCGCGGCGGCGGGCTCTGCCGCGCCGGCCGGTTCCGGCAGGGCGGTGTTGCCGGGGGTGTCAGCCCCGGGGATGTCCCACCCCTCCGGCGCCGCCAGCGGTTCGCGCAGCTCGCCCCCCTCCGCCTCGAGCATGGAGTGGCTCTTTTGGAACCACAACCGCCCGCAGGCAGAGCATTGGACGTCGCGCCCGGCTTCCGGGATCACCGCGTCGTCGACCTCATATTGTGCGCCGCAATTCGGGCAGATCAGCCGCATGCCCGCTCCCATCCCGCTGTCACAAGCCATTCTGGCAATTCTTCTGCATATGTTGTAGCAAGCGCCTGACCAATATCCAAGGGTTTGCGTTCCGAGGACAATTCCGTCCCGGTGCCACCAGATGAAGGGGCCGTGCAGTGATCGAGCTGCAAAATGTCGCCATGGGCTACGGCGGGAGCGAGCTCGTCGCCGAGATGACGCTGAAGCTGGTGCCCGGATCGTTCCATTTTCTCACCGGGCCGTCCGGGGCGGGCAAGACCAGCTTTCTCAAGCTGTGCTACGCCGAGATGCTGCCCACGGCGGGCTATCTGAACCTGTTCGGGCAGGATGTGCGCATGATGACGCGCGACGACATCGCCCATGTGCGGCAGAAGATCGGCGTCGTGCATCAGGACTGCCAGTTCCTCGACCACCTGCCGGTGGCCGAGAACGTCGCGCTGCCGCTGACCGTGACCGGGCGCTCGGTCGACGGCGCCGAGCTGCGCGAGCTGCTGACCTGGGTCGGGCTGCGCGCACAGGCGGGCGCCCTGCCGCCGCAGCTCTCGGGCGGCGAGCGGCAGCGGGCGGCGCTCGCCCGTGCGGTGATGATGTCGCCCGAGGTGATCATCGCCGACGAGCCGACCGGCAACCTCGACTGGGAGATGTCGCTGCGGCTGCTGTCGCTGCTCGTCGAGCTGAACCGGATGGGCAAGACCGTGGTGATCGCGACGCATGACCTGAACCTGATCCGCCAGGCGAAGGCGCAGGTCTCGGCGCGGGTGCTGCGGATCGCGAACCGGCGGCTGCATCTGGCGGGGGCGGACCTGTGATGATGCGACTGACGATGTTCCGCGCCGACATGAGCGCCACCGACCGCGTCGTGCCGCCCTCGGGGCACACGGCCAACCTGACCGTGCTGACCTCGGCGGCGATGGCCTTCCTCGCCGTCTTCGCGCTGGCGCTGTCGCTTGCCTCCGGCCGCCTTGCCGATCGCTGGTCGGAGGCGCTGGCGCGCTCGGCCACGATCCGGATCTCGGCCCCGCCCGAGCAGATCGAGGCGCAGACCAAGGCCGTGCTCGACGCGCTCGCCACGACGCCGGGGGTGGCAAGCTATCGCGCCCTCGATGACGCCGAGATGAAGAAGCTGCTCGATCCCTGGTTCGGGCCCGATCTGCCGGTCGACAGCCTGCCGCTGCCGAAGCTGATCGAGCTGACCGAGACCGCGCAGGGCATGGATACCGAGGGGCTGCGGCTGCGGCTTGCGGCCGAGGCGCCCGGCGCGGTGCTCGACGACCACACCCGCTGGCGCCGGCCGCTGGTCGCGGCGGCGGGGCGGCTGCGGTTTCTGGGCTGGCTCTCGATGATCCTGATCGGCGGCGCGATGGCGGGGATGATCACCCTGGCCGCGCAGGCGGCGCTCGCCGCGAACGGGCAGGTGATCCGCACCTTGCGGCTGGTCGGTGCGCGCGATGCCTTCATCGCCCAGGCCTTCGTGCGCCGTTTCACCCTGCGCGGGCTGACCGGCGCCGCCGCGGGCACCGTGGTCGCGATGATCGCCATCGCGCTTCTGCCCGCGACCGACGAGGCCGGCGGCTTTCTCACCGGGCTCGGCTTTACCGGCTGGGGCTGGCTCTGGCCGCTCTTCATTCCGCCGCTGGCAGCCCTTGTCGCCTTCGCCGCGACCCGCCATGCGGCCTTCCGCATGCTGAAGGAGGTGCGCTGATGGCGGCGGCAGAGACGATGCGCCCGGGCAAGGTGACCTGGTTCACCTATCTGCGCTCGGTCTTCTTCTACCTCCATATCGCGCTGGTGACGCTGGTGCTGGGCCTGTGGGGGGTGATCTTCCAGGTGCCGTGGTATGGCCGCAGCGGCGTGCACCGGGTCGCCTCGGTCTGGTGCCGGTCGCTGCTCTGGGCGGCGAAGGTCGATCTTGGCCTGAGCTACGAGATCCGCGGGCAACCGCCCGTGGGTGACTGCATCATCGGCGCCAAGCACCAGAGCTTCTTCGACATCCTGATCATCGCCCGCCATGCGCCCGAGCGCGCCTTCATCATGAAGAAGCAGATCCTGCGCGTGCCGATCATGGGCTGGTTCGCCTGGAAGGCGGGCTGCATCCCGATCGACCGCTCGAAGGGATCGGAGGCGATGAAGGTGATGCTGTCCGAGGTGACGGCGCGGCAGCAGGGCGAGGGGCTCGGCCAGCTCATCGTCTACCCCGAGGGCACACGGGTGAAGCCGGGCGAGAAGCGGCGCTACAAGCCGGGCATCGGCGCGCTCTACGAGACGACGGGGCTTTCGGTGGTGCCGGTGGCGACCAATGTCGGGCTGTTCTGGTCGAAGCGCGGCTTCCCGATCCGCTCGGGCAGGGGCGTCGTCGAATACCTGCCGGCGATCGCGCCGGGGATGGCGCTGCATCCGCTGATGGAGCGGATCGAGGCGGAGGTCGAAGGGACGTCGGACGCGCTGATGGCCGAAGCGGGGTTTGTCGCGACGCCGGCGGGGCAGCGCTGAGGCGCCGGAGCCGGACGGCTCAGGCGATCTTCAGCGCGGCGATGCCGGCGACGATCAGCACCACACCCAGCCCGTGCATCAGGTTCAGCGGCTCGGTGAAGAACATCGCTGCATAGATCATCGTGCCAAGCGCGCCGATGCCGCTCCAGACCGCATAGGCGGTGCCGACCGGCAGCGCGCGCATCGCATTCGCCAGCATCAGGAAGCTGATCACCACCGTCACCACGGTGACCACCGAGGGCACCAGCCGGGTGAAACCCTCGGAGTATTTCAGCCCGACCGCCCAGACCACCTCGAGCAGGCCGGCGATGGCGAGGGTGAGCCAGGGGGTCACGCAGCGAGGCCCTTCGAGCCCATGTCGAGGAACTTCTTGCGGCGGTCCTTGATCAGCTCGGCCGGCTTCTTGCCCTTCATCTCGTCGAGCATCAGCGCGATTTCCGAGCCGACCGCGGCGATCGTGGCGGCGCGGTCGCGCTGTGCGCCGCCGAGCGGCTCCTTGATGATCCGGTCGATCACCGCAAGCTTCTTCAGGTCCTGCGCGGTCAGGCGCAGCGCCTCGGCCGCCTCGCGCATCTTCTCGGCATCCTTCCACAGGATCGAGGCGCAGCCCTCGGGCGAGATCACCGAATAGACGGAATGCTCGAGCATCGCGATCCGGTTCGCCGTGGCGAAGGCCACCGCGCCGCCCGAACCGCCCTCGCCGATGATGACCGAGACCAGCGGCACGCCGATCTGCAGGCATTTCTCGGTCGAGCGGGCGATTGCCTCGGCCTGGCCGCGCTCTTCCGCGCCCTTGCCCGGATAGGCGCCGGGGGTGTCGACGAGGGTGATCACCGGCAGCCGGAAGCGGTCGGCCAGGTCCATCAGCCGGATCGCCTTGCGATAGCCCTCGGGGCGGGCCATGCCGAAGTTGCGCTCGATCCGGCTTGCGGTGTCGTGGCCCTTCTCATGGCCGATCACCATCACCGGCGCATCGTTGAAACGCGCCAGCCCGCCCATGATCGCGTGATCGTCGGCAAAGTTGCGGTCGCCGGCGAGCGGCGTGTATTCGGTGAACAGCGCCTCGATGTAATCCTTGCAATGCGGCCGGTCGGGATGGCGCGCGACCTGGGTCTTCCGCCAGGGGCTCAGATCCTTGTAGAGGTCCTTGAGCAGCTGCGCCGCCTTCTTGTCGAGCGCGGCGGCCTCTTTCTCGACATCCATCTCTTCGTTGGCGCGCGCGAGTGCCCGCAGCTCCTCGGCCTTGCCCTCGATTTCCGCGAGCGGCTTTTCGAACTCGAGATAGGTGGTCATCGAAACCCTCCGTCAGTGCTGCCGACTATATGCCGGCGCGGCACGGGAATTGCAACTGACGCCGGGGGAAGGTGACGGCGGGCGCGGCGGGTGGCATGCTGGGGCGGGGAGGATCCGGCACGGGTGAAGGAGCGGATCCGATGGGCCACGAGATTTCGGTTCGGGAACTGGGCGCGGTGCGGCTGGCGGGAGTGCTGCACCGGGGCGACTACCGCAAACTTGGCAGCAGCTTCGAGCGGCTGCGCGATCTGCTTGGCCCCGGGGATTGGGCGCAGGTGCGCCGCGCCGCTGCCGTCGGCCATGACAACCCGCGCCGCACGCCCGAGGCCGACCTGCGCGCCCATGCCTGCGTGCTGGTCACCGAGGCCTTCGCGCTGCGCCCGCCGTTCGAGGAAATCCGTTATCCGGCAGGGCGCTATGCGGTCATGCTGCTGCGCGGTCCCTGTGATCAGCTGCCCGAGACCGGGCGGCGTTTCATCGAGGACTGGCTCGCGGTGTCGGGCGAGACGGCGGCCGCGCCTGCGCCCTACGAGGTCTATCTGAACGATCCGCGCGACACGCCGCCGGCCGAGCTGCTGACCGAGGTGCGGCTGCCGCTGGTCTGAGAGAGGCGGAAAAGGAAAACGCCCCGATCCTGGGATCGGGGCGCCCCTGTTTCCCTCATGCAGGCGGGGCCTCCCCTCCCCACCGCTCCGGGATCCAGACCGATTCGCGTCGGCGAATCGTTTTCACAGTGCTCAAGCTTTCATCATTTCGGCCTGTCTGACAATAACTTCCGCCTGCCGGATCGAAGCAATATCGACAAGACGGCCCTTGTAGACGGTCGCCCCGGCGCCTTCGGCCTTGGCTTTCTCCATCGCGGCGAGGATTTCGCGCGCTTCGGTCACTGCGGCCTCGGACGGGGTGAAGACCTCGTTGGCGAGCGCGACCTGTTTCGGATGGATCGCCCATTTGCCGACCATGCCGAGCGTGGCCGAGCGCAGCGCCTGCGCCCGGAAGCCCTCGTCGTCGGAGAAATCGCCGAACGGGCCGTCGACCGGCAGGATGCCATGGGTGCGGCAGGCGGCGACGATCGCGGTCTGCGCCCAGTGCCACGGGTCCGACCAGTATTTCGCGCCTTCGCGGATCATGTAGTAGTTTTCCTGCGTGCCGCCGATGCCGGTCGTCGCCATCCCCATCGAGGCGGCGAAGTCGGCGGCGCCAAGGCTCATCGCCTGCAGCCGCGGGCTCGAGGCGGCGATTTCCTCGACATGGGCGATGCCGGCGGCGGTCTCGATGATGACCTCGAGCGAGATCCGCTTCTTGCGGCCCTTCGCGGCCTCGATCGCGGTGACCAGCGCGTCGACGGCATAGACGTCGGCGGCGCAGCCCACCTTCGGGATCATGATCTGGTCGATGCGCTCGGAGCCCTCTTCCAGCAGCTCGACCACGTCGCGATACCAATAGGGGGTGTCGAGGCCGTTGATCCGCACCGACAGATACTTGCTGCCCCAGTCGATGTCATGCGAGGCGGCGATGATGTTGCGCCGGGCCTGCGCCTTGTCGTCGGGGGCGACCGAATCCTCGAGGTCGAGGTTGATCACGTCCGCGGCCGATTTCGCCATCTTCTCGAAGATCGCCGGGCGCGAGCCGGGTCCGAAAAGCTGGCAGCGGTTGGGACGGGCGGGGGCAGGCGGCTGGACGCGGAAGCTCATGGCACCTCTCGGCAAGTATGTTACGAGTTTTGTTGTCGCCGGGATATAATCTTGCGCACTTGCTTGCAAGCCTTGTTTCGCAATCGCAGAATCGAGGCCCGATCGTGGTGATGAATTTCGCGGCAGAAAGAAAACTTGCATCTTTCTTCGATGAAATCATCAAAGTGTCGAAGAATCTGCGATGTCCTCCGCGATCACGGCGCATGTTTCTCAGGAAATCCGCTGCGGTCGCGGTAATCTTTCGCCAAACACCCCATCAGCACGGCCGAGGAACCCATGGCGCAGATCGAGACCCCCTATCTTCTTTTCCTGGGCGACGCGCCCGACCAGCTTGCCGCCAAGGTGGCGCAGGGCATCAAGGACTGGCGTCCGGAATTCGCCGTGGGCCAGTACCGGATGGAAGGCTGCAAGGCCGATATGGGCCTGCCGGACATGAACCTGGCGACGGCGAAGGCCGCGGGCTGCAAGACGCTGGTGATCGGCGTGGCGAACCGTGGCGGCATCATCTCGCCCGCGTGGAAGAAGGTGCTGGTCGCGGCGCTGGAAGAGGGCTTCGATCTGGCCTCGGGCCTGCACAACCTGCTGCGCGACGAGCCCGAGCTTGTTGCCGTGGCGCAGGCCTGTGGCCGCACCCTGCATGACGTGCGTGTGCCCTCGGTCGCCTATCCGATCGCGAATGGCGTGAAGCGCACGGGCAAGCGGATGCTGGCCGTCGGCACCGATTGCTCGGTCGGCAAGATGTATACCGCGCTCTGCATCGAGAAGGAGATGCGCGCCCGCGGCATCGCCGCCGATTTCCGCGCCACCGGCCAGACCGGGATCCTGATCACCGGCGATGGCGTGCCGCTCGATGCGGTGATCGCCGATTTCATGGCGGGCTCGGTCGAATATCTGACCCCCGACAATGACGCCGGTCACTGGGATCTGATCGAGGGGCAGGGCAGCCTGTTCCATGTGAGCTATTCCGGGGTGACGATGGCGCTGGTGCATGGCGGCCAGCCCGATGCGCTGGTGCTGTGCCACGAGCCGACGCGGCCGCACATGCGCGGCCTGCCGGGCTATACGCTGCCCTCGCTCGAGGCGCTGCGCGACGTGGCGCTGACGCTCGCCCGCGTGGCGAACCCGGCCTGCGTGGTCGTCGGCATCTCGGTCAACACCCAGCACATGGCCGAGGACGAGGCGAAGGCCTATCTCGCCGGGCTCGAGGCCGAGATGGGGCTGCCCGCCACCGACCCCTTCCGCTTCGGTGCGGAAAAGCTCGTGGACGCGCTCGCCGCGATCTGAGACGGTGACACCCGCCGGGGGCCGGGGCCTCCGGCGGGAGTATTTTTGCCAAGAAAAAAGGGGGGGACGGGATGATTTCCGTGACCGCGGACGTGTTCCGCCTGGCCGAGGTTTTCACCATCTCGCGCGGCAGCCGCACCGAAGCGAAGGTGCTGACGGTGCGGATCGAGCGCAATGGCCTGACCGGCTGGGGCGAATGCGTGCCCTATGCGCGCTATGGCGAAAGCCTTGAAACGGTGACCGCGCAGATCGAGGCGCTGCCGGCCGCGATCACCCGTGCCGAGCTGCAGGACGCTTTGCCGCCGGGGGCCGCGCGCAATGCCGTCGACTGCGCGCTGTGGGATCTCGAGGCGAAGGCCGCGGGCAAGCGGGTGTGGCAGCTTGCGGGCCTTGCCGCGCCCGGGCCGCTGACCACCGCCTACACGCTCTCGCTCGACACACCCGAGCGGATGCGGGCGGCGGCGGCGAAGAATGCCGCGCGGCCGCTTCTGAAGATCAAGCTCGGCACGCCCGACGACATGCCGCGGCTCGAGGCGGTGCGGGCGGGGGCGCCCGGCTCGACGATCATCGTCGATGCGAACGAGGGCTGGAGCGCCGAGGTCTATGCCGATCTGGCGCCGCATCTCGTGCGGCTTGGCGTCGCGCTGGTCGAACAGCCGCTGCCGGCTGCGGCCGACGAGGCGCTGATCGGCCTGACCCGCCCGGTGCCGGTCTGCGCCGACGAGAGCTGCCATGACCGCGCGAGCCTTGCCCATCTCAAGGGCAAATACGACATGGTCAACATCAAGCTCGACAAGACCGGCGGGCTGACCGAGGCGCTGGCGCTGCGCGATCTGGCCCGGGCCGAGGGCTATCGGGTGATGGTCGGCTGCATGGTCGGATCGAGCCTCGCGATGGCGCCCGCGGTGCTGGTTGCGCAAGGGGCGGAGGTTGTTGACCTTGACGGGCCGCTGCTTCTGGCCGAAGACCGCGACACGCCGCTGTGTTACGACGCAGGCCGCGTTTTCCCGCCCGAACCGGGCCTGTGGGGCTGAGAAGGAGATCTGCATGAGCCGCACCGTCTATCTGAATGGCCAGTATCTGCCCGAGGAAGAGGCCATGGTCTCGATCTTCGACCGTGGTTTCGTCATGGGCGATGCCGTCTACGAGGTGACCTGCGTCCTCGACGGCAAGCTGATCGAGTTCGAGGGCCACATGACCCGTCTCGAGCGTTCGCTGCGCGAGCTCGAGATGACCTGCGACATCAGCCGCGAGGAATGGCTGGCGATCCACCGCAAGCTCGTCGAGCTGAACGGCGTCACCGACGGCGGCGTCTACCTGCAGGTGACGCGCGGCAATGCGGGCGACCGCGACTTCCACTTCCCGCCGGCCGGTACGCCCGCGACCGTGGTTCTTTACACCCAGTCGAAGCCGGGCCTGGCGAACGACCCGCACGCGCTGACCGGCATCAAGGTGATCTCGGTGCCCGACCTGCGCTGGCACCGCCGCGACATCAAGACCGTGCAGCTGCTCTGGGCCTCGATGGCGAAGATGATGGCCGAGAAGGCCGGCAAGGACGATGCCTGGTTCGTCGAGGACGGCTTCGTCACCGAGGGCTCGTCGAATAACTGCTACATCGTCAAGGGTAACAAGATCATCACCCGCAACCTGTCGAACGACATCCTGCACGGGATCACCCGCGGCTCGGTGCTGAAGATGGCGCGCGAGGCGCAGCTGGAGATCGAGGAACGCCCCTTCACCATCGAAGAGGCGCAGGCGGCCGACGAGGCCTTCTACACCTCGGCCTCGGCCTTCGTGATGCCGATCGTCGAGGTGGATGGCGTGAGCCTCGGTGACGGCACCCCCGGCCGGGTGTCGCAGCGGCTGCGCGAGATCTACATCGAGGAAAGCCGCAAGGTCGGGATCTGATCTTTCCCCGACTGGCGCCGATCAGGGCCCCGGCTTCGGCCGGGGCCTTTTCGTTTCGGGGGTCAGCTGCGGAAGCGGAAGATCGCCGGGGTCAGGCTGGCGGCCTCGGTGTCCTCGATCAGCAGCACCGGGGCGCCCGCGATCAGCACCCGGGCGTGCGGGCCGGCCTGCTCGAAGCGGATCTCGTCGGCGGCGGGGGCGGGGATGTCGAGTTCGAGCTCGAGCAGATCGCCCGGGGCGAAGCCGCGCACGCGGGTCAGGGCGGCGCCCGGCGGGCCGTCTTCCGCCTCGGGATCGGCAGGTCCGGCAGTGATCCGGGCGAGGCCCGTCTCCCGCGCCCCGGTCTTTGGTGCGTCGGCCGGGGCAGGGGCGCCGGCAGACGGCGGCGGCGTGTCGCGCCGGCCGGACGAGAGTTCGGCCCAAGTCAGCAGCGCAAGCGTGGCGCCGAGGGCGAAGAACAGCAGGAGCAGCACAATCATCCGGGCCTCCGCAGCCTTTGTCAAAGCCTGCCCCCGGCGTGGGCGCGGCGCAAGACTTTCGCGCCGGCGCCGGCCCCGTTAGGGGCCGCGCGCCGGATCGTCAGCCGTCTGGCTAGGCGGCGACCTCGATGCCGTAGCTGCTGCCGCTGGTCTCGTCGGCGACCACGATCGTGTTGCAATCGCGCAGCGTATCGAGTGTGCAGCCGGCAAGCCGCGCGACGAGTGCGTCGTTCACGAACAGCCCGACACCGCCCTCGATGCTGTCCATCTGGAAGCTGTCCTGCGCGGGGTCGAAGTTCGGCACCGAGATCCGGATCTCGTCCTGCTCGGCATATCTCGACCCGTCGCTCCAGGAGAACAGCTGAATCTCGACCGGTGCGTCGCCCTCGTTCCAGTCGACGATGAAGAGGTCGTCGGCACCGTCGTGCACCGCGACGCCGTTCAGCCGCGAACCGCTCGACATCACGTCGCCGTCGTCGCCGATCATCACATCCCGGTCGTCGCCGCCGATCAGCGTGTCGGGCGCGCCCGAGACGTCATCAAGCGCGCTCAGCGTGTCGTCGCCCCAGTTCCCGACCAGCAGGTTGCGGCCTTCGCTGTCGGTGAGCGTGTCGTCGCCAGACTTGCCATAGAGCGTGTCATCGCCTGCGCCGCCGTCCAGGCTGTCGCTCCAGCCATTGCCGCTCAGGTTGTCGTTGCCGGCGCCGCCAAGGAGCGTGTCGAAGCCGTCGCCGCCAAGGAGCAGGTCATCGCCATCGCCTCCGTCGAGCACGTCGTTGCCCCATGCACCCTCAAGCGTGTCCGCGCCGCCGTTGCCGGTGAGCGTGTCCTCGCCGGTGCCGCCCAACAGCAGGTCGCTGCCGGCATGGCTGGTCAGCGCGTCGTCGCCGCCAAGGCCGACCAGCGTGTCGCCGCGCATCGAGCGCGACCAGAGCTGGTCCCAGCCCTCGCGCCCGACGATGTATTCGCCGCGCAGGACATCGGGCGACAGGCTGGGCGGAATCGCACGATGCCAGGAGTTCTCGACAAGGATCGCGGTGGTGCCGTCGAGCGCGTCGAGATCGACATTCGACAGCGTCGCGGCCGGCTCGCCGTCGATCATCAGCGTCACGTCCGACTCGCCCGAGCGCTCCATCCAGAAGCTGCCCGCATCATGGTCGAAGTTCTCGTACAGGATAACAACCCGGTCCCTGCCAGCGAAATCGGTGATGGTGACCGGGGTGTCGCCCGGCTCCCACAGGATCTGGAACGTGTCCTGCCTGCCGTCGTCACCGCCGGTCATCGTGTCGCCGTCGTCGCCCATGAGAAAGTCGCTGCCCCGGCCGCCGTCGAGCAGGTCGGGCTGGCCGCCCTCGTTGTCATTGCTGACCAGCGTGTCATTGCCCGATCCGCCCAGCAGCGTGTTTTCGCCAAGGTTGTCAAAGAGCAGGTCGTTTCCGACATTGCCGGCGAGCGTGTCGTTGCCGGCCTCGCCCATCAGCGCATCGTCGCCGGTGCCGCCGTCAAGGCTGTCGTTGCCTTCGCCGCCCCGCAGGCCGAAGACGTCGTCGTACTTGATGGCCAGGTCGAGCTGCCACTGGCTCCCGAGCCCGTCGCTGTTCCACTGATGATATCGGTTCGACGCGATGCGGTCGTTGCCGGCATTGCCGAAGAGCGTGTCGTCGCCGGTGCCGCCCGAAAGCGTGTCGGAACCGTCGCCGCCGCTCAGCCGGTCGTTGCCGTCGTCGCCCGAAAGGCTGTCGGCCTCGCCGCCGCCAAGGAGCGTGTCGTCGCCCTCGCCGCCCGAGAGCGTGTCGGCGCCGTGGCTGCCGTCGAGCGCATCATTGCCCGTGCCGCCTGCCAGCGCGTCGTTGCCGTCCCAGCCCACCAGCGTGTCGTTGCCCGCCTCGCCCGCCAGCACATCATCGCCCGAGCCGCCGCTCAGGCTGTCTTGCCCGGCGCCGCCGCTCAGCGTGTCGTTGCCCATCTCGCCGCTCAGCGTGTCGTCGCCGTCGTTGCCGGTAAGCAGGTCGAAGCCATTACCGCCCGAGAGCCGGTCGTCGCCCGCGCCGCCGGTCAGCGTGTCGGGGCCGGCAAAGCCCGACAACGTGTCGCCGGCGTTGCCGGCCTCGAGCGCGTCGGCGCCATTGGTTCCGAGGATCACGTGGCCCGCGGTGTCCGGGCTTCGTGCCGCGAGGCTGGCATCCGCGCCGTTGGCGGTCTGTGCCAAGTCCGCCACCCCATACTGATAGCCCGTCGCGGAGTCGGTCAGGAAGATCGCATCGCTGTCGTGCAGTTCGTCGAGTGTGGTGCCTTCGAGCGTGCCGACCAGCGCGTCGTTGACGTAAAGCCCGACGCCACCACCCTCGAGGCTGCCCATCAGGAAGCTGTCCTGCGCGGGGTCGAAGCCGTCGACCATGACCTCGATCATGTCGTGGTGGGTGAAATCGGTGATCGTGACCGGGGCGTCGCCCGGGGCCCAGACGATGCCGAAACCGTCTTCGCCGTCGCCGCCGGTCATCGTGTCGCCATCGTCGCCAAACAGCAGGTCGTCGCCCGCGCCGCCGTCGAGCAGGTCGGCCGCCCCCGCCACGGTGTCGAGCGCGATCAGCCAGTCGTCGCCCGAACCGCCCAGCAGCGTGTCCTGCCCCGAATCGTCGGCGAGCAGGTCGTCGCCGACATTGCCCGCCAGCGTATCGTTGCCCGCGCCGCCGATCAGCGCGTCGCTGCCAACGCCCCCGTTCAGGCTGTCGTCGCCCGCGCCACCATCAAGGCCGAAGACACCGGCCTCGTGCAGCGCGCCGGTCATGTCGTCGAGCGAGGTGACCCCGTCGATGATGCTGTCGAGTTCCGAGACACCGCGGTCATTGCCGCCGCCGCCCATGATCGTGTCATTGCCATCGCCGCCCGTGAGCATGTCCGGGCCCGAGGTGCCGGTGAGGTGTTGACCGATGGGGTCGGCCGGATCCGTGGTCTCCTCTCCGGGGGCCGTCTCGTCCGGGGTGTCGGGCGCTTTCGTGGCGGCCTCGGCGCCGTACTGGTCACCCGTCGCGGAGTCGGTCAGGAAGATCGAGTCGTTGGAGTGCAGATCGTCGAGTGTGGTGCCTTCGAGCGTGCCGACCAGCGCGTCGTTGACGTAAAGCCCGACGCCGCCCTCGAGGCTGTCCATCAGGAAGCTGTCCCGTTCCGGGTCGAAGCCGTCGACCACGACCTCGACCATGTCGTCGCGGGTGAAATCGGTGATCGTGACCGGGGCGTCGCCCGGGCTCCAGACGATGCCGAAGCCGTCTTCGCCGTCGCCGCCGGTCATCGTGTCGCCATCGTCGCCAAGCATCAGGTCGTCGCCCGCGCCGCCGTCGAGCAGGTCGGCCGCCCCCGCCATGGTGTCGAGCGCGATCAGCCCGTCGTCGCCCGAACCGCCCAGCAGCGTGTCCTGCCCCGAATCGTCGGCGAGCAGGTCGTCGCCGACATTGCCCGCCAGCGTATCGTTGCCCGCGCCGCCGATCAGCGCGTCGCCGCCGGTGCCGCCGTTCAGGCTGTCGTCGCCTGCGCCACCGTCAAGGCCGAAGACACCGGCATCGTGCAGCGCGCCGGTCATGTCGTCGAGCGAGGTGACCCCGTCGATGATGCTGTCGAGTTCCGAGACACCGCGGTCATTGCCGCCGCCGCCCATGATCGTGTCATTGCCATCGCCGCCCGTGAGCAGGTCCGGACCCGAGGTGCCGGTGAGGCGCTGGCCGCTGTGCTCTTCGCTGGCATCGTCATGGGTGTTGTCGTCATCATCCCCGAAACCGCTGAACGCGGCCCCGGCAAGACCGAGCGGCAAAAGTGCGAAAAGCCACAACATATCCATGGTGAAAATACCTCAGGTGAAAACAGTGATTGGTTTCAATGTCGCGGGATCGCGGACGAGGTCAAGAAGAACAGTAAAAAAATGGTGAAGCCGTAACGTCGGGTCGGACAATCGCGCGGCGGTTGCGGATATTGTTTCCCGCGCGGGGCGGAGTCAGAGGCCGCTTTCCGCCAGCACCTGCGCCAGCACCGGGGCAAGCCGCGTGGCCCAGGCCTGCTGGCCCGCGGCCCCGGCGATCAGATCGTTGCGCAACTCGATCAGCACGTTCGGCCGGCCGGGAGCGAGGGCGTGACGGTCGATCGAATCGCCGTCGAGATGGCCGTCATAGGGCTCGTTGTCGCCCACGCAGATGCCTGCGGCGGCCAGTGCGGCGATCAGCGGCACGGCAAGGCGGCGGTCCTTGTGCGAGGACAGCACCCCCACTTCCCACGGCCGCGGCGCATGGCCGCGCAGCTGCGGGGTGAAGGAGTGGATCGCGCAGATCGCGGTGTCGGGGCGGCGCGCGGCCAGCGCCTCGAGCGCGGCGTGATAGGGGCGGTGCAGGCGGGCAAGCCGTTCCTCGACCGCCGCCTCCGAAATCGCGCGGTTCGCCGGGACGATCGTGCCGTCGTAAAGCTGCATCACCAGCGTCGGGTCGTCCTCGCCACGGTTCGGGTCGATGACAAGGCGCGAGAAATCGCTGTGGATGAGCGCGGCATCCAGCCGCTCGGCCAGCGCCTGCCCGAGGCCAAGCGCGCCCACGTCCCAGGCGATGTGGCGCGCCATGTCGGCGGGCGCGATGCCAAGGGCGCCGCCGTTCACCCAGTCGGGCACGCGGTTCGTGGCGTGGTCCACGGTGACAAGCCAGCGCGCAGGTCTTTCGGCGCCGATGATCTCGTAGGCAGGATGCGTCATGTGTTCGTCGTCTCTTTCGGTCACGACAGGTTTACGCCAGCCGGGCGGGCAGGGCCAGTTGCCCCCTGCCGGTTTTTGTTCCATAGCTGGGCGCGGCCCGCCAACCGACTGAAACAACAGGATCGAGGACGGATGAGACGCCTTCGCAACGTCAAGATCGTGGCAACGCTTGGCCCCGCATCTTCTGATTACAAGACCATTCGCGCGCTGTTCGAGGCGGGCGCCGACGTGTTCCGGCTGAACATGAGCCACGGCACGCATGACGAGCAGCGCGCGCGCTTCGACATCATCCGCCAGATCGAGGCCGACACCGGCCGCCCGGTCGCGGTGCTGGCCGACCTGCAGGGGCCGAAGCTGCGCGTCGGCACCTTTGCCGCCGGGGCGGCCGATCTGGAGGAGGGCGAGCGCTTCCGCTTCGACCTCGACCCGACCGAGGGCGACGGCCACCGCGTCTGCCTGCCGCATCCCGAGATCTTCGCGGCGCTGGTGCCCGGCACCCGGCTTCTGGTGAACGACGGCAAGATCCGGATGCGGGTCGAGGCCTGCGGCGCCGATTTCGCCGAGTGCACGGTGACGGTGGGCGGCACGATCTCGAATCGCAAGGGCGTGAACGTGCCCGACGTGGTGCTGCCGCTCGCCGCGCTCTCCGACAAGGACCGCAAGGATCTGGAATTCGCCTGCGCGCTTGGCGTCGACTGGCTGGCGCTCAGCTTCGTGCAGCGCCCCGAGGACGTGATTGAGGCGCGGACGCTGGCGAAGGGCCGCGCGGCGGTGCTTTCGAAGATCGAGAAACCCGCGGCCGAGAAGGCCTTCGACGAGATCCTCAAGGTCTCGGACGGGATCATGGTGGCGCGCGGCGATCTTGGCGTCGAGCTGCCGGTCGAGGCGGTGCCGCCGATCCAGAAGCGGCTGGTGCGCAAGTGCCGCGCCGCGGCAAAGCCGGTGATCGTCGCGACGCAGATGCTGGAAAGCATGATCGAAAGCCCGATGCCCACCCGCGCCGAGGTCTCGGACGTGGCGACGGCGATCTACGAGGGCGCCGACGCGATCATGCTGAGCGCCGAATCCGCCGCCGGGCGCTATCCGGTCGAGGCGGTGGCGACGATGAACGCGGTGGCGCGCTCGGTCGAGAGCGATCCGACCTATCGCGAGGTGATCGAGGCCTCGCGGCTGGTGACGCGCCAGACCATCGCCGACGGCATCGTCGCGGCGGCGCGCGAGATTGCCGAGGCCACCGACATCTCGGCGATCTGCTGCTACACGCAATCGGGCAAGACGGTATCGCTCAGCGCCCGCGAACGGCCGCGGGTGCCGATCATCGCGCTGTCGCCGCTGCCGGCGACGCTGCGCAAGCTGTGCCTGTTCTGGGGCGTGCATGCGGTGCGTTGCGAGGAGGTCGAGCGCTTCAAGATGGCGGTGGTCAATGCTGCCCGCGCGGCGCGCGACTATGGCTTTGCCGACGAGAGCAACCAGATCGTGGTGATCGCGGGCGTGCCCTTCAACGTGCAGGGCACCACCAACATCCTGCGTGTCGCGCCCTGCGACGAGCGATTGATCTTCCGCACCGACCCGGAATAGCCTGAGCGCAGGCCGGCTGCGGGGTGGGGCGATGATCGACAGTGACTTTCTGCTGGTGGGAGGGCTGCTGATCGCGGCCTTTGCCATTCCCGCGGCCGTCTCGGCCTTTTCCGAAAGCCGGCCGCCGCGGGCGGCGGCCGTGGCACTGGCGCTTGGCGGGGTGCTGATCGTCGCGGCGGTGCTGCAACGGCCCACGGGCTACAGCCCGACGCAGATCCCCGCGGCCTTTGCCCGGGTGCTGGCGCGGCTGCTGCACTGAGCCCGGACGCCGGGCGCGACGGAACGGGCGGATTTGCTCTTGCCAAACTGGCGGCGAGGCCCTATCAGCCGCCTCCTGACCACCGTGCGGCCGGCCGAAGTGGCATGCCGAGTCGCACGTTCACTCTCGACTAGAGGAGACGGAAATGCCCAAGATGAAGACCAAATCCGCTGCCAAGAAGCGGTTCAAATTCACCGCGACCGGCAAGGTCATTGCTGGCCCGGCCGGCAAGCGCCACGGCATGATCAAGCGCACGACCAAGTTCATCCGCGACAGCGCGGGCACGATGATCCTGTCCGACTCGGACGCGAAGATCGTCAAAAAATACATGCCCTACAACCGCTGAACGGAGGCCTGAACAATGTCCCGCGTCAAATCCGGCAAGGTCACCCACGCCTCGCACAAGAAGGTCCTGAACAAGGCCAAGGGCTACTACTCGGCCCGTTCGCGCAACTTCCGCACGGCGACCCAGGCGGTCGACAAGGCGAACCAGTACGCCACCCGTGACCGCAAGCAGCGCAAGCGCAACTTCCGCGCGCTGTGGATCCAGCGCATCAACGCCGCCGTGCGCGCGTTCGATGCCGAGATGACCTACTCGCGCTTCATCAACCTGCTCGCCAAGGCCGGCATCGAGGTCGACCGCAAGGTCCTCGCCGATCTCGCCATCCACGAGCCGGAAGCCTTTGGTGCCATCGTCGAACAGGCGAAGGCTGCCGCGGCTGCGTAATCTCCCGATCCCGGGATTGCATTTCGAACCCCGCGCCGGCGCTTCGCCGTGCGCGGGGTTTTTCGTTTCACGCGCTTGAAATCGGGCCGGCGCACGCTTAGCACGGGCTCCGACCAGCCAGGAGAGAACAGATGAACGCGCTCGACGAGCTCAAGGCGAAATATCTCGGGGGCATCGCGCAGGCCGGCGACGAGGCCGCGCTTGAGGAGCTGCGGCTTGCGGCGCTCGGCAAGAAGGGCGAGATCAGCCTGAAGATGCGCGAACTCGGGCAGATGAGCCCCGAGGAGCGGCAGACCACCGGCGCCGCGCTGAACGTGCTGAAATCCGAGATCGACGCCGCGCTGCGGGCGAAGAAGGCGGCGCTCGCCGATGCCGCGCTGGACGCGCGGCTGTCGGCCGAGTGGCTTGACGTCACGCTGCCCGGCCGGCCGCGGCCCGCGGGCACGATCCACCCGGTCAGCCAGGTGATGGACGAGGTCACGGCGATCTTCGCCGACATGGGCTTCGACGTCGCCGAGGGGCCGCAGATCGAAAGCGACTGGTACAATTTCGACGCGCTGAACATCCCGCCCGAGCATCCGGCCCGGCAGGAGTTCGACACCTTCTTCATGGCGCGCGACCCGGCCGATGCGCGCCCGCCGCATGTGCTGCGCACCCATACCTCGCCGGTGCAGATCCGCGCGATGGAGGCGAAAGGCGCGCCCATTCGCGTGATCGCGCCGGGCCGCGTCTACCGCATGGACATGGACCAGACCCACGCGCCGATGTTCCATCAGGTCGAGGGCATGGCGATCGGCCGCGACATCTCGATGGCGAACCTGAAATGGACGCTCGAGGAGTTCTGCAAGGCCTTCTTCGAGGTGCCGAATGTCGAGCTGCGCTTCCGCGCCTCGCATTTCCCCTTCACCGAGCCCTCGGCCGAGGTCGACATCCGCTGCTCGTGGGAAGGTGGTCAGCTGAAGATCGGCGAGGGCGACAGCTGGCTTGAGATCCTCGGCTCGGGGATGATGCAGCCGAAGGTTCTGGCGGCGGGCGGGATCGACCCGAACGAGTGGCAGGGCTTTGCCTTCGGCATGGGCATCGACCGCATCGCGATGCTGAAATACGGCATCCCCGACCTGCGCGCCTTCTTCGAGAGCGACCTGCGCTGGCTGAAGCACTACGGCTTCGCGCCGCTCGATCTGCCGACGGTGTTCGGGGGGCTGAGTAAGTGAAACAGGGGGAGGGATCTCTGTTGTCCCTGCTTGCCGCGCTCGGAAGAGTCGCATTGGGCATAGCGATGATCCTTCCCATGGCATTAGGCCTTGCGGTCTTCCTGATGTTTTGGCCCTACCTGTTCGATCCATACTACACGTCGTTCCCGGTGACCCCACTCCATGTCGTGATCGCGTTGTTCATGCTGGTGGGGGGCATCCTGATGGTCGCATTCGGCGCAGAGCGAGTTCGCTGTGAATGGAGCGCTTGGCGGAGACGGCGGACTGAAGGTCGAGAGCTGTAACTTGAGTTACTCAACAGAATCCAATGGCGCGACGGGCGTCCTCCAGATGGAGAAAAACCAATGAAATTCACCCTCTCCTGGCTGAAAGACCATCTCGAGACCTCGGCCACCGTGGACGAGATCGCCGAGGCGCTCACCGACCTCGGGCTCGAGGTCGAGGAGGTCGTGAACCCGGCCGCCAAGCTTGCCCCCTTCACCATCGCCAAGGTGCTGAAGGCCGAGAAGCACCCCGACGCCGACAAGCTGCGCGTCTGTCAGGTGCTGACCGACGAGGGCGAGAAGACCATCGTCTGCGGCGCGCCGAACGCGCGGGCGGGGATCACCGTCGTGCTGGCGAAACCGGGCGACTATGTGCCGGGCCTCGATGTCACCCTCGGCATCGGCAAGATCCGCGGCATCGAAAGCGCCGGCATGATGTGCTCGGAGCGCGAGCTGGAGCTTTCGGACGAGCATAACGGCATCATCGAGCTGCCCGAGGACAGCCTGAATTCCGAGGTCGGCTGCAAGTTCACCGACTGGCTGGCCGAGAACCGCCCCGAGGCGGTCGACCCGATGTTCCACATCAAGATCACCCCGAACCGCCCCGATGCGCTTGGCGTGCGCGGCGTGGCGCGCGACCTTGCGGCGCGCGGGCTGGGCGTGCTGAAGCCGCTGGTGGTCGAGCCGGTGCCCGGCGGCTTTGCCTGCCCGGTCGCGGTCGAGATCGACGCGGGGCTGAAGGAAAAGGGCTGCCCGCTCTTTGCCGGCCGCCTCATCCGCGGCGTGAAGAACGGGCCGAGCCCGGCCTGGCTGCAGGCGCGGCTCATTGCGATCGGGCTGCGGCCGATCTCGACGCTGGTCGATATCACCAACTTCTTCACCTATGACCTGAACCGCCCGCTGCACGTCTTCGACGCGGCGAAGGTGCAGGGCAAGCTGCGGATCATCCCGGCCGCGGGCGGCGAGGAACTGCTGGCGCTTGACGGCAAGACCTATGCGCTGGCCCCGGGCCAGATGGTGATCGTCGACGACAAGGGGCCGGAAAGCCTGGCGGGCATCATGGGCGGCGAGCTCTCGGGCTGCACCGAGGAGACCGTCGATGTCTTCGTTGAAAGCGCCTATTGGGACCCGATCACCATCGCCGCCACCGGCCGCGCGCTGAAGATCACCTCGGACGCGCGCTATCGTTTCGAGCGCGGCGTGGACCCCGCGTTCACCCTGCCGGGCCTCGAACTCGCGACGCAGATGGTGCTTGACCTGTGCGGCGGCGAGGCCTCGGAGGTGGTGGTCGACGGCGCCGTGCCCGACACCGCGCGGGCCTATCGGCTCGACCCGGCGCGGGTGATCTCGCTGGTCGGCATGGAAATCCCCGAGGCGGAACAGCGCCGCACGCTCGAGGCGCTCGGCTTCTCCTTCGAAGGCGACATGGCCGCCCCGCCGAGCTGGCGCCCCGATGTGCAGGGCGAGGCCGATCTGGTCGAGGAAGTGGCGCGCGTCGCCTCGCTCTCGAAGCTGGTGGGCAAGCCGATGCCGCGCGAGACGACCGGCGTGCCGGGGCCGATCCTGACCCCCGCGCAGGTGCGCGAGAAGACCGCGCGGCGCACGATCGCGGCACTCGGCTACAACGAATGCGTGACCTACAGCTTCATCGACGCGGCCGCTGCGGCGATGTTCGGCGGCGGGTCCGAGGCGATGCGGATCGAGAACCCGATCAGCTCGGAAATGACGCATATGCGTCCCGACCTGCTGCCGGGGCTCTTGGCGGCGGCGGCGCGCAATCAGGCGCGCGGCTTTGCCGATCTGGCGCTCTTCGAGGTCGGCCCCGCCTTCATCGGCGGCGAGCCGGGCGATCAGGTGACGCAGGCGACCGGGCTGCTGGTCGGCGCGCGTGCGGCCCGCGACCCCTGGGGCTCGCGCCGGGCGGTTGATGTCTATGACGCCAAGGCCGATGTCGAGGCGGTGCTGGCCGCGATCGGCGCGCCGGCGCGGGTGCAGATCAACCGCAAGCTCGATGCCTGGTGGCATCCGGGCCGGTCGGGCAACATCGCGCTTGGTCCGAATGTGCTGGCGACCTTCGGCGAGGTGCACCCCCGCGTGCTGCGCGAGATCGGGGTGAAGGGCGCGGCGGTGGCCTTCACCATCCGTCTCGCCAACATCCCCTTCCCGAAGGCGAAAACGCCGACCCGTCCGGCGCTGGCGCTACATGATCTGCACGCGGTCGAACGCGACTTCGCCTTCGTCGTCGATGCCTCGGTCGAGGCGATGACGGCGGTGAACGCGGCGCTTGGTGCCGACAAGGCGCTGATCGAGGCGGTCTCGGTCTTCGACGCCTTCACCGGCGCGAAGGCGGAAGAGCAGATGGGGGCGGGCAAGAAGTCGATCGCGCTCGCCGTCCGGCTGCAGCCGAAGGACAAGACCCTGACCGATGCCGAGATCGAGGCGGTGTCGGCCAAGATCGTTGACAAGGTGGCCAAGGCCACCGGCGGCAGCCTGCGCAAGTGACGCTGCGGCGCTGACTTCGCGTCACGCTGTCTGGCCCTGAAAATCCCGTTAGGCTCCTCTCCCATTGGGGGAGGAGCCTGATGATTTTCGACTATCTCATTCTGGGCGGCGGCTCGGCCGGCGCCGTTCTGGCCGCGCGTCTGAGCGAGGACCCGGCGCTGCGGGTCTGTCTGGTCGAGGCCGGAACCGAGGCGCGCGACATCTTCGTGCGCGCGCCGGCGCTGGTTGCGGCGATGGTGCCGGGCCGGCCGCCGATTCACAACTGGGCGTTTCAGACCGTGCCGCAGCCGGGGCTGAACGGGCGACGGGGGTTTCAGCCGCGGGGCAGGGGGCTCGGTGGCTCGTCCGCGATCAACGCGATGCTCTACATCCGCGGCCGGCCCTCGGATTACGACGCCTGGGCCGAGGCCGGGGCGGAGGGCTGGGGCTGGGACGCCTGCCGGCCGCATTTCCTTGCTGCCGAGCGCAACATGCGCGGGGCGTCGGACTGGCACGGTGATGCAGGGCCGTTGCAGGTCGGCGACCAGCGCCGGCCGCGCCCGGCAACCCGCGCCTTCATCGAGGCCTGCGCCGCCGTCGGTTGCGCGCCGAACGACGATTTCAACAGAGCCGAGCAGGAGGGCGCAGGGCTCTATCAGGTCACGCAATTCTGGGACGGGCCGCGCAAGGGCGAGCGTTGTTCCGCGGCGGCGGCCTATCTGCACCCGGTGATGGCGCGACCGAACCTGACCGTGCTAACCCGCGCGCGGGCCGAGCGGCTGCTGATCGCCGAGGGGCGGGCGACGGGGGCGCTGGTCCGCCGCGGCCGGCGCCATCTGCGGATCGAGGCGCGGCGCGAGGTGATCGTCTCGGCCGGCGCCTTTGGCTCGCCGCAACTGCTGATGCTGTCGGGCATCGGTCCGGCCGAGCATCTGCGCGAGATCGGCATCACGCCCGTGCTCGACCTGCCCGGGGTGGGGGCGAATCTGCAAGACCACCTCGATTACATCATCTCCTACACCTCGCCGCGGCCCGATGTGGTCGGGCTGAACCCGGCGGGGCTGTGGCGCATGGCGCGCGCCGCCGGGTTCTGGAAACGGCATGGCGAGGGGCTTTTCGCCTCGCCGATGGCCGAGGGCGCGGCCTTCCTGCGCTCGGAACCGGGGCTGGCCGAGCCCGATCTGCAGCTCCACTTCGTCGTCGGCATCGTCGATCAGCATATGCGCCGCCCGCATCTGGCCGATGGCTGGTCGGTGCATGTCTGCGCGCTGCGGCCGTTCTCGCGCGGGACGGTGCGGCTCGCCTCGGACGACCCGCGGGCGGCGCCGGCGATCGACCCGGCCTTCCTGAGCGATCCGCGTGACGCGGAGCTGCTCTTGAAGGGGGCGCGGCTTCTCGACACCATCGCCGGGGCCGCGCCGCTCGCGCCCTGGCGCGGGACGCGGCTTTATCCGCATGACGGCACCGATGCCGGGCTGATCGCCGACATCCGGGCGCGTGCCGACACGATCTACCACCCGGTCGGCACCTGCCGGATGGGGCGCGACGCAATGGCGGTGACGGACCCAAAGCTGCGGGTGCACGGCATCGCGGGGCTGCGGGTGGTCGATGCCTCGGTGATGCCGAGCCTGATCGGCGGCAATACCAACGCGCCGACGATCATGATCGCCGAGCGCGCGGCGGGCTTCATCCGCGCCGATCGGAGGGATGATTGACGCCGTCCGACCACGCCACGGGGTCGAGATCGCGCGGGTTCACGCCCTCGAGGCAGCCCGCGTTCACCCCGTATTCGTTCGGGTTCGAGCGGCGCTGGTGGTGGGTGTAAATGCCGCAGGTCTTGCAAAACCAGTGCTTCGCCGTCTGCGTGCCGAACTGGTAGAGGGTCAGGTTCTCGGCCCCCTTCACGATGCGGATGCCGTCGAGCGGGGCCGAGACGGCGACCGCGCCGCGCCGGCGGCAGAAGGAACAGTCGCAGCGCCGCTTCGTGTTCAGCCCGTCCGAAAGCGTCACCTCGATCTCGACGGCGCCGCAATGGCAGGTCAGGCGGTGGGGGGTGTGGATCTCGGGCAGCATCAGCGTCTCCGGCGGGGCACCACGGGGATCGTGGTGCGGATATATTCGATGTCCGGATGCGGCGGCCGGCCATGGGTGCGGGCCCAGAAGCCCGTGCCGCCCATCCGCAGGAAATGCGGCACGGTCAGCACGAGCCCGGCGAGGAAGCCGCCGATATGGGCCCAATAGGCGACGCCGCCGGTGAGGCTCGTCTCGGTGCTGCCGATCACCTGCAACCCGAACCAGACCCCCAGCACGATCCAGGCGGGGATGGTGAAGATCCGGAAGAAGATGATGAAGATGATCAGCACGTCGACGCGGGCGCGCGGGAACATCAGCAGATAGCCGCCCATCACCCCGGCGATCGCGCCCGAGGCGCCGACCATCGGGATCGTGCTGGTCGGGTCGATGGCGATCTGCGCGCCGGCCGCAGAGAGCCCCGAGAGCAGATAGAAGGCGAGGAAGCCGAGGGGGCCGAACTGGTCCTCGAGATTGTCGCCAAAGACCCACAGGAACAGCATGTTGCCGCCCACATGCATCAGGCTTGCGTGCAGGAACATGTGGGTGAACAGGCCCCACATCCACGCGCCCTGCGACACCGCCGCGGGATAAAGCGCGCCCGCCTGCCACAGCCCCTCCATGTTGCCGCCCCAGGGCGCGGTCAGCAGGTAAAGGAACAGGTTGATCGCGATCAGGCCCCGGGTGATCCAGGGCGTGCGCAGCGAGGGGTTGTGGTCGCGGATCGGGAACATGGGGCGAGAGTTTCCGATCCGCCCCGCGCCGTCAAGCGAGCGCGGTCACTTCATCGCGCGGATCAGCACCTTGCCCGCGGCATCGGTGAGCTCGAGCGTGTCGCCCGCCATCTGCGCGTCCTTGGCGCGGCCGATCGTCGAGTGGAAGGCGCGTTCGACCTCTTCGGCCGGGCCGAAGCAGGCCATCCGGGTGCCGGCGAGGGCGCCGATCTCGAGCTTGCCGTCATGCGTGCTGACCCGGCCCGAATAGCGGTTGCAGCCCGAGGAGCCGGCGATCATCCCGTCCTCGGGGCGGGCGATGGTGACGCTGACGCCCGCGGGCACCGGGGCGCCGGCGATCTCGGTCACGTGCCACTCGACGCCCATGCCCAGCAGTTCGAGCGGGTCGGCGGCGGCCTCGTCCTTGCAGGCGGCAAGCGCGAGGCAGGCGAGGGCGGTCAGCATCAGGCGGCGCATGGGGGTCCTCCGGTCATGTGCCGCGCACAGTGGCCCCGGGGCAGGGCGCCCGCAACCCGCTTCACGAAAGCGTGTCAGAAGGTGGGGGGCGTGTTCACCCAGATCACCACGGTGCGGCCGTCGGCGGCATTCGCCCAGGCATGCGGGCGGCGGCTTTCGAAATAGATCGAATCGCCGATGCCGAGTTCGTGCACCTCCTCGCCGTCGAGGGTGATGCGGAAGCGGCCCTCGAGCACGGTGATGAATTCCTCGCCCTCGTGGCCATAGCCGCCTTCCGAGGCGGCGCCGGGGGCAAGGATGAAGCGGTGACAGTCCATCTGCCGGCGGCCCTCGGCCAGCACCTCGACCCGCACCCCCTCGACCGGCATCGGCCAGATCCGTGCCGCGCCCGAGCGCACCACCGGGCTGCCCGGCGCATCCTGCCCCGACAGCCGCGACACCGTGGTGCCGTAATATTGCGCGAGATCGGCAAGCACCTTGAAGCTGACGCCGGCGCCGGTGCGCTCGAGCGTCGACAGCGCCGAGGCCGAGATCCCCATCGCCTGCGCCACGTCATCGAGCTTTTCGCCGCGGGCGTTGCGCAGCTGGCGCAGCGCGGCGCCGAGCGGTTCGTTGGTGATTGCCGTAGCGGTCTCGGCGCTGTCGCCCCCGGCTTCGAGCGTGGCGCGGATCGCTGCCGGGTTCAGCCCCGCCTCGCGGCGCAGGAACGAGATCCGTTGCAGCCGCGCCACGTCGGCCGCGCTGTAAAGCCGCTGTCCCGAGGCGCGCCGCTGCGGCGCGATCAGCCCCTGCGTCTCCCACAGCCGCAGTGTCGAGGGCGCAACACCCGCAGCGCGCGCAGCTTCGGTCACGCGGAAGGTCGGTTCGCCGTCGGTCTGGTCAGAGGGAGCGGTGGAATCGGTCATTTTCTAAGCCTTACACCCGCAATCTGGGCGGCACCATCACAGGGTGCAAGAAATTTCTTGCAGAAAAAATGCAAAGTGAGATGGTGAGTCATCACGAATCGGAGTTCCCCATGACCGTGCAAACCTCGCCCGAACTTACCGCCCGCAAGAACGCCGCCGTCGCCCGCGGCGTGGGCATGACCACGCAGATCTACGCCGCCAAGGCCGAGAACTCCGAGGTCTGGGACAAGAACGGCAAACGCTATATCGACTTCGCCGCCGGCATCGCCGTGGTGAACACCGGCCACCGTCACCCGAAGGTGATCGAGGCGGTGAAGAAGCAGCTCGACGCCTTCACCCACACCTGCCACCAGGTGATGCCCTACGAAAACTATGTCGTGCTGGCCGAGCGCCTGAACGCCAAGGTTCCGGGCGACTTCCCGAAGAAGACGATCTTCACCACCACGGGCGCCGAAGCTGTTGAAAACGCGATCAAGATCGCGCGTCACTACACCGGCCGCTCGGGCGTGATCGCCTTCGCCGGCGGTTTCCACGGCCGCACCTTCATGACCATGACGCTCACCGGCAAGACCGCGCCCTACAAGGTCGGTTTCGGCCCGATGATGAACGACGTCTGGCACCTGCCCTACCCGAACGCGCTGCACGGCGTGTCGATGGATGACGCGCTCGAGGCGCTGAACCGTCTGTTCAAATCCGACGCCGACCCGACCCGGATCGCCGCGATCATCCTCGAGCCGGTGCAGGGCGAAGGCGGCTTCGTGCCGGCCCCCGAAGGCTTCATGAAGAAGATCCGCGAGATCTGCGACGAGAACGGCATCGTGATGATCGCCGACGAGGTGCAGACCGGCTTTGCCCGCACCGGCAAGCTCTTCGCGATGGAACACCACGGCGTTGCCGCCGACATCACCACCATGGCCAAGGGCCTTGGCGGCGGTCTGCCGATCTCGGCGGTGACCGGCCGTGCCGAGATCATGGACCACGCCCAGCCGGGCGGCCTTGGCGGCACCTATGCCGGCAACCCGCTGTCGGTGGCCGCGGCGAATGCCGTGCTCGACGTGATCGAGGAAGAGGGCCTGTGCGACCGCGCCGCCCGTCTTGGCGCGCGCCTCAAGCAGCGCCTTGCCAGCCTGCAGGACCAGGTGCCGGAACTCGTCGAGATCCGCGGCCCGGGCTTCATGAACGCGGCCGAGTTCAACGTGGCGGGCACCGACACGCCGAACCCGGACTTCGTGAAGAAGGTCTGTGACGAAGCGCTCGAGCGTGGCCTCGTGCTGCTGACCTGCGGCGTCTACGGCAACGTGATCCGCTTCCTGTCGCCGCTCACCATCCAGGAGCCGGTGTTCGAGGAAGCCCTCGACATCCTCGAGGCCTCGATCCTCGCCGTGAAGAAGGGCTGAGACGATGTGGGGAGAGGCACCGCGCGGGGACCGGCTCGATGACACCGATCAGCGCCTGATCGCCGCCTTGCGGCGGGACGGGCGTGCCTCGGTCTCGGACCTGGCCGCGCAGCTCGGCCTCTCCCGCGCCACCGTGCGCACGCGCATCGAGAGGCTGGTCGCGCGGGGCGAGATTTCGGGCTTCACCGTGCTCACCCGCGCCGACGTCACCGCCTCGCCGGTGCGCGGCATGATGATGCTTACCGTCGAAGGGCGCGCCACCGAGCGCGTCGTGCAACGGCTGCTCGGCCTGCCTGCGGTGCAGGCCGTGCACACCACCAACGGCCAGTGGGATCTGATCGTCGAGATCGGCACGCGCAGCCTGCCCGATCTGGACGAGACGATCCTGCACATCCGCCGCATCGAAGGGGTGCAGCGGACCGAAACCAATCTGCAGCTGTCGACCCGCCGGCCCTCGGCGCGTCTCTGACGCCTTCCCTCCGGCTGGCGCGCGCGCCATGATGGGCGCGCAAGGGGAGGGGCGACGATGGACGAGACGATGCTGAAGCTGGGCGTCGCGCTGGCGATCGGCCTTCTGGTCGGGGTCGAGCGCGGCTGGCGCGAGCGCGACGAGCCCTCGGGCAGCCGCACCGCCGGGCTGCGCACCTATGGCATCTTCGGCCTGCTTGGCGGCGTTTTCGCCGCTGTCAGCCTGGCGCTCGGCTCCTCGATCGTGCTCGGTGCGGCCTTTCTCGGCTTCGCGGCGCTGTTCGGTCTCTTTGAATACCGCGAATCCCGGCATGACGAGAATTTCAGCGTCACCGGGCTGATGGCCGGCCTTGGCGTCTTCGGCCTTGGCGCGCTCGCCGTGGTCGGCGACTACCGGGTCGCTGCGGCGGGCGGCACGGCGCTCGCGGGCATCCTTGCCAGCCGCGAGATGCTGCACAGCGCGTTGCGCCGGCTGAGCTGGGTCGAGCTGCGCTCGGCCCTTGTGCTGGCGGCGATGACGGTGATCGTGCTGCCGCTGCTGCCTGACCGCACGATCGACCCCTGGGGCGGCTTCAACCCGCGCGAGGTGTGGTTCTTCACCGTGCTGATCGCGACGATCTCCTATCTCGGCTACATCGCGGTGCGGATGCTGGGCACGACGCGCGGGCTGATCGTCAGCGGGCTTGCCGGCGCGCTCGTCTCCTCGACCGCGGTCACCGTGGCGCTTGCACGCATGGCGAAGGAGGCCGAGCGCCCGGTGCCGCTCGCCGGCGCGGCGGCGCTGGCGGCGCTGGTGTCGGTGCTGCGGGTGACGGTGGTCGTCGGGCTGATCGGCGGGCCGGTGCTGGTGCAGATCCTGCCGGTCACCGCCACCGCGGCGGCGGTGCTGGCGCTGGTCGGCGGGCTGGTGCTGGCGCGGGCGAAAAGCCTGCCCGAGGGCAGCGAGATGCTGCGCAACCCGTTCGAGCTGCGCGCGCTGCTGGCCTTTGCCGCGCTCTTTGCCTGCGTCTCGATGCTGAACGCCGCGCTCAGCGCGCGCTTCGGCGGCTCGGGCCTCCTCGTCACCTCGGCGGCCTCGGGGATTTTCGATGTCGACGTCGCGGTGCTGAGCGCGCTGCGCCTGACGGGCGAGACCTTCGCACCGCGGATGATCGGGGCCGCGGTGCTGATGGCCCTGGTGTCGAACACCGTCGGGCGGATCTTCCTGTCGATGCTGGCGGGGCCCCTGCGCTTCTGGCTTGCGCTTGCGGCGATCTCGGCGCTTGCGGTGGCCGCGGGCGGGGCGGTCTGGCTGGCGCTGGCGGTGGCCTGATCATCATCACCATCGCGTGCCCCCGCGACAATGACGCGCAGCCACCTTGGCCGGGGCGGCCAGACCCTCTATGATCGCACCCGCGGACAGAGAGGACATTCCCATGATTGCAGAGCTCGGCCATTTCGCCCTGATCCTCGCCTTTTGCGTGGCGCTGATCCAGATGGTGATCCCTCTGATCGGCGCCCAGAAGGGCTGGAGCGGCTGGATGGCGGTCGGAGACCCCGCCGCCACGGCGCAGTTCCTGCTGATCGCAGTCGCCTTCGCCGCGCTGATGCACGGCTTCGTCACCTCGGATTTCTCGCTGAAGGTGGTCTATCAGAACTCGCACACCGACAAGCCGATGCTCTACAAGGTCACCGGGCTCTGGGGCAACCACGAGGGCTCGATGCTGCTGTGGGTGCTGATCCTGTCGCTCTTCGGCGCCGCCGCCGCCTGGTTCGGCGGCGCGCTGCCGCCGCGGCTGCGGGCGCGGGTGCTGTCGGTGCAGGCCTCGATCGGGGTGGCCTTTCTGGGCTTCATCCTGCTCACCTCGAACCCCTTCACCCGTCTCGCCGAGCCGCCCTTCAACGGCCGCGACCTGAACCCGCTGCTGCAGGACCCGGGCCTCGCCTTCCACCCGCCCTTCCTCTACCTCGGCTATGTCGGGCTCTCGATGGCCTTCTCCTTCGCCGTCGCCGCGCTGATCGAGGGCCGCGTCGATGCCGCCTGGGCCCGCTGGGTCCGGCCCTGGACGCTTGCCGCCTGGATCTTCCTGACCATCGGCATCGCGCTTGGCTCGTGGTGGGCTTATTACGAGCTCGGCTGGGGCGGCTTCTGGTTCTGGGACCCGGTCGAGAACGCCTCGTTCATGCCCTGGCTGCTCGCCGCGGCGCTGTTGCATTCGGCGATCGTCGTCGAGAAACGCGAGGCGCTGAAAAGCTGGACGATCCTTCTCGCGATCATGGCCTTCGGCTTCTCGCTGATCGGCACCTTCATCGTGCGCTCGGGCGTCATCACCTCGGTGCACAGCTTTGCCAATGACCCGAAGCGCGGCATCTTCATCCTGTTCATCCTCGCCCTCTTCGTCGGCGGCGCGCTGACGCTTTACGCCGCGCGGGCGGGGGCAATGCAGGCGAAGGGCGTGTTCTCGATGGTGTCGCGCGAAAGCGCGCTGGTGCTGAACAACATCCTGCTGGCCACCGCGGCGCTTGTCGTCTTCGTCGGCACGCTCTGGCCGCTGGTCGCCGAGATGGCCTGGGGGCGCAAGCTCTCGGTCGGTGCGCCCTTCTTCGACAAGGCCTTCACGCCCTTCATGGTGATCCTCGCCCTGATCCTGCCGATCGGTGCGATGATGCCGTGGAAGCGGGCGGCCCTTGGCAAGCTCGTGCGCCCGCTCGCCCCGGCGGCGATCCTGGCGCTTGCGGTTGCGGGCCTTGCCTGGACGCTCGAGTCCGGGCGCCCGGTGCTGGCGCTGGTCGCGGCGGGGCTGGGCTCGTGGCTCGTCTTCGGCGCCGCGGCCGAGCTTTGGGTGCGCGCCGGCCGCACGCCGGCCCGTCTCGCCCGTCTGCCGCGTGCCGACTGGGGCAAGGCCACGGCGCATTCGGGGCTGGGCGTCGTCTTTGCCGGCATCGGCCTGCTGATGGCGGGCCAGGTCGAGGATATCCGCGTCGCGCAGGTCGGCGAGACCTTCACCGTCGCGGGCTATGCGATCACCCTCGACAAGGTCGAGCACCTGCCCGGTCCGAACTACACCACCACCGAGGCGACGATCACCGTGCGCCAGGACGGCAAGTTCGTCGCCACGCTGCATCCCGAAAAGCGGATCTACCCGGTGCAGGCGATGCCGACGACCGAGGCCGACATCGACAGCGGCTTCCTGCGTGACGTCTATCTGGTGATCGGCGACCCGCAGGAGGGCGGTGGCTGGGCGGTGCGCACCTATATCAAGCCCTTCGCGGACTGGATCTGGGCGGGCGCGCTGCTGATGGCCTTTGGCGGGCTGCTCAGCCTGAGCGACCGGCGCTATCGCGTTGCGGCCGGCGCCCGCAAAGCCGCCGTCCCCACCATCCAGCCCGCGGAGTGACCATGCTGAAACGTCTTGCGCTGCTGCTGCTTCTGGCCACGCCCGCCCATGCCGTGCAGCCCGACGAGGTGCTGGCCGATCCCGCGCTCGAGAAACGCGCGCGGGAAATCAGCCAGGTGCTGCGCTGCCCGGTCTGTCAGGGCGAGAACATCGACGAATCGAATGCCGACGTCTCGCGCGATCTGCGGCTTCTGGTGCGCGAGCGGCTGACAGCGGGCGACAGCAATGCGCAGGTGCTCGACTACATCACCGCGCGCTATGGCGAATATGTGCTGTTCGAGCCCGAGAAAACCGGCGCGAACCTGATCCTGTACTGGACCGGGCCCGCGGTGCTGCTGGTGGCGCTTGGCGGTGCCTTCGTCTGGATCCGCCGCCGCCGCCGCGAGGAGCCGCCCGCCGCGAAGGCGCTCAGCCCCGAGGAAGAGGCGCGGCTGAAGGAGCTGATGAACTCCTGAGCCGCCCGCGGCCCGGGCCGTGACGCACGGTTTCGCTTTCGTCCCCCGTTGTCCCGGCTAATCTCCGGTCGGGACAAGGGAGGACGGCATGAGCTGGCAGACGATCCGTTACGAGATTTCCGAGGGGCTTGCGGTCATCACGATGAACCGCCCCGAGGTGATGAATGCGCTCAACACCACGATGCGGGCCGAGCTGCGCGAGGCGCTGAGCCGCGCCGCGGGCGAGGCGCGGGCGATCGTGCTCACTGGCGCGGGGCGGGCCTTCTGCTCGGGTCAGGATCTGGCCGATGGCGCGGCGACCGGGGGGCTCGACCTCGAGACCGTGCTGCGCGAGGAATACGAGCCGGTGCTGAAGGCGATCACTGACTGCCCGGTGCCGGTGATTGCCGCGGTGAACGGCGCCGCGGCCGGGGCAGGGGCCAATCTCGCGCTCTCGGCCGATGTGGTGATCGCCACCGAATCGGCGGTCTTCCTGCAGGCCTTCACCCGGATCGGGCTGATGCCGGACGCAGGCGGCACCTGGTGGCTGCCGCGGCAGGTCGGGCTTGCCCGCGCCATGGGGCTCGCGCTTTTCGCCGACAAGGTGACCGCGACCGAGGCGGCGGCGCAGGGGATGATCTGGGAGGCGGTGCCCGACGTCGATTTCGGCCATCACTGGCGCGCGCGTGCCGAGCATCTGGCGAAGGGCCCGACCCGCGCCTTTGCCGCGGTGAAGCGGGCGATGCGGGCAAGTTCCGCCAACGATCTCGCGGCGCAGCTGTCGCTCGAGGCGGAGCTGCAGGGCGGGCTTGGCCAGACCCGGGACTTCCGCGAGGGGGTGCAGGCCTTCCTCGAGAAGCGCGCGGCCCGCTTCGAGGGCCGCTGAGCGCTTGCCGGCGCGCCCCGGGCGCGCTAGCCAAGGGCCGAGTGCGGGCGTGGCGAAATGGTAGACGCATGGGACTTAAACTCCCTCGGGCCCAGCCCATGCCGGTTCGAGTCCGGTCGCCCGCACCATTAAATTAATGCAATGCATTGTTTTTAATGATTTATGTTCGCATTCGAATTTTCAGGCCCCACAATTAGCCCCACTGTCAGGTAGTGATAGGGGGATGATCTCCGCGCAGCCATGCGTCCATCTCGTCGGAATTCACTCTGCTCCCGCGCTGCCTATGGATGGTGATTTCTCCGCGTGCAGCTGCCCGATAGACGGTTGCCCGAGATACCCCAAACCAGATTGCGACGTCAGAGACGCGGACCCACATCGGCCGGATGCCTGCTGCCTTCTCGTGTCGCCCCATCACTCACCTCCCATCTTGTCGAGCGCATCCTGCGCGATGCGGCGGATCGGGATGGCGCTGATCTTGGCGATCTCGGCCAGCGCTGCGCGGGCGGTGGCTACATCGGCGCGCACCTTGGTCTCTGGGCGGGCGGTGACGGAGGCGTAGAGCGGCGTCACCGCCCAGTCCCCTTCGCTCTCGAAAAATGCAGCCCTCTCTGCCTTTCGCTCGAAGTGATATTCCCCCTTGAAAGTCTGGTCTTCGCAGAGCCACGCCACCGGGTCAGCCTGCGCCCGCAGTCGCGCGACCTCAGCCTCAGCTTTCTCGGCGCGCTTCACCACCGCGTCGCGCTCTGCCACCAGCGCCCTCACCATATTTTCAGATGCTTGTGCTGTGAGGGTGCGCGCGAGACCATGTAGGCAGTCGAGATAGCGGTCAGCAGCCGCAGCAATCGTGCTCATTCCTGTTTCCCTTCTTGCTTCGCTTCGACCACCAGCGGCGCAACCGCTGTGATGATGTCCAGGGCGTCGACGGCGCGGCGGGGGACGGCTTTGGCAGACGGTGCAGCGGTCATGCCGCGTTTCCGATCTTGCCGGCTGCAGGCGTTCCGCAGAGTGGTCTCTCGAGGTTCACGCGCGCCGCATCCACATATCCGGACAGGAAGGCCCTGTGATCGGGCTCTTTCCGCGCGCGGCTCCTGGTGTGCCCGATGTCCGGATAGTTTTCCGTCATGTAGGCATCGATCAGGGCATTTTTCACGACGATGAGGTCAGTGCCGCCGCCCTTGCGCGCGCGGCTCCTCCGCCGCTCGGACGTCATGTTCCAAAGCCTCTCGGCGATCGATCTGCCGAAGCCGATCAGGAATGACCTCCGATAGTGAGCATTCGGCGCAGAGAAGAACCTGGCCTTCCGGTGGTTCAGATAGGCGCGCTCGGCCGCCGCCTGGATCATTTCGCAGAGGTAGAGCGCGAACTCGACGTCCTCCGGCTGCCCGACCCACAGGTTGGCTCCCCGGCGAAACAGCGCGCTGCATTCGGCATACATGCCAATCGCGCCCGCGGCCTCTTCTAGCGTCGGGTGGGCATAGCGCCGTCCGGCGTTGTGCTCGGCCTCCGTCACGCCGCCGACGCCACGCTCGATCAACTCCTCTTCGGTCACCTCGAACTGGAAGATGATCTTCGAGGCGCGTGCGGCGGCCGCGGCGGCTTCTGCCTCAGAGGATGCCTCGTCGGCGGCGCGGGCCCGCAGCGCCTTGATCCGCGCAATGGCTTCTTCTCTGGTCATGCGATCCTCCTGATCTCTTCGAGGGCGTGATCGCCCCATTGCTCGGCCATGGCCGCTGCGAGGCCGGGGAAGAACCGGCTGCGGAAGACCTTTCGCCCGGGGCCGGGCGGGGCGCGGTGGATTTCGTCGCGCGCGGTGCTGCCGTCGAGCGTGCCGGTGGCCGTGAGCTTCGGCAGGCCGCGCAGCCACAGGCAGGTGCGCTTCGTCACATTGTCCGGGCCGGCGGGATCGGTGCCGAATTGCCAGGGCTGCACGCTCTGCGCAAAGGGGCGGAAATCGTGGATCCGTGCCTTGGCGTGCTTGTGCATCACCGGGTTCTCGATCGCGATCCGCGGCACCGGAGCGCTCCAGCACGCCGAGAAGAGTGCCGCGCCTTCATCGAGCAGGCGCCACATGATCTGCAGGCGGGTCGCGTCATCGAGCCCGCGCCAGGCTGCGCGCTCGGCCGCGGTGACCTCGTCGGGCGGATTGCGCGGTGGGGTGGCCAGCCAGCGCACGCCGCTGTTGGCGAGGCGCGTGCAGGGCGGGTGGCAGATGACGGCCAGATCCCAGCCGAGGCCGAGCGCCTCGCGCACATCGCAGACCATGTGCCGGTTGCTGCCATCCTCGGCCGGGGCGAGATCGCACGACCAGGCCTCATGCCCGCGGGTCGCGAAGGCGCGGCGCACGATGCCCGAGCGCTCGCAGCCGATCAGGACGCGCAGGGCGGTCATGCGCGCCCCTCCGCCAGCATCTCGCGCAGCGCCACGACCAGAACGGGAGTGCGGCGGCGCGGGCGGCGTGGGGGCGAGATGACGTCGCGAGGCGGCGCCGTCTCAGCGCGCGGATCGTCGTGCCGCAGGCGCAGCGCCTCCGGGAGCGGCGCCAGGCTGACGCGGGCAGGGTGGTGAGGCTGTTCCATCACACCCTCGCCGGCATAAGAACGAACATGGCGTCTGGATCGTCACCGTGGATGATGAACGGATCTCTGGGGCCGGCGCCCTTGACCGTGAAGGTCGGCGTAACCCGGCCCTGCTCGGCGAGGTAGAAAAGGCTGAAGCCAAAAACCGGCGGCGTCATGCCGTCCTTGCACTTGATGTCGATCGGCATCTCGATCCCGCCGTCCTGGTTGCCGATGCAGATCATCCCCTTGCTGGCGTCGAGGCGAGCGATATGGGCGTCATAGTCGGCACCAGCCGCCGCACGCTTCAGCCTGGTCAGCTCTGCCCCGGAGATGGTGCAGCAGATCGCATCGGATGCGGCGGGGATCACGCGGCTGTACTCGGGATAGCGGCCGTCGATCAGCTTGGCGCTGACCTCGATGTCCAGCCCATGAATATGCACGTGGCGCTCCCACATCGTGACCGTCAGGAGGGCGTTATCCCCGGGCCGCGTGACCAGCTTCAGCAGATCCACCAGCTGTTTCGGGATGATGGCACTGAGCGTCTGGCCGAAGATCGCGCTGATCTGCGTGTCGGTATCCACGACCGCCAGACGGTGCCCGTCCGTCGCCATCGCGCGCAGGGTGCTGCCATCGGGGCGTGCATGCAGGTAGATGCCGTTCAGGTAATACCGCGTCTCCTCGGCGCTGATGCAGTGGCGGCACAGGTGGATCATCCGGCGCAGCTCGTCAGGTGTTTGCGTCCAGGTGGCGGTCTTGACGGTCGAGGCGGAGAACTGCGGGAAATCCCCGGTCGGGATCAGGGCACGCTGACGCACCACCATGTCGCCGCCGTCCATCAGGATCAGGCTCGGCGTGTCCTCGCCCGCCGGTGCATGCACCGAGATGTTGACCACGGACCGCGCGGCTGCGGCGAAGGATGCGAGCGTGGCGGCACGGATCATGACCGCGGTCTCACCCTCAAACGCCGTATCGGCGTCGACATTGATGGTCAGCTCGATATCGAGGTCCGTCGCGCACAGGCTGACGCGCCCGTGGCCGATCGTGACGCGCACATAGCCCAGCACAGGGATAACGTTCCGCCGCGGCACCACCTGTGCCATCAGCCGCGCGGCCCGGCGAAACTCTGCCAGCGGGATATAGGCGCTGGCGATCTGGTGCGTGTCGGCGGAGATCTTGGATTGAGCGTTCATCACCGCGCCCCAAGTGCTTGCATGTAAAGGTCGAGGGTGGCCTCTTCCGCGGCCAGATCGTCGCGGTCGCGTTTGCGCATCGCGATGATGATCTTCATCACCTTGGTGTCGTAGCCACGCGCCTTCGCTTCGGCCATCACGTCCTTCTGCTGCTCGGCGATGTCCTTCTTCTCGGCCGCGAGGTGCTCGAAGCGCTCGATGAACTGGCGCAGATCGTCCGCGGTGACGCTGTAGGAGTGGTCGCTGACCGCGATGTCCGCAGCCGTGTTCTTGACCGGGATCCGCCCGCCCGTGTCGACCGGCGGCATGGCGGTGAGGCTGGCCATGCTGGCCTGATTTTCTTCATGCCGCGGGGCGGCAGGCGTCATCGCATTCATGGCTATCTCCTCTGGCTCTCGGGATGCCGGCCCGCGCGGGGGCCGGTCACCGGAAGGTCAGGCGGAGAGCTGGTCGCGAAGCCTGAACCCCATCAGTGGCCAGATCTTCTCGCGAGCATTTCCCCAGGCGATCTTCCGCCCGATCTCTGCGTCGAAGTTCCCAGGGCTGGCGCAGGCGCTTTCGCCCGTAACCGTGAAGCCGTTCTTGAGGGTCAGGCAGCAAATGGTGAGGCTGGATCCCGGGAAGACGTGATATTCTTCGCCCACAATCTCTGCGTCGATCATGTTAGGTGTGATGCGTGCGGCAGTCAGGCCCTTGCCTTTGATTTCAGCCTCGATGTCCTGTTCGTCATTGATCCTGACCCGGTCGATATCGAGCCATATCTCGCGCAGGCTGCCGTCTTGCGCGGCAGCCTCGAGCATGACGCGGGGAGTGCCCGCCACATACTGGGCGAGCATGGTGATGGTCCCCCGGATCCCGGTGATCTTGTCTTCTGCCTGCTTCCCAAGGCATGCGGTGAGGTTGTGATCGGTCATGTGGGGTGGTTCCTTTCGATGGTTGGCGGGCGGGTGCCAGCCGAATGCAATCCCGCCCGCACCGGGCGACATGCCCGGATCACTGCCCCGGCGGCAGCTGTGGTCATCGTGAGTGGTGGCGCCGCCGGGGTCGCGGCTGCGCGGGCGGCGGCGGGGAGGTCCCGGCGCCCGCGCCGTGCAATGTCAGCCTCTGGGTTTGGGCTTGCGCGGCGGCACCTGCGCACGGGCCTCGGCCAGCGGGGCGGCATCGACCGCCGCGGCGATCCAGCGCGCGCAGAGCATGGCGAGGTCGGGGCCCGTGGCCTTGATGCCGTGCAGCTCGATCCACGCGGGCCGCACGGACAGGTTGAGCTGGCTGCGGCCGGTCGCCATGATCTCGCCCATGATCGCGTCGATGCGATCCTCGGGCTCAAGCGGCGTGAGACGGTCGAGCAGGCGGGCGAGGGGAGAGACGGGCAGCACCATCAGGCGAGCGCCCCGGCAGAAAGCTGCGGCAGCGCCAGCGCGGTATCGAGCGCGGCGCGGGCGATGACCAGGCTGCCGGCGCAGATCAGCGCCGCGAGCAGCAGGTCGGAAACGTGCAGGCGGGTCTTTCCCATGTGATCCTCCGTCGGTTCGGATGCTGGCACTGATCGCGCCAGCTGTTGATTTTCAGTGATCTCTGTCAGTCGCCGCCACCGCCATCGCCGTATCCGATGCCGCTGCCGTCGCCGCTGCCAATACCGCCGCCGTCGCTGCCGTTGCCGTTGCCGCCGCCGCTGCCGCTGCCGTCGCCAATACCGCCGCCGCTGCCGCTGCCATCGCCAATACCGCCGCCGCCGCCGCTGCCATCGCCAATACCGCCGCCGCCGCCGCCATCGGCGTCGCCGTCGCCATTGCCGAAGCCGCCGCCGAAGATGCCGCTGCCGCTGCCGCCATCAGGGTTCATAGGTCGGTGCCTCCTCGATCGATGCCTGTGCCTGCGCCGTCGTCGGGATGATCTCACAGGCATCGAGGATGACGATGTCATCGAGCGCCCCGGCGATCTTCGACTTGTCGGCCTTGAGGCCGTGCAGCGCGACGCCGGTGAGCGTGTGCCCCTGCGCAGCCCACCAATACCAGAGCCGCCGCGAGGCGCTGAGCCGCACCTTGCCGCCGGGGCCGACAGCGGTGAGCGTGCCCGCATGCACGCCGGCGTAGTTCGAGCGGATGATGACATGCCGGCCGATCAGGTCATCGGTCAGGCCGGGCGCTGCCTTGTATTCGGTGGTGTCGATCATTGTGCCTCCATCGGTGATCCCGCGATCAGCCCGGGGTGGGTGTCAGCGGCGGGTGATGGGGCAACTATGCGCAACGCATAGCACGCAGTCAACTACAAAACGCATAGCGAAAGATCGCTGTCACCCAATATGCAAAAGGCCCGCCATGTGGCGGGCCGAGGGCGCGGGGGCGATCTGGGGTGGTGCAGGGCTATTTTTTCTCAAGCAGATCGACGATTTTGGCTGTATTCCTGGCGGTGTCGATAATGGCGCGTGCAATCTGCATCACCGTAATCAGGGTCATACCCGATGCGGTGATTGAAAAGCCGCTCAGAACGGCCATCTGAACCCCTTCCTGTCTGATCAGCGCAAGGCCGGCGAAAAGACCGATTGCAACTGCGAGCCACCCGATCACCTCGATCAGGAGTATAAAAACCTTTGCAATTCCATATGTTTGCATTTCATATCCTATTCAACGACATCAGTTCGAATTGCTGCGTTTGACCCATAGGATCGGGGCGACCCATTCCACGATCAGGTTGCGCATCGGGGGCGCATTGAAGCTCTCGAGCGTCGCTGTTCCATCCCGCTCTGCCCGGACGATCTTCACGAATTTCCGGCCATCCGGCAAGCTGACGATGCACTCCTGCCCGTCTGCGCGGACCGGCGTTGTCTGCTGGTCATAGATCAGGATATCGCCGGCCATGTAGCGTGGGAACATCGAGTCACCCTTGACGCCGACGGCGACGGCCTCGGGCCCGATGCCGGGCGGCGGGTCGATTTCGTCCAGGCACCCGCCGTCATCGATCGCAAAGACTTCGGCACCGGCGCCGACATAGCCAACGAATGGCACGAGCTTTTTCGTCTTCTCGCCGATCCCAAGTAGAAGCCATTCGGCGGACACCCGGAAGGCCCGTGCATATTCGCGTGCCTTTTCGGGCTTGATTCCTCTGCTGCCATTCTCATGGGCAAGATAGGTGGGTGTCGCCCACCCGAAGCGGCGCGCAGCATCGGTCGCCACCGCATAGCCGGCACGCTCGCGCGCCTCTCTTAGCCTGTCTGCAATCGTCGTCATGGCGCCGTCCTACCATGCGACGCTATGCAATGGGCATTGACGTGCTGCAATGCGTAACGCATAGTGCGATCATGGAACACGTGCTGAAAATCTTCCCGAACCTCTCGGACCTGGCAAAGGAACTGTCGCTTCCATATCCGACAGTCGCGGCATGGAAGCAGCGTGGGCGCATTCCTGCGTCTTATGATCTGGACATCATCCGTGCTGCTGCAAAGCGTGGAGCTGACCTCACATTGTCGCAGCTTGCCGAGTGCAGGTGCCGGCGTCAGGTGAAGGGGATGGCTGTCTAATGCCTGAATTCTTTTCATGTCCCCACGCTACCCCCGGCGAGGATGACGGTCACGGAAACCCGGTTTCCAGTCCTGTCCTGCGAGGGCCGACCGATGAATGACGCTGCGATGATCCGGGCCCTGATGGAAGGGTTGATCCGGGAGGCGGGCGGCATGGAAGCCGCGGCGGCGCTGATCAGCGCTGCGCTTGGCCGGGAGGTCGGGAAGGGCACGATTTCGCGGCGGCAGTCCGGGCAGCTGGAATGGCCGCTCATCGAAATCCTCGCGCTCGAGCGTGCAATCGGGTCGCAGAGCGTGCGGCGCTGGCTGGCGCAGACGCTGCCCGAGGCGACCTCGGTCGATTTGCTGGCAGAGGTCGCCGTGTCATCGCGCGAGCATGGCGAGGCGATGAGTGCGGTGCTGGACTATGCCACGGGGCGCGGAGACCGGTCGAGGGCGCGCAAGGAAATCACGGAATCGCTCGAGGTGATGCGGCGGATGTCGGCACGGCTGGAGGGCGAGGAATGACAGATCTGCGGGAAATGAGCTGGCCGGATCGCCTGCGCTATGCCGTCGCGCAGGGATGGGGCGTGAGCGAGTTAGCTGGGCAGCTGGGGCGGAGTGTCTCGGTGGTATCGCTGGCGCAGGGGCGGCACGGGATCAGGTTGCCGGACAAGCGCCGATCCACCGATGAGGGCATCGTGCAGAAAGGCCAGACCGGAAACCCTCTGTCCTGTCTCAGCGACGCTGAACGGGCGGATTATGACGTCCTGAAAACGCGGGGAAAGATGACGCGGGCCGAGGCGCTGACCGCCATCGGCAGGAGCGACCTGCTGGAGGGTGACCGGTGAGCTGGGTGCATATCGCAGATGCGGCGCGGGTGCTGATTTCCGAGGCGGACGATCGCCTTGCGGCAGCGGTCGGGACGCTGCGCGATGCCGGTGCCCACGAGAGCGCCGAGGCGCTGACGGTCGAGCGGCAGCGGCTGGAGATCTGGACGCAGGATGGCGGATTTCTGGACTGCATGGCCGCCGATGACTGAGGAACACCCCCGCAGTTTTCAATGCCTGGGCTGCGGGAAACTGGTGCGGCGGGATGGGACACCCGCCGCACATTTTTACACGGAGATGGACATGAGCGACGGATTGCGGCGCCGGGACGCCGCGGGGTGTGACCTCGCCGGGCTGCGGGGGATCGGATATCTGGCCCGCGCCGATGAAATCGGCCTCGATCATCGCACGCTGATGGCCGCATTCTGGCGCCGGAGCCGGCACATCTGCGTGCCGCTGACGCGCGGTGAGCTGATTGCGACGATGCCGGTCGAGGTGGATTCGGATGCCGCGATCAAGGCGATGCACGCAGAGGGTCTGATCGTCGGCGGCAAGGAGCGCGGTGTCGGGTCCGATGTGACGATCTATGAGGTCACGCCGCACGGGGCCACCATTGCGCAGCGCGCAGCGGGGTGCGCGCAATGACCTCGGCCGAGGCAATCGACTGGGTGCAGGTCCTGGACAGGGACGGGCCATGGGCACAGCTGGTGCATGTCGGTGCGACGCCAGCAGTTGTCGCGCGACATAATGTCGGCATCGCCTATCTCGCGACGCCCTACACCCGCGAGGTGCTGGTCAAGGGGAAATGGTCGCTCGAGCGCTCGGTGGCGCTGTCGGTCATGGCATCGCGGCACATGGTTATGCTGATGCGAGAGCGTGTGACAGCGGTCAGCCCGATCGTGCTGGCGGCAGAGGCGATGCATGCGCAGGCCTGCACGGCCGGGCGCAGGCTCAATCCACTTGATCGCGATTTCTGGGCGGACTGGTGCCGGCCGATCCTGAATGAGGCCGCGATGATCGTGGTGCCGGATATCCCGGGCTGGGATCGGTCGGCGGGAATCTGGGCAGAGGTGCAGTGGGCAATCAGCCGCAACCTCCCGGTTTTTGTCTATGGCGGCCGGGGGTGACGCGGCACTGCCCACCGGCGCCGGAATAGAGGATTTCCGGCGTCAGGAGGCAGTGCTGCAGCTGCTGTCATCGATCCGCGTCTGCGGAGGCGACGATGCAGTGCAGGTGATGGCGTGGGTTCTGGATGAGCTGGGGGCAGGGATACCGGAGGCGGACACCCTGACCGGCCGGATCCGGGAGGATGCTGCCTGGTGGGCAGATCTCGCGACGCCCCATGAGGTCGAGGCCTATGTCGCAGCCGGTCTGCGCAGGATTGAGCGGACGGCCTTTTGCGAGGCCGCTCGGAAGAGGATTTTCGCGGCGATCTGGGAGAGCTTTGGCGATGCAGATCGCAAGGCATTTCTGGGCCGCGTCGACCCGGCGGGTCGATTTACGGGACGGGGACGATGAGCACAGATTTTGACCCGCTGATGCAGGTGACCCCCATCGTGGAGGATGCAGAGGATGTCACTGGCTGGGATGGGTATGCCGCATGCTCCGCGGCCGATCCCGCACCCGGCGGAGATGGTGCCGGCGATACAGAGGCGCCGGCGGCAATCTGCGCGCAGCTGCCCCTGAATGACGTCGGCAATGGACAGCGTCTGATCGTTCACCACGGTGCAGATATATGCTTTGTGCCGCGCGTCGGCTGGCATCTGTGGACCGGGCAGCGCTGGAAGCTCGACCCGGATGAGATCGCCGTGCGGCGGCTGGCGCAGGGCCTGTCGGATCTGATCGCGCAGGAGACGCGCTATCTGGCGATCGGTGAGAGACAGCAGGAAATCGTCGCGGCGGCAGAGGGTGCCGAGGCCGAGATCGAGGACCTGATCGCCATTCCGAAGGCGCGGCGCAGCACCGAGCAGGCCGAGGCCATCAGGGCGGCGCAGGAGCGGATTGCAGCCGCGGCCGAGGTGATGGATGGGCACAAGACGTCTGTCGCGCGACGCCTGACCCATGCCAAGAACGCCGGAAACACGAACGCGATCAAGAACATGCTGACCGAGGCGTCGGTCCGTCGGGTGGTCGAGCTCGAAGCGCTCGATGCAGATCCTCTGGTGATCAACACCGAGAATGTCGTGTTGCGGTTCATGGTCGATCAGCAGGACGGGCGGCGCTATGTTGACCTGGTGACAGAGGACCATGACCGGGCGCAGATGCTGTCGAAGATGATGCCTCTGATGTGGGACCCGGAGGCCACCTGCCCGGTATTCGATGTCTTCATCGAGCAGGTCTTGCCGATCCCTGAGGTGCGTCGTTTCGTGCAGCGCTGGCTCGGGCTGAGCCTGACTGGCCTGACTGGTGAGCAGAAATTTGCCTTCTTCTATGGCTCAGGTGCCAATGGCAAATCCGTGCTGATGGATCTTATCCTGAGGATGATGGGCGATTATGCTGCATCGGCGAAAATCGAGAGCCTGACAGGATCAAATCGCCGCGGTGGTGGGGATGCGACACCGGACCTGATGCAGCTGATCGGGGCACGATTCGTGCGGGCCTCGGAACCCGACGAGGGGATGCGATTTCAGGAGGCACTGATCAAGGAGCTGACGGGCGGCGAGGTAATGCTCGTGCGCGCGCTGCACACGAATTTCGTCGAGTTCCGACCGCTGTTCAAGCTGTCGATCAGCGGCAACCACAAGCCCGAGATCCGCGGCGGCGACGACGGCATCTGGCGGCGTGTGCTGCTGGTGCCTTTCGATGTCCAGATCCCGCCGGAACAGCGAGATGCGAAGCTGGGCGAGAAGCTGTGGCAGGAGAGAAACGGCATATTCCGCTGGCTGGTGAATGGACTGCTGGAATACCTCGAGCAGGGCCTGATGGTGCCAGAGATCGTCAGCGAGGCGACGCGGGATTATCGCGAGGAAAGTGACCCGTATGGCGCATTCCTGGCTGGTTGCTGCCATGTCTCAGGTGACCCGCAGGATGTGATCTATGCGCGCGATCTGTGCGAGGCGTTCAATTTCTGGCTCGATGAGAACGGCAAGGGCGCCTTCAAACCGATGACCGTGTCGAAGAAGATGGCAGGTCTCGCAGGGCGGTGGAAGCACCCGGCGACGAGTCGCTCCTTCACAAAGGCGAAAAATTCGATCAGTCAATACCTGGGCATCAGACTGGTCGAGCCGTTCGGCTCGCGATACTACAACATGCCGCGGGACAGTCAGGGCCGCATCCTGCGTAATGCCTCTGTGCGAGACGACGTCGATGCATGATGCCCCGTACCCCGTTTTCCAGTCTTCACGGGAGGCTAGGGAGGCTAGAGGCAACGGAACGGGAGGCTGGAATGCTTCGGGGTTCGGGGGGATTGCTGTTCATTGTCAATATCATGCACTCATGTACGGGAGGCTAGGGAGGCTAGGGAGGGTAAATTCAGGTAATGCGTATGTGAGACATGAAGTGAATTTTGAAGACCCGTCTTACGCATTTCTTACAATTACCCTCCCTAGCCTCCCTAGCCTCCCGCTAAAGTGTTAAGTGCTTGGAAATTAAACGAAAATAAAGGCTGCGTGGAACGGGAGGCTAGATGTGTATGCAACCTCTCGCCTCCCTAGCCTCCCGTGAGACAGGCGTAAAATCTATGGATTGGGGTAGGTGACAATGATCACACAGCATGTAGAGATCGAGGCATTTGCGGCGATGATCGCGGTGCAGAAGACCTGCGCGGTCAGGCAGATCGCCAGGGCGCTTGGCCTGCCAGATCCGTATTCGACGGATGCGGATCGTGTCGCACGCCTGCGTGACCGGTCCAGTCCGCCGGATCGGTGCGGCCCCGAGATCATTGCTGCACCTGCGCGTGGGCCGATGATCGCATTTTCCCCGATTGCTGTCTGCCCGAAGGGGGAAGCGGATTGGGAGGTGCAGCATGCGGGCTATCGTGGGCGCGATGCTGCCCGCGGCGCCGACGCATTCGACCTGATGGATCTGCAGGCGCGGCGGCGCGGTGGTGACGGGCATCGCATGCTGTTCTCTGCCGCCGCGATCAGGGCAGGCCGAGACTATGCAGCGCTGATCGAGCGCCATGATGCAGCCGGTCTGCGCGGTGTCTCGGTCGAGACCATGATGGCGGGGCGCTCAGGCGGAACCGGGGATGGTGGCTATATCGACGCGGTCATTTCTGACGGAAGGCGGATCAGGGCACTGAGGTTGGCCATCGGCGGTGGGTCTGTATTTGCCAGGTGGATCGACGCCGATGGTCATGTGATCAAGCCGGGGCTGTCGGTGCGCGATCTCGTCGATCAGGTCTGCTGTGGTGGTCAGACGGTGTCGCAGGTGATCCGTGGCACAGGCAGGAGCCCGGGCGGGACGAATGCACGCAAGGCCGCCATGGCCCTGGCTGATGCGCTGCGGCGCATGTCGCAAGTCAACTGACACGGGGGGTTGACGGCTAGTCCAACCGGATGCATATTCCTTGTCATCATCTACAAGAGCGCCTGATGGATTTTCCATCGGGCGCTTTTGCATGTCATGAAAGAACCTCATGAAGATCGACTTCGCCATCACGCCGCAATCGCTGCGCGATTTTCAGCGCGCCGTCGATCGACTGGTAGAGCGTGATGCGAAGATTGCATCGACATGGGCGCTCAATGACACGGCGCCCAAGGTGATCAGTCATTTGCAGGAGCGGATGCGTCTCGTGTTTGACCGCCCGACGCCTTTCGCGCTCAATGCATTTCGAATCCGGGGTGCACGGCCAACCGATCTCACCATCACAGTGATGGAACGGCCGTCTGCGGACCGCCGGCATTTCCTCAAGGTCGAGGAGGCGGGCGGCGCAAGGCCGCAAACGGGAACCGAGCGGGCACTGCAATACAACCTGAAATATGGCGGGGCAGTGTCTTTCGGTGTGCCGGCGAGTGGTGCGAAGCTGAACCAGTATGGCAACTGGCAGGCGGGTGAGCGCAATCAGGCGATGTCGGGCGTGCAGGCACGCCATGATCCGAAGATGAACACCACGAAGGAATCGCGGAAGCGCTATCGGAAGCGGGCAGGATATTTCGTGCCTCGCGATGGGTCGAAGCTGTCGAAGGGTATTTGGAAGCGTGATGGTGATGGTGATATCACCAAGGTGATGCATTTCCTGGACCGGGCGCCCCGCTACACCCCACTGCTCGGGTTCTATGATGGCGTCGAGAAGGTGTATCGCGATGAGCTGCCGAAACAGATCCGGCGTGCCTTCGAGAAGATGATCGCGCGGCGATCGAAGTAGGGCACCGATCGGGGGGAGAGGTCCGGGGTCAAAATCCGGTGGGTCCTTCCTGGAAAGGTCCCGAATGGGGGTCATTACAACCCCGATGCTCGCGTGTTTTCTTGTGATTTTTCAGTCTACAAGATGGGGTGGTTGTTGGGGTTTATGATGGCGGGTGAAAGCGTGGAAGTACCGCTGCTGCCGGTGGAGATCGACGACGATCTTGCGCCGCTGTTGCGGGCGCACCCACTGCCGGCGATGGTCAGCGACGCCGACATGAACCAGGAAGAGATCGCGCAGGCTTTCGGCACCACGGTGAACACGGTCGCGAAGTGGATCCGCGAAGGCATGCCGGTGGCGCAGGTCGGCGGCAACGGCCGGGCCTATGTGCTGCGGCTGTCGCATTGCTGGGCCTGGCGCAAGTCGCGCGAGGCCGAGGCGGCACAGCGCAGCCGGCACAACGAGGCGCAGATCAGCCTGCTGCGCGCGGAGATGCTTGGGGTCGAGATCGACAGCCCCGCGGCGCAGATGTCGGCGAAGGAGCGGCGCGAGCTGGCCGAGGCCGACATGCGCTGGTCCGAGGCGCAGCGGCGGCGCCGCCAGCTCGTGCCCTTGCCCGACGTGCTCGAGCTGCTCGAAAGCCTCGGGAAAATCGTGCGCGACGGTCTGGAGGCGATGCCGGACCGGCTGGAACGGGAGATCGACCTGAGCCCGTCGCAGGTCTCGGCCGTGGCGCGGATCGGCAGCGACCTGCTGACCGCCTGGGCGGATTGCATCGAGGAGCGGGAGCTTCGCGACCGCGAGGTCGGCGAGGCGGACCTGAGCGAACAACTTCTGATCTGAGGAGGCCGGGCATGCGGATGCTCGATGATTTCGGGCCTCTGCCGCCTTACGCCGACCCGAGGGTGGCTTTGCGGCTGGCCCTGCCGGCATGGCGTCCGGCCGAGAAGATCTCGGTAACGGAGGCGGCCGAGAAATACATGCGGGTGAACGTGTCGGGGCAGTGGCAGCCGTTTCGGCGCGATGTGACGCCCTACATGGTCGAGCCCTCCGACATGATCGCGTCGCGCAGCTATCGGGGGCTCGCGTTCTGCGGGCCGTCGCAGTCGGGCAAGACGCAGATGCTGCAATCGGCGCTGGCCTACACGATCTGTGCGGATCCCGGGCGGGTGGCGCTGTTCCAGATGACGCGCGAGGCCGCGGCGGAGTTCGAGCGCAACAAGCTCGCGCCGATGGTGCGCAACAGCCCCGATCTGCGGGCGCGCCAGGCGAGCGGGCGCGGGGCGGACAACATCTATCATAAGCTCTTCACCGGGGGGACGCAGCTGACGATCGACTGGCCGACGATCACCAAGCTGAGCTCGGCGACGATGCGGCTGGTGCTGGGCACCGATTACGACCACTTCCCGGAGAGCATCGATGGCGAGGGCGATGCCTATTCGCTGATGCGAGCCCGGGCGCGGACCTACCTGTCGCGCGGCATGGTGGTGGTCGAGAGCAGTCCTGGCGCGCCGCTCCGGGATGAAAGCTGGCGCGCGCGGACACCGCATGACTGCCCGCCGGTCAATTATGGTGTGCTCGCACTTTATCCGCACGGGACGCGGGGGCGCTGGTACTGGCCGTGCCCGTCCTGCGGCGCGCTGTTCGAGCCAACCCACAAGCGGCTCGTCTATCCCGAGAGCGGCGACCCGATGGAGGCGGGCGAGGCGGCGCGGATGCGCTGCCCGCATTGCCGCGAGACCTTTGGCCACGAGCTCAAGCGCGAGCTGAATGCGGCGGGGCGCTGGCTGCACGAGAGCGGCGAGGCCGACGCCGAGGGGCGTCCACAGCTTGTGCCGATCGACAGCGGACGGGTCCGCCGCACCGACATGCTGAGCTACTGGCTCGACGGCACGGCCGCGGCCTTTTCGTCCTGGAAGGAGTTGGTCACGATGTATCGTCAGGCGATTGTGACATTCGAGGCGACGGGGGACGAGGAAAAGCTGAAGACGGTGATGAACACCGGCTTTGCCCAGCCTCACTTTCCGCGCTCGGCCGGGTCCGAGATGGAAGTCACGGTGCAGGGGCTGCGCGACAAGGCGCGCGGGGTCGATCTTCCGCGCGGGGTGGCGCCCTCCTGGGCGCGCTACGTGACGGTGTCGGTCGACGTTCAGGGAACGCGCTTTGCCGTCGGGGTGACCGCCTGGGGGCAGGACGGGCAGCACATGCCGATCGACCGCTTCGACATCTTCTCGATGCCGGGGGCGGAGGCGGAGCGGTTGCTCAAGCCGTTCGAGCAGGCCGAGGACTGGGCCGCGCTTGAACCTCTGGCCGAGCGCAGCTGGCCGGTCGAGGGCACGGAGGTGCGGCTCCGGGCGGTGGCGCTGGCGATCGACATGCACGGCGGCGGCGCCACGACGGACAACGCCTATCGGTTCTACCGCGGGCGGCGTCGGGCCGGGCAGGGGGAGCGCTGGTTCCTGACCCGCGGCGAGGGCGGGTTGAACCGCGCCGACCGGGTCTGGCTGAAGGCGCCGGAAAGCGCCAGCCAGAAGGCCAGGCGCCGGCGCGTCGCGAAGGACATCCAGATCCTGCACATGGCGACGGACCGGCTGAAGGATGCGGTGATGGCATCGCTGCGGGCCGAGGCCGGCCATGTGAATGCCTGCCTCATCGGGGAGTGGATGGAGGACGACCACCTGACCGAGTTCACCGCCGAGCGCCGGGGCGACAAGGGCTGGTCCAAGCGGCCCGGGATGGTGCGCAACGAAAGCCTCGACCACCTGGTGCAGGCGCGGGCGCTGCACATCCACAAGCGCGGCGAGACGATCAACTGGGCGGCGCCGCCGCTTTGGGCGCAGCTGGGGGCGGAAAACCCGTTCCTGGTGCGGTCTGAGGCCAAGGACACCGCGCGAACCGATGCCCCGGCCGGGGCAGAGGTGAAGGGCGCCGAGCCGGCAGAGCCCCGCACGGCGCCGCCGAAGGCGCCATGGTCCGGGGCTCCCGGCCGTGGCGGATGGATCCGCAAGGGGAAGGGATGGCTGTGAGCTACACGGCAGAGCAACTGGCCCAGCTGAAGGCCAACATCGCGCGCGGGGTGACCTCGCTCGAGGTAAACGGCGAGAAGGTCACCTTCCGCTCGCTCGATGAGATGCGCCGGATCGCGGCGATGATCGAAGACGAGGTCTCTCCGGTCAGCAGGCCGGGCCTCTACCGGCCGAAGTTTTCCAGGGGGTAAGGTGATGGGGATGATCGACCGGGTGGTGGCGGCGTTTTCTCCGCGCCGCGCTGCCGAACGGGAACGCGCGCGGTTGCTGACGATGCACTATCGCGCGGCGCAGCTCGGGCGGAACAACGAGGGCATCCGGGCGAGCGGCTCGGATGCCGATCTTGCGGGGCGGGACCGGCGCCGGATTGCCTTCTACGCACGCGACCTGATCCGCAACACGCCGATGGCGGCACGGATCCAGCAGGTGATCACCGGTCATGTGGTCGGTGACGGCATCCTGCCGAAGATCCAGTGCTCGCGCGTCCTGCCGGTGCCGATGCAGAAGCGTCTGAAGCTGCAGGGCCTCGAGATGATCGAGACCCATTGCGACACGGTCGCGATCGACCGATGCGGGCTGCAGAACCTCTACGGGCTGCAGGCGCTGGCGATGAACACGATCGTCGATGCGGGTGAGGTCCTGATCCGCCGGCATCGTCCGGCATCGGCTGGGCTTTGCATCCCGCTGCAGCTCGAGGTTCTGGAGCCTGACTACATCGACGACACGCGCTTCGGCCTGACGCTCGACGGCCACGAGATCCGCGAGGGGATCGAGTATGACCAGGGCGGCAACCGGGTCGCCTATTGGCTCTATACCCAGCATCCGGGCGGTGAATGGCGCCCCGGGGCGTCGCCGCTGACCTCCGAGCGGGTGCCGGCTGAGGATCTCATTCATGTCTTCCGCGTCGACCGCCCGGGGCAGACGCGCGGGGTGAGCTGGTACACGCCGGTCGCGGAAAAGCTGCTCAACGCCGACGATGCCGACGACGCGCATCTGATGCGGCAGAAGATCGCCGCCTGTTTCGTGGCCTTCCACCACATGAACATGGACAACATGCCGCGCCCGGAGCTGGGAGAGACGCTGCAGCCCGGGCTGATCATGCCGGTGGGCTCGGACGAGGACATGACGTTCGGGGAGCCGCCGCAGGTCGGGGACTATGGCGAGTTCAAGAAGGGGGTCTATCGCTCGGTCGCAATGGGGGTTGGGATCACCTACGAGGCGATGACCGGGGATCTGGGCGGGGTGAACTTCTCCTCTGCCCGGATCGGACGTCTGGAGATGGAACGCAACGTCTCCGGCTGGCAGTGGCGGATGCTGGTGCCGATGATGCTGCAGCCGATCGGACGATGGATCGTCGAGGCATGGTCTGACGTCACGCCAGAGCTGTGGGACATCCCCGGGGCGGTCAGGCTGACCTGGGTGCCGCCGCACCGGATCCTCGTGGACCCGGCGCGGGAGTTCAGTGCGCTGCGCGAGGCGGTCCGCTCGGGCTTCCAGAGCCGGCAGGGTGTGGTGCGCCAGCTCGGGGTCGATCCCGAGCGTCTGCTCGAGGAACAGCTTCAGGACAAGGAAGAGGCGGACCGGCTCGGTCTGCCGTTCGACAGCGACCCGCGCGCCGATGTGTCGCGGCAGGTCGCGGGGTTCAGCGACAAGGAAACGCAGGATGAATGAGATCTGTCTCTCCGGCTCGGTGGGGGCCTCCTTCTGGGACGAGGAGAGCTTCACGGCAGCGTCGGTGCGTGAGCAGCTGACGGGGCTTTCGGGGCCGCTGACGGTGCGGCTCAACTCGGGCGGCGGGATCGCGACCGAGGGGCAGGCGATCTACACCGCGCTGAAGAACCACGACGGCGAGGTCACGGTGGTGATCGACGGGATCGCGGCCTCGGCCGCCTCGCTGATCGCGATGGCAGGCGACCGGATCGTGATGCCGGTCGGGGCGATCATGATGATCCATGACCCGGCAAGCATGTGGACGGTCGGCCGCGGCACCGAGCAGGATCACCTCGATGCCGCCAAGGGGCTGGCGGTCTGCGCCAATGCCTATGCCGCGGTCTATGCGGCGCGGGCGGGCATCAGCGTCGAGGCTGCGCGCGAGATCATGCGGGCTGAGACCTATTTCGACGGTGCGGCAGCGGTGGAAGCCGGCTTTGCGACCGAGACCGACGAGGGGGCGGAGGCCGCGGCGGCCGCGCTCTTCGACTACCGGCTCTATCCGAAGGCGTCGGCAGCCCTGCGGGCTGTCGGTTCCGGCCTCGGTGCAGGTCAGTCGGTTGCCTCCATCATGGCCCGGATGACCGGGGCAGATCCCAGCAAGAGCGAGAAAGGACAGACGATGAAGAAGACCAAGATGACGGCCGGGGCCGCCGGCGATCCGGCGGAGGAGATGGAGCAGATCGACGATCCCGAGATGGACGTCGACCCCGAGGGGGAGCCGGATGGCGATGAGCCGCCGCCCGAAGACGACCCGGAAGACGACCCGGAAGGGGAGCTGGAAGGGGAGCCGGGCGCCGATCCGGAAGAAGAGGACGAGCCGGGGCAGGACAATCCGCATGCGGCCGGCATCCTGCGCTTTGCGGCCTCGCGCCGCCTTGGCGCCGACATCGCGATGAACTGGATCGGGCGCGGCCTCACCACCGCGCAGGCGATCTCCGATTACACCTCCAACAACGGGAACCCGACGATGACGAAACCGCGCCCCGGCCTGAGCCGGGCCCAGATCCTGCGCGACGAGCGCACCACGATGCGGCAGGGGATGACCGAGGCCCTGACTGCCCAGATCACCGGCCGTGATCCCACCTCCGGCGCCGCGCGCGGCTATATGGACATGTCGATCGTCGAGATCGCGGCGGCCTCGATCGGGCACCGGGGGCGCATCCGTTCCGCCGGTGACAAGATCGGCATCTTCATGGATGCGTCGCATGCCACGTCGGATTTTCCGGCGATCTTCCAGAATGCGCTGAACAAGGTGCTGCTTGAACGCTACAGCGCCTTCCAGCCCACCTACCGGGCGATCGCGCGCAAGCGGAACTTCCGTGATTTCCGCCCGATGCCGCTGGTGCGGACCGGGGATTTCCCGACCCTGCTGCCGGTGGGCGAAACCGGCGAGATCAAGTGGGGCACCTTCGGGGAAAGCGGCGAGACCGCAGTGATCGCCGCCTATGGTCGCGGGCTGACGATCTCGCGCCAGATGATGATCAACGACGATCTGGGCGCGATCGATGAGATGCTGTCGAGCTATGGCGAGACGGTGGCGCATTTCGAGGAGCAGCTGTTCTACGCCGGGGCGCTTGGCGCCAAGATGTCGGACGGCAAGGCGATCTTCCACGCCGATCACGGCAACCTCGCTGCGGCCGGGACTGATATCACCGATGAGGCGTTGTCGGATGGCCGCGCGGCCATGCGTCGTCAGAAATCGGTCGATGGTATCACGCGCAACCTGGCCCCCACGATCCTGCTGGTTGGTCCCGAGCGCGAGACCGAGGCGGAGCGGCGCGTGGCGACGATCACGCCGACCTCGGCGGATGCGGTCAACCCGTTCTCGGGCCGTCTGAAGCCTGTGGTGACCTCGGAAATCGAGGATGGCGCCTGGTATCTGCTGTCCGAACGGGCGCCGTGCTGGGTCTATGGCTTCCTCGACGGCGCAGAGGCGCCGCGGGTGCGCACCGAGGAGCCCTTCGGGACGCAGGGCTTCTCGATGACGGTCGAGCATGACTTCGGTCTCGGCGCTGCCGATTTCGTCGGCGGCTACAAGAACGCGGGCTGACCCGTTCAGAGCCTAACTGCCCCTGACGAGAGCCGCCTTCGGGCGGCTTTCGTCGTTTTCATCCTGTGCAATGGAGATTTGCGATGAAGAACTTCCTTCAGGCCGGGCGCACGATCGCCGTTCCGGCTCCCTATGCGGTGTCCGGCGGCCAGCTGCTCAAGCGCGGCGCGATCGTCGGTGTCGCGCAGCACGATGCCGAGGTCGGCGCGGGCGTCGAGATCGAGCGCGTCGGCGTGTTCGACCTTGCCAAGGTCGCGGCGGAGGCGTGGAGCATCGGCGATGCGCTCTACTGGGACGACGCCGCCCGGCTGGTGACCACGGTGGACACCGACAACACGCTGATCGGCGCGGCGGCGGGCGCGGCGGCAAACCCGTCGGCGGTGGGGTCTGTGCTGCTCGATGGGGTGATCCGCTGATGAGCATCTTCGATGGGATGGCCGGGGTGTTGAGCGACATGCTCGGCTCCCCGGTCACCTATATGCCGCGTGGTGGTGGATCGAGGCAGATCGGCTCGATCTTCCGGCGCCATCCTACCGAGGACGTGGACAGAGATGGCCACGCAGTCCTGGTCATGGCGCCGACATGGCGGGTGCGATCCGATCTGGCGCCCGAGGTTCAGCGTGGCGACCGCATCGCCCCTGGTGACGGGCGTATCTACGAGATCCTGAATGCCCAGCCGAGTGGGTCTCCGGCAGTCGATGCACACCTGGTGTGCGAACTGTACGAGGTGGAGTGATGGCGCACTACCGGGCCGAGTATCGGGCTGCGGCGCGGGCGGCCATGGCTGCCGATGCAGCCCTGTCCGGGATCACGCAGATGACGGCATGGACGGAGCGGATCGACACCATGGCGATGCCGCTGATTTGCGTCGTGACACCCTCGGAAAAATCGCGCCCGTCGGCCCATGGGCAGACAGAAAGGGGCACGCTGCTGCAGGTCGTGCTGAAGCGTGCCGGCGGCACCGAAATCGAGGATCAGCTCGATCTCGATGCAGATGCAATCGAAGCGGCTGTCATCGGTGCGCTGATGACGCGCGAGACGGAGTGCACCACCGATGAGGTGACCACCGTCACATCGGGAGATGGATCGAGCCGTATCGGCACGGTCGTCGTGAATTTTCGCGTGACCTCGTGGAGGGGTCGTTGACATGAAGGAGAGATGACATGAGCACGACTGGCGTTGCCATTGCCTGGGGCGCGAAAATTCGCATCGGGCGTGGTGCGGTCCCGGCCTGGACCGTGATCAAGGGGGTTGGCGATTTCGACATGCCGACGGGCGAGGCGGACGATGTCGATGCGACCTCGCACAGCTCGCCCAATCGTACCAAGGAATATATTTCCGGCATGATCGACAATGGCACCATGTCGGTGCCTGTCGACTGGATCCCGGAGAGCGAGCAGGACATCCTGCTGCGCGTGCTGCGGCGCACGGGTGAGGTCATCCAGCTGGAGATCACGCCCGCCGGTGCCGAGACACCCGAGGTCTATGCGGCATTCGTGAAATCCTACGGTCGCAGTGCGCCGGTGCAGGGAAAGGCCACCGGCACGGTTGTCTTCCGCGTGAATGGCATCGTGACTGGCGATGCCGCGGACCCGGCTGCATGAGCCGGCGGGTCGGATTTGACGATGTGGCGGTCCGCGATGTAGCGGGCCGCACCATCATCCTGCGCCTGGGGTTCCGGGCCTATCTGGCCTATGAGGCCGAGACCGGGGAGAGCGCATTCGCAGCCGTCGCACGGTTCGAGCGCGGAGAGATGACCAGGATCACGGATCTGGCGCAGATCGTGCATGCCGCGGCGCTGCAGCATCAGCCGGATTACACGCTGGGCAATGCGGCAGATCTGCTGGAGCGTCACCCGGATCTGATTGCGCGTTGCCTGCGGGCATCTCTGCCCACGGAAATCCGGGATGAAGACCGGAAAAAAAAACGGCAGACGGCACCGTGGTTGCAGTGGCTGACCTGCTGGATGCGTGGCTGAAACTTGGCCTCGACATCGACGATTTTCTGTCCGCAACGCCCCGCCTTTACATGCTGGTCACGCGGGCGGCAGTTGCTGCGCGCCACCGTGCGGACGATGGCATGATCCATGGTGCATGGCTGGGGGCGATCCTAGGCCGCGCAAAGAAAATCCCGGCGCTGGACAGCCTGCTGTCGCGGCCGGCCGATGCCGACGATGACCCGGAGATGAGAGCCGCAGAGCAGCGTGCCGAGATGGCGGCGCTGCGCGAGGTCATGGCCGCGCAGGGGCGCACGAGGAGCTGGAGCGAATGGCGGGAATCCTGACGAAACTGATGGCGAAGCTCGGCATAGACACCGCCGAGTTCGACAAGGGGTTGAAAAAATCCGAGACGACGGTCCACGGCTTCGGCGAGGTGGTCAAGGGTGGTGTCGCCGACACGATGTCGCGCATGACTGGCCTCGGCACGGCCTTCGTGACGGGCCTTGCCGGGGGCGCGGTGACCGCCGCCTTTGCCGCGATCACGAGCAATATTCGCGGCACGGTGCGAGGCATTGCCGAGATCGGGGACGAGGCGAAAAAATCCGGCCTGGGGCTCGAGGCGTTTCAGGAGTGGAAATATGTCGCCGAGCAGAACCGGGTCGGGGTCGATGCGCTGGTCGATGGGTTCAAGGAGCTGTCGCTGCGCGCCGATGAGTGGATCAAGACCGGCGGCGGTGCGGGTGAGGAAAGTTTCCGCCGCCTCGGGTTCACAGCGACAGATCTGGCGCAGCGGCTGAAGGACCCGTCTGCGCTGATGCTCGAGATCATCAAGCGGCTCGAGCACATGGACAAGGCGGCGCAGATCCGCATCCTCGACGAGGTGATGGGCGGCACCGGCGGAGAGCAGTTCGTGCAGCTGCTGGATCAGGGGGCGGATGGCCTGCGCGAGACGATCCGTCTGGCGCATGAGGCGGGTGCCGTTTTCGATGCCGAGATGATCGCGAAGGCAACTGAGCTGGATCGGCGGTATGCAGCCCTCGGGGCGAGAGTTGAGCGGATCGCGAAGAGGGCGGCAGTGACGCTCGCCGACATCCCGGTCGACATTTTTGAAAACAGGATCACGGATTTTTTCCGCAGCGATGAAGAGGGCATCAGGTCTCTGGGGCAAGGGATCTATGAATATTATAAGAGCATTGGTGCACTGACTGATGAGCAGATGCGGCAGGTGCAGGACATCCGTGACGGATATCTGTTCCTGACGAATGCTGCTGTCGATATGTCCTCCGAGCTGAAATCTGCGGCGTCGCGGGCATCGGACATGGGCAACGACGATCTTGCGCAGACCCTGTCCGATGCGGCGCAGGAAATGCAGCGTCTGGCACTGGAATATCGGCAGGGGGCAATCACCGGTCAGGAATTTGCAGCTGGCGTTGCTGCCGCCCGGGACCGTGCGGCAGATGCACTGTCCGAGCTGCAGGCGGTCAATGCAGCCCGCTTTGATGGGGTGATCGGCTCGCTGAGCGAGATCGGGCGCGCGCTCGGATTCGATGGCGGTGCTGCTGACAAGGCGGGCATGGCGCAGGATGAACTGCGGGCGCTCAATGAGCAAAAATTCGGGGGTGTCCTGTCCGGTCTCGGCGATATCGGGGCAATGCTCGACCGGCTGATCTCGGGTGCCAATACGCTGCGCAATGCGATGCCCGGGAGCCCGGCCGCGGCGCAGGAGCGTGACGACGGGCGAGGATATGCGACCGGGAATGCCGACAATGCCTGGACCGGGACAGGTCTGGCGCCGACCTCGGTGACACGCCCGCGCGCCGCGCCGTCGATGATCCACGAGCGCACGCAGGCGGGCGGTGGAGGCGGATCGAAGAAGGGGACGTCGCGCAAGAGTGCGGCTGACATGATCGACGAGATCGTGCAGCAGACCGCGGCGCTCGATGCCGAGACGCAGGCGCTGCTGGCCGCGGCCGGTGCCGGTGACATCTATGGCGACAAGGCCGACTATGCTGCGACCAAGGCAAAACTACTGACTGCGATGCAGCAGGAGGGGATTGCGGTCACCCCAGAACTCGCCACCAAAATCGAGGCTGTCGCCGCCGCCTATGGGCATTCGGCGCAAGGGGCCGACACGGCGCGCGATGCGATCAGGAAAATGCAGCGCGAAAGTGAGCGCGGTGCAGATGCGCTTCAGGACGTGTTTGGATCGGTTCTCGATGGGGCAGACGCTGCAAAACGGGCAGTGATCGACCTTCTGCTGGAGATCGCGCGCATGCAATTTGCGAAGGGCGCGCTTGGTCTTCTGGGGGGCACCTCGTGGGGATCGACGCTGGCTTCAGTGATCGGATCCGGCATCGGGGCGAACGCGAATGGCACTGAAAGCTGGACCGGGGGGCTGACCAAGGTCAATGAGCGTGGCGGCGAAATTCTGGACCTGCCGTCGGGCACCCGGATCATCCCGCATGACGTGAGCAACCGCATGGCGGATCAGGCGGCCAAAGCCGGTGGTCAGCTTTCCGTGACCATTGGGTTTGACAGCAGCACGGGTGGACTGTCGGCCTATGTCCGCGACGAGGCCGGCCGGGTCGTGGCGAGCGGCATTTCTGCCTATGACAAGGCGCTGCCGGGGCGCGTTCAGACGATCAGCCAAAATCCGAGGAAACGGTGATGCCGTTGAATTTCCCCTACCCTGTTGATTTCCTCAGCCATCACATCCGGGAGACCGCGATTCCCCTGGCTCTGCGGCGGTTCGACGAGTCCTCTGGCAGCGGGGATGGCCGGGTCTGGTCGGCCCGGATGGCACCGCCGCTCTGGACCGCTACGCTGCCGCTGGTGGCGAGATCCTCAGCCGAGGCGCGTGCCATTGATGCGAAGATCCTGGCGCTCGATGGCATGGGGAAGGCATTTCTGTGGGCGGACAGGTCCTATTCCCCTGCTGCCGGTGGTACGGCTGGTCAATATGTCTCGGTATCCTCTATTTCGGCAGACCGGACCGCAGTGGTGCTGAGCGGCCTGCCCGCAGGATATGAGGTCTCGATCGGTGATCGCCTCAGCCTCACGCATGGATCGGGCCGCGTATCGCTCGCGACATTCTCGGCACCGGCAGTGGCGGATGCCTCGGGCAATACCGATGCGGTGGAGGTCTATCCCTATCTGCCGTTGTGGGCCGATGTCGGTCAGGCAGTGGAGATGGACCGACCCTGCGTGAAAATGTGTGTCGAGGCGTACACCGGTTTCATGGCGATGCCCGGTCAATACAGCCATGGCGCCTCGCTTTCGCTGCTGCAGCGGGTGACCTGATGCGGGTCTATGATGCGCAGTTTGCCGAGAGCCTGACCGCTGCACAGGACGGCAGTATTGCCCCGGTCTATTTCCTGTGGATCGTCGCACGTGACCGAGAGACCGGCGCGGAGGCGCCGATCGGTCTCTGGTCGGGCGACGAGGATATCACCATCACGATCGAGCGGCCGGATGGCGGCAGCGTGTCGCGGGCCTATCTTGGCGCCTGCAATCTCGAAATCGACGGGATCCAGTATGTGGCAGACCTGACCGACAACCCGGTGTCGGCGAGCCTCAGCCAACTGGCGCCAGCGGCGCAGCTCCTGGTGCGCGGGCGTGACGTGCGGCTCGCCTATTGTGAGATCCACGCCACGACATGGACGGGTGGGGCCCTGACCTCGGCGCCGCAGCTGCAGTGGATCGGGATCGTCGATGAGGGGCCGATCAGCACGCCGGGCGCGGGCGGAGAGGGTGGGATTGCGCTGTCGATCCGCTCCGAGATCATGACTCAGCTCGGGCAGGTATCTCCGGCGAAATCATCGGATGCGCACCAGCGACGCCGCCTGAGCGTAGATCGGTTTTGCGAATACAGCGGCATCATCGGGTCGAGGAGCATCCAGTGGTACAGGGATTGACGCGCCGACCCGACTGGCGCGCGCGGCTGCACGCGGAAATCGAGGCACACCGCCGCGAGGCATTTGCCTGGGGCGCACGTGATTGCGCACTCGGGCTGGCGGCCGGGGCGGTCGAGGCGATGACGGGGGATGACCTGCGCCGCGGCTGGCGCGGGAAATACCGCACCGCAGCCGGGGCGCTGCGGGCGCTGCGCACCGCGGGCTTTGACACGCTGGGGGATGCGGCGGCATCGCTGCTGCCCGAGGTGCACCCCGCATTTGCCCGCGACGGCGATCTCGCCCTGATCGAGGAGGGCGAGATCGGCGCGCTGGCCATTTTCAACGGCAGCACGCTGATCGTGCTGACCCTCGACGGGCTCGGCGTGCGGGAGCGCGCCGCCGCCAAACGTGCGTTCAAGGTCGGCTGATCTCTCATGAAAAAACTGCTCTTCGTCACCACGGCGCTCGTCGCGCTCGGGGCCGGTCCGGCGCATGCCGATCCGGTCACCTCCTGGATGGCGACTACGATTTTTGGTGCATTCTCTGCCGCGACCGCAACCGCTCTGGCTCAGATGACACTGGGCCTCGGGCTCAATCTGCTGGTCGGCGGCATCGCGATGGCGGTGATGGATACCGGCGTCAGCGCGAATGTGCAGTTCGACGTCGAATTCGGCGACGACACGCCCCTTGCCTTCACGGTCGGCGACTATGTCACGGCAGGAAAACGGAAATACATCGGCAGCTGGGGCAAAAATACCCGCTATGTGACCGAGGTCATCGAGGTGTCCTGCCTGCCGCAGGGGCTGGCCGGTCTCTATGTCGACGACGAGCCGGGCGAGTGGGTCACCGGTGACTGGGCACACGCCTTTGTGCCGGCCTCGGCCGATCACTGGCGGGTCAAGGACTTGGCGACGTTCCCTGACGATACACCGCGCGACGGCATGATCTATGTCGGCCGCTCGCTGACGGCCTATCAGGACGACGGCATCCGGGTCTGCGTGCACTGGTACGACGGCACGCAGACCGAGCCGGACGCTTTCCTGCGGTGGGTCTTTGGCAACGATGCGGACTACCCGTGGACCGCCGACCATATCGGGACCGGCAAATCCTATGCGGTCGTCACGACGCGTTTCGACGAGAGCATCCTGACCTCCTATCCGTCGTACCTGTGGCAGCCCGAGCCGCTGCCGGTGTACGACCCGCGCCGTGACAGCACGGCAGGGGGTGTCGGCGCGCATCGCTGGGGTGACAGGTCCACCTATGAGCCGAGCCGCAATGCCGCGGTGATCGCCTACAACCTCGCGCGGGGGGTCTATTTCGGCGAGGAATGGATTTTTGGCGGGAAGAACTTCGCGGCCTGGAGACTGCCGTTCGATGCGTGGGTGGCTGCGGCGAATGCCTGCGACGCCCCTGTTTCGCTGTCCGGCGGTGGATCTGAACCGGCGTATCGCGCCGGAATGCAGATCACCGTCGACCTGGAGCCGCTTGGCGTTCTCGAGGAGATCGGCCGCGCCGCGAATATGCGCTTCGCCGAGGTCGGCGGCATGCTGCTGCCGCAGGTCGATTTGCCCGCCGCCTCGGTGCTGGCGATCACTGACGACGACATCGTCATCACCGAGGGGCAGTCCGCCACGCCATTCGCGCCGGTCTCCGAGACCTACAATGCGCTGTCGGCGACCTATCCGGAGCCGGCCGAGAAATGGGCCTCGAAGGACGCGCCCGAGTACGTCGACGCCGATGCGACCGCGGCTGATGGCGGGCGCTATCTGCCGACCTCGGTCGCCTATGGCGCGGCGCCGTATCCCAATCAGGTGCAGCGCCTGATGCGGTCGCAGCTGCGCGATTACCGCCGGATGCGGCGGCACCAGTTCCAGCTGCCGCCGCTGGCCTATGGGCTGCAGCCGCTGACAGACACGATCAGCTGGACCTCGGCGCGCAATGGCTATGATGCCAAGAGGTTTTCGGTCGAGTCGGTGCAAAAGTTGCCCGGCATGTGTGTCGCAGTCACGCTGCGCGAGGTCGACCCCGGCGATTACGACTGGTCGAGTGATTACGAGATCCCCTATGTGACCGTATCACCAGTCAATCCGATCCCGGCCGTGCAGGAGATCGAGGACTGGACGGCAATCGGGACCTCGATTTTGGGCGAGGATGGTGTGGCGCGCCTGCCGGCTATCCTGGTCAGCTGTGCCTCGGGCGAGATCGGGATCGACAGTGTCCGCGTGCAGGTGCGCCGCCCGTCGGCAGAGGCCTGCGTCGTCGATGTGACGCGCCCGTATGATGCGCCCTATTCCTGGACGGTGACCGGGGTCGCGGCGGCGACCGCCTATGAGGTGCGCGGCGAGCTGGTGTCCTCGATCGCGGGGCTGTCGGTCTGGTCTGACTGGATCACCGTCACCACGCCGGATGTGCGGGTGACCGTGGCCGACCTCAATGACGAGGTGCGGGAATGGCTCGCGGACCTATCTGCCTGGATTGACGGCGGTGTCGGTGATCTGCCGGCGGAGCTGTCCGGCCTGGCAGACGAAATCGCAGCCGAGGCAGAGGCGCGGGCGGCAGCTGCGCAACAGCTGTCTGATGATCTGGCGGCAGAGGCGGCCACACGGGCCGACGAGGTGGCGGGTGTCGCCGAGAGTGTGCTGTCGGTTGCAGATGGCCTCTCGGCAGAGGCAGAGGCTCGGGCGGCCGCTGCGGCGGAGGCAGCGCGCCAGATGCGCGCCACGCGCGACCGTGTCACGGCGCTGGTGGCCGAGGTCATTGACCTTGCCGCGGCTGACCATTCGGCGCGCGAGGAAATCCGGCGCAGCCTGTCGGTGCAGGTTGGCGCCATGCGTGCGCATTACGACGAGCAAATCGTGGTGCTGGCCGATGCAGGCATGGCTACCGCGGCACGGATCGAGACGCTCGAGGCGGCATCGGGCGACTTGTCTGTCGAGATCCAGCAGGTCTCGCAGGCGCAGATCGACGGCGACGATGCCCTCGCCGCCCTGATTACGGCGATGAGCGTCGGCACCGCTGTGCAATTCGACCCGGCCGTGATCTGGTATTATGACGACGGGGCCGACGGCTGGACCGGTGGCACGTGGATCTCGGGCGGGTATCTGGAGCCGTCGGCGCCGCTGCTGTCACCCGCTGGGCTGGCGATCGATGGTGTCAAATATGCGCAGCTGCGGCTGCGCGTGCAGCGCACCGGCACACCGTCCTGGGATGGCACCCTGCGCTGGTGGGTAGGCGGCGTCGAGTCGACCGTGGCTATTTCCGAGCCCGACTGGAGCGAGGACATCGGCCTGATCACCGTCGCGCCGGGCTGGTCTGGCACCGTGGATCAGATCGGTCTCGACCTGCCCGCCAGCGGTGTCGTGATCGACTGGATCGCCATCGGGCGCCCGGCGCCCGGGGCCTCCTCGGCAGATCTGTCGGCGCTGCAACAGGCGGTGGTCGTCGCAGACGAGGCGCTGGCTCAGGATATCGCCCAGCTGCAGGCAGATCTGACCGGTGCGCAGGGGGACACGGAGGCGGTCGCATCGGCCGTCGATGGGCTGACCGCCCGTGTCACCTCGGCCGAGGGTGGTCTGACCTCACAGGGTGAGGCAATCACCGCGCTGCAATCCGGTGTCAGCGATCTGGAGGCGGGCACTGCCGCGCTGTCCGATGCGGTCGACACGCTGAGCACCGATGTGCAGGATGGCGGCAATGCGCAGACAGCGCAGGCCGGGTCGATTCGGTCGCTGCGCTCGCAGGTGAGCGGGGTCGCGGCCGAGCTGCTCGATGCACTGTCACAGTCGTCGGCACAGACGCAGGCGGTGCGCGCCTATGTGGCGACGGCTCGCGAACAGCTGACCACGCGGGTCGATGCGACCAATGAGGCAGTGGAGGTCGTCGCCGAGGCAGTGACGACGCTCGAGGCAGCAATCCCTGATCTGGCCTCGGCCTCGGCGCTCTCGGCGCTCACCGGCACGGTCACCACGCAGGGCGCGGCGATCACGTCGCAGGGCTCGGCGATCACGACGCTGCAAAATGACCTCGCTGACCTGTCGGACGAGGTCGATACGAAGGCCAGCGCCTCGGCACTCTCGTCGCTGCAATCGACGGTGACCTCGCAGGGCGGCACGATCACCTCGCAGGGGTCGCAGATCACCTCGATCAGCAATGAGGTGACCACCGCCCGGGGCGGGGCGGGCAGTCTCGATGCCCGGCTCGACGGGATCGACACGACGCTGGGCACCAAGGCCTCGGCCTCGGCGCTCTCGGCGCTCACCGGCACGGTCACCACGCAGGGCGCGGCGATCACGTCGCAGGGCTCGGCGATCACGACGCTGCAAAATGACCTCGCTGACCTGTCGGACGAGGTCGATACGAAGGCCAGCGCCTCGGCACTCTCGTCGCTGCAATCGACGGTGACCTCGCAGGGCGGCACGATCACCTCGCAGGGGTCGCAGATCACCTCGATCAGCAATGAGGTGACCACCGCCCGGGGCGGGGCGGGCAGTCTCGATGCCCGGCTCGACGGGATCGACACGACGCTGGGCACCAAGGCCTCGGCCTCGGCGCTCTCGGCGCTCACCGGCACGGTCACCACGCAGGGCGCGGCGATCACCTCGCAGGGCTCGGCGATCACGACGCTGCAAAATGACCTCGCCGACCTGTCGGACGAGGTCGATACCAAGGCCAGCGCCTCGGCACTCTCGTCGCTGCAATCGACGGTGACCTCGCAGGGCGGGCAGATCAGTGCACAGGCAGACAGCATTACCGACCTGAGCGCATCCGTGGATGGCGTCAGCGCAGAGGGTCTGCTGCAGGTCTCGGTCGAGGCGACGCCTGCCGGTGCGCTGAGCCGGATCGGGCTTTCCGTGCGTGCCAGTGCGGATGAGGGTGACTGGCGCAAGGCGGCGCTTTTCCTCGAGGCTGTGGCGGGAGGTTTCTCACGGACGATCGTACAGGCTGACCAATTTGCGGTGACGGATGGCAGCGCGTCTACCGTGCCATTCGTCGTGAGCGGCGGGCAGGTCTATATCTCGTCGGCGCTGATCGGCGAGGCCTCGATCACGCGCGCGCAGATCGGTAACCACCAGATCTACGCCTCCTACTATTTCACCTCGGTCGATGTGCCCGTGCCGACGTCGAATAACTATGCATCCCCGGTACTGGTGATGAGCGAGACGATCACGGATTTCGAGGGCGGCGGGTTCCTGGCGACCTTCAGCGCCTATTCCGATGCCTCGTATGCCGCTGATGCGTTTGGAACGGTCTTCATGGTCATCAACGGCCAGGAGGTCGACCGGCAGTCCTACGGCGTGCGCACCGCGAGCGGCCAGACCTATTCGATCATCCCGGTGACCGTCGGCGGTGTCTACGACGGGGGGGCAGAGGTCACGATCGAGGTCTATGCCTATAACCGCTCCTACAACAGCGACACCAATCCGCACGCGCATTACACCCTCACCGGTGTCAGCCTGACGATCTCGGGGGCACAGCGATGACCTATGCCTATGTCAACAGCCGGACCGGGCGCATCACCCGGTCGAGCCGCGCGCCGAGTGGCGTGAATTACATCGTGATCGACCCGACGACGCCGGCGGCGGCGCTGGTTGTATCGCCAGCGGGCGATCTGGTGCGTCTGCCTGACCCGCCCACATCCTGGTCTGTCTGGGACTGGGAGGCCGAGGCCTGGGTCGATGGCCGCGACGATGCGTGGCGCGCGGCGCAGGCCGCTGCCGCGTGGGGTGCCCTGCGTGCCGAGCGCGACATGCGCATCGCCGCGGTGCAGTGGCGCCTGCAGCGCTGGCGTGACGAGGCCGATCGTCAGGTGACGCCGACGGACGATGGCGCTGCCCTGCTGGCCTATGTGCAGGCGCTGCGGGACATGCCGCAGACCACCTCTGACCCTACCGCGCCGATCTGGCCTGACCTTCCCTGAACATTGGAGCAACTGATGAGCGCAACGACCTATTCCTCCGGCACGATCAGTGTCGGGGCCGGATCGACGTCTGTCACCGGCGTCGGCACTACCTGGGCCAGCGCCGGTGTGCGTGCCGGTGATCTGCTGATCGCCGGCACCGCTGTGGTGCCGATTACCGCGGTCAATTCGGCGACCTCGATCACCCTCAGTCGTGGCTGGACTGGTGCCGCGCTCGCCGGCGCAAATTATGACATACTGATGGTCGACGATGCCGTGCGGTCGCTGACCTCTGCCAATGCGCTGCTGGCACAGCTGACCGGGGGGACGCTGGTCTCGCTCGCCGCGATGGCGTCGTCGGCCGATCAGATGCCCTATTTCACCGGGGTCGGTGTCATGGGGGCCACGGCACTGACGCCTGCGGCCAGGGCGCTGCTGGACGATGCCAGCGCGGCCGCCATGCGCACGACGCTCGAGGTGCCGCGCTCGCCGGCTGCATCGGTCTATGGCGCGTGCGCGGGATCTGCCAATGCGATCACGGTGACTGCTGGCCTGCCGGCGATTGCCGTCGGCACTGAGATCCGGTTTCGCGCCGCTGCGGCAAATACCGGCGCCGCGACGCTCAACGTCGATGGCACCGGGCCCAAATCGTGCCGAACACCCACCGGCATCGCGCTGCCGGTCGGCTATATCCTGACCACCACCGACACGGTGGCCCGCTATGATGGCACCTATTGGGTGCTGGGGCGCGAAATCGAACGCGGCAGCAATGCCAACGGGGAATACGTGCGCTTTGCCGACGGCACGCAGATCTGCACCTATTCGGCGGTCGGTGCGGCGGGGCCGATCATGACGGCCGAAGGCGCGATCTGGCGCTCGACGGAATATTCCTGGACCTTCCCGGCAAGCTTCGCTGCGACCGGCAATCTTGCGGTGAACGGGTCTTTGCGCACCGGCGCGGCGGCCTGGAACAAGGTCCGGGTGACCGGCATCTCATCGGCGAGCGTGATGCTGTTTGCCGCCAACTCCAACGTCAACAACTTCACCGTCGATTTCAGCGCCATCGGGCGCTGGTACTGACCCAAAGGAGCCTCACATGTTTCTGATCACCCTGAGCCCGATGCGCCGCGACGACATGCTGACGGTCTCTGTCGCCGGCGATGTTCTGGTGCTGAACGGCGAGGCGCTCGATCTCGGCACCTACACCGCAGACCCTGACGCGCCGCATGACTGGATCGTCGGTCAGCCGGTGCAGGATACCGGCGTCTGGAATGTGACGCTGATCTTGCCGCATGGCGCGGATGCCCCCGAGGCGACGCGCTTCCCGCAGCCGATCGCCGTCACTGCCGATGGGCCGGTGCAGCTGCCGCCGAACGATGATTGGGAGATCTGAAATGATCCCCATGATGTTGAATTTCGTGCCGGCAGACGAAGCTCCGCCCGAATGGAAGGATGGGGAAAAGCTGTTGTCGATCGACAAGTACGGGAACTGGAAGGTCGTCTGGTGGCACTCTGGGTGGCCAGGACCGAATCGGTATGTCTGCGGTGATGATGGATGGGGGAGCGACGACCGTGACCTGGAGACGGTGGTGCCCACATACCTCGCCGAGATCCCAGACATGCCTGACGCCTGACGGGCTCCCAAAATCGCTAGAAGACCGACCCGCCTCTGGCGGGTTTTTTGTTGCCGGAAAGGGGCAGGGAAGTGACAACTGACAAGCTGGATCAAATTGCGACACGGGCGGGCTGGGGGACGATCCCGGGGGCGGTGACGTTCCCGGTATGGTGGCCCTCGCTCGAGAGCGCCTCGACCCTCGCCTCGCAGCTGGTGCCGATCGTGGGCCTGCTGATCGCGGTGGTGAACCTCCTGCTCCTGATCCGCAAGTGGCGCCGGGACCGGGCCTTCTGCACCGACGAGAGCGGCGCCGTCGGCCGGCGCACGGCGGCGGGGCTCGGCGCCGTGCTGGCGCTTGCGGCGGCGGTGATCGCGCCTTTCGAGGGGCGCGAGCTGCGCGCCTACCGCGATATCGTGGGCGTCTGGACGATCTGCGATGGCGACACGCAGGGGGTGCGGCCGGGGCAGGTGGCGACGCCGGCCGAGTGCGACAGCCGCCTCGCCGCCCGCGTGGCGCAGTTCGAGCGCGAGATCCGGCCGTGCCTGCCGGCCGGGCTGCCGGCCGAGACCCGGGCGGCGTTCGTCTCGGCCGCCTACAACATCGGCTCGGGTGCGTTCTGCAGCTCGAGCATGGCGCGGCGGGCCCGGGCGGGTGATCTGCGCGGCGCCTGCGAGGCGCTGCGGCTGTGGAACAAGGCGGGCGGGCAGGTGGTGCGCGGCCTCGTGCGCCGGCGGGAGGCGGAGCGCGCATTGTGCCTGAGCGGGCTGTGAGACGGGCAGGGGGCGCGCTCGCGCTCTGCCTTGTGCTTGCCGCCTGCGGCGCGCTGCCCGGGCTGCTGAGCGGCCCGAAGGTTGCCGCGAACGGGCAGGCGGCGCGCACCGCGGCGCAGACCCTTGGCACCAGCACGCAGCGCGATCAGGCGATCCGCGCCGCCAGTGCCGGCCGCGATGTCGTGCAATCGGCCGACGCCAATGCCGTGCGCGCGGGCAGCGTCGGGCGCGTGGTGGTCGAGGGCAACAGCCCGCCCTGGCTGATCATCGCCTTCGCCGTCGCGCTCCTCCTCGACAGCCCCCTGCGCTGGCCCGAGCAGATCTGGCGCGCGGTCAGGGGGCGGAATGCGGGGCCGGGTGGAAAATGATCATGCCGCGCTTCTCAGATCGAGCGCAGCAGTCTGCGCCTCGATGCGCTTCCCAATGGCTGCAAAGGCCGCATCAAACTGGTCCAGCCGAGTCGCGTGCCGCGGATCAAAAAGACGGTCGACTTGATTGCGGTGCCATCCGGTGGCACGCGTTAGGTCGGCACGGGTGAGGCCCTGCTCGCGCAACCCCCATGCGAGGAGCACCTTGAGGCCGATCAGGGACGAGACGTAGGCCACGGCATTGCCGGATGTGCCCGGATGCGGGATATCCTCGAAGTCATCCAGCCTTCCCGCGAGTGCCTCCTCGACTGCGTCTGCGCCATTTGCAATTGCCTCTGCAATCGTGTCCCCGTCAGAGGTCACCTCGGGAAGATCGGGGCAGGTCACCAGATAGCCGTCGCCATCCGGTTCGATCGTGATCGGATATTGCAACATTGTTCTTCCTTTCTGGATTTCTGGGTGACCCCGGCATCATTCGATGCCGAGGTCTTTCCTGATCTTCGCGACGAGACCCGATCCGAGTTCTTTCCGCGATCCGTGAACAGGCATCACCGTCTTTTTCTCTCCGAGCCGGACGGTGATGTGTCCGCCCTTGCCGCGCTTGGCTTCGAAAGTGCAACCGAGCTTGGCGAGGAGCTTTTTGAGTTCTGCGCTGTTCATGAATATAAGGTAGTCCACACAAGTGTGGAAGTCAACAGATGTGTGGAATATCCGGGCTATTTTTGTGAAGACCTCAGCATGCGACCTGACTAGCTGGCATGTTCCGGCTAGGCCGCCTCTCCCGTCACATAGTCGGCCCACCTCTGCATCAGCACAGCGCGCTGGTCGAGCATGTCAGAGCGTGCATATGCCCGCCGGACCTTGCTGCCGATGACATGGCCGAGTGCCGTTTCTGCGGCCAGGTCGTGCGATCCATCAAGCGTGTCCTGCACCCATGTCCGAAATGTGGTGCGGAAGCCGTGCGGACGCCCAGGTTCTCCGATCTTGTCTATCGCCTTCAGTAGGGCGTTTTGGCTGATCGCTGTGCCGCGGTCTCCAGGGAACAGAAGGCCGCCCTCTGGATCATTCGACAGGCGTCGGGCTTCATCAATGATCGCAACTGCCTGTGTCGATAGCGGCACGCGGAAGTCGGAAGCCGCTTTCAGTTGCCCCTTCACACGCTCCTTTGGTACGGTCCACACTGCGCCGCTGATCTCGCTAAAGTGAGCCCCGCGTGCTGCATCTCCGCGGACAGCTGTAAGCAGCAGCAGGCGCAGACACATCAGCCCCGACGTGTCCCCGGATAGACGTTGAAAGAGGGCAGGTGCATCCTGCCAGCGCGTGGCTGCGATATGCTCCGGTGAGATGTGCAGATCCCCCATCAGTTCTCGCGCTGCATCCAGCGTGTCAGGGTCGATCGGATGGCCGAGGCGCTTGCCCTTGCGATAGCATAGCCGGAGCCGGCTGAAGGCCTTTTCAGCCGTGCTCGGCTTACTGCGCCATATCGGCTGCAGCACCCGCACGAAATCTGCGGTTCTGAGAGATGACACGGGGCGGCGTCCAAGCGCTGGCAGGACATGCACTCGCAGCGGTGACATCCATCGCCCTGCCTCTCCCTGTCCCTTGAGTGTGTGTTTGAGTGCCCCGAAGACGGTATCCACGAGGTCTGCAAGAGATGGGTCATCGCGAGTCGCATTAGCCTCACGCTCGCGTGCCCGCTCCGCAATTGGGTCTCTCCCGGATGCGAGCACCGCTGCCCATCTATCGCGCTGCTGACGCGCCTGAGCCAGCGTCACGGCTGACATTGACCCGAGCCCCATGTCTCTCCGCTTGCCTGAAAATGTGTAGCGGTATAGCCATTTCCCGCCGTCTGCTGTCTTATCCAGATAGAGACCGCCGCCGTCGCCATGCCGGCCGGAAGGCGCGGTCCTGATCCTGACCGCAGTCAATTTGTTCAGTGCCGCCATGCCTAGCCCCACTCTTAGCCCCACATTAGGCATGCGCTGCACCGATCACGAATGCGACGCGGTGAGACAAAAATGCCGTTACCCCATTGGTATATGAGGCAAACGGGAGTCAACATGGAACACGATGATACAAGAAAATGGTGCCGGTCGCCCGCACCAGCCCTCCGGCCCGTTGTCTTCCACGCCGCAAAATCCGCTTGTGCCCGCCGGCGCATCGGCCTATATCGCCCCCCACGGATGTGGCGCCTTCGTCTAGGGGTTAGGACGTGTGGTTCTCAGCCATAAAACACGGGTTCGAATCCCGTAGGCGCTGCCAATCCTTTCGCGACATGAACGATCACCGCTGACCGCCCTTCGGGGCGGGAGCGGCGTCGCGCCTTTCCCCCATGCCTTCACGGCTGCGTGCGCATCGCACGCGCGGGAACACAGTGCTTGCCCGGAGCGCTTGCGCCGCCTAAACGGGCAACAAACGAAGGGAGAGCCCATGGCACGCAGACCGCAAGCCCCGATCGAGGACCGGCCCACCACGAAACGCATCGGCGCGCTGAGGGGGCTTGCTCCCTTCGTGCTGCCCTATCGCGGCACCGCTGCCGCGGCGCTCGCGGCGCTTGTCCTCACCGCCTCGATCAGCCTGATCCTGCCGATCGCGGTGCGCCGTGTCGTCGACGGCTTCCAGCAGGGAGCGGAACTGCTTGACCAGTATTTCGGGGCGGCCCTCGTCATCGCGGCGCTGCTCGCGATCGGCACCGGGCTGCGCTATGCGCTCGTCACCCGCTTCGGCGAGCGCGTCGTTGCCGATATCCGCAAGGCAGTGTTCGGCCGGGTGATCGGCATGTCGCCCGCGTTCTTCGAACGGATCCTGACCGGCGAGATTATCTCGCGTATCACCACCGACACCACGCTGATCCTCTCGGTGATCGGCTCCTCGGTCTCGGTCGCGCTGCGCAACGTGCTGATCCTGTTCGGCGGCCTGCTGATGCTGCTCGTCACCTCGGCCAAGCTGACCGGGCTCGTGCTGCTGGTGGTGCCGCTCGTCGTCGTGCCGATCGTGGTGATGGGGCGACGGCTGCGCGTTCTCGGCCGCGAGAACCAGGACTGGATCGCCGCCTCCTCGGCCTCGGCCTCGGAGGCGCTGCTGTCGGCGCAGACGGTGCAGGCCTTCACCCACGAGGCGCTGACCCGGCGCGCCTTCTCGGACGTGACCGAGAAAAGCTATGACTCGGCACGGCGGCGGATCAGCACCCGCGCGCTGATGACGGTGATCGTGATCTTCCTCGTCTTCGCGGGGGTGGTCGGCGTCCTTTGGGTCGGTGCGCGCGACGTGCGCGGCGGCGCGATGTCGGTGGGCGAGCTGGTGCAGTTCGTGATCTATGCGGTGATGGTCGCGGGCTCGGTCGGCGCGCTGTCCGAGATCTGGGGCGAGCTGCAGCGCGCTGCCGGCGCCACCGAGCGTCTGGTCGAGCTGCTCTCCGCCCATGACAGCGTCACCGACCCCGAGCACCCGCTGCCGCTGCCGATGCCGGCGAAGGGGGCGATCCGCTTCGAGGATGTCAGCTTCCACTACCCCTCGCGGCCCGAGACCTCGGCGCTCGATCATGTCGAACTGGCGATCAACCCGGGCGAGACGGTGGCCCTCGTCGGCCCCTCGGGCGCGGGCAAGACCACCGTGGTGCAGCTGATCCAGCGGTTCTGGGACCCGGAGACCGGCCGCGTCACCATCGACGGCCACGATCTGCGCACGCTCGCGCGTGCCGATTTCCGCCGCGCGATTGCGCTGGTGCCGCAGGACCCGGTGATCTTCGCGGCCTCGGCGCGCGAGAACATCCGCTTCGGCCGGCCCGAGGCCACGGATGCCGAGGTCGAGGAGGCCGCGCGCGCGGCCCATGCCTGGGACTTCCTCACCGCGCTGCCGCAGGGTTTTGACACCTATGTGGGCGAGCGCGGCGTGATGCTCTCGGGCGGGCAGAAGCAGCGCATCGCCATCGCCCGCGCGATCCTGCGCGACGCGCCGATCCTGCTGCTCGACGAGGCGACCTCGGCCCTTGATGCCGCTTCCGAGCGCGAGGTGCAGGCGGCGGTCGACCGGCTCTCGGTCGGGCGCACCACGGTGATCGTGGCGCACCGTCTGGCGACGGTGAAAAAGGCGCACCGGATCGTCGTCTTCGACGAGGGCCGGATCGTTGCGCAGGGCACGCACGAAGAACTGGTGGCCGAGGGCGGGCTTTACGCCGAGCTTGCGAAACTGCAGTTCACCGACGGCACCGCCCTCTGAGGGCGGTTATCCGCCGGACTGCGGCCGCAGCCCGGTTTTTCCCCCTGTCGCCCTTGTGCGTTCCGGGGCAGGCTGGTCCCCGTGCCCGGCCTGTGCCGGGGGCGCGGACTGGCAGAGGAGAGAGACATGGGCCTGTGGAATTTCGTGAAGGACGCCGGAAAATCGCTGTTTGGCGGCAAGGCGGAGGCCGCCGAGGCGCCGAAGGCCGAGGTGCTGAAAGCCGAGCTGAAGGATCTCGGCCTCGACACCAGCGGCGTTGACCTGAAGGTCGAGGGCGACAAGGTCACCGTCTCGGGCAAGGCGGTCGATGCGGCGACGAAGGAAAAGATCATTCTGGCGGTCGGCAATGTCGGCGGCGTCGCGCAGGTCGAGACCGATCACGACGAGGACACCCAGGCCGCGGTCTTCCACACTGTGGAAAAGGGCGACACGCTGTCGGCGATCGCGAAGAAATACCTCGGCAACGCCAACCGCTATCCCGAGATTTTCGAGGCGAACAAGCCGATGCTGAGCCATCCCGACAAGATCTATCCGGGCCAGATGCTGCGCATCCCCGGCGCCAAGGCCTGAGCCGGACGCGGGGCCTCCGTCCGCACCGCAGGCGGGCGGAGCCCTTCCCTCGCGTCATGGCTGCCATGACGTGACGTTTTGGTAAGCCTTGCCCTTGCCGCCTATCGGCGCTTTGACGCATTCTGCGGGCGAGGCCCGAGGAGGAACGGGCAGGGGAGGTTGAAATGGCGGAAATCTATGCCACGGTTGCGGATCGTGATCGTATCGAGCGCGAGATGCCCTGGGCAGAACGCGACACTGCGAAGACGCTCTATGAATTCCTGACGCGGACGAAAGAGCGCCACGGCGCGCGTCCGGCACTGTCGTTCCAGCTGTTCTCGGACCCGCAGGCGCCGGCACAGACGCTGAGCTGGGCGGCGCTCCATGCCCGGGTGACGCAGGCCGCGAACCTGCTGCGCAGCCTTGGCGTCGGCGAGGGCGACACGGTGGCCTACATGCTGCCGAACTGCCTCGAGACCGCGATCACGCTTCTTGGCGGTGCCACCGCGGGCATCGTCAACCCGATCAACCCGCTCCTCGAAGCCGAGCAGATCTCGGCGATCCTGCGCGAGACCAAGGCCAAGGTGCTGGTCACGCTCAAGGCCTTCCCGAAGACCGATGTGGCGCAGAAGGCGGCCCAGGCGGTGAAGTTCGCGCCGAACGTGCAGACCGTGCTCGAGATCGACCTGAACCGCTATCTCGCGCCGCCGAAAAGCTGGATCGTCCCCTTCCTGCGCCCGAAGGTCGAGACCCGCCACCACGCCGACATCTTCGATTTCAACCGCGAATGCGCGAAGATGCCGGGCGACCGGCTGACCTTCGCCGACAGCACCGGCGACCGGGTCGCGGCCTATTTCCACACCGGCGGCACCACCGGCATGCCGAAGGTGGCGCAGCACAAGTATTCGGGGATGATCTACAACGGCTGGCTCGGCGGCACGCTGCTCTTTGACGAGACCGACGTGATGATCTGCCCGCTGCCGCTGTTTCATGTCTTCGCCGCCTATCCGATCATGATGTCGGCAATCGCGGCCGGGTCGCATGTGGTGATGCCGACGCCCGCGGGCTATCGCGGCGAGGGCGTCTTCGACAATTTCTGGAAGCTGGTCGAACGCTGGCAGGTCACCTTCCTGATCACCGTGCCGACGGCGATCTCGGCGCTGATGCAGCGCCCGGTGAATGCCGATATCTCCTCGCTGCGCACGGCAATCTCGGGCTCGGCGGCGCTGCCGGTCGAGCTTTACAACCGCTTCCGCGAGGCGACCGGGGTCGAGGTCTGCGAGGGCTACGGGCTGACCGAGGCGACCTGCCTCGTTGCGGTGAACCCGCCCGACGGCAAGAAGAAGGTGGGCTCGGTCGGTCTGCCGCTGCCCTATACCCATGTGCGGATCCTGCGCCGGGTGAACCACGAATACATCGAATGCGGCGTCGACGAGGTCGGCGAGATCTGCGTCGCCAACCCGGGCGTGTTCGAGGGCTCGACCTATACCGAGCCCGACAAGAACCATGACCTCTTCGCCGAGGACCGCTTCCTGCGCACCGGCGACCTTGGCCGTCTCGACGCCGATGGCTATCTGTGGATCACCGGGCGGGCGAAGGACCTGATCATCCGCGGCGGCCACAACATCGACCCGGCCGAGATCGAGGAGGCGTTGCTCAGCCATCCGGCGGTCGCCTTCGCCGGCGCCATCGGCCAGCCCGACAGCTTCGCGGGCGAGCTTCCCTGCGCCTATGTCGAGCTGGTCGCGGGCGCCGAGGTGACCGAGGCCGAGATCATGGCCCATGCGAAGAAGCACATCCATGAACGCGCCGCGATCCCGAAGCACATCGAGATCATGCCCGAGCTGCCGAAGACCGCGGTCGGCAAGATCTTCAAGCCCGACCTGCGCAAGCGGGCGATCCAGCGGGTGCTGGATGCGGCCCTGGGCGAAGCGGGCATCGCCGCTCATGTCGTTTCGGTGATCGAGGACAAGAAACGTGGTCTGGTGGCCCAGATCGCCACCACCGGCGCGGTCGAGGACGAGGTGATCAAGCACCGGCTCGGCGAGTTCACCGTGCCCTGGGAATGGGCGAAGTAAGCGGCGGATGACTGCGGGCGGGCCCCTGGCCCGCCCTTTTCCTGTGCGCCCTCATCAGCCGCCGAGATCGGCCAGGGTGCTGCGTTGTGCGATCACCTTGCCCGCACGCAGGAGGCTCGCCTCGGCGCGGTAGGTGCCGGCCGGGAAACCGGCCGTGGGAGCCTTGCGCCCGGCATAGCCGAGAAACAGCGCCTGCCCCTTCTTGAGCGGCCTCTCCTGCTCGAAGCGGAACCCCGCGGGGCCGTCGATGACAAAGCGCAGCACGTCGCCGGTCACGCTTTCCCAGCCATAGGCCCACAGCAGCAGCGCCCCGGCATCGGCCGGCAACCGCGTCGCGGGCGGCAGCCCGGCCCGGACCGCGCCGTAATCGGGCGGGGCGATGGCGAGCCCCGTCTCGAGCAGGCCGCCGGGGCGGTAGGGCAGGGCGCTGCCCCACAGGCCGGTCTGCGCCACGGCGGTGCAGCTCGCGTCGTGGGCGGGCCGGAACGGGTCGACCGGCGTGCCGTTCTCGCGCAGCGTCAGGTGCAGGTGCGGGAACTCGGCCAGACCCGACATGCCCACGAGGCCGAGCGGCGTGCCCGCCGCAACCGTCTCGCCCGGCTGCACCCGGATCGAGCCGCGCCTCAGGTGGCAATATTGCGTCTGCCAGCCCGCGCCATGCTCGATCAGCACGCCGTTGCCGCATTCCTTGCCCTTCACGCTCGCGCCGGCAAGCAGCGCGCCGTCCGCCTCGCCGTCGCGCACCGCCCGCACCCGGCCCGGAGCGGCCGCCAGCACCGCGACACCCGCCGCCATCGCGGCGCGGGTGGGCAGGGCGAAATCGGTGCCGTCATGGCCCTCGTAGGTGACGGCGCCACAGCTGTAGTCGCGCACCCCCGGGCCCGGGTCGCGGTCGGGGTAATGCTGGATGTAGCAGGTCTCGCCCAGCCTGCAGTCGATCGGCAGGGTCAGCGTGATGTCCGCAGCCCGTGCGGCCGGGGCAAGAAAAATCCCGGCCCCGAGGATCAGGGCCGGGATCGGATGGCGCAGGCGCTGCATCGCTCAGCCGGCGGGCAGCAGGCGCGGTTTCGCCTCGCCGGTCAGGCGCGGCTTGCCGGGCTCCTCGACGTCGAGGACGATAGCGTCGTCCCTGACCCCGATGAACACCATGCCGCCCTTCGTCAGCTTGCCGAAGAGCAGTTCCTCGGCGAGCGGCTTCTTGATGTATTCCTGGATCACGCGGCCAAGCGGACGCGCCCCCATCTTGTCGTCATAGCCGCGCTCGGCGAGCCAGTTCGCCGCCTCGGGGCTCAGCTCGATATGCACGTTGCGGTCGATCAGCTGCGCCTCGAGCTGCAGCACGAACTTGTCGACCACCTGCAAGATCACGTCGCGCGACAGCGGCGCGAAGCTGACCACGGCATCGAGACGGTTGCGGAACTCGGGGGTGAAGGTGCGCTCGATCGCCGCCGTGTCCTCGCCCTCGCGCCGGTCGCGGCCGAAGCCGATCGCTGCCTTCGCCTGTTCCGAGGCGCCGGCGTTCGAGGTCATGATCAGGATCACGTTGCGGAAGTCCACCGTCCGGCCGTTGTGGTCGGTCAGCTTGCCGTGGTCCATCACCTGCAAGAGGATGTTGTAGACATCCGGATGCGCCTTCTCGATCTCGTCGAGCAGCAGCACGCAATGCGGGTGCTGGTCGACGCCATCGGTCAGCATGCCGCCCTGATCGAAGCCGACATAGCCCGGAGGCGCGCCGATCAGCCGGCTGACCGCGTGCTTCTCCATGTATTCCGACATGTCGAAGCGCAGCAGTTCCACGCCGAGCGTATCGGCAAGCTGCTTTGCCACCTCGGTCTTGCCGACACCCGTGGGGCCCGCGAAGAGATAGTTGCCGATCGGCTTTTCCGGCTCGCGCAGGCCGGCGCGGCTGAGCTTGATCGCCGAGGCGAGCACCTCGATCGCCTTGTCCTGACCGAAGACCACGCGCTTGAGCGTCTTTTCCAGATCGCGCAGCACCTCGGCATCGCCCTTCGAGACGGTCTTCGGCGGGATCCGGGCGATCTTTGCCACCACCGCCTCGATCTCTTTCGGGCCAAGCGTCTTGCGCCGCTTGCTCTCGCTCAGCAGGTGCTGCGCCGCGCCGGCCTCGTCGATCACGTCGATCGCCTTGTCGGGCAGCTTGCGGTCATGGATGTAGCGCGCCGACAGCTCCACCGCCGCCTTGATCGCGTCGTTGGTGTAGCGGATGTCGTGGTGCTTCTCGAAATAGGGCTTCAGCCCCATCAGGATCTTCACCGAATCCTGCACCGTGGGTTCGTTCACGTCGATCTTCTGGAACCGGCGCGAGAGCGCGCGGTCCTTCTCGAAGTGCTGGCGGAACTCCTTGTAGGTGGTCGAGCCCATGCAGCGCAGCTTGCCGCCAGCGAGCGCCGGTTTCAGCAGGTTCGAGGCATCCATCGCGCCGCCCGAGGTGGCGCCGGCGCCGATCACCGTGTGGATCTCGTCGATGAAGAGGATCGCGTCGGGATGGTCCTCGAGCTCCTTCATCACTGCCTTCAGCCGTTCCTCGAAATCGCCGCGATAGCGGGTGCCGGCCAAGAGCGCGCCCATGTCGAGCGAGAAGATCGTCGCACCGGACAGGATCTCGGGGGTTTCGCCGCGGGTGATCTTCAGCGCCAGCCCCTCGGCGATGGCGGTCTTGCCGACGCCCGGGTCGCCCACCAGAAGCGGGTTGTTCTTGCGCCGCCGGCACAGCACCTGAATCGCGCGCTCGACCTCTTCCTCGCGGCCGATCAGCGGGTCGATATCGCCCTTTTGCGACTTCTGGTTCAGGTTGACGCAGTATTTCGCCAGCGCCGATTCCTTCGCCTCGCCGGGCTGGGCGGCCTCGGCCTTCTGTTCGTCCTCGGCGCCGACGACCGGGCGCGCCTCGCCGAAGGCGGGGTCCTTGGCAACGCCATGGGCGATGAAGTTGACCGCGTCATAGCGGGTCATGTCCTGCTCCTGCAGGAAGAAGGCGGCGTTGCTCTCGCGCTCGGCGAAGATCGCGACGAGCACGTTCGCCCCCGTCACTTCGGTCCGCCCCGAGCTTTGCACATGGATCGCGGCGCGCTGGATCACGCGCTGGAAGGCAGCCGTGGGCACGGCCTCCGAGCCCTCGACCTCGGTGATCAGGGTCGAGAGGTCGTCGTCGATGAATTCGTTCAGCGTCTGGCGCAGCTCGTCGAGATCGACGCCGCAGGCGCGCATCACGCGGTTCGCGTCGGGCTCGTCGATCAGGGCGAGCAGCAGGTGCTCGAGCGTGGCGAGCTCGTGCTTGTGCGAGTTTGCCAGCGCGAGCGCCCCGTGGATGGCTTGTTCGAGCGTGGTCGAGAACGACGGCATATGGTGCTCCTTTCCTGCGGTGCGGGGCCTGAGCCCTTTGCTGGCCTTATGGGATTAAAGTTCGGCGGAAATGGCCGCGCTTCAAGCCCTCTTTGCGTAAAAATCACTCACTGTTTCCGTTCTGCCCGAAAAGTGAACAGGACACCCGCCCGATCTCCTGCCATCAGGGCAGGCGCTCCGCGCTCCGGGGGCCTGGCTACAGGGGCGGAAATCCCGCGTCAAAGCCAGTTCCGGGTTGAAATAGGGTGGGGGAGGGTTCATTGGAAGGGCCTCTCGATACGGAAAGAACGGAAAGAACGATGGCCTCCTTCCGGATCTCGCGCCTCGCGATGTGGCGTCGCTCGCGGGCGATGAACGCGCCCCGGCTGTGGAAGTCGCGGTTCGTGTTCTGGCTCGGCGCGCTGGCGATCGGCGCGATCAGCGCAGGTTTCGCGATCGCGGCCGATTTCGCGCAGAAGACCTTCGCCGCCTTTGCCGCGACCGAGGATTTCCGCCTGGCGCCGCTGATCGTCACCCCGCTCGGCTTCGTCGCCTGCGCCTGGGTGGCGCAAAGCTGGATCCCGAACTCGCAGGGCTCGGGCATCCCGCAGGCGATGGCGGCGCGGGTGCTGCGCGACCTGCCCGACCGCGGCGCGATGCTGAGCCTGAAGATCGCCGTGGGCAAGGTGGCGCTGACCGTGGTCGGCCTGTTTTGCGGCGCCTCGATCGGGCGCGAGGGGCCGACGGTGCAGGTGGGCGCCTCGATCATGATGGCGGCGGGGCGCTTCGGGGGCATCCCGGCCGGGCGCGGGCTGATCCTTGCGGGCTCGGCCGCGGGCATCGCGGCGGCCTTCAACACCCCGGTTGCGGGCATCGTCTTCGCGATCGAGGAGATGAGCCGCGCCTACAAGGCGCGCACCAACGGCGTGGTGCTGATCACCGTCATCATCGCCGGTCTCTCCTCGCTCGGCATTCTCGGCAACTACACCTATTTCGGCCATTCCGATGCGCTGGCGAATGGCTGGCGCGACTGGGTGATGGTGCTGGTCTGCGGCCTTGCCGGCGGCCTGGCAGGGGCACTGTTCAGCCGCGGCACGATCCTCATCACCCGCCGGCTGCGGCGGTGGCGCTCGGCCTCGGCCGGGCGCAAGACGGTGATCGTGGCGCTGGTTGCGGGCATCGTCACCGCCGTCGCGGGCGTCGCCTGCGACGGGCTGACCTGGGGCACGGGCTATGATGTCGCCCGCGCCGCGATCGAGGGGCAGGCGCCGCCGCCCACCTATTTCCTGGCCAAGCTCGTCTCGACCCTGGCCGCCACCGTCTCGGGGATTCCGGGCGGGCTGTTCGCGCCCTCGCTCTCGGTCGGGGCCGGGCTTGGGGCCACCGTGGCGCTGATCCTGTCGACCGAGGTGGGCCTTGCCGCGATCCTCGGCATGGCGGGCTATTTCGCCGGCGTGACGCAGGCGCCGATGACCGCTTTCGTCATCATCATCGAGATGACCGGCAACCACGAGATCATCGTGCCGGTGATGGCGGCGGCGATGCTCGGCTATGGCACCTCGCGCTTCATCTCGCCCGAGCCGCTCTATGCCACGCTGTCGCGCCTCTTCGTCGCCGATGCGCTGCGCCAGGCCCGCGCGGCCGGGGCGGCGGGGCGGGCGGCGGCGGCGCAGGAGGTGGCGGCGGTGGCCGAGGCCGAGGCGGTGTTCGACGACCGCGAGCCGGAAGATCAGACCCCGGCCGAGCCCGGCAAGAACGGCGACGGGCCGCGCTGAGCGGCCCGCCGAGCGCTCAGAACCGGTCCTTGCGTGCCCGCGCCTCGGTGAAGGTGGCAAGCGCGCTGGCTTCGGGGGCAAGGCCGAGGGCGCGTTTCAGCGCCGGATCGGTCCCGCGCAGGAACGGGTTCGTCGCTTGCTCGAGGTCGAGCCGCGCCGGCACCGTCGGCCGGCCCTCGGCGCGCAGCGCCTGCACCTCGGCCATCCGCGCGCGCAGGGCAGGGGCCCCGGGCTCGAGGCTCAGCGCGAAGCGGCCATTCGCCTCGGTGTATTCGTGGCCCGAGCAGACCAGCGTGTCGCCCGGCAGCGCCGCCATCCGGGTCAGCGTGGCAAGCATCTGCGCCGGGCTGCCCTCGAAGAGCCGCCCGCAGCCCCAGCTCATCAGGCTGTCTCCGGAGAACAGCAGCCCCGCGAGCGGCAGGTAAAAGGCGATGTGACCGAGCGTGTGGCCCGCGGCGTCGAGCACCTCGGTGCGGTGGCCCGCGACCTCGATCACCTGCCCCGGATGCACGGCCGTGCTCAGCGGCGGCAGCCGGTGCGCGTCGGCCGCGGCGCCGATCACCGCGGCCCCGGTCGCACCCGCGAGCGCCGGCACCCCGGCGATGTGGTCGTTGTGGTGGTGGGTGAGCAGGATCGTGTCGAGCCGCCAGCCGCGCTCGGCCAGCACTTGTTGCACCGGCGCCGCCTCGGGCACATCGACGACGGCGGTCGTGCCGCTGCCGGCATCGTGCAGCAGATAGGCGTAATTGTCGGCAAGACAGGGGACGATCAGCAATTCGAGGGTCATGGCTTTTCGTGTCGCATTCGCTATTGTGGCCCCCAGTTACGCCCGGGGAGGGACCGCACGCAATGCACCTCGACGTGCTCGACCTGCGCAATTTCTATTATCGCACCCAGTTGGGCCGTGCGGCGCAGCGGGCGGTGCGCGACCGTCTGCTCGAGCTTTGGCCCGCGACCTCGGCCGAGATGGCGGGGCTGACGGTGGCGGGTTACGGCTTTGCCGTGCCGCTGTTGCGCCCCTATCTGGCGCCGGCGCGGCGGGTGATCGGGCTGATGCCGGCGGCGCAGGGGGTGATGCCCTGGCCCGCGGGGATGCCCAATGTCTCGGTGCTGTGCGAGGAGACGCGCTGGCCGCTCGAGACCGGCATGGTCGACCGGCTCGTCGTGCTGCACGGGCTCGAGGTTTCGGACAACCCCGATGCGCTTTTGGAGGAGTGCTGGCGGGTGCTTGGCCCCGGCGGGCGGGCGATGCTGATCGTGCCGAACCGCTCGGGGCTCTGGGCCCCGCGCGAGACCACGCCTTTCGGCTTTGGCCGGCCCTACTCGCTCGGGCAGCTCGACCTGCAGGCGCGCCGGGCGGGCTTCGTGCCCGAGCGTCATGCCGCGGCTCTTTATATCCCGCCCTCGCACCGCCGGTTCTGGCTGCGCTCGGCGGCGATGTGGGAGCGGATGGGGGCGCGGGTGTCGGGCTTCCTTGCGGCGGGCGTGCTGTTTCTCGAGCTCTCGAAACAGGTGCATTCACCGCGCCGGCCGGGGCTGGGGGCGGCGGTGCGCAAGCCGCTGTCGATCCTCGAGGGGGCGGCGAAACCGATGGCCGATCCGGTCTGAGCCGGGCCGCCTTGCCGCCGGGGAATCACGCGCCTCCCGGGCCCCCGCGGCAGCCCTTCCGGAGGCGCAATGCTGCATTGCGGCATCGTGTTAGCGCCGCAACTTCCGAAGGGCTTGCGCTAACAGTCTCGGCCCCGGTGCAATTCCGTTCACCCCATTCACATTCTGTTGTGCAAGACGGTTGCGAGGGGGGGAACGCTCTGCTACACGCGGTCCCGAATGCGGCGTAAGGGCGGGAACCCGCGCGCCGAAGGGAGCCTCCGGCCCGGCCCGGTCGGTGCGATCGGATCGGACGCGCGGGGGCAAGAGCATCGGAAGGGTGGACGTGTCCGAACCAGCTTCGATTTCCGCAGCCATCGCCGGGCGCTATGCCACGGCCATCTTCGAACTCGCACGGGATGCCGGGGGCGTTGACGCCCTCGAGGCCGATGTCGGCGCGCTCGGCGCGGCGCTGGCCGCTTCGGCCGAGCTGCGCGACCTGATCTCCTCGCCGCTCTACAGCCGCGATGACCAGGGCAAGGCGATCGCCGCGGTGGCCGCGCGCATGGGGCTCTCGGCGCCGATGGCGCAGGGCCTCGCGCTGATGGCGAGCAAGCGGCGCCTGTTCGCGCTGCCGCAGCTTCTCAAGGCGCTGGCCGAGGCGATTGCCACGGCGAAGGGCGAGATGACCGCCGAGGTCACTGCCGCCGCGCCCCTCAGCGATGCGCAGGCCGCCAAGCTGGCCGCCACGCTGCAGGAAAAGACGGGCAAGACCGTCAAACTCAACGTTGCCGTCGATGACAGCCTGATCGGCGGAATGATTGTCAGGCTGGGCTCGCGCATGATCGACACCTCGATCCGCTCGAAGCTCGCTTCTCTCCAGAACACCATGAAAGAGGTCGGATAATGGGCATCCAAGCAGCTGAGATCTCTGCGATCCTCAAGGAGCAGATCAAGAACTTCGGGCAGGACGCCCAGATGGCCGAAGTCGGCCGCGTGCTCTCGGTGGGCGACGGTATCGCCCGCGTGCACGGGCTCGACAACGTCCAGGCGGGCGAAATGGTCGAGTTCCCCGGCGGCATCCGCGGCATGGCGCTGAACCTCGAGGTCGACAACGTCGGTATCGTGATCTTCGGCTCCGACCGCGACATCAAGGAAGGCGATGTCGTCAAGCGCACCAACTCGATCGTGGACGTGCCCACCGGCCCGGGCCTGCTCGGTCGCGTCGTTGACGCCCTCGGCAACCCGATCGACGGCAAAGGCCCGGTGACCTATGTCGAGCGTCGCATCGCCGACGTGAAGGCTCCCGGCATCATCCCGCGCAAATCGGTGCATGAACCGATGGCGACCGGCCTGAAATCGGTCGACGCGATGATCCCGATCGGCCGCGGCCAGCGCGAGCTGATCATCGGCGACCGTCAGACCGGCAAGACCGCGATCGCGCTCGATACCATCCTGAACCAGAAGTCGTACAACGAGGCCAACCCCTCGAACAAGCTGCACTGCTTCTACGTCGCGATCGGCCAGAAGCGTTCGACCGTGGCGCAGCTGGTGAAGAAGCTCGAGGAAGCGGGCGCGATGGAATACACCACCGTCGTCGCCGCCACCGCTTCGGACCCGGCGCCGATGCAGTTCCTCGCCCCCTATTCGGCGACCGCGATGGCGGAATACTTCCGCGACAACGGCATGCACGCGCTGATCATCTATGATGACCTGTCGAAGCAGGCCGTGTCCTATCGCCAGATGTCGCTGCTGCTGCGTCGTCCCCCGGGGCGTGAAGCCTATCCGGGCGACGTGTTCTACCTGCACTCGCGTCTGCTCGAGCGTTCGGCGAAGCTGAACGAGGATTACGGTCTTGGCTCGCTGACCGCTCTGCCGATCATCGAGACCCAGGCGGGCGACGTGTCGGCCTACATCCCGACCAACGTGATCTCGATCACCGACGGCCAGATCTTCCTGGAAACCGAACTGTTCTACCAGGGCATTCGCCCGGCCGTGAACACCGGTCTCTCGGTGTCGCGCGTCGGCTCCTCGGCGCAGACCAACTCGATGAAGTCGGTCGCCGGCCCGGTGAAGCTGGAACTGGCGCAGTACCGCGAAATGGCGGCCTTCGCGCAGTTCGGCTCGGACCTCGACGCCGCGACGCAGAAGCTGCTGAACCGCGGTGCGCGCCTGACCGAGCTGATGAAGCAGCCGCAGTACTCGCCGCTGACCAACGCGGAAATCGTCGCGGTCATCTTCGCGGGCACCAACGGCTTCCTCGACGCCGTGCCGGTGAAGGAAGTCGACCGTTTCGAGAAGGGGCTGCTGAGCTACCTGCGTTCGAACCGCAAAGATGTCCTTGACTGGATCACCAACGAAGATCCGAAGATCAAGGGCGATGCCGAAGCCAAGCTGAAAGCCGCGATCGCAGAATTCGCCAAGACTTTCGCTTGACCCGCCTGAAAGGACAGGGACATGCCCAGCCTTAAGGACCTCAAGAACCGGATCGCGAGTGTCAAGAACACTCGTAAGATCACGAAGGCGATGCAGATGGTCGCGGCGGCAAAGCTCCGCCGCGCCCAGGAAGCCGCCGAACACGCCCGGCCCTATGCCGAGCGGATGAACGCCGTGATGACCAGCCTTGCGGCCTCGGTCGGCGGCTCTGCCTCTGCGCCCCGGCTTCTGGCCGGGACGGGCTCTGACCAGACCCACCTTCTGGTGGTGATGACCGGCGAACGCGGGCTTTGCGGTGGCTTCAACGCCAATATCGCCAAGCTTGCGCGGCACCGGGTGGATGAACTGCTGGCCGCCGGCAAGACGGTGAAGATCCTCACCGTCGGCAAGAAGGGCCGCGACGCGATGCGCCGCGACTATGGCCAGTATTTCGTCGGGCATATCGACCTGAGCGAGGTGAAGAAACTCACCTATCTCACCGCCCGCGGGATCGGCCGCGACATTCTCGCCCGCTTCGACGCCGGCGAATTCGATGTCGCGACGATCTTCTACTCGGTCTTCGAGAGCGTGATCTCGCAGGTGCCGACGGCGAAACAGGTGATCCCGGCCCAGTTCGAGGAAAGCGAGGGGCATGGTTCCTCGGCGCTCTTCGACTACGAGCCGAGCGAGGAGGCGATCCTCCACGACCTGCTGCCGCGCGGTGTCTCGACGGCGATCTTCTCGGCGCTGCTCGAGAACAACGCCTCGTTCAACGGCGCCCAGATGTCGGCGATGGACAACGCCACCCGCAACGCGGGCGACATGATCGACAAGCTGACGATCGAGTACAACCGCTCGCGCCAGGCCGCGATCACCAAAGAGCTCATCGAAATCATTTCGGGCGCCGAGGCGCTCTGACGGAACCGGAGATAGACAATGGCAAGCAAAGGCAAAGTGACCCAGGTCATCGGCGCCGTCGTCGACGTGCAGTTCGAAGGCGGCCTGCCCGCAATTCTGAACGCGCTCGAGACCACCAACAACGGCAAGAAGCTGGTGCTCGAAGTCGCCCAGCATCTCGGCGAGAACACCGTCCGCGCGATCGCGATGGACGCCACCGAGGGCCTCGTGCGCGGCGCTGAGGTGTCGGATAGCGGCGCGCCGATCTCGGTGCCGGTCGGCAACGCGACGCTCGGCCGCATCCTGAACGTCATCGGCGCGCCGGTGGACGAACGCGGCCCGGTCGTGGCGGACGAATACCGCGCCATCCACCAGCCCGCCCCGGACTTCGCGGCGCAGTCGACCGCGTCGGAAATCCTCGTCACCGGCATCAAGGTGATCGACCTGCTCGCCCCCTACTCGAAGGGCGGCAAGATCGGCCTGTTCGGCGGCGCCGGCGTGGGCAAGACCGTTCTGATCATGGAACTGATCAACAACATCGCGAAGGTGCACTCGGGCTTCTCCGTGTTCGCCGGCGTGGGTGAACGGACCCGTGAAGGCAACGACCTCTATCACGAGATGATCGAGTCGGGCGTCATCAACCTCGACAACCTCGAGGAATCGAAGGTGGCGCTGGTCTACGGCCAGATGAACGAGCCTCCGGGGGCCCGTATGCGCGTCGCCCTCTCGGGCCTGACGCTGGCCGAACAGTTCCGCGACCAGTCGGGTTCGGACGTGCTGTTCTTCGTCGACAACATCTTCCGCTTCACCCAGGCGGGTTCGGAAGTGTCGGCGCTGCTCGGCCGTATCCCCTCGGCCGTGGGCTATCAGCCGACGCTCGCGACCGACATGGGCGCGCTGCAGGAACGCATCACCTCGACCAAGGCGGGTTCGATCACCTCGGTGCAGGCGATCTACGTGCCGGCCGACGACCTGACCGACCCGGCGCCGGCGACCTCGTTCGCCCACCTCGACGCCACCACGGTTCTGTCGCGCGCGATCTCGGAACTCGGGATCTACCCGGCGGTTGACCCGCTCGACTCGACCTCGCGGATCCTCGATCCGCAGATCGTCGGCGAAGAGCATTATCAGGTCGCCCGTGACGTGCAGGGCATGCTGCAGCGCTACAAGTCGCTGCAGGACATCATCGCCATCCTCGGCATGGACGAACTGTCGGAAGAGGACAAGCTGACCGTGGCCCGTGCCCGGAAGATCCAGCGCTTCCTCAGCCAGCCGTTCGACGTGGCGAAGGTCTTCACCGGCGCCGACGGCAAGCAGGTTCCGCTCGAGGACACCATCAAGTCGTTCAAGGCGGTGGTGGCCGGTGAATACGACCACCTGCCGGAAGCCGCCTTCTACATGGTGGGTGGCATCGACGAAGTGATCGCCAAGGCCGCGAAACTCGCTGCTGCGGCGTAAGGGGGATAACCCATGGCCGATACGATGCAGTTCGACCTCGTCGCGCCCGAGCGGAAGCTTGCTTCCGCTCAGGTGACCGAGGTGCGGATTCCGGGCGCCGATGGCGACCTGTCCGCGATGCCGGGGCATGCGCCCCTGATCACCACGCTGCGGCCGGGGATCCTGACCGTCGTCAGCGCGGCCGGTGCCGAGGACTATGCGGTGACCGGCGGCTTCGCCGAGATCACGCCCGAAAGCGTGATCGTGCTGGCCGAGCGCGGCATGCCGAAGGCGGAACTGACGCCCGACGTGCATGCCGAGATGGTGGCCGAGGCCCGCAAGGCCGTCGAGGAGGCTGCGCCCTCGCTCGTCGACGCCGCGATGAAGGTGCTTGCCGACATGGAAGCCCTTGGCACGCACATGACCCTCTGAGGGGCGGTGCCGCAAGATCGAGGGCCCCGGGGGAAACCCCGGGGCCTTTTGCATTCCGGGGGCTCAGCGGTGCTCTGCGGCGAGCAGCGCGCGGAACTGCGCCACGCTGCCGGCGGCAAGGCCGGCGGCCTCGAAGACGGCGCAGGTGAAGCTGACCGGGGCGGAGCCCGGGGCGGTCACCACCCGCCCGGCGGCCACTGCCGCGCCGCTGTCGCGGTAGAACGCGGCGCCGGTGTAGCCTGTGGCATGCGCGCCAAGGAAGTCTGCGCTGTTCGAGGTATGCGGCACGGCATTGAGCAGCCCCGCCCGGGCGAGGGCGAGCGTGCCGCCGCAGATCCCCGCCACCGTCGCCCCCCCGGCGTGGCGTGCCTGCACGAACCCGGCGAGATCGGGCGCCTCCGGGCTCTCCCAGATCATCCCGCCGATCACCGCGACGACCTGCGGTCGCCAGTCGCGGCAGGAGCCAAGCCCGGCCTCGACCTCGACCGTCAGCCCGCCCTGCGACCGGAACCGCCCCGGGGCAGGGGCGAAGAACCGGGTCTCGATGCCATAGAACGGGGCACCGGTTCCGGCGATGAATGCATATTCCCAATCCGCGAAACCCGGGGTCAGGATCAGTGCGATGCGCGCCATCTGTTTCTCTCTCCTTTACGCTGGGGAACCATGGGTGGCGCGGCGGCGAATGGCAATGGCGGGGCCGCGAGGGGCGCGTCGACGGCGGCGCCGCCATCGCCGGCACGCTCTTCCCATCTTTTTTCTTGCCCGCGGTCATCGTAGATCTTGGAAAAATTCAGAGGGGTGAGCGATGTTGAAGATCTCGTCGCACCGCGTGGGAATTGCGCAGGGGTCATTGGTTTTGTTCTCCGATTTCCAGGATGGCGGCATCATGTGGACCGGCGAGGGCCCGCGCGAGATGCGCCGCACGGTGCAGTTCCGCGAGCCTTTCCGCATGCCGCCCGCGGTGCAGGTCTCGCTGTCGATGTGGGACATCGACCAGAAGCACAACGGCCGGATGGACATCTCGACCGATGCGGTGACGGAAGACGGGTTCGTCATCGTCTTCCGCACCTGGGGCGACAGCCGCGTGGCGCGGGTGCGCGCCGACTGGATGGCGATCGGCGGCGTCGGGCACGAGGACGACTGGGAAGTCTACTGAGGCGGGGCAGGGGGCGATGCGCTGCGTCTTCCCCGCTTTCCCATCGGGTGGCGCCGCGGGAAGGTGATCGCCATCTCCGGCCGCACGGGTTCCGCGTCCAATCGCTGCAAATATCCCGGGGGGAGAGGCCCGCAAGGGCCGAGGGGGGCAGCGCCCCCCTCTTTTTTCGGCGTCGGAACAGCAAAAGGGCGCCCCGGGGGGGCGCCCTTCCGTTTCCCGCAAGGGAAGGCGTGATTACATCATGCCGCCCATGCCGCCCATGTCGGGCATGCCGCCGGCCGGAGCCTTGGGCTCGGGCTTCTCGGCGATCATGCACTCGGTGGTGATCAGCAGGCCGGCGACCGAGGACGCGTTTTCAAGCGCGGTGCGGGTCACCTTGGCCGGGTCGATCACGCCGAACTTGAACATGTCGCCATATTCTTCGGTCTGCGCGTTGAAGCCGAACGAGAGCGATTCCGAGTCGCGGATCTTGCCGGCGACCACGGCGCCGTCGACGCCCGAGTTCTCCGAGATCTGACGCAGCGGCGCTTCGAGGGCGCGACGGATGATCGAGATGCCGACGTCCTGATCGGCGTTGGCGCCCTTCAGCCCTTCGAGCGTCTTGGTGGCCTGCACGAGGGCGACACCGCCGCCGACGATGATGCCTTCCTGCACCGCGGCGCGGGTCGCGTTCAGCGCGTCATCGACGCGGTCCTTGCGCTCCTTCACCTCGACTTCGGTCATGCCGCCGACGCGGATCACGGCGACGCCACCGGCAAGCTTGGCCACACGTTCCTGCAGCTTCTCGCGGTCGTAGTCCGAGGTGGTTTCCTCGATCTGGGTGCGGATCTGGCCGACGCGGGCCTCGATCTCGGCCTTGTCGCCGGCGCCGTCGACGATGGTGGTGTTCTCTTTCGAGATCGACACCTTCTTCGCCTTGCCGAGCATGTCGATGCCGACGTTCTCGAGCTTCATGCCGAGATCTTCCGAGATCACCTGGCCGCCGGTCAGGATCGCGATGTCCTGCAGCATCGCCTTGCGGCGGTCACCGAAGCCCGGAGCCTTGACGGCGGCGATCTTCAGGCCGCCACGCAGCTTGTTGACCACGAGGGTGGCGAGCGCTTCGCCTTCCACGTCCTCGGCGATGATCAGCAGCGGCTTTTGCGACTGGATCACGGCCTCGAGCAGCGGCACCATCGGCTGCAGCGACGAGAGCTTCTTCTCGTGCAGCAGGATCAGCACGTCGTCGAGATCGGCGATCATCTTGTCCGGGTTGGTGACGAAGTAGGGCGAGAGGTAGCCGCGGTCGAACTGCATGCCTTCGACGACTTCGACTTCGGTCTCCATGCCCTTGTTTTCTTCGACGGTGATGACACCCTCGTTGCCGACCTTCTGCATCGCGTCAGCGATGAAGCGGCCGATCTGGGCCTCGCCGTTCGCCGAGATCGTGCCGACCTGAGCGACTTCGTCGCTGTCGGCGACCGGGCGCGAGGCGGCCTTGATCGATTCGACGACCTTGGCGGTGGCGAGGTCGATGCCGCGCTTCAGGTCCATCGGGTTGAGCCCGGCGGCGACCGACTTCAGGCCTTCCTTGATGATCGCCTGGGCGAGCACGGTGGCGGTGGTGGTGCCGTCGCCGGCCTCGTCATTGGTGCGGGCGGCGACTTCTTTCACCAGCTGCGCACCCATGTTCTCGAACTTGTCCGAGAGCTCGATTTCCTTCGCGACCGAGACACCGTCCTTGGTGATGCGCGGCGCACCGAACGATTTCTCGATGACGACGTTGCGGCCTTTCGGGCCGAGAGTGACCTTCACCGCATCGGCGAGGATGTTCACGCCCTTGAGCATGCGGTCGCGGGCATCGGTCGAGAACTTGACGTCCTTGGCTGCCATTGTTTGGCTCCTTCAGAATAACGTTGAGATCAGGGGATCGCGTGGGCGGATGGGCCTCAGGCGATGATCCCCATGATGTCGGATTCTTTCATGATCAGCATTTCGGTGCCGTCGAGGGTCACCTCGGTGCCCGACCACTTGCCGAACAGGACGCGGTCGCCGACCTTGACCGACGGCGCGATCAGCTCGCCCGAGTCCTTGCGCGCACCGTCGCCCACGGCGACGATTTCACCCTCGGCCGGCTTTTCTTTCGCCGAGTCCGGAATGATCAGCCCGCCCTTGGTCTTTTCTTCGCTCTGCACGCGCTTGACCAGCACGCGGTCATGAAGCGGTTTGAATGCCATCTGGGTCACTCCCTAAGGTTCCAGGTCCATTGCTTTTAGCACTCAGCACTGGCGAGTGCTAACGATGCGGGAGTTAGTCACGCCCCCGCCGGCCTGTCAACACCCGGACCGGCGAAAATTTCCGCCGCGCCGCGGCGGCGACGGGCGGCGGAGCGGGGCCGGGCGGCAAACCACGCCGCTTCGCCCGACGGGCTCTGCGCGGCGCGTGACAAGTCTTGCTGCAGCGCCTATAAGACGCGCGAAACCGACCATCCGAGGGATCCCATGACCACCAAGGTTTTCGGCCACAAGGCCCCTGACACCGACTCGACCGGCTCGCCCATCGTCTGGGCGTGGTATCTGAACGAAGTGAAGGGCGTGGCCGCCGAGCCCGCGCTGCTCGGCGAACCCAACACCGAGGCGGCCTTCGTGCTGAAGCACTGGGACCTGCCGAAGCCCGCGATCATCGCCGGCGTCGAGCCGGGCGAGAGCGTCGTCATCGTCGACACCAACAACCCGGCCGAGCTGCCCGAGGGCATCAACAAGGCCGACATCACCGCGATCATCGACCACCACAAGCTGGTCGGCGGGATCGAGACCAAGGGCCCGATCGACATCACCATCCGTCCGCTCGCCTGCACCGCCACCATCCTCTACGATCTGATGGGGGCCGACGTGGAGAAGGCGCCGCGCGCGATCAAGGGCGCGATGCTGTCGTGCATCCTGTCCGACACGCTCGAGTTCCGCTCGCCCACCACCACCGACCACGACAAGGCCGTGGCCGAGAAGCTGGCCGCTGATCTGGGCGTGAACATCAACGAGCTCGCCTCGGCGATGTTCGAGGCGAAATCGGACGTCTCGGCCTTCTCCGACGCGGCGCTGCTGCGGATGGACAGCAAGGAATACAACGTCGACGGCACCGAGCTGCGGGTTTCGGTCCTCGAGACCACCGCGCCGAAGCTGATCCTCGACCGCAAGGACAGCCTGATGGCGTCGATGCCGGGCGTGGCGCAGGAAGACGGCGCCGATCAGGTCCTGCTCTTCGTCATCGACATCCTGAACGAGGAAGCCACGCTGCTGGTTCCGAACGATCTGGTGAAGAAGATCGCCGAGGCCTCGTTCGGCTGCACCGTCGAGGGCGACACCGTGGTCCTGCCCGGGCTGATGTCGCGCAAGAAGCAGATCATTCCGGCGCTGAAGGTCTGATCCTTACGCGCGCGGCGCAGGTTTGAGGGGCGGGGGGAAACCTCCGCCCCTTGCCTTTGCGCCGGGGGCCGGATGGCGGCGGCGCATGAAAAAGGCCGGAGCATATGCCCCGGCCTTTCGCGTTGCTTGTGCGGGGCGATCAGAACGCGCTGAGCACGGTCTGGGTCACGGCGCTGTGGCTCGGGGTCATGACGGCACCGGCGACGCTGTTCGCGGGCAGTTTCGAGCCGGTCTGGCCGAAGGGGAAGGTCACGCCGAGACGCACGGTGTTGCCGTGGCCGTCTGCGTCCAGATCGTCGCTGTCGAGGTTGGTGCGGGCCAGCTCGAGCGAGAGGACCGTCGGCACGGCAACCATGCCGCTCAGGTCGTAGCTCGCGCCGAGGCCGAAGGTGGTCACGTCCGTGTCCGCGATCGAGCTGCGGGTAAGGCCGCCGAACACGGTCCAGGCCGGAGCCACGTCGTAAACCGCCGCGAGGCCGACGAGGTCAAGGTTCTCGTCCTCGCCGCCGAGCGCGATGTTGGTGCGCATCAGGTTGCCGCCGAAGGTGAGGCCGTCCATCGCAGTGTAGCGGCCGGTCACGCCGTAGTCATGCACGTTCAGATCCCCGAGATCCGAGCCGGCGCTGCGGCCGTAGAAGCCCTCGACGGTGCCAGCGGCGAAGTCGTAGCCGACCGTGGCGCCGTAGGAATTGGCCGTGCCAGACATACCGGCAAAGCCGAGGTGGGCGCGCTCGTAATAGGCGCCGCCACGCAGGCCGCTGCCGAGACGGTAGCCGCCCGAGGCACCGAGCAGCGAGGCGTTCAGGTCCGGTGCATCGTCGATGCTGGCGTTCATCGCGGTGGCGCGGGCGCCGAGCAGGAGGCCGTTGTCAAAAGTCGCGGCGACATTGCCGTCGAAGGTGATGCTGTCGAGATCGGTGCTGGTGTCCGACACGTCGGTGCGGCCATAGCCGACCGTCGCAGTGCCGGAGATGTCCTGTGCAGCGACCAGGCCGGCGCTGGCGATCAGCGCGAGGGCGGAGCTGGTGAGAAGTTTCGTCATCTTTTGCCTGTTTCTGTGGTTGGCTCCGCGGCGCCGAAGGCCGGCCGGGCGGAACGATGCGGTTTCGAACCTGCGCCCCTGCGAACGCAGAGAGGGCGGAACTCAAACGCTACCCAATTGTCAACAAAAGAAAATTCAACCCTCTGTCTTTTGCTTATGCCCGCCGGCCGGCGACTTCAACCGCGATTGCGCAAACATTCCTCGGCGTCATTGCGTCATCCCGGGATGCGCCGGGCGAGGGGCGGGCTTTGCCTTTCCTCATCGAAGTGTCATATAGCGGCTGTAGGACAACGCGGCGGGAGACGACCCGCCGGATCAAGGACTTGAGGCAGATATGACCCGGATCGTGCAATCCCTGGCCGAGATCTCGGCGCCCTATGACGCGCTCTTTTGCGACCTGTGGGGCTGTCTGCACAACGGCGTCGCGGCCTTCCCTGCGGCCGTCGCCGCGCTGCAGGCGTTCCGCGCGACGGGCGGGCGCGTGGTGCTGCTGACGAATGCGCCGCGGCCGGCGAAATACGTCATCGCCACGCTCGACCGGCTCGGCGTGCCGCGTGACGCCTGGGATCTGGTCGTCAGCTCGGGTGATGCGGCGCAGGATGCGATGTTTGCCGGCGCGATCGGCCGCAAGGTCTGGCATCTCGGGCCGGCGAAGGACAACGGCTTCTTCGAGGAGGTGCCCGAGGCCTGGCAGGGCCAGCCCGGCGTCACCCGGGTGCCGCTCGAGGAGGCCGAGGGCATCGTCTGCACTGGCCCCTTCGACGAGCTGAACGAGGTGCCCGAGGATTACCGGCCGCGCTTCCTTCTGGCCAAGACCCGCGGCCTGCCGCTGCTTTGCGCCAACCCGGATATCGTTGTCGACATGGGCGAAACCCGGATCTACTGCGCCGGCGCGCTTGCCGCACTCTACGAGGAGATGGGCGGCGAGGCGCTCTATTTCGGCAAGCCGCACCCGCCGGTCTATGACCTCGCGCGCCGGCGCCTCGCGGCGCTCGGTGTGGCCGAGGATGCGCGCATCCTGGCGATCGGCGATGGCGTCAACACCGACGTTGCCGGCGCCGCAGGCGAGGGGATCGACGCGCTTTTCGTCACCGGCGGGCTGGCGGCCGACCAGTTCGGCCCCGATGTCGAGGCGCCGGACGCCGAGCTGCTCGACACCTGGCTGGCCGCGCGCCAGCAGGCGCCGCAATTCGCCATCGGCCACCTGCGCTGAGCGCTGCCGCGCGCCCCGGCTCTCTGTCGGGGTGCCCTGTCGCATTTTTGCAATTTTCTTGCGCTGAATGATCCGTTCCGGCATGGAAGTTGCGCGTCGCCTTGCGCGCCCGGCGCCGGAGTGTTATGCCGCGGTGCAACATGAACCGCGGCAGGACAGCGACAATGGCGAATGACTTCACCCCCGGCACGATCTATCTGGAAGACCTCGAGATCGGCATGACGCGCTCGCTCCGCAAGGTCATCACCGACAAGGACATCGAGATGTTCGCCGAGGTCTCGACCGACCACAACCCGGTGCACCTCGATGCCGATTATGCGGCGAAGACGATGTTCAAGGGCCGCATCGCGCATGGCATGCTCTCGGCCGGGCTGATCTCGGCGGTGATCGGCGAACAGCTGCCGGGCCATGGCACGATCTACCTCGGTCAGTCGCTGAAGTTCCTCGCGCCGGTGCGCCCGGGCGACGAGGTGGTCGCCGAGGTCAAGGTGGTGGCGATCGACCACGCCCGTCGTCGTGTCACCCTTGAAACCACCTGCTCTGTGGGCGATACCACCGTCATCAAGGGCGAAGCGCTGGTTCTGGCGCCCTCGCGGAACTGAGACGCGCCGGCCACGGCGCCGGAAGACGGGGAAGATGCAGACGTTTACCCACTGGCAGGATGTGCCCGAGGCGTTTCGCGGCGCCTCGGTCGCGATGGGAAATTTCGACGGGATCCATCTCGGCCACCAGTCGGTGATCGATCTCGCGCGCGGCAAGGGCCCGCTTGGCATCGTCACCTTCGAACCGCACCCGCGGCAGGTCTTCGCCCCCGAGGCGCCGCCGTTCCGGCTGATGAACGCCGAGGCGCGGGCGCACCGGCTGGCGAAGCTGGGCGTCGAGCGGCTGTATCAGCTGCCCTTCGACCGCGCCCTTGCCGGGATGAGCGCCGAGGCCTTCGCCCGCGAGGTGCTGGCCGAGGGGCTGGGCGTGCGCCATGTCGCCGTGGGCGGTGACTTCCGCTTCGGCAAGGCGCGCGAGGGCGACACCGCGACGCTGACTGAGCTGGGCCACCGCTTCGGCTTCGAGGTGACGGTGGCGCCGCTGCTGCATCTCGAGGGGGTCGAGATCTCCTCGACCGCGATCCGCAAGGCCCTGGCCGAGGGCCGCCCGCGCGATGCCGCGGCGATGCTCGGCCATCTGCACCGCATCGAGGGGCCGGTCCTGCACGGCGACAAGCGCGGCCGCGATCTGGGCTTTCCGACCGCGAACATGAGCGTCGCCGGGCTGCACCTGCCGCGGCTTGGCGTCTATGCGGTGAAGTTCGACGTGCTCACGGGCCCGCATGCGGGCAGCTACGAGGGCGCGGCGAGCCTGGGCGTGCGGCCGATGTTCGGCGAGAACACCCCCAATCTCGAGACCTATGTCTTCGACTTCAAGGGCGATCTCTACGGCGCCGACGTGTCGGTGGCGCTGGTCGAGTATCTGCGGCCCGAGCTGCGCTTTTCGAGCCTCGATGCGCTTGTCGACCAGATGAAGGCCGATTGCGCGCAGGCGCGGATGATCCTCTCGGGGGCGTGACGCAGACCCCCCTTTCCCTTGGCTCCGCTTTGCGTCAGGGTGCGCCGATGACCGATCTTCGCCCCGAATTCTGGACCCTGCCGCTCGCGAAGCTGACGCCCGCGGAATGGGAAGCGCTGTGCGACGGCTGCGGCCGCTGCTGTCTCAACAAACTCGAATACGAGGACACGGGGGAGCTCGAGTTCACCCGCGTCGCCTGCCGGCTGCTCGATGACGAGACCTGTCGCTGCACCCGCTACGAGACCCGCCACCAATACGTGCCCGAATGCGTGCTGCTGACGCCGAAGTCGATCCGCAAGATCGCCTATTGGATGCCCGCGACCTGCGCCTACCGGCTGCGCTTCGAGGGCAAGCCGCTCGAGCCCTGGCACTACCTGGTCTCCGGCTCGCACGAGACGGTGCACGAGGCCGGGATCTCGGTGCGCGGGCGGACGGTATCGGAAACCGAGGTGCCCGAGGATCTGTGGGACCAGTTCATCATCGAGGAACCGTGATGCATTTCGCCTCTGACAACACCGCGGGGGTGGCCCCGCAGATCATGGCGGCGCTCGAGGCCGCGAATGCCGGCAATGTGCCCTCCTATGGCGCCGACGCGCTGACCGAGGCGGTGACGGTGCGGCTGCGCGAGATCTTCGAGGCGCCGCAGGCCGCGGTCTATCTGGTGGCGACGGGGACGGTGGCGAATGCACTGTCCTGCGCGATGCTCTGCGCGCCCTGGGAGACGGTGTTTTGCCACCGCACCGCCCATATCGAGGAAGACGAGTGCGGTGCGCCCGAATTCTTCATCGGCGGCGGCAAGCTGACGCTGGTCGACGGGCCGCATGCGAAGATGGACCCGGCGGCGTTGCGCCGCGCCATCGCCCATACCGGCCGCGGCGGCATCCACAACCTGCAGCGCGGCATGGTCTCGATCACCAATGCGACCGAGGCGGGCACCGTCTATTCGGTGGCCGAGGTGACGGCGCTTGCGGCCATTGCGCGCGATTTCGGCCTGCCGGTGCACATGGACGGGGCGCGCTTTGCCAATGCCCTGGTCGCGACCGGGGCGAGCCCGGCCGAGATGACCTGGAAGGCGGGCGTCGACGTGCTGAGCTTTGGCGGCACGAAGAACGGCTGCATGGGCGTCGAGGCGGTGATCCTGTTCGACCCCGCCCGTGCGCGCGACTTCGAGCTGCGGCGCAAGCGTGGGGGGCATCTCTTCTCGAAGCACCGCTTCCTTGCGGCGCAGATGCTGGCCTATCTGGCGGGCGGGCTGTGGCTCGAGCTTGCCGGCCATGCGAATGCGATGGCGGCGCGGCTGTCCGAGGGGATCGCGGCGCTGCCGGGGGCAAGCCTCGTGCATCCGACCGAGGCGAATGCGGTCTTCGCCGCCGTCCCGCGCGCCGCGCATCGCCGTGCGCAGGCGGCAGGCGCGGCCTATTACCTGTGGCCCTTCGACCAGTCGCTCGACGGTCCGGGCGAGGAGCCGCTGGCGGCGCGTCTGGTGTGCAGCTGGGCGACGCGCGAGGAAGAGATCGACGAATTCCTCTCGCTTCTGCGCTGAGGGGGAAGGGGGGCGCTGCCCCCCGTCCTGCGGACTCCCCCCGGAGTATTTTTCCAAGGAAAGGCCCGGAAGGGGCGCCTCAGCTCCGCTCGAGGTTCAGCGCGATCAGCTCGGTGACCTGACGGGTATGGGTGAGCGGCAGCATGTGGCCCGCGCCCGGCACGCAGGCGGTGCCGACATCGGCCATGCGCGCGGCCAGCGCCTCGCAGACCCGCGCCGAGATCGGCGGGCTCTGGTCGCCATGGATCAGCATAACCGGCGCGTCGATCGCCTCGATCCCGCCCGGGCGGCAGATCTGGCCCGGGTCCTCGAAATTCGCCGGGGTGACGTTTGCGACGATCGGCATCTGCGCGACGAAGCGGGCGCGGTGGCGGTCCGGGATCGTGTCCCAGGGCGCGCCCGCGCCCCAGTCGCGCACGAAGCGGCGCGCCGCCTCCTCATCCGCGCCGTCGGCGAGAAGGGCGTCGAGGTGGTCCTGATGCGGGCGCAGCTCGGCCCATTCGGGGCTGTCCTTCGCCGCGGCGAAAAGCACCGGCTCGATCAGGGTGAGCGAGCGCACTGCCTCGGGGGCGGCGACAGCGATGCGCAGCGCGACCGAGGCGCCGAAGCTGTGGCCGATCAGGTCGAGCGGGCGCTCGATGAAGGAGGCGGCGATGCGGGTCGCGAGCGTCTGATAGGCGCCGGGGGCTGCCCCCTCGGCCCCCCAGGGGTCCGACTTGCCGTGGCCGGGCAGGTCGAAGGCGGTGGTCGAAAGCTCGGCCAGCGGTGACAGCAGCGGCCCCCACATGTCCGAGGTGCCGAGCATGCAATGGATGGCGAGCGCCGGGCGCGGGCCGGTGCCGAAGACCTGCCAGCTGATGCCGGTGCCCTCGCGGATATCCTTGTCCATCACAGAGCCCCCAGCTCCTCGTCGAGGAAGTCGAGCCGGTCCTGGCCCCAGAACCGCGCGTCGGTCTCGCGCAGGATATAGAAGGGCGAGCCGAAGACGCCGCGCTCGACCGCCTCCTCGAGATTGCGCTCGTAGGCGAGCGCGCCGGTGAACAGCCCGGTGCTGACGAGGTTCGGATCGAAGCCATGCGCGGCCAGCAGGTCGCGCAGCACCTCGTCTTCGGCGATGTTGCGCCCCTCGGCCCAGAGTGCGCGGCCGATCGCGTGCACGAGCCCGCCGAGATCGCCGCCGCCCGCGGCCTGCGCCGCGATCACCGCGTAGGAGGCGGGCGCCGGGTTCGGCGGATAGCCCGCGGGCGCGAGCGTCAGCGGCAGGCCGAGCCGCCGCGACCAGCGGGTGAGTTCCTGGCTGCGATAGGCGAGCCGGTTCGGGTGCCGGCCGGCGGGGCGGGTGCCGCCGGTGCGGTCGAAAAGCCCGAGCAGGTCAAGCGGCTTGTAGGTGATCTCGGCGCCGTGGCGGGCGGCGATTTCCTCGAGTCGCAGCCCGGCAAGGTAGGTCCAGGGGCTGAAGACCGAGAAAAAGTAGTCGATATGGGCCATCAGGGCTCCTTTGGGGCATGCACGGCGTTTGCGGGGAGGCTAGCCCGGTGCTAAGGCAGGCGCAATCTTCGCGAATCCGCCGGTCTGCTCCCGGCGCAGACCAGAGGTAGCTGATGCCCGTCATGACTGAACCGAAACTCATTGCTGGCAATGCCAACACGCCGCTCGCCCATGCCATCGCCCGCCGGATGTCGATGCATCGGGGCATGTCGGTGAACCTCGTCGACGCCCGCGTCGAACGCTTCAACGATCAGGAGATCTTCGTCGAGGTCTACGAGAACGTCCGCGGCGAGGACATGTATATCATCCAGCCGACCTCGAACCCGGCGAATGACAACCTGATGGAACTGCTGATCATGACCGACGCGCTGAAGCGCTCCTCGGCCGATCGCATCACCGCGGTGATCCCCTATTTCGGCTATGCCCGGCAGGACCGCCGCGCCAAGGCCCGCACGCCGATCTCGGCCAAGCTCGTCGCCAACCTGCTGACCGAGGCCGGCGTCGACCGGGTGCTGACGCTCGATCTGCACGCGGCACAGATCCAGGGCTTCTTCGACATCCCCGTCGATAACCTCTATGCCTCGCCGGTCTTCGCGCTCGACATTCTGCACAATTTCCGCGGTCAGCTCGACGACGTGATGGTGATCTCGCCGGACGTCGGCGGCGTGGCCCGTGCGCGCGAACTCGCCAAGCGCATCGGCGCGCCGCTCGCCATCGTTGACAAGCGTCGCGAGAAGGCGGGCGAAGTGGCCGGCATGACGGTGATCGGCGACGTGACCGGCAAGAAGTGCTTCATCGTCGACGACATCTGCGACACCGCGGGCACGCTGTGCAAGGCGGCCGAGGTGCTGATGGAGGCCGGCGCGACCGAAGTTCACGCCTATATCACCCATGGCGTGCTGTCGGGCCCGGCGGTCGAGCGGGTGCGCAACTCGGTGATGAAATCGCTGGTGATCACCGACTCGATCCAGGCGACGCCGGCGACGCTCGCCTGCCCGAACATCCGCATCGTGCCGACCGCGCCGATGTTCGCCCAGGCGATCCTGAACACCTGGTCGGGCACCTCGGTCAGCTCGCTGTTCGAGACCGACACGCTGGTGCCGATCTACGAAGGTTTCTACTCGCAGAGCTGATCTCAGCCGAGGCGACGGATCACGGGCCCGGGGATTTCCCCGGGCCTTTTCCTTGCGCGAAGGTCGGATTGCGCGGCTGCCCCGATCGGTGCAGCCTTGGCCCATGCGACTTTTCCTGCTCACCACCCTCGTGATGATCGCCTTCGCGGCGAATTCGGTGCTGAACCGGATGGCGGTCGGCGTCGCCGGGCTCGACCCGGCGCTCGCCGGCGTGGTGCGGCTTGGCGCCGGGGCAGGGGTGCTGCTCGCCCTGACGCTGGTGCGGCGGGGAAGTGCGGCGCTGCGCCTGCCGCCGCGGGTGGCGCTTGCGGGCATGGCGACGCTCTTTCTCTATATCTTCGGCTTCACCCTTGCGAACGGGCGCATCGACGCAGGCGTCGGCGCGCTGATCCTCTTCGGCTCGGTGCAGATCACCATGTTCTCGGCCGCCCTCCTCGGCCGCGAGCGGCTGGGGCGCTGGCGGCTGATCGGGGCGGGGGTGGCCTTTGCCGGGCTCGCGGTGCTGGTGGCGCCTGCGGGGGGCGCGACGGTCGATCCGCTGGGCGCGGCCTTCATGGCGGCAGGCGGGCTCGGCTGGGGGCTTTATTCGCTGAACGGGCGGCGGACGCGCGATCCGCTCGGCGCGACGGCGGTGAACTTTGCGCTCGCACTGCTGCCGGCGCTGGCCTGGCTTGCGCTGCGGGGCGCGGTGCCGGAACCCACCTGGGGGATCTGGCCGGCGCTTGTCTCGGGCGCGGTTACCTCGGGGCTTGGCTATGCGCTGTGGTATGCGGTGGTGCCGCGCCTTGCCGCAAGCCTTGCCGCGGTGGCACAGCTGTCCGTGCCGGTGCTGGCCGCCCTTGGTGGGGCGCTGCTGCTGGCCGAGGTGCCCGGGCCGCGCTTCTGGGTGGCGGCGGCGCTGGTTCTGGGAGGCATCGCGCTGTCGCTGCGCAAGGGCTAGGGGCGCTGCCCCTCTGGGCCTGCGGCCCATTCACCCCGAGGTATTTGGAGCAAGATGAAAGCCCCTTCATCTTGCCTGAAATACCTCGGGGTCCGGGGCAGAGCCCCGGCGCTCAAAGCACGCGGTTGACGTGGCCCATCTTGCGACCGGGTTTGGCCTCCGCCTTGCCGTAGAGGTGGATCTGCGTGCGCGGTTCCTTCGCCAGCGTCGGAACCTGTGCGATATCGTCGCCGATCAGGTTCAGCATCTCGACATCGGCATAGCGGCTGCCGTCGCCGAGCGGCCAGCCGGCGAGCGCGCGGATGTGCTGTTCGAACTGGTCGACGGTGCAGCCCGCCTGCGTCCAGTGGCCCGAGTTGTGCACCCGCGGCGCGATCTCGTTCACCAGCAGGCCCTTCGGCGTGACGAAAAGCTCGACCCCGAGCACGCCGACGTAATCGAGCGCGTTGAGGATCTTCGCCGCGATCAGCACCGCGTCCGAGCGCAGCGCGGGCGAGATCCGCGCCGGCACCGTCGTCGTGTGCAGGATGCCGTCGCGGTGCACGTTCTCGCCCGGGTCGAAGCAGGAAACGGACCCGTCCAGCCCGCGTGCCGCGATCACCGAGATCTCGCAGCTGAACCCGACGAAGCCCTCGAGCACGGCCGGCGCGCCGGCCATCGCCGCAAGCGCCGCCGGCGCGTCCCCGGGCGCCTTGATCCGCGCCTGGCCCTTGCCGTCATAGCCGAGCCGGGTGGTCTTCAGGATCGAGGGCGTGCCGATCGTGGCAAGGGCCGCCTCGAGCGAGGCGATGTCCTCGACCGCGGCCCAGGGCGCGGTCGCAAGGCCGATCCCGTTCAGGAAGGCCTTTTCCTGCAGCCGGTCCTGCGAGATCGCCAGTGCGCGGCGGTTCGGATGGATCGGGCGCAGCCGCTCGATCAGGTCAAGCGCGGCGGTCGGGATGTTCTCGAACTCGTAGGTCACCACGTCGACGCTTTCGGCAAAGGCGGTGAGCGCGGCCTCGTCGTCGTAAGGCGCGGTCGTCACCTTCCAGGCAACCTGACCTGCCGGCGGCTCGGCGCCGGGTTCGAAGATGTGGCAGCGAAAGCCGAGGCGCGAGGCCGCGACCGAGAGCATGCGGCCAAGCTGGCCGCCGCCGAGAATGCCGATGGTGGCGCCGGGTTTCAGGGTCTCAGTCATCTTGCGGCTCGTCGGGAATGGAGGCGGAAAGGGCGGCGCGCCAGGCGTCGAGACGGACGGCGAGCGCGGGGTCGGAGATCGCAAGGATGCCCGCGGCCATCAGCCCGGCATTCGCCGCACCCGCGGCGCCGATCGCCATGGTGGCGACGGGGAAGCCCTTCGGCATCTGCACGATCGAATAGAGGCTGTCGACGCCCGAGAGCGCCTTCGTCTGCACCGGCACGCCGATCACTGGCACGCGGGTCTTCGAGGCCATCATGCCGGGCAGATGCGCGGCCCCGCCGGCGCCGGCGATGATCACGTGCAGCCCGCGCTCGACCGCGGTCTTGCCATAGCTCCAGAGCCGGTCGGGGGTGCGGTGGGCCGAGACGATCTTCTTCTCGTAGGGAACGCCGAGCTCGTCGAGCACGGCAGCCGCCTCGCGCATGGTTGCCCAGTCGGACTGGCTGCCCATGATGATTCCCACTTTCACGCTCATCGCCGCCCTCGCTGTTGTCGCGCCGGCACTATAGGCGGCAGGCCCGGAACGGCAAGGGGGCCGGGCGGGGCGGGGGCGCCATCAGGCGATGATGTCGGGGGTGAGGCGGTCCTCGATCCGGGCGATCTGGTCCTTGAGCGACAGCTTCTGCTTCTTCAGCCGCACGATGCGCAGCTGGTCGGGGTGGCCGGTGTCAACGAGCGCCGCGATCGCCTCGTCGAGGTCGCGATGTTCGCGCCGCAGCACGGCAAGCTTCAGCTGCAGCACTTCTTCGGTATTCATCTCGACGGGGGCGTCGCTGTGGGCGTTCATGAGCGTTTTCGGGCTTCTGACTGGCTCTGGCTGCAAGGCTCGCGGGCGACTCGGCCCTCGGGTGAAGACAAATATAACAATTTCTGGCGCTTGCGGGGAAAAATTCGCGCTGTTCCGGGTCGCGGCTGCCCCTTGCAGGCGCAGCACCGCCTGCCCATATCTGTGCGGAACGGGTTGCCGCAGCGCGGGGCCCGCAACCGCAATGTCGCTGATCAAGGGCTTGCCTGATGACGAAACTGAGCTTTGGCGCGCATCCCTACCTGCTGGGCTTCGACCAGCTGGAGCGCCTTGTCGAGCGGACGGCGAAGTCCGGCTCCGACGCCTACCCGCCTTACAACATCGAACAGAACGGTCCCGACGCCTTCCGCATCACCCTTGCGGTGGCGGGTTTCGCCGAGGATGACCTCGCGATCACCATGGAGGACCGGGCGCTGGTGATCCGCGGCCGGCAGGCCGACGATCTGGGCGAGCGGATCTTCCTGCACCGCGGCATCGCCGCACGCGCCTTCCAGCGCAGCTTCGTGCTCGCCGATGGCGTCGAGGTGGCGGGGGCGGGGCTCGAGAACGGGTTGCTGCATGTCGATCTGAAGCGGGTGATGCCCGATCCGGTGGTGCAGTCGATCCCGATCCGGCGGCGGTGAACATCAGGCAAGGAGGCTGAAATGGACACGAGATACGATTTCGGCGCGGAGACGGGCGAGCGCATCGTCTATGTCCGGCCGGTGGCAGTGGCGGATCTGCCCGAGGAGATTCAGGCGCAGGCGGCCGGGCTGACGCAGCTTTATGCGCTGTGCGATGCGAACGGCGCGCGGCTTGCCCTCGTCAAGGATCGCTGGATGGCCTTTGCACTTGCGCGCGAGAACGAGGTGCAGGCGGTCAACGTGCACTGAGCCGCGGGCCGGGGCGTCGTCCCCGAAATCCGGGCGGAAAAGCGAAACGCCCCGGCGCAGGCCGGGGCGTTCGTCATTTCGGGGAGCCTGCGGCTCAGGCCTTGATCAGGCCCATCGATTCGAGCTTCAGGATCACCTGATGCGCGCAGTGGTCGACGTCGACGCCGGTGGTGTCGACGCGCAGCTCGGGAGTCGCGGGCGCTTCATAGGGGTCCGAGATCCCGGTGAACTCCTTGATCTTGCCTTCGCGGGCGAGCTTGTAGAGGCCCTTGCGGTCGCGCGCTTCACATTCCTCGAGCGAGGTGGCGACGTGGACCTCGACGAAGGCGCCGTAGGCCTCGATCATCTCGCGCACGGCCCGACGGGTCGCGGTATAGGGCGCGATCGGCGCGCAGATCGCGATGCCGCCGTTCTTGGTGATCTCGGAGGCGACATAGCCGATGCGCTTGATGTTGATGTCGCGGTGCTCCTTCGAGAAGCCGAGCTCCGAGGACAGGTGCTTGCGCACCACGTCGCCGTCGAGCAGCGTCACCGGGCGGCCGCCCATTTCCATCAGCTTGACCATCAGCGCGTTGGCGATCGTCGACTTGCCCGAGCCGGAGAGGCCGGTGAAGAACACGGTGAAGCCCTGCTTCGAGCGCGGCGGCGAGGTCCGGCGCAGCTCGGTCACCACCTCGGGGAAGGAGAACCAGTCCGGAATCTCCAGCCCTTCGCGCAGGCGGCGGCGCAGTTCCGTGCCCGAGATGTTGAGGATGGTGACCTTGTCCTTGTCGGCGATCTCGTCGGCCGGCTCGTACTGGGCGCGCTCCTGCACATAGACCATCTGCTTGAAGTCGACCATCTCGCAGCCGATCTCCGACTGGTGCTTGGCGAACAGCTCCTGCGCGTCATAGGGGCCGTAGAAATCCTCGCCGGCGCTGTTCTTGCCCGGGCCGGCGTGGTCGCGCCCGACGATCATGTGGGTGCAGCCGTGGTTGCGGCGGATGATGCCGTGCCAGACCGCCTCGCGCGGGCCGGCCATGCGCATCGCCAGGTTCAGCAGGCTGAGCGTGGTGGTCGACTGCGGGTACTGGTCGAGCACCGCCTCGTAGCAGCGCACGCGGGTGAAGTGGTCGACATCGCCGGGCTTGGTGAGGCCCACCACCGGGTGGATCAGCAGGTTCGCCTGGGCTTCCTTCGCGGCGCGGAAGGTCAGCTCCTGGTGCGCGCGGTGCAGCGGGTTGCGGGTCTGGAAGGCGACGATCTTGCGCCAGCCGAGCTTGCGGAAATAGGCGCGCAGTTCGTTCGGCGTGTCGCGCCGGGCCTTGAAGTCATAATGCACCGGCGGCTGGATGCCGGTGATCGGGCCGCCGAGATAGACCGCGCCCGCGGTGTTGTGCAGGTAGTTCACCGCCGGATGGGCGAGGTCGTCGGCGCCGAAGACCTTGGCGGCCTCGTTGGCCTTGTTCGGCACCCATTTGTCGGTGACCGACAGGATCGCGAGGATCACGCCTTCCTGGTCGCGCAGCGCGATATCGGTGCCGGGCTCGATGCCCTCGGCGAATTTCTCGCTGACGTCGAGGGTGATCGGCATCGGCCAGAGCGCCCCGTTGGCGAGGTGCATGTCCTCGACGACGCAGTTGTAATCCTCTTCGCTCAGGAAGCCCTTGAGCGGGTAGAAACCGCCGTTCATCAGCAGCTCGAGGTCACAGATCTGCCGCGGCGTCAGGTCCCACGAAACGAGGTTGCCGGCCTCGATCTTCAGCTTCTGCGCGGATTCATGGGAAACGTAGAGCTCCGGGATCGGGGCGAGATTGGGGAGGGACATTACTGGACCTGTCTGATTGACGTGAAATGCCGAAAGAACACCGATGGCATCCTGCGCGGGCCTTAGCGTGCAAAGCGCGCTTGTGGCAAGCATCGGGGAAAGGAGCGGCGGAAAAAAGCCGATTTTTGGGCTTTTTGGCACCATTTCGGGCCAAATTTCGCGATTTCAGGCGGGTGGGACCACAAATGTTCCCGCCCGCCCGACAGGTTTATTCCTGTTCGGCCAGCCAGCGCTCGGCGTCGAGCGCGGCCATGCAGCCCATGCCGGCCGAGGTCACCGCCTGGCGATAGGTGTGGTCGGTCAGATCGCCGGCGGCGAAGACCCCCTCGATCGAGGTGCGGGTCGTGCCGGGCTGCACCCAGACATAGCCGCCGCCATGCAGCCTGAGCTGATCCTTCACCAGCTCCGAGGCGGGGGCATGGCCGATCGCCACGAAGAAGCCGTCACAGGGCACCACGGTTTCCGCTTCGGTCTTCACGTTGCGGATCCGCACCCCGGTGACGCCAAGCGGCGCCTCGGTGCCGAGGATTTCTTCGGGAACCGAGTCCCAGATCACCTCGATCTTCGGGTTGCGGAACAGCCGGTCCTGCATGATCTTCTCGGCGCGGAAGCTGTCGCGGCGGTGGATCACCGTGACCTTGGTGGCGAAATTGGTCAGGAACAGCGCCTCCTCGACCGCGGTGTTGCCGCCGCCGATCACCACGACCTCCTTGCCGCGATAGAAGAAGCCGTCGCAGGTGGCACAGGCGGAGACGCCGAAGCCCTTGAACTTCTCCTCGGAGGGCAGGCCGATCCAGCGCGCCTGCGCCCCGGTCGCCAGGATCACCGCATCGGCGACATAGGTGGTGCCGGAATCGCCAAGCGCGACGAAGGGCCGGTCGCCGAGATTGAGGCTGGTGATCGTGTCCGAGATGATCTCGGTGCCCATGGCGCGGGCGTGCTCTTCCATCTGCACCATCAGCTCGGGCCCCTCGACAGCGGTGCGGCCGGGCCAGTTCTCGACCTCGGTGGTGATCGTCAGCTGGCCGCCGGGCTGGATGCCCTGAACCAGCACCGGGTTCAGCATCGCGCGCGCGGAATAGACGGCGGCGGTATAGCCGGCGGGCCCCGACCCGATGATCAGCACGCGTGTCTTCTTCGTCTCGCCCATGGCAGCCTCCCGGTTTCTGGTGTCGCAGGTCTTTCTGGTGTCGCAGATATAGGCACAGGCGGGCGCCGACGGAACCCCCCGCCAAAACGCTTTGAAAACCGGTCGAATTGCTCTTGCGGCCGCCATGGCGAAAGATTATTGCGCCATCTTCTTCTCGCGGATAAGTTCTGCGCAACTGCGGAGGGTAAGATGGCCAGCACCAAGCTTGACGAGATCGACCGGAAAATCCTGGCCGAGTTGCAGGCGGACGGTCGGATGACGAACGTCGAACTGGCCAAGCGCGTGGGGATCTCGGCGCCGCCCTGCCTGCGCCGCGTGCGCACCCTCGAGGAGGCGGGCTTCATCCGCGGCTACCACGCCGACGTGAACCCGCGCGAGCTTGGCTTCGAGGTGCAGGTCTTTGCCATGGTGCGGCTGCAAAGCCAGGCCGAGGCCGACCTCAGCGCCTTTGAAAACCGCTGCCGCGCCTGGCCCCTGGTGCGCGAGTGCCACATGCTGAACGGCGAGATCGACTTCGTGCTGAAATGCGTGGCGCCCGACCTCTCGACCTTCCAGTCCTTCCTGATGGGCGAGCTGACGCCGGCCGACAACGTGGCCAGCGTGAAGACCTCGCTCGTCATCCGCTGCGCCAAGGACGAGCCCGGCGTGCCTTTCGACGTGCTCGAGGAGCGCCTCGCGAAACAGGCCTGAGCGCGGCCGCCGCGGGCCGGGGCGATTCGCCGGCCGGCCGCGGATCTGTGGCCCCGCCGTGCCCGACCCCGGGCGGATCCGGCCGGCTGCTTCCAAATGCCACATGCCGGCGAGGCCGGCGCCCGCCCCCCGCGGGAGCCGGCGCCGCCTTCGGTCATCCGCCCCCTGTCGCAGCCTCACCGGGACCGGAACGGCATGCAGACATGTGTGGGGGAGGTGCCCGGTGCGGTGCGTCGCAGAGGGTCAGAGGTTGCGCGACCGGGCGAGCGCCTCGGCCGTCGTGATCGCCTCGGCCGTCGCAATGGCCGTCTCGGTGCGGGTCGCGGCGTCGTCCGGCGGGCTTCCGAGGGCGCGCAGGAGGGCGCGCACGAGATCGGGAACCCCGGCCGCATCGAGCGCGCCCCGCCCCAGCATCTGCGCCCCCTGCGCGACCATCGTCACCACGATCTGCGCGGCGAGGCCGGGCGCCCCGACGGCAAGGCGCCCGGCATCCCGGGCTTCGGCCAGGTCGTTGTGCAGCCGGGCCTGAACCGCCTGTGCGAAATCGGGCAATGCGGCAACGGCATGCGACACCAGCCGCGCCCGCGCCGGGGCCTGTGCCAGATCGCGCAGGAAAATCATGGTGACGGTCGCGATCCGCGTCAGCGGGTCGGACACGATCCCGAGCACGGCCTGATGGCGCTGCGCCAGCGCGTCGATGATCTCGTCGCCCAGCTCCGCCTCCAGCGTGTTCAGGTCGGGGAAATGCACGTAGAAGGTGCCCTTGGCGACCCCGGCGGCGCGGGTCAGGACCTCGACGGTGACCTGTGGCGCGGCCGGATCGGCATAACAGCCGCGTGCCGCCGCGAGGATCAGCGCGCGCGTGCGTGCCCGCTTCTCGCGGCCGATCTCCGCCCGGCGTTCCAGGTTCACCCGCGCCATCGAAGGCCCTTTTCCGTCGCTTCGGTCCTGCACAGCGACCTGCCCGCAGAGCCGCCCCAGGTCAACCCCCCGCGATGTCCGGGCTCGGGGGGCCGCCCCGGCCGCGGCCGGGGCGGGGGCTTCGGGGGGGCCGTGCCCGGTCGGGGCCGGTCCTTAGCCCGCGGCGAGGTGCCGGCCGAGGACCGTGCCAAGCGCCGCGGTGAGGCTTGCGGCGGGCGCGTCGCCCGCTTCCGCCTGACGCCAGCACACCACCCGGTCGGGCCGGATCAGCACCGCGCCGGTCTCGGAGATGCCGCGCGCGCGCGCCCACATCAGCCGCGGATCGAACAGGTCACCGTCGAGATGGCCGATGCGCCGCACGTCGAGCGGCAGGTCGTTGGCGCGGGCGAGGGCCTCGGCCGCGGCGCACCAGGGCGCGCCATTCTCGCCGGCGATCAGCAGGAACCGGCCGGGGCGCACGAGGTCCTTGATCGGCAGCCGCGCGCCGGCCTCGTCGTCAAGCCAGGCATGCGGCAGCGGGCTGCCGGGGAAGGTGCTCGGCTCGTAAAGCCGGATCTCGTCGGCATTCGCCGGGGGCGTGGTGCCGTCGCCGACGATCGCGCCGGAGGCATAACGATAGCCGTATTCGACGTTCAGCTCATTCGCCTCCATGCTGAGTGCGCGGATCGCGCGCATCGCGGTGGCGCGGTGCGCGGCATCCTGCGGCAGGCCGCTCAGCAGCCGCTTGACCTCGGCCCAGTTCTGCGCGGCGGTGGCATCGGGGGAAAGCCCCATCGCCCGGCCGATCGCCATGTGGCCCATCGAGTTTTCCATCGAGCGGCGGATGTTGTGCCCGTCCACCGGGGCGCGCTCGGCCTCGTAGCTGTCGAGCAGCGACGCCCCGGCCTGACCGGCCAGAACCGCGGCGATCTTCCAGCACAGGTTATGCGCATCCTGAATGCCGCTTGTCAGCCCGAGCCCGCCGGTCGGCGGATGGCGATGCGCGGCGTCGCCGACGAGGAACACCCGGCCGGCGCGGAACCGCTCTGCCTGCACCCCCTCGAGCGCCCAGCGGGTGATCTTGTGCACGGTCATCGGCAGCTCGGGAATGCCGAGGGCAAGCCGCATGTTCGCGACGATCTGCGCGTCGGTCAGATCACGCGGCCCTTCGCCCTGATAGGTGATGTGGAACACCCATTCCTCGCTCTCCGGCCCCCAATGGTCGGGCCCCATCGGCACCAGCACCGCCATCTCGCCGATCGCCGGGCACCAGATCCAGCGGATCAGCACGTCGGGATCGCGGGCGAGCTGTGACAGGTCGGCCGAGACATGCGCCGTCGCGGTCTGGGCGATCACGCCGAGCCCCTGATGCGCGATGCCGACGAGCCGCGGGATTGTCCGCCCGCCGTCGCAGCCGAGCAGGTAGCGCGCCCGCACCGTGTAGTCGGACCCGTCGTCGCGATTGGTGATCCAGGCGGTGACGCCCTCCGCGTCCTGCTCGAGCCGCGTCAGCTCGTGATGAAAGCGGACATGGCCCGGGTTCAGCGCCTCGGCCCGCGCCCGCAGGACCGGCTCGAGCCGGATCTGCGGCAGGTTGGCCGAACGCAGCGGGCTTGCCTGCTGCCAGTTCACATTCTGGCCGCCGTCGCCCCAGCACTCGATCTTGGCGATGGTCCGGCCGAGATCGGGATCGGCGCCGGCAAGCCCGGCATACCACCCCATCGCCCGCATGTTCTCGGCCGGGGTGCTGCGGGCATAGATCGCCTCGGAGACGCCGGCATCCTCGAGGATTTCCATGCTGCGCTGGTTGAGCACATGCGCCTTGGGCAGGGTCGAGGTGGTCGGCAGCGCGCTGACCAGAAGATGCTCGACACCGAGCCCGGACAGCAGCATCGAGCTGGTCAGGCCAGCGCCGCCACCGCCGACGACGAGCACCGGCACTTCGATATCGGGTGTGGCTGCGGGAGTTTCAGGGGGCATTTCTCGGGTCTCCTCCGTTCGGGTGTGACATCCCGACATGACCCCGCCGCCGATCGCACCGCCTGCGGCGGATCGGGGCAGATCCGGACCGAAACCTCCTCCTGTCCGGGCCGTGCGGGACGGTTGCAGTGTGAAATGCCGGGGCATCGACCGGCATCTCGCAGTGACTACGTGGTCAAAACGAGATTCGTGTCAAACGACAATTCCTAGAAAATTAATTTTTCTTCATTTTTGTTATTTTTTCAGCTAGGAGGTCTTCAGGAGGACCAGCCATGCTCACATTGTTCCACTCCCCGGGCGCGTGCTCGATGGGGATCGTGTTCCTGCTCGAAGAACTCGGCGTCGATTATACGCTTGCGGCGATCGACCTGCGCAAGGGCGAGCAGAACGACACGGCATTCCGGCAGATGAACCCGAAAGGGAAGGTTCCGACGCTGATTCTCGACGACGGGACGGCGCTGACCGAGTTTCCCGCGATCGCCTATTGGCTTTGCCGCCGCCATGGCGCGGCCGAGCTCTGGCCCGACACGATCGACGGCCAGGCACGGGTGCTCGAACTGGTCGAGTTCCTCGTCGCCTCGATCCACATGCGCGGCTTCACCTTCCTTGTCATGCCGCAGAAATTCTCGGCCGACCCGGCGGCGCAGGACAGCCTGCGCGCGCTCGGCCGCCGCGAGGTCGAGGCCGGGCTTGCGACGGTGGCGGCGCAGCACGGCGCGGCGCTGTGTGCGCGCAGCCGGATCGGCATCGAGGATGCGGCGCTGTTCTACATTCTCGTCTGGGCCCGGGCGCTGGGCATCGCCGTGCCGGCGCCGCTGTCGACCTATGCCGAGGCGCTGCTCGCCCGTCCGAGCGCGCAGGTGGCGCTGCGCGGCCTCGCGGCGGGCTGAGCCTCATTCCGGTGCGCCCGAGGCCCTTCCCGGAGGAGCGGGGAGCGGGGGCGCCGAGACCGCATGAAAAGGGGAGGGAGGCCATGCCTCAGGAGAATTTCGACTGCGACGTCGCCATCATCGGCGCCGGTCCAACCGGGCTGATGACGGCGCTGCAGCTGGGACGGGCGGGCGTCCGCGTCTGTGTGCTGGAGAAACGCGACGAACCGTTCACCACGCCGCGTGCCATCGCCTATGATGCCGAGCTGATGCGCAGCCTGCGGACGGTGGGGGTGCTCGAGCGGATCGGGGCATCCTTCGTTCACGACCTCGGGGTGCGCTATCTGAATGCGAAGGGCAAGGTGCTGTGGTCGTCTACCCAATGCCCGCAGGCCTTCGGGTTCGCCGCGCGCGGGACCTATTACCAGCCCGATCTCGAACGCGGTCTGAGCGAGGCGATCGCCGAGCTGCCGCAGGTCACGCTCCGGCGCGGCATCGAGGTGCGTGCGGTCGTGCAGGATGACGACGGGGTCACGCTCGATCTCGGCGGTGGCAGCTTGCGCGCGCGCTATGCCGTCGCCTGCGACGGCGGCTCGAGCCCGACCCGCGCGGCGCTGGGGCTGTGGTTCGAGGGCGAGACCTTCACCGAGAAATGGGTCGTGGTCGACACGCTCGAGGACCAGTTCCCCGGGGACGGGATCGTCTTCTTCTGCGATCCGGCGCGGCCGGGGCTGACGGTTCCGAATGCCGGCGGCCGGCGCCGCTGGGAGTTCCTGGTGATGCCTGGCGACGACGAGGCGGAAGTGTCTTCCGACGCCTGGGTGCGGGCCCGGATCGCCGAGCGGGGCGGCGGCGCGGGCTTCGGCATCGAACGCTGCGTGATCTACACCTTCCATGCCCGCCATGCGGCGAAATTCCGCGTCGGCCGCCTGTTGCTTGCCGGCGATGCGGCGCATGTGACCCCGCCCTTCGCGGGCCAGGGACTGGTCGGCGGCGTGCGCGATGCGGGCAACCTTGCGTGGAAACTTGCCGGCGTGCTGCAGGGGCGGTTCGGGGCGGAGATCCTCGACAGTTATCGCCTCGAACGCCTGCCGCAACTGCACCGGGCGACGGGGTTCGCGGTGCGGCTCGGTGGCTTCATCATGACGACGCGCCCGGTGCAGGCCTGGATGCGCGACCGCCTCATGCGGCTGATCTGGAGCGTTCCGCCGCTGCGCGACTACATCGACCGCACCGACCCGGTGCCGCACAATGTGCAGCGTCATTCTCCGCTCGTGCGGCGACGGGCGCACCGGCGGGTCGGGCGGCTCATCGAAACGCCCGAGCTGTCGGTCGCGGGCCGCGCCGTGCGGCTTGACGCGCTGATGGGGCCGGGGTTCGCGCTGGTCGGTCTCGGCATCGAGCCGGAGACGGTTCTCGGCCGGAACGACCGCGACACGCTCGACCGGCTCGGCGCGCGGCTCCTCGGTGTCGAGACCGGCGGCGCGATCCGCGACCCGCAAGGGGTGCTGGCGAAATGGCTGGGCCGGCGCCCGGCGCTGGTCCTCGTTCGTCCCGACCGGATCGTCGCCGACGTGATGGCGCCGGGCGCCGGCGACGGGCAGCTCGACTGGCTGGTCGGTGCCTATGCCCTCAACCAACCTGCGATCACGACGGAGAAGGAGACAGCATGAGCGTGACGGAACTTCCCGAGGGAATCTCGGATCTGGCGGATGTCCTGCGCATCGAGGCGACGCCGCTCGCGCGGCGGGGGCTTCCGACGAGCACCTACGCGGCGCTGCGGCAGGCCGCCGCCGCCCGGCCGGAAGCCATGGCGCTCGCCTATTTCCCGGGGATGGAGGCGATGGAGCGCCCCGAAACCTGGTCGTTCCGCGCCTTCGCGGAAGAGATCACCCGCACCGCCAACATGCTGCGCGCCGAGGGGCTCGGCCGCGACGACGTGGTGGCCTATCTGTTGCCGAACCTGCCGCAGACGCATTGGACGATCTGGGGCGGCGAGACCGCGGGCATCGTGATGGCGCTCAACCCCGCGCTTGGCGCCGGGGAAATCGCCGCGCTGCTGAGCGCCGCAGGGGCCCGGATGCTGGTTGCCGCGGGGCCGCAGATCGCCTCCGAGATCTGGGAAAAGGCGGTCGCCGCCGCCGGCGCGAGCGACTGCCTGCGGCTCGTGCTGAAGGTCGGCCCGGTCGCGCCGGGCGAGAGCATCGGCGCGGTTCCGGTGCGCGATTTCGACCGGCTGCGCGCCGCCGCACCGGCTGGCGCGCTGAGCTTCGCGCCGCCCGAGGCGGAGGATATCTCCTCCTATTTCTGCACCGGCGGCACCACCGGCCTGCCGAAGATCGCCCGGCGCAGCCAGCGCTCGGAGATCTTCGACGCCTGGGCGATCGCCGCGGCGCATCCGCAGCTGCTGCACGCCGGCACTGCTGCCTTCTGCGGATTGCCGCTGTTCCACGTCAACGCCCAGCTTGTCACCGGGCTCGCGGTCTGGATACAGGGCGGTGCGGTGGTGCTCGGTGGCGCGGCGGGCTACCGCACGCCCGAGCTGCTCGCGCGGTTCTGGGAGGTGGTGGAGCGGTTCCGCGTCACCATCTTCTCCTCGGTGCCGACGATCCTCTCGGCACTGCTGGCGACGCCGGTCGAAGGGCACGACCTGTCGTCGCTCGAATACGCCGTCTGCGGCGCAGCACCGATGCCGGCGGCGCTGTTCGGCAAGTTCGAGGCCGCGACCGGGCTGAAGATCCTTGAAGGCTACGGGCTGACCGAGGGCGCCTGCGTCTCCTCGCTCAATCCGGCCAACGGTGCGCCGCGGATCGGCTCGATCGGGCTGCGTCTGCCCTATCAGCGGATGCGCGCGGCCGAGCTGGACGTCGAGGGCCGGTTCGGGCGCTGGTGCGCGACCGACGAGGCGGGCAGCCTGCTGCTGAACGGTCCGAATGTCTTTGCCGGCTATGTCGATCCGGCGCAGACCGCCGCCGCCCGGGTCGAGATCGCCGGCGAGCGCTGGCTCAACACCGGGGATCTCGGGCGCGAGGATGGCGACGGCTTCTTCTGGCTGACCGGCCGGCGCAAGGAGCTGATCATCCGCGGCGGTCACAACATCGACCCCGCCACGATCGAGAACCCGATCCACCATCACCCGCAGGTCGCGCTCGCCGCCGCGGTCGGCCGCCCCGATGCCCATGCCGGCGAGGTGCCGGTGCTCTATGTCCAGCCGAAGCCCGGCGCGACGCTGAGCCCCGAGGAGATCGTCGCCTGGGCCGAGGCCGAGATCGGCGAGCGCGCCGCCCGGCCGAAGGCGGTCCATATCATCGAGGCGATGCCGGTGACCGCGGTGGGCAAGATCTTCAAGCCGGCGCTGGTGATGCGCGAGATCGAGAGCGTGCTGCGCGAGGCTGCCGCCGGGGCAGGGGTGGCGCTGGCTCAGGTGCGGGTCGAACAGGACCCCGCCCGCGGCATGCTCGCCCATGTCACGCTGGCCGGGGGCGATGCCGCGACGCTGCGCGCCGCCTTGCAGCCCTTCACCTTCAAGCTCGAGATCGCGGCGGGCTGAGGCCTGTCGCGATCGCAGGGCCGGTGCAAAACGAAAGAGAGCCGGGTTTCCCCGGCTCTCTCTTTTCGCGCGCGGCGCGGCGGGCGGTCAGCCCATCGCGATGTTGAAGTTGAACTCGGTGGCCCAGACCGACATCTTCTCCAGCGGCCAGGACTTCGGCACCATCGGATAGTCCTCGTGCCAGGGGCGCGGCTCATGCTGGCCGAGCGCGGGCAGGTAGACGTCCATCTGCGTGTAAAGCTCGATCATCACCTTGTCGGGGTCGTGGTGATAGCCGGCGAGGTTGTGCCCCGCGCCGTGCCGCGACGGCCCCCAGAGCGTCGGCGCGCCGTTCCGCGCCAGGATATCGGCGGCGCGCACCTGATCGCTGCCGTCGCGCAGCTCGAAAGCGATGTGATGCACCCGGCTGTCGGGCAGCCCGACGAGGTTCACCACATGGTGGTCGCGGTTGCAGGTCAGGAAGAAGGCGAGCTCGGCGATGTCATCGGTGTAGTGGAAGCCGAGCACGTCGCGGTAGAAGGCGAAGAGTTTCGCCGCCTCGGGACTGATGATCGCCACATGGCCAAGCCGAAGCGGCGCGATGCCGGCGGGCGTGGCCGGGGCAACGCTGCGCTCCATCTCCTTGTAGAACTGGAAGGTCACGCCGCCGGGGCCGTCGATCTCGACGAGCTTCGCCACGCCGGGCTGGCTGTCGGACTTGATCTGCGCCGCAAAGCCCGCCGCGCCGAGCTCTTTCGCGAAGGCCGCAAGTTCGATATCGGCGCGCAGCTGATAGCCCTGATGCACAAAGCTCTTCTCGCGGGCCTTGGTCACGACGATGTCGTGATGCGCCCCGCACAGCGACAGATAGGTCGCGCCGCCCTCGCTGCCGGTCTCGGTCAGGCCGAGCACGTCGCGGTAATGCGCCACCGCCCGCGCCGGATCGGTGCTGCCAAGCGCGACATAGCCCAGCCCCACCGTCTTCGGGTTGAATTCCGCCATTTCTCTCTCCCTTGTTGCGGCCCTCCTCCGGGCCTCAGTCCTGTTGTTGCACGATCGGGTTCGACAGGATGCCGATGCCCTCGATCTCGACCTCGCAAACATCCCCCGGTTTCATCCAGACCTGCGGCTTGCGCGCGCCGCCGACGCCCGAGGGCGTGCCGGTGGCGATGATGTCGCCCGGCTCCAGCGTCATCGCGGTGGAGAGGAAGGCGATCAGATCGGCGACGCCGAAGATCAGGTCATCGGTCATCGTATCTTGCAGCACTTCGCCGTTCAGGCGCAGCTGAAGATGCAACCCCGCCGCGCCCGGCGGCAATTCGTCGGGCGTCACCAGCACCGGGCCGAGCGCGCCGGTGCCGTCGAAATTCTTGCCCACCGTCCATTGCGGCGTGGCCAGCTGCCAGTCGCGCACCGAGCCGTCGTTGAAGATCGTGTAGCCCGCCACATGCTCGAGCGCGTGCTCTTTCGCGATGTTGCGCCCGGCCTTGCCGATCACCACCGCAAGCTCGGCCTCGTAATCGAGCAGATCCGAGACCCGCGGCCGCACCAGCCCCGCGCCCGAGGCGATCAGCCCGGTGGCGAACCGGCCGAACACCGTCGGAACCTTCGGGATCTCGTGCCCCGATTCCTGTGCATGGGCGGCATAGTTGAGCCCGACGCAGAGGATCTTCCCGGGCCGGCGCACCGGCAGCGCCACCGTCACCGTGGCCGGATCCACCGCGGGGCCCGAGCGCAGGGCCGCGATCGCCGATGCCGGGAAGCCCCCGGCGATCAGCGTCTCGAGATCGCCCGGCCAGGCCGCGTCCGCCTCGGTCAATCCGTGATAGGCGCCGCCCTCCACCGCGACGGCAAGCCCGTTCCGGCCATCAGCCTCGAACGCCAGAAACCGCATCGTCCACCTCCTGCTTGAAACAGGATCGGGTGTAGAGACTTCACGTTAATTTTTCAATATAAAATTTATTTTTTACGATCTGCCAAATGATGCTATGAAAACTCCATGCAAGACAAATCGCTCAAATCCAGCCTCGCCGCACAAATCTCGGATGACCTTCGCACGAGCATCGTGCTTGGCGAGTATCTGCCCGGAAGCAAGCTGAAGATCGACGATCTCGCGCTGCGCTTTGCCGCCTCCACCGGCATCGTGCGGGAGGCCCTGTCGCGGCTGAGCGCCGAAGGGCTGGTGACGGCGCTGCCGCAGCGCGGCTTCATCGTCTCGCCGATCTCGCGCGACGAGCTGACCGAGCTGACGGACGCCCGGGTCCGGGTCGAACGGGACTGTCTGGCGGCCTCGATCGAGCGTGGCGACGTCAACTGGGAAAGCGAGATCATCGCGGCCGAGCACCGGCTTGCGGCCGCGACCACTGCGCTCGCGCAGAAGAGCGACCGCGACACCGTGTTGCAATGGCATGCGCTGCACGAGGCCTTTCACGACGCGCTGACCTGCGCCTGCGGCAACCGCTGGTGGCTGCGCTTCCGGCAGCAGCTGTTCATCCAGTCGGAACGATACCGCCAGCTGTCGGGGCTCACCCGGGGCGGCTCGCCGGGAATCGACCGCGATGTGAATGCCGAGCATGCGGCGCTGATGCGCGCGGCGCTCGACCGCGATGCGGCCCGGGCCGGAGACCTCATCGAAGCGCATCTGCGGAAGACGGCCGATATCCTGCTCACCTCGCCGCGCCTCCGGGCCGCCTTCGAGACGGCGGCCTGAGGTCGGCGGGGCGGGCAGGGGAGGGCCGTAAGACGCCTCGCGTCAGGCGGGAGACGCCCCGCGTCAGGCGGGAATCGTCATCCCCTTGTCCTTCGCCAGAACCCGCATCCGGCTTTGCAGCTTCTCGAATGCACGCACCTCGATCTGCCGGATCCGCTCGCGCGAGACATCGTATTTCGTCGACAGCGCCTCGAGCGTGACGGGTTCGTCGCGCAGGCGCCGTTCCATCAGGATGTCGCGCTCGCGCTCGTTCAGCACGTCCATCGCCGCAATCAGCATCGCGCGCCGCGCCTCGAGCTCGTCGGCTTCGGCGAAGGCCTCGGCCTGATCGGCATCCTCGTCCTCGAGCCAGTCCTGCCATTGTGCCGCGCCATCGCCCTCGGCCGAGCCGACCTGGGCGTTCAGCGAGGCGTCCGAGCCGGCGAGGCGGCGGTTCATCTCGACCACCTCGGTCTCGGTGACGTTCAGATCATGGGCGATGCGCTTCACCGCATCGGGGCGCAGATCGCCCTCCTCATAGGCGCCGATCCGGGCCTTGGCCTTGCGCAGGTTGAAGAACAGCTTCTTCTGCGCCGAGGTGGTGCCGAGCTTCACCAGCGACCACGAGCGCAGGATGTATTCCTGGATCGCGGCGCGGATCCACCACATCGCATAGGTCGCCAGGCGGAAGCCGCGTTCCGGGTCGAAGCGCTTCACCGCCTGCATCAGCCCGACGTTCGCCTCCGAGATCACCTCGGCCTGGGGCAGGCCATAGCCGCGATAGCCCATGGCGATCTTCGCCGCGAGTCGCAGATGCGAGGTGACAAGCCGGTGCGCCGCCTCCGAGTCCTGATGGTCGACCCAGGCCTTCGCCAGCATGTATTCCTCTTCCGGCTCCAGCAGCGGAAACTTCCGGATTTCCTGCAGATAGCGGTTCATCCCCTGTTCGGGGCTGGGTGCGGGAAGGTTCGCGTAACTCGTCATTGGTCCCTTTCTCCCTGATCAACCCCGACAAATGGGGAGGGCCCCCGCCACCTTCAAGCCCCCGCATGGGGCCCGGCCGCGCGGGCTCGGGAAGTCTTGCCGATGATGGAACCGTTTCCGCTGCCGGGCAAGGGCCGAATGGTGAAAATGTGAACTTTTCGGTTCAGTTTTCGCCGGTGCGCAGTGCGGCAAGCAGCGCCTCGATGTCGGCGGGCAGCGGCGCGGAGAAGCTCAGCTCCTCGCCGGTCACCGGGTGGACGAAGCCGAGCGTCGCGGCATGGAGCGCCTGGCGCGGGAAGGCGGCCGCCGCCGCCGCGCCCACCTCCCCCACGGCCTTCGGCGGCAGCTTGCGCTTGCCGCCATAGACCGGGTCGCCGATCAGCCCGTGGCCGGCATGGGCCATGTGCACGCGGATCTGGTGTGTGCGTCCGGTCTCGAGCCAGCAGTCGACGAGTGCCGCGACACCGCCGAAGGCCTCGACCACGCGGGCGCGGGTGACGGCGTGACGGCCGCCTTCGAACAGCACCGCCTGGCGCTGCCGGTCGGTCTTGTGGCGGGCGAGCTGCGAGGTGACCTTCATCACGTTGCCGGGCTCGAAGCTGACCCCGCGGGTGCCGCGCAGGCGCGGGTCCCCGGCGTCCGGCACGCCATAGACCACTGCCGAATAATGCCGGTGCACCGTGTGCTTCTCGAATTGCGCGGCGAGCCCGTGATGGGCGCGGTCCGACTTCGCCACCACCAGAAGGCCCGAGGTGTCCTTGTCGATCCGGTGCACGATCCCCGGCCGCGCCTCGCCACCGATGCCCGACAGGTTGCCGCCGAAATGATGGAGCAGCGCATTGACCAGCGTGCCGTCCGCCGATCCCGGCGCCGGATGCACCACCATCCCCGCCGGCTTGTCGATGACGATCAGGTCCTCGTCCTCCCAGACCACGGTGAGCGGGATCTGCTGCGCCACGGTCTCGACCGGCCTCGGCGGCTCGAGCGCGATCTCGTAGACCTCGCCGGGCTCGACCTTCGCCTTCAGGTCGGTGACCGGCGTGCCGTCCTTCGTCACTGCGCCCTCGGCGATCAGCCGTGCCAGGCGCGAGCGCGACAGCGCCGCTTCCTCTGGCACTGCCGCCGCCAAGGCCTTATCAAGGCGGCCGGCGGGGGTGTCCCCGATCTCGACGCGAAGGATGGTCTGCCCGATGTCCGACATGCTGCCTTCCGATCCGGCCCCGCTGCCCGAGGTCCGGTTTCTGAAAATCCTGGTGACGGCGCTGGCCGTCACGATGATCCTCGGGCTTGTAACGATCGTCGGGCTGCTTGTCACCCGCCTGTCGGGCCCGGTGCCGCTGCCCGAGCTGCCCGCGGCGGTGGTCCTGCCCGAGGGGGTGCGGCCGATCTCGCTCGCCTTCGCCGGCAACCGGATCGTGGTGCTGTCCGCCGACGACCGCGTCCTCGTCTATCTGCGCGACGGCACGCTGCTGGGCGAGACCCGGATCGCGCCCGCCCCGGGGACGGTCGCGCCATGAGCGCGCCGGTGCCGCGGCTTGCCGTGCTGGCGGTGGTGCTGCGCGGCGAACAGGTCCTGCTCGTGCGCCGCGCGAACCCGCCCGATGCCGGGCTCTGGGGCTATCCGGGCGGCAAGGTCGACTGGGGCGAGACGGTCGAGGCGGCGGCGCTGCGCGAACTGGCCGAGGAGACCGGGCTCATTGCCCGCGCCGGCACCGTCATCGCCCAGACCGACGCGATCAGCCGCGACGCGGGCGGCGCGGTGCAGTTCCACTACCACCTCGTCGCCGTCGTCTGCGACGGGGCCGAGGGCACGGCGCAGGCCGCCGATGATGCGCTCGAGGCGGAATGGGTGCCGGTGCCCGAGGTGCTGGCCCGCGCCCGCCCGATGAGCGCGCGCGTCGAAGAGGTCCTCGCCCGGGCTCTGGCGGCGCGCGCTTAGGCTTTTCCTTGCAAAAATACTCCCGCCGGAGGCGCTTCCGAGGGTGCGGGAGCCTCCGGCGGGAGTATTTGAACCAAGAAAAAGCCGCGGCAGGAAAGCCCGCGGGGGCTCAAGCCCCGGTTTTCGGTGCGGCGGCCTCGAGCGCGTCGAGACGGGCCTTCAGCGCCTCGTTTTCCTCGCGCGCCTTCTGCGCCATCGCCTTCACCGCGTCGAATTCCTCGCGGGTGACAAAGTCGCGGTCGGCGAGCCAGCGGTCCATCCAGCTTTTCATCGCGGTTTCCGCCTCGGTGCGGGCGCCCTGCGCCACGCCCATGGCGTTGGTCATCAGCTTGGACATCTCGTCGAAGAACTTGTTCGGCGCTTGCATCGCGTCCCTCATGGTCACGGGGTTTTGCCCTATATGGGCGCAGCCGCGGCAAGAGACAAGGTTGACTTCGCCCCGGCCCGCGGGCTTCCTGCGCGCGACATCGAGGAGCACCATGGCCATTCCCTTCCCCGAGATCGACCCGAACGCCTTCGTCATTCCGGTCGTGAACCTGCCGATCCGCTGGTATGCGCTGGCCTATATCGCCGGGCTGCTGGCCGGCTGGCGCATCATCGTCGCGCTGATGAACCGCCCCGCGCTCTGGGGCGGCGAGGCGCCGATGCGGCCGAAGCTGGTCGAGGATCTGCTGACGGCGGTGATCCTCGGCGTGGTGATCGGCGGCCGGCTCGGCTTCGTGCTGTTCTACGAACCGGGCTATTACCTGACGCATCCGCTCGAGGTGGTGAAGGTCTGGCAGGGCGGCATGTCCTTCCACGGCGGCTTTCTCGGCACGGTGGTGGCGGGGCTGTGGTTCTGCCGCCGCCACGAGTTGCCGGCGCTGCGTGTGGCCGATGCCTTCGCGCTGGTCGCGCCGATCGGGCTGTTCCTTGGCCGGGTCGCGAATTTCATCAAGCCCGAGCTCTGGGGCCGGCCGACGGATGCGCCCTGGGGGGTGATCTTCCCGGTCGAGGCGGCGCAGCTCTGCAACGGCATCGCCGGGCAGATCGACGGCATTTGCGCGCGCCACCCCTCGCAGCTCTACGAGGCGGGGCTCGAAGGGCTGCTGCTGGGCGCTCTCCTCTGGGCGCTGATGGCCACGGGGGCGCTGAAGCGGCCGGGGCTGCTGCTTGGCGTGTTCCTCATCGGCTATGGCCTCAGCCGCGCGGTGGTCGAGCTGTTCCGCCAGCCCGACGCGCAATTCGTCGGGCCCGGCAACCCGCTCGGGCTTGCGCTGCAGTTCGGCGACTGGGGCCTGACGATGGGGCAGATCCTGTCGCTGCCGATGATCGCCGTCGGGCTGTGGTTTGCGCTGCGCGCGCGGCGGGGGCAGGCGTGACGCCGCTTGCCGAGATCTTCGCGCGGCGCATCGCGCTCGAGGGGCCGATGCGGCTTGATGCCTATATGGCCGAATGCCTGCTGCATCCGGCGCATGGCTATTACGCCACCCGCGATCCGTTCGGCCGGGCGGGCGATTTCATCACCGCGCCGGAAATCTCGCAGATGTTCGGCGAGATGCTGGGGCTGTGTCTGGCGCAGGCCTGGCTCGATCAGGGCGCGCCCACGCGCTTCGTGCTGGCCGAGCTCGGCCCCGGGCGCGGCACGCTGATGGCCGACATGCTGCGCGCGATGCGCGCCGTGCCGGGGATGGCGGCGGCGGCCGAGGTGCATCTGGTCGAGGCCTCGGCCAGCCTGCGCGAGGTGCAGCGCGCCCGCCTCGCGGGCCATGCGGTGCAGTGGCACGAAAGCGTCGCCGACCTGCCCGAGGCGCCGCTCTTCCTCGTCGCGAACGAGTTCTTCGACGCCCTGCCGATCCGCGCCTTCGAGCGCCGGGGCGAGGCCTGGGCCGAGCGGCAGGTGGGGCTTGCGGACGGCCGGCTGGTGCCGGGGCTTGCGCCGCCGGTGGCGCTGACGCTGCTCGACGATCGCCTTGCCGACACCGGCGAGGGCGATATCGTCGAGATCTGCCCCGCCGTGCCCGCCATCGTGACCGAGATTGCCGGCCGGATCGCGCGCCATGGTGGCGCGGCGCTGGTGATCGACTATGGCAACTGGCGCAGCCGTGGCGACACCTTTCAGGCGCTGCGCGCCCATGCGCCCTGCGACCCGTTCGAGGCGCCGGGCGAGGCCGACCTGACCGCCCATGTCGATTTCGAGCCGATCGCGCGCGCGGCCCGCGCCGCGGGTGTCGCGGTGAGCGGGCTGACACCGCAGGGCGTGCTGCTCGAGCGGCTCGGCATCACCGCCCGCGCCGGGCGTCTGGCGCAGGCGCTGACCGGGGCGGCGCTCGATGCGCATGTCGCCGCGCATCGGCGCTTGACCCACCCGGCCGAAATGGGTCACCTGTTCCAGACGCTTGCCCTTTTTCCCAAGGCCGCTCCGCGGCCTCCGGGCTTCGATGCAGCCACCGCAGATGATGATGCCGACAACTCTTGATATCCTGACCTCGCGCGCGCTTTCGGGCGTCAAGCATGGCTTCTTCACCCGCCGCGGCGGGGCCTCCTCAGGCGTGTTCCACGGGCTGAACTGCGGCCACGGGTCGAGCGACCTGACCGAGGCGGTGAACCTCAACCGCGCCCGCGTGGCGAGCGCGATGGGGGTGAGCCCGGCCGAGATGGTGGGGGTGAATCAGGTGCATTCCGCCGATGTCGCGGTGGTCGAGGCGCCGCTCGACGCGCCGGTCACCGCCGATGCGATCGTCACCGCGACGCCCGGCCTTTTGCTGACGGTGCTGACCGCAGATTGCGAGCCGGTGCTGTTTGCCGACCGCCGCGCGGGGGTGGTGGGCGTCGCCCATGCCGGCTGGCGCGGTGCGCTTGGCGGCGTGCTCGAGGCGACGCTTGACGCGATGGAGGGGCTGGGGGCGCAGCGCGCCGATACCGTGGCGGTGATCGGCCCGTGCATCTCGCAGCGCGCCTATGAGGTCGGTTTCGACTTCATGGACAATTTCCTTGCCGAAGACCCGGACTATGACCGCTTCTTCGCCGGTGGCACGAATGGCAAGCCGATGTTTGATCTGCCGTCCTTCGGCCTGCACCGGCTGCGGAGCGCGGGCGTGGGCGCGGCGGAATGGACCGGGCATTGCACCTATTCCGACCCCGAGCGATTCTATTCCTACCGCCGCGCGACCCATGCCGGCGAGGCCGATTACGGCCGGCTGATCTCGGCGATTCGGCTGTGATTGCGGCGCGATTGCGCCGCCCCACGCCACGCTCTTGCCGCAATTGTGGCGCCCTGCGGCCGGTTCCCGTGAAAATGCGTTGATTTGTTCGTGCTGCGCAACAATCCGCGGGCCATATTTCCGGCACCCGGGGCGGTGACGGATTGGTTCCAAAGCCTTAACAGTGCCGCAATGGGCCGCGATACAGGATGCATCCGGGAAGCCCCCGCAGCGACACGCCCCAAGGCAGGAGAGCACAGATGAGCAAGACCAAGACCCCCCGCTGGATGAAGTCGATCCTCGCCGAGGCGGCGCAGTCCGAAGCGCAGATGCCCTGGGCCCGGGGCGCGTGCCGCGCGGCGATGATTGCGCGCCGTGCCGCTGCCGAGGCCGCCTCGCGCGCGCCGCAGCGTCCGGTGCTGGCCGCCCGCTGAGCGGGCTGGCCCCCGGGCCGGGGGCTGCCACTCCCGGCCCGCCGAGATCAGCCATCCCGCCCGTCGAGGAGGCCTTCTCGGCGCGCGCGCGGCGGCTGCGGGCGACAGGGTTCGAGGCGGCCTATGTGCCGGTGTGTGCCCTTGTCGATGGCGAGAGCGTGATCGAGCTGCGCCCGGCGAGGCCGGTCACCGTGCATCACTTCGTGCTCGAGCGGCAGGGCAGCCTGCGCGTCGCCGGCATCGGGGTCGAAAGCTGCCCCCCCGACGAAGGGCCCGAGACGCGGGGCGAGCCGCGGATGCTGTCGCTGTGCCTTGCGCAGCTCCCGCAGCCCGCGGGCCTGGCCGGTTTCGGCCGGCCCGCATTGCCGCGCCTGACCCGGATCGAGGCCGCGGCGCTGTGGCGCCGAGGCTCAGCCCGGCAGGGTCTCGCGCAGGTACCGCAGCATGTTGGTGCCCATCACCTTGGCGATCACCGCCTCGCTCATCCCGGTGTCGAGCAGCGCCTGCGTGATCGCGGCAAGTTCCGAGCTGTCGAGATCGGTGGTCACCGCGCCGTCGAAATCGGAGCCGAGCGAGACGTGATCCTCGCCCAGAAGCGCCACGGCGGCCACGATGCTTTTCGCGATGCCGGCGGGCGTCGGGTCGCAGACCGCCTCGTCCCAGAAGCCGATGCCGATCACGCCGCCCTTCGCCACGATCGCCTGCATCAGCTCGTCGGGGAAGTTGCGCTTCGTCGGGCAGACATTGTGGATGCCGGTATGGCTGACGATCGGCCGGGTGCCCGGCATCGCCAGCACCTCGCGCGCCATCTGCGGCGAGGCATGGGCGAGGTCGATCACCATGTGGCGCGTGACCATCTCGGTCACCACCTCGCGGCCGAACGGGGTGAGGCCCGTGTCGCCCTCGCCATGCAGGCTGCCGCCAAGCTCGTTGTCGAAGAAATGGGTGAGCCCCATCAGCCGGAACCCGGCGTCGTAAAGCCGGCCGAGGTTCTCGATCTTGCCTTCCAGCACATGCCCGCCCTCGGCGCCGAGGATGCCGCCCACGGTCTCGGCGCCGGCCTCCCGTGCGGCGACGAGCGCGTCGAGATCGGCGCGGGTGCGGATCAGCCGCAGCTGGTCGGGGGCCTTTGCCGCCATCGCATTCAGCCGCGCCGCCTGGTCGAGGCCGCGCTCCATCAGGCTGAACCAGGTGCGCGGCGGGCGCGCCTCGGCGATCACCAGCGCGGTGATATTGTCGCGCGCCGCGGCCGAGTTCTGGTCGTAATTCTGCCCTGCGGGGCTTTTCGTCACCGTGGTGAAGACCTGCAGCGCGACATGGCCCGCGCGCAGCCGCGGCAGATCGACATGGCCGCGGGACGAGCGGGTCAGCAGGTCGCGGTCCCACAACAGCGCATCCGAATGCCAGTCGCCGATGAACAGCCGGTCGTGCAGTGCCGCCGCCTCGGCCGAGACCGGCCAGGGCGCGTGCGCGGTGACGGCGTTTTGCTTGTTCTCGGCAATGCCGGGGGCGAGGGCGAAGAAGCCGCCGGCAGCCAGTGCCAGCCCCCCCGCAAGGCCCCAAAGCCATTTGCGTGCCATTGGAAATTCCTCCCTGAAATCCTCCGGCACAGAGGCTAGCAGGGCAGGGCAAGGGCGCCCAGAGGCGCCCTTGCGTCAGGATCAGGCTTCCATCGCCTCGAGCTCGTCGATGAAGCCCGCGATCATGTTCAGCCCCTTGTCCCAGAAGGCGGGGTCGGAGGCGTCGAGGCCGAAGGGGGCGAGCAGTTCCTTGTGATGCTTCGAGCCGCCCGCCTTCAGCATCTCGAAATACTTCTCCTGGAAGTCGGGCAGCCCGTCGGCATAGGCGGCATAAAGCGCGTTCACCAGCCCGTCGCCGAAGGCATAGGCATAGACGTAGAAGGGCGAGTGCACGAAATGCGGGATGTAGGACCAGAAGGTCTCGTAGCCCGGCATGAAGGTGAACGCCGGCCCGAGGCTCTCGGCCTGCACCGACATCCACAGCGCGTTGATGTCCTCGGGCGTCAACTCGCCCTCGGCCCGGGCCGCGTGCAGCTTGCATTCGAAGTCATAGAACGCGATCTGCCGCACCACGGTGTTGATCATGTCCTCGACCTTGCCGGCAAGGAGGGTCTTGCGCTCGGCCTGGGTCTTCGCGCCATCGAGCAGCTTGCGGAAGGTCAGCATCTCGCCGAAGACCGAGGCGGTCTCGGCCAGCGTCAGCGGCGTGTCGGCCAGCATCTCGCCCTGACCCGCGGCCAGCACCTGATGCACGCCATGGCCCAGCTCGTGCGCCAGCGTCATCACGTCGCGCGGCTTGCCGAGGTAATTCAGCATCACATAGGGGTGCACCGTGGTCACCGTCGGATGGGCGAAGGCGCCGGGCGCCTTGCCGGGCTTCACGCCTGCGTCGATCCAGCCCTTTTCGAAGAAGGGCCGGGCGATCTCGGCCATCTTCGGCGAGAAGCTGGCATAGGCGGTCAGCACCGTGTCCTTCGCCTCGTCCCACAGGATCTTGCGCGGCGCCTCGGTCGGCAGCGGCGCGTTGCGGTCCCAGATCTCGAGCGTCTCGAGGCCGAGCCATTTCGCCTTCAGCGCGTAATAGCGGTGGCTGAGCCGCGGATAGGCGGCGACCACGGCATTGCGCAGCGCCTCGACCACCTCGGGCTCGACATCGTTCGACAGGTGCCGCGCCGTCTGCGGCGTCGGCATCTTGCGCCAGCGGTCCTCGATCTCCTTCTCCTTGGCAAGCGTGTTGTGCACGCGCGAGAAGATCTTGATGTTGTCGGTGAAGACCCTGGCCAGGGCATGGGCCGCGGCCTCGCGCTTCGGCCGGTCATGGTCGGTCATCAGCGTCGTCGTCGCCTCGAGGCTCAGCGTCTCGCCCTCGACCTCGAAGGTCAGCGCGGCGGTGGTCTCGTCAAAGAGCCGGTTCCAGGCGGCGGCACCGACGACCGACTGGTCGTGCAGGAATTTCTCGAGCTCGTCGGAAAGCTGATAGGGCTTCATCGCCCGCATCCGGTCGAAGACGGGCTTGTAGCGGGCCACCGCCGGATCGGCGAAGACCGCCTCATAGGTCGCGTCGTCGATCCGGTTGAACTCGAGCGAGAAGAAGACGAGCGGGGTGGTGAAGGCGGTGATCCGGTCCTGCGCGTCCGACAGGAACTTGGCGCGCGTGCCGTCGACGGTGTTCTGATAATAGCGCAGCCCGGCATAGGACATGATCCGCCCGGCCGTGGTCTCGATCGCCTCGTAGCGGTGGATGCATTCGGCCATCGCGGCGGCGTCGAGCGTGGCGAGCTTGCCCTCGTAATCGGCGGCGAAGCTGGCGCACAGGGTCTCGAGCGATGCCATGTCGCGGGCAAGTTCCGGCGCATCGGGGGCGGTGTAGAGATCGCTCAGGTCCCAGTCCGGCAGGTCGCCGAAGCCGCCCGACGCGCCCCCCGCGCTGGCGTTGGCATCGAGAAGCGGCAGGTTCTTTTTCATGGCACCCTCATCTGTGGTTGTCCCAGAGATAGGCGCAGGCGGGGGGCAGGTTCAAGCCGCGCTGCAGATCGGGCGGCGGCGGGGCGCCGGTGCCGGGGCCGTGCCCGGCCCCTCGCGCCGGCCGGGGTCGCTGCCGAAATGCACGATGATTTGCCCGATTTGGCGGCGAAAGTTATCAGTTCGCCACGAAAGTAAGCTGAATGCTGTATAAATTTTAGGCAAACGCCCCGTGTTCGCGCTTAATTCCGGGGTGTGGTCGCTTTGACACCGGAGCGCCGCTTCCGCTCGCCGAAACCGCTCCGTAAGGTTTGAGCAAGGCCGGAGGAATCAACGCGCCATGAGCGACTTCTTCAACGAAATGTATGACAACGGAACCGTCCGCGAGCCCTATGCACGGCTCGAGGACTGGACCAGAGCGATGCCTGCCGAATTGCGGCACCTGAAACAGGCCGAGGCGGAGGCACTCTTCCGCCGCATCGGCATCACCTTCGCGGTCTATGGCGAAGGCGGAGACCCGGATCGGCTGATCCCCTTCGACATGTTCCCGCGCGTCTTCACCCAGTTCGAATGGCGCAGGCTCGAGAAGGGCATCAAGCAGCGCGCCCGCGCGCTCAACGCCTTCCTGCTCGACGTCTACGGGCGCGGCGAGATCGTCCGGGCGGGCAAGATCCCGGCGCGGCTGGTCTATCAGAACGAGGCCTACGAGCGCGCCGTCGCGGGTTTCACCCCGCCGCGCGGCATCTACAGCCATATCGTCGGCATCGACATCGTGCGCACCGGGGCGGACGAGTTCTTCGTTCTGGAAGACAACTGCCGCACCCCCTCGGGCGTCAGCTACATGCTGGAAAACCGCGAGATCATGATGCGGATGTTCCCGCAGATCTTCCGCGAGAACCGGATCGAGCCGGTCGATGGCTATGCCGACGCGCTGCGCCGCACGCTGGCAAGCGTGGCGCCGGCGAAATGCGACCGCGAGCCGACGCTCGCGATCCTGACGCCCGGGCATTTCAACTCGGCCTATTACGAGCACAGCTTCCTCGCCGACCTGATGGGGGTGGAACTCGTCGAGGGCGCCGATCTCTTCGTCGAAGGCGGCTTTTGCTGGATGCGCACCACCGAGGGGCCGAAGAAGCTCGACGTGATCTATCGCCGGATCGACGACGCCTTCCTCGACCCGCTGTGCTTCCGCCCCGATTCGATGCTGGGCGTGCCGGGGCTGATGGACGTCTACCGCTCGGGCGGGGTGACGATCTGCTCGGCGCCGGGGGCCGGGGTCGCCGACGACAAGGCGATCTACACCTATGTGCCGGACATGGTGCGCTTCTACCTCGGCGAGGAGCCGCTCCTGAACAACGTGCCGACCTGGAAATGCGCCAAGGACGACGATTGCAAATATGTGCTCGAGCATCTGGGCGATCTGGTGGTGAAGGAAGTGCACGGCTCGGGCGGCTACGGCATGCTGGTCGGCCCGAAGTCGACGAAGGAGCAGATCGAGACCTTCCGCATCAAGATCGAGGAAGACCCCGACAATTACATCGCGCAGCCGACGCTGGCGCTGTCGACGACGCCGACCTTCGTCGAGGAGGGGATTGCGCCGCGCCACGTCGATTTGCGGCCCTATTGCCTCGTCGGCGAGAAGATCGAACTGGTGCCGGGCGGGCTGACCCGCGTGGCGCTGAAGGAGGGCTCGCTGGTCGTCAACTCGTCGCAGGGCGGCGGGGTCAAGGACACCTGGGTGCTGGCGGAGTGACGACAAGATGCTGAGCCGGACTGCGGAAAACCTGTTCTGGATCGCGCGCTACATCGAGCGGGCGGAAACCATGGCGCGCCTGCTCGAGGTGGGCGCAAGGATCGCGCTGATGCCCTCGGCGGGGCACGGCTACCGAAGCGAGTGGGAAAGCCTGTTGCAGGCCTCGGGCACCGCCGAGGGCTTTGCCGAGAAATACGGCGACCCGGTGCAGCGCAACATCGAGAGCTATCTGTTCTTCGACCGCGACAACCCGTCCTCGGTGATCTCCTGCATCGAGCGGGCGCGGGAAAACGCCCGCATCGTGCGCACCGCGCTGACCGCGCAGGTCTGGGACGCGCTCAATATGGCGTTCCAGGAGATGCGCCAGCTCGAACGCAAGCCGCGCTCCGAGCTCGAGCTGACCGAACTCACCGAATGGGTGATGCGGCAGGCGGCAATGATCCGTGGCGCGATCGAGGCGACGCTTCTGCGCAACGACGGCTACAACTTCCTGAACCTCGGCTTCGCGCTCGAGCGCGCCGACAACACCGCGCGGCTGATCGACGTGAAATATTACGTCCTGCTGCCGAGCGTGGATTTCGTCGGCTCCGGGCTCGACAATTACCAGTGGCAGACGCTCTTGCGCGCGATGTCGGCGCAGCGCGCCTTCCACTGGGCCTATGGCGGCGACATCACGGCAAAGAAGATCGCGCATTTCCTGATCCTGAACCGGCAGACGCCGCGCTCGCTGATCACCGCGACGACCTCGGCGATGGAGCATCTCGACGATCTCGCCCATGCCTATCACCGCTCGGGCCCGGCCCAGATGCGGGCCCGCGCGCTGGTCGGCGAACTGGCCGAGACCACCGTCGAGGAGATCTTCGAGGAGGGGCTGCACGAGTTCCTGACCCGCTTCATCCGCGACATCGGCGAGCTGACGAACATGGTCTACAACGCGTATCTGAGCGGAGAGGCGAGATGATCCTGACCGTCAATCACGTGACCACCTACCGCTATGACGCGCCGATGCGCGCCGCGGTGCAGTCGCTGCGGCTGTTCCCCTCGCGCTTCGACGGTCAGCGCTCGATCCGCTGGGACGTGACGGTCGAGGGCGGCACCCGCGGCGGCTCGTTTCGCGACGGGGCGGGCGACAAGGTCGAGGGCTGGTCGATGCGCGGCCCGGTGACCGAGGTGTCGATTGCCGTCGCGGGGCAGGTCGAGACCATCGACCTTGCCGGCGTGCTGCGCGGCCACCGCGAGGTGGTGGCGCCCTTCGCCTATCTGCGCGAGACCGTCGCGACCTGGATCGACGACGCGATCGAGACGCTTGCGCACGAGGCCGCGGCCGGGGCCGAGGATGCGCTCGACCGCGCCCACCGGCTGAGTGCGGCGGTGGCCGAGGCGATCGCCTATGCGCCGGGGGTGACCCATGCCCACACCACCGCGGCCGAGGCGCTGGAGCTTGGCGAGGGGGTCTGTCAGGATCACGCCCATGCGCTGATCGCCTGCGCCCGCGCGCTCGACATGCCGGCGCGCTATGTCTCGGGCTATCTTTACGCCCGCGACGACGGCGTGCCGCACGAGGCGAGCCACGCCTGGGCCGAGATCTGGGTCGAGGGGATCGGCTGGATCGGTTTCGACGCGGCGAACGGCTGCTGCCCGGACGAGCGCTACATCCGGCTCGGCTCGGGGCTCGATGCGCGCGAGGCGGCGCCGATCAAGGGCGTCGCCATGGGCACGGGCGAGGAGAAGCTCGACGTGACCGTTGCTCTCGGCGCGATCCAGCAATAGAAAGGGCCCCGGGCTTTTCCGGGGAAGAACATGACCTATTGCGTTGGCCTTCTGCTCAACGAGGGGATGGTGCTGCTGTCCGACACCCGCACCAATGCGGGGCTCGACAACATCGCCACCTATCGCAAGATGTTCGTCTTCGAGGAGCCCGGCGAGCGGGTCGTCGCGATTCTGACCGCGGGGTCGCTGTCGGTCACCCAGACGACGATGGCGCGGCTGCATGAGGCGGTCGAGGACCACGAGGCGACCTCGGAAAGCTCGATCATGCTGGCGCCGACGATGCTGAAGGTGGCCGAGATCGTCGGCAACACGCTGTCGTCCGTGCGCCAGGACATCGACAGCAAGATGGAGGCCTCGAAGGTCTCGACCGCGGCCTCGATGATCGTCGCGGGCCAGCGCAAGGGCGGCGCGATGCGGATGTTCCTGATCTATCCGGAAGGCAACTTCATCGAGGCGACCGAGGACACGCCCTATCTGCAGATCGGCGAGCACAAATATGGCAAGCCGATCCTCGACCGGGTGGTGACGCCCGCGACCTCGCTTGACGACGCGCGCAAGGCGGTGCTGCTGTCGATGGATTCGACGCTGCGTTCGAACCTGTCGGTCGGCATGCCGCTTGATTTCGCGGTGATCGCGAAGGACGCCTGCCGGGTCACCACGCGCCGCCGGATCGAGAAGAAGGACCCGGATTTCGCCCGCATGTCCGAGGCCTGGTCGGAAGCGCTGCGCGAAGGCTTCACCCGCATCGCGATCTGAGCGGGCCCGCCCGGGCCCGGCTCAGCCGCGCGCGAAGGTCTCGGCCACCGCGTCGAAGAACCGCGCGCGGGTGGCGGCGCCTTCCATCATCAGCTCGTGCTGGGCGCCCTCGATGATCTCGAGCCGGCCTTGCGGCCAGCGCGCCATCCGCGCCTTTGCCGCCGGGATGTCGATGATCCGCTCGGCGCCGCCGATCGCGGTCAGGCAGGGCAGGTCGGGCGAGGCGAGCGCGGCAAGCGCCTCGCATTCGAGGATGCCCTGCGTCACCCAGTGCAGCGTCGGCCCGCCAAGCGCCATCTCGGGCGCCTCGCCGAGATGGCCGACCATGAAGGCCCACATGCCCGGATCGGTGGTCAGCTTGTTGTCGAGGAAGGGCGCGCTCAGCACATAGGTGCCGGGGCCGGTGCCCGGGGCATAGCGCTCGGCGAAGGCTCCGGCGTCGAAGAGCCGCGAGATCTGCGGCCCGAAGGGATGGATGAGCGCCGGCAGGCCGATGCCCCACATCGGCGCCGAGAAGGCCGCCGCCGAGAACGGATGCACCCCCATCAGTGCCCGCAGCCCGATCGCGCCGCCCATCGAATGGCCGAGGACGAACCAGGGGCGGGGCAGGTCAAGCTCGGTCGCGGTGGCGATCACCGCGGCCAGATCGCGCTGGAAATCGGGGAAATGCGCGACATGGCCCTTCAGCGGGTCGTCGAGCGGGCGGTCAGCGAGCCCCTGACCGCGCCAGTCAACGGCGAGCATCGCATAACCGCGCGCGCCCAGATCGGCGGCCGCGGGGCCATATTTCTCGACATATTCGGTGCGGCCGGGCAGCAGGAACACCGTGCCCTTCGCCGAAGCCGGCCCCGGCCACAGACCGAGGCGGATGCGCACCCCGTCCTCCGTGCGCAGCCAGACCGCGCGGCCGCCCTCGGGGCCGCGTGCCATCGCCGCGTGGAACGGGGCCGCCTGCATCAGCTGAGCGCCGCGCCGAGCTGCATCGCGAGGCCCATCGAGCCGTCGATCTTCAGCTTGCCGGTCATGAAGGCCATCGTCGGGTTCACATCGCCCTCGAGGATGCCGCGGAAGGTGGTGGCATCGGCGATCAGCGTCACATCGGCCTCGTCATCGCCCGCGCGCACGCCGTCGGCGTCGATGATGATGCTGCCCTCATCCTTGATGACGAATTTCGCCGTCGACGAGAAGCCGTTCGGCAGTTTTTCGGCCAGCGCCGAAACCGCCTTGTCGATGATGTCGCTCATTGAGTTCCTCCGAAAGTGAACGCCGGGCTCTCGCTTTCTCCGGCGCTTGGGTTACAGTTTGGTATATGCGCGCGCTCCGGGCCACAAACAAATGTATCGTTGCGGCAGTTGCCGTAATCGTCAACCTCGCTGCTCCGGTGCATGCCGAGACGGCGGGGCTCGACCGGTCTTTCACCGAACTGGCCGATCCGGACTATGCCGGCTGGAGCCGTGCCGAGTCGGACATCCGCCGCGCCTGGTCGCGCTCGGGCTCGGCGTCGATGGACCTGCTGCTGAAGCGCGGCGAGGAGGCGCTTGATTCGGGCGACACCACCGCCGCGATCGAGCATCTGACCGCGCTGACCGATCACGCGCCCGATTTCGCCGAGGGCTGGAACGCGCGCGCGACGGCCTATGCGGGGGCAGGGCTCTTCGGTCCGGCGGTCGAGGACATCGCCCGCACCCTTGAACTCGAGCCGCGGCACTGGGAGGCGCTGGCCGGGCTGGGCGCGATTCTCGACGAGATCGGCGACCGGCCGCGCGCGCTGGCCGCCTATCGCGCCTCTTTCGCCTTGAACCCGCACCAGCAGGATGTGAAAGACGCGATCGCAAGGCTGGAAAAGGAGCTTGCGGGCGTCGCGTTGTGACGGCCGCGAGGGGGCAGGGGAAATGTCTGGGCGGATCACCGCGGTCCTCGGGCCGACCAACACCGGCAAGACGCATTACGCGATCGAGCGGATGCTGGCGCATCGCACCGGCGTCATCGGCCTACCGCTGCGGCTTCTGGCGCGCGAGGTCTATGACCGGATCGTGAGCGCGCGCGGCCCCTCGGTCGTGGCGCTGGTCACCGGCGAGGAACGCATCGTGCCCGAGCGCGCGGCCTATTGGGTCGCGACCACCGAGGCCATGCCCGAGGTCGGCGCCGATTTCGTCGCCATCGACGAGATCCAGCTTTGTGCCGATCCCGAGCGCGGCCATGTCTTCACCGACCGGCTGCTGCACATGCGCGGGCTGCACGAGACGCTCTTCCTCGGTTCCGAGACGATGAAGGGGGCGATTGCCGCGCTGGTGCCGGGGGTGCAGTTCACCCGCCGCGAGCGGTTCTCGAAACTCAGTTGGGCAGGTTCGAAAAAGACAAGCCGGATGAAGCCGCGCAGCGCGATCGTCGGGTTTTCGGTTGAAAATGTCTATGCCATCGCGGAACTGCTGCGGCGCCAGAAGGGCGGCGCGGCGGTGGTGATGGGGGCGCTGAGCCCGCGCACGCGCAACGCGCAGGTGGCGCTCTATCAGTCGGGCGACGTCGATTATCTGGTGGCCACCGACGCGATCGGCATGGGGCTGAACCTCGACATCGAACACGTCGCCTTTTCCTCGATGGCGAAATTCGACGGCCGCCGGATGCGCGCGCTGTTCCCGCACGAGATCGGCCAGATCGCCGGCCGCGCCGGGCGGCACACGATGGACGGCACCTTCGGCGTGACCGGCGAGGCCAGCCCGCCGCCGCCCGAGGTGATCGCCGCGGTCGAGGAGCACCGCTTCGCCCCGATCCAGCGGCTGCAATGGCGCAACCCGCGGCTTGAATTCGGCACGCCCGAGCGGCTGATCCGCGCGCTCGAGGAAAGCCCGCAGAACGAATGGCTGACCCGTGGGCGCGAGGCGGACGATCTGCGCGCGCTGAAGGCGCTCGTCGAGATCCCCGAGATCGCCGGCCGGATCGGCCATCCGCATGATGTGCGCCTGCTGTGGGACGTCTGCCGAATCCCCGATTTCCGCTCGATTTCCGAGGCCGAACATGCCACGCTTCTGGCGCGCATTTTCGGCTTCCTGCGCGAGGGCAAGGGCGTGCCCTCGGACTGGCTTGCGGGGCAGATCGGGCGGATCGACAAGGTGCAGGGCGACATCGACACCTTGTCGAAACGCCTCGCCTTCATCCGCACTTGGACCTACGTGGCGCAACGCAAGGGATGGGTCGATGACGAAACCCATTGGCGCGAGGAAACACGCGCGGTAGAAGACCGCCTGTCGGATGCGTTGCATGGCGCACTGACCCAACGATTTGTGGACCGGCGCACCTCTGTGCTGCTGCGCCGGCTCAAGCAGAAGGAGACCCTCGTGGCCGAGGTGAACGACAAGGGCGAAGTGACGGTCGAGGGCGAATTCGCCGGCCGTCTGGAAGGCTTCCGCTTCCGGCAGGACGCGACCACGTCGCCTGACGAGGCGAAGATGCTGGCGCGCGCCGCCTACGAGGCGCTGAAGCCCGAGTTCAGCCTGCGGGCGGACCGCTTCTACAACGCGCCCGACACCGAGATGGACTTCACCGAGCAGGGCGGCCTGATGTGGGGCGAGCTCGCGGTGGGCAAGCTGGTGAAGGGCGCCGACCCGATGAAGCCCTCGGTCGAGGCCTTCGTCGACGAGGAAGCGGGCGCGGACGTGGCCGAGAAGGTCAAGCGCCGGCTGCAGCATTTCATCGACCGCAAGGTTGCCGCGCTGTTCGAGCCGCTTTTGGCGATGAGCCGCGACGAGGCGCTGACGGGCCTGGCCCGCGGCTTTGCCTTCCGGCTGGTCGAGCACATGGGCATCCTGCCGCGCGAGGGCGTGGCGAACGAGGTCAAGGAACTTGACCAGGATGCCCGCGGCCTGCTGCGCAAGCATGGCGTGCGCTTCGGGCAATACACGATCTTCCAGCAGGCTCTCTTGAAGCCCGCGCCGACCCGGCTGCGGCTGGTGCTTGCCTCGCTCTGGGACGGGCTGCAGGAATTCCCCGAAAGCCCGCCTCCGGGCCTCGTGACGATCCCGCATATCGCCGAGGTGCCGGCCTCTGCCTATACGCTGTCGGGCTATCGCCCGGCGGGCAGCCGCGCGATCCGCATCGACATGCTCGAACGGCTGGCCGACCTGCTGCGCACGCAAGACACCCGCGCGGGCTTCGAGGCGACGCCCGACATGCTGTCGATCACCGGCATGACGCTCGAGCAGTTCGCCGACCTGATGCAGGGGCTGGGCTATCGCGCCGAGAAGGGCGAGCGGGCGAAGACCCGCCCGGTGGCCGAGCCGAAGCCGCCGGTCGAGGGCGCCGAGAACCCGATCCCGGAAGAGACCTCGCCGATCGCCGAGACCGAAGCCGAGGCAGAAGCCGCTGCGGCCGAGCCCGAGACCGAGGTGTTCTACACCTTCGCCTGGGCCCCGCGTCCGCGTCCGCAGCGCCCCGAACGCGCCCCGCGCCGCGAGGGCGAGGGCGGTGGCAAGCCGCGCCGCGAGGGCGGCAAGCCCGAGTTCCGCGGTGACCGTGACGGCGCCAAGGGCGGTAAGCCGAAGGGCAAGGGCAAGCCGCATGGCAAGCCCCGCGACGACGAGAAGAGCCGCGCCTACGAGGCCCGTCCGCCGAAGAAGGACAAGCCGATCGACCCGGACAACCCCTTCGCCGCCGCGCTGATGGGCTTCAAGAGCAAGCCCTGAGTTGCCCGACGACCCGGAGCGCATCCGCCTCGACAAATGGCTGTGGCACGCGCGCGTGGTGAAGACCCGCGCGCTGGCCGCGGAACTGGTGTCGAAGGGCCGGGTCCGGGTGAACGGCAACCGCACCGACAAGCCGGGCCGCGCCGTCGGCCCGGGTGATGTTCTGACGCTTTCGGTCGCCGGGCGGGTGCGGGTTTTGCACCTCCTCGGCTGCGGCATCCGCCGCGGCCCCGCGACCGAGGCGGCCGAGCTTTTCCTCGAGCTCGGCGAGGCCGGCGTTTCCCCGACACCCGAAAGCGCGGAACGCCCGTCCTGAGCCCGCGGCAAGAATGCCGCGGCCGGTCTTTCCGGCCGCCGCGCTCTTGATTGATCCGCACGGCAGGGCTAGGAAGCGGAAAAAGCGCAAACGATCCGGGGGTTCTCCATGACCTATGTCGTCACCGACAATTGCATCGCCTGCAAGTACACCGACTGTGTCGAGGTCTGCCCGGTGGACTGCTTCTACGAGGGCGAGAACACGCTGGTGATCCACCCCGACGAATGCATCGACTGCGGCGTGTGCGAACCCGAATGCCCCGCCGACGCGATCCGCCCGGACACCGAGCCGGGGATGGAGAGCTGGGTCGAGCTGAACCGCAAATATGCCGAGATGTGGCCGGTCATCACCCAGAAGAAAGAGCCGCTTCCGGATCACGAGAAGCACGACGGCGAGACTGGCAAGCTCGAGAAATACTTCTCGCCGAATCCCGGCGCGGGCGACTGATCGACCGGGGCCCCGCTGCCGGTGGCGGTCCTCTCCCCTGATTCGGCTGCGTCAGGGCTGCTTCCCCAAGGGAAAGAATCGGAATTTTCGCCGCCAAGGCCTTGAAACTGCGGCATTACGGTGTGGTGTCGTGCTGCAGTGCTTTGAAATGGCCTTATTTTGTGCTACATTCCTGTGACAAGGATGTTCGACCCCCAAGCCCCGGCGGCTCTGCTCGCCTCTCCGGGGTGTTTCCGGTGACAGAGAATGACATCGCGGAGCTTCGGCGCCGGGGATGTCTTCTGCGCTGAAAACGGCGGGCGAAGGACCGGCTGCGAGGAAGCGACTGAATGACCAAGACCAAGAAGACCGAGTTTCGTCCGGACGATTTCGTTGTGTACCCTGCCCACGGCGTCGGCAAGATCATCTCGATCGAGGAGCAGGAGATTGCCGGTCTCCGGCTCGAGCTGTTCGTCATCTCCTTCGAGAAGGACAAGATGACGCTGCGTGTGCCCACCTACAAGGCGCTCGACATCGGCATGCGCGGCCTGTCGACCCCGGATGTGGTGTCGAAGGCGCTGGAGACCCTGAAGGGCAAGGCCAAGGTCAAGCGCGCGATGTGGTCGCGCCGGGCGCAGGAATATGAACAGAAGATCAACTCGGGCGACCTGCTGTCGATTGCCGAGGTGGTGCGCGACCTGCACCGCGCCGATGACCAGCGCGAGCAGTCCTATTCCGAGCGTCAGCTCTACGAGGCGGCGCTCGAGCGGCTGACCCGCGAGGTTGCGGCGGTCTCGGGCACCGACGAGGCCGGTGCGGCGAAGAAGGTCGACGACGTTCTGGTCGGCCGCGCCGCCTGAGCACAGGCCACAGCGCGTTTATCACGGGCCCCTCGCGGGGCCCGTTCGCATTTCAGCTCCGGCTGTCGAGTGGCGTGGCGGGGGTGGCCTCGGGCTCCTCGCCCTTCTCCTCGCGCCGCGCGAAACTCTTCAGCATCGCCGCTTCCAGCTCGGCGTTCAGCTCGCGGGTGCGCTGGATGTATTCGGGGTTCTGCTCGATCGGCACGCCGGGTTTCCAGGCCTGGGCGAGGTCGCGCACCGCGGCACGGTCGATCTTGAAGAAGACCTTCTCCAGCTCCGAAGCCTCGAATTCGTTCAGCCCGACGTTTTCCAGCACATAGCGCGCCGCGCGCAGCGAGGAGTCGAAAAGCTCGCGCACGATGTCGTTCGCGCCGGCCTTGTAGAGCTCGAACACATGGATGCGGTCGCGGGCGCGGGCGATGATGTGCAGATCGGGCCGCACCGAGCGGGCATAGGCGACGAGCCGGTTCGCCGAGGCCTTGTCGTCAAGGCACACGACCAGCACCTGCGCCTTCGCCAGCCCCGCCGCGGCCAGCAGGTCGGGCCGCGTCGGGTCGCCGAAATAGGCCTTGAAGCCGAAGGTGCGCATCAGCTGGATCGTCTTCAGATCGGCGTCGAGAACCGTGGTGCGGAAGCCCGACATCGTCACCATCCGGTTCACCACCTGCCCGAAGCGGCCGACACCGGCGATGATGATCGGCTGCTGCTCGTCGATCTCGTCGGCATCGGGGCTGTCATCCTCGCGCCGCAGGCGCCGGGAGAGCTGTTCGTTCAGGATGAACAGGAGCGGCGTGATCAGCATCGAGAGCGCGATCAGCACCAGTGCCTTTTCCGCGACCGGGGCGGGCAGGATGCGCTGGCCGACCGCGAAGGAGACAAGGACGAAGCCGAATTCGCCGGCCTGCGCCAGGCCGAGGGTGAAGAGACCGCGATCCGCCCCCTTCAGCCGGAAGGCGCGGGCAAGCACGTAAAGCACGCCCGCCTTCACCGCCACCAGCGCGATCACCAGCCCGATGATCTGGAACGGCTGGGCGGTGATCACCGCGAAGTTGATGCCGGCGCCGACGGTGATGAAGAAGAGGCCCATCAGCAGGCCCTTGAACGGCTCGATGTCGCTTTCGAGCTCGTGGCGGAATTCGCTGTCGGCCAGAACCACGCCGGCAAGGAAGGTGCCAAGCGCCGGCGAGAGGCCCACGAGGCTCATCAGCGAGGCGATGCCGACCACGATCAGCAGCGCCATCGCGGTGTTGATCTCGCGCAGCCGCGCGCCGTGCACGAAGCGGAACACCGGCCGCACCAGATAGTGCCCGGCGATGATGATGAAGGCGACGGCGGCGAGCGTCATCAGCGTCACGCCCCAGCCCGGCATGCTGTCGATGAAGCGGCTGACCGGGTGGTCGCCCGCCGCCTCGGCCTTGGCGACGGCGCGCGCCCCGGGCAGGGCAAGCAGCGGCAGGATCGCCAGCATCGGGATCACCGCGATATCCTGCGTCAGCAGCACCGCGAAGGCCGAGCGGCCCCCGGCCGTCTGCATCAGCCGTTTCTCGTTCAGCGTCTGCAGCACGATCGCCGTCGAGGAGAGCGAGAAGATCATCCCAAGTGCGACCGCCACCGGCAGGGTCTGGTGAAAGGCGAGCGACACCGCCGTCACCAGCGCCATCGTCAGCAGCACCTGCAGCCCGCCAAGCCCGATCAGCTTGTCGCGCATCGCCCAGAGCGCGCGCGGTTCCAGCTCGAGCCCGATCAGGAACAGCATCATCACCACGCCGAATTCGGAGAAATGCTGCAGGTCGGTCATCTCCGAACCCGACAGGCCGAGCACCGGCCCGATCAGGATGCCGGCGCAGAGATAGCCCAGCACCGAGCCGAGCCCGGCGCGGGTGGCCAGCGGCACCGCGATCACCATCGCGAACAGATAAAGCGTGGCCTGAATCAGGAAGCCGGTCATGGCGCGGGGACTCGTTCTCTGGGCCGCCCGAAGCGGCCGAAGGGCAGGGAGAGGATGGACGGCACAAGCCTAGAGCATCACGCCCCGGCGACAAGGCCGAAACCGGCGTCTGTCGAAGCTGTTATCGCGCGTCAGCTGCCTTTGAGCATCTTCAGCATCAGGGTGCGGCTGCCCTTCTGGTAGCTCAGCTGCCCGTCGCCGATCGCCGTCACCCGGCCGCCGTCGAGCCGGTCGCCGACGGCGACCTTGACGAAGCGGCCGTTCGGCATGCGGATCAGCGCGCGGCGGTTGCCCGAGGCGCCGTAGACGCCGATCAGATTCATCTCGCGCAGCGCCAGCGCGTTCTGCTCGGTCGCCTGTTTCGCCACCGAGGCCGAGGTCGGCATCCGCTTCGTCGGCAGCGTCGGTTCCGGCTCGTCGAGCTCCACCGCCGGTTCGGGCGCGGTGGCGACACTGCGTTGCGGGGCCGCGGGGGCAGCCTTCTGCGGCGCCGGGGCGGGGGGGGCGATCACCGGCGCCGGGGCGGGTGCCGGTGCGGCGATGACAGGTTCGGGTTCAGCGGCGATCGCCAGCGCCAGCGCCTGTTCGACCGAGGTCTTGAAGCTGCGCGGCCGGGCCGCGGGGCGGCGCGAGACCGACACCGCCTGTGCGGTGGCACCGGCTTCGGCAGCGGCTTTCGCCGCCTGGGCTTCCGCCTCGGCCTTGGCGGCCTCGGCTTCGGCAGCGGCCGCGGCGGCCTCGGCGCTGCGTTCGACGGCGCTCGGCCGGGTCGAGGGGCGCTGTGCAGCCAGGCGTTGCGCCTCGGCCGAGAGCGGCGCGACGGGGGCGGCTGCGGTCTCGGTTTCGGTCTCGGTGGCCTTGGGGGGCTCTGCCGCAGCGGGTGCGGGCTGCGGGGCGGGGGCCGTCGCGGCCACCGCCGCGGCGCTCTCGACCGTCGCGGGCCGGGTTTTCGGCTTGAAACGTTTCAGCGCCGGGTCGGCCCAGGGCAGGGCGGCGGCCTCTTCGGCGGCGATGGCGGCCTTGGTCACCGCATCGGGGCGCGCGCGCGAGGCCCGCGGCGGGCGGCCGGAGTAGAGGGTGAACCCGCCCGGCGTCACCACGCCCTCGGGCGTCGGCTCGAAGGAGGCGCCCGGTGTGACGCGGGCGAGCTCCTCGAAGGGCGGCGGGGCGGCGGGGACGGCAGGCTGAAGGTCGGGCTGCGGCGCGGCGGGGGCAAGAATGGCGCCGGCCGGGGCGCCGGCGGCGGTGGCCTCGGCCGCGGCGGCAAGGGCATCGGCCACCGGGGCGGCCGGGGCCGGGTCCTGCCCGTCGGTAGCGGGCTCGGCAGGCATCTGCGCGCCCGACGGCGTGGCGTCGGGGGCCGCGGCCAGTATTTCGGCGCTGCCGGTCGGAGTGGCTTCCGGGATCACGCCATCGGCCGCCATCTCGGCGTCGATGCCGGCAAGGTCGGCATCGGGGGGGATATCGCTTGCCGCCGCGTCGGCCGTGCCCGGGCTGTCGGGGCTCGATGCCGTGGCAAGGTCAGATCCGGCATCCGCCGGCCCGCCGGTCAGCGCGGCGCTGTCGGTGCCGAGGGACAGGCCCTGCGCGGCGCTGTCCTGTTCCGGCGCCGCGACGGAGTTCGCCACGGGGGCGGGTGTGTCGAGATAGGAGGCCCAGATCGCCACCAGACCGAGGAAGATCACCAAGGCCAGCATCAGCGCGATGCCGAGATGACGCGGCTTGCCGCCGATCTGCTTCTGGCGCCGGGCGCCGAAGACCGTGGTCTCGGGCGGAACGGCGGTGTGCGCGCCCGGAGCGGGCTTCGGCTCGGCGGGGCGCGGCTTGCGCGGCGCAGCAAGCACCGGCGCAGCCTCGTCGGCGGCCAGCTCGAGCCCGGGGGCGGTGATCGCGGCCGGGCGCACCGCGCCGCCGAGCGCGCGGGGCGGGGCGGAGGTGCGCGCGACACCGGCCAGCGGCGGGATGCGCGGTGCGCGCGCGGCGGTGCCGGTTCCGGCCTCCGCTGCGCCGTCGGTGACCGGCTCGGGCGGGCTTTCCGTCTCGGGCACGTCCTCGTCGGTCGCTGCCTCGGGGACTGCTTCGGCCGCGTCCTCTTCCGCCCCGTCCGTTTCGACCTCTGCCGCCCCTTCGGCAGCATCGTCTTCGGCAGCATCGTCTTCGCCGGCGTCCTCTTCAGCGCTGTCCTCTCCGGCCTCGGCCATCTCCTCGGCCGCTTCGGCGGTCTCCTCGATCGCGCTCACGTCTGCGGCGGCAAGGGCCGCCGCAACGGCAAGCGTGTCGCTTTCGGAGGGGCCTTCCTCGGCCGCCAGCTCGGACGTTTCCGCCTCGGGCACCGCGTCCAGCGGCGCAAGAGCGGCATCCGCCTCGGCCGGGAGTTCCTCCGGCGCCTCGATCGGGGAGGTCGGCGCGATCGGCTCGGCGGGGCTGTCCTCCGCCGGGGTTTCGGTCGCAGGGGCCGCCTCGGGCCCGGGCGGCCCGTCCGGCGCCCGGTCGAGATCGGGCGCTGCCTCGGGGGCGTCGATCTCGCTGCCGGTGTCATCGTCGCTTGCGGCGAGGGGCGCGGTTTCTGCGGCGGGCTCGGGCACAGCCGCCGGTTCCGTCGCGGGAAGCTCCTCGGTGTCGGCCGGGAGCTGAGGCTGCGCGTCGGCGGGGATCTCGGCCGGCTCGGCTTCGGTCTCGTCCGCGCTGGCCTCGGCGGGCGGTGCTGCGGCGACCTCGGGTGCCTCGGCGGCGGGCTGCGCTTCGGCCTCGGGGGCGGCTTCGGCGGGGACGAGGGCGTCTCCGACGGCGGGGTCTTCGGTCGCGGCCGCGATCTCGGGGGCCGCAAGCTCTTCGGCCGGGGCGATTGCGTCCAGATCAGCTTCGGGAGCTTCGGGCGCTTCGGGCGCGGGCACCGGCTCTTCGACGTTCTCGACACTTTCGGGAACCGGCTCGTCCGCGGCGGCATGGGGCGCCGAGGCCAGTGGCACCGGGTCCTGGTCGCGGTCGAGCCGGGCGCCATCGGGCAGGTGCCGGCCGGCGACCGAGCTCAGCCCGAACCAGGGCTCGCCGGCGAAACTGCCGGGCGCCGGCACGGCGACGAAGCCCACCGGGCAGAAGCCCCAGTCCTCGGCAAAGCTCTCGGCCTCGGCGAGGGTGTCGCGCGCCACGATCGCCACCTGCACCGTCTCGCCGCGGCCGGACCAGTCGAACACCAGATCCGGGACCTTATAGGGCGTCATCCCCTCGAGCGCGGCGGTGATCTGGCGGCGGCGCATCGCCGGGCGCGGGCCCGGGGCGGCGATCTGGGCATAGAGGATCTGGCTGGCCGGGATGATGAGCTTCGTCAGCACGCCGGTCTCGGGTGCGCGTGCCTCGGCGAGGCGGCGCAGCCGGCCGAGCTCTGCCGACAGGTTCGGTGCGTCGAGACTGACCTCGCCCAGAACCTCCCAGCCGCCGGCCGTGCGGTGCAGCAGGCCGATGCCATCATGCGAAAGATTGAGCGCGAAGCTGGGTTTCATGTCGGGGGCTCTGGCACAGCTGGACGGGCGCCGGAACGGGCGCGGGCGGTTCCTCCCTTGGTAAAGCATCTTCCCCGCCATGAAAAGCGGCGGCCGGGCCGCAGCCCCCGCCGGCAGCCACTCCCGCCGGCATTTCTTCGCCGAATGTTGAGAAAGTGATGGCCACGGTGTCGTGCCGCACGGTGACATGGCCCGACCGGGCGGATTTCTGCTGCCATCTGACCATGCAAAAGGCCGGGCACGCGGCCCGGCCTTGTCGATGTCCTGGCGCCTCGCCTCAGGCGGTGGCGGCGGCGAGCGCCTGGTCGAGGTCGGCGATCAGGTCGGCCACATCCTCGATCCCGATCGACAGCCGCACCACGCCCGGCGCGGCGCCGGCGGCGACCTGCTGTTCCTCGCTCAGCTGGCGGTGGGTGGTCGAGGCCGGGTGGATGATCAGCGAGCGCGCATCGCCGAGGTTCGCGACATGGCTGAAGAGCTTCAGATTGTCGACGAGCTTGACGCAGGCGTCATAGCCGCCCTTCACCGCCACGGTGAAGAGCGCGCCGGCGCCCTTCGGGCAGATCTTCGCCACGCGGTCATGCCAGGGCGAGGACGGCAGGCCGGCCCAGGTCACATAGTCGATGCGCGGGTCGTTCTCGAGCCACTCGGCCACGGCCTTGGCATTCGCCACGTGCTTTTCCATGCGCAGGCTGAGCGTCTCGATCCCCATCAGCGTGTAATGCGCCGCCTGCGGGTTCATCGTCATGCCGAGGTCGCGCAGCCCGATCGCGATCGAGTGGAAGGTGTAGGCCATCGGCCCGAGCGCCTGGTGGAACGTCAGCCCGTGATAGGCCGGTTCGGGGGCGCTGAGCGAGGGGAACTTGTCCGAAGCCGACCAGTCGAACTTGCCGGAATCGACGATCGCGCCGCCCATCACCGTGCCGTTGCCGGTGAGGTATTTCGTCGTCGAATGCACCACCAGCGTCGCGCCATGCTCGATCGGGCGGCACAGATAGGGCGAGGCAAGCGTGTTGTCGACGATCAGCGGCAGGCCGAGCCTGTCGGCCACCTTCGCCACCGCATCGAGATCGGTGATATAGCCGCCGGGGTTCGAGATCGACTCGCAAAAGATCGCACGGGTGTTCTCGTCCACCGCCGCCTCGATCGCCGCGGTATCGTCGAAGTCGACGAAGGTGCAGCCCCAGCCGAAGCGCTTCATCGTCAGGCCGAACTGGGTGATGGTGCCGCCGTAAAGCCGGGTCGAGGCGACGATGTTCAGCCCCGGCCCCATCAGCGGGAAGAGCGCCATGATCTGCGCCGCATGGCCCGAGGAGCAGCACACCGCCCCCGCGCCGCCCTCGAGCGCGGCGATGCGGTTTGCCAGCGCCGAGATCGTCGGGTTGGTCAGGCGCGAGTAGATGTAGCCCACTTCCTCGAGGTTGAAGAGCCGCGCCGCGTGGTCGGCGTCTTTGAAGACATAGGCGGTGGTCTGGTAGATCGGCACCTGGCGGGCCCCGGTGGCCGGATCGGGTTCGGCCCCGGCGTGCACCTGCAGCGTGTCAAAGGAAAAGTCGGTCATATGCGCCTCCCGGAATGCAACGGGGCGAACCCTATCGCCGGGTCCGGGGCGCTTCAAACACATTCGTTTTGCGTGGGATGTTCCGGCCGGCGCGCTAGAGGCCGAGGTGCAGATAGCCGCGCAGCCGGTACCAGGCCGGCGCGATGATGCACTTCAGGATCATGTAGGTGAAGCCGATGGCGCCAAGCACGGCCGTCGATGCGATCAGCCCGTCGGCTCCGGCCGAGATGATCTCTGTGCGCGCGAAGGGCTGCACGATGAAGGCGAGAAGCTCGGCGGCAAAGGCCGAGGCCAGCGCCAGCGCCAGCAGCGTGCCGAGGAAGCGCAGCGGCCGGAACCAGGTGCCGAGGCCGGTGTGCACAGCCTCGGCAAAGATCGCCAACCCGATGCCGGTCAGAGTTGTCATGACGACGGGAACATCCGCACCGAGAATCGGTATCGTGAATTCCATGAGCCGATCCATGGGTCTCTCCATCCTCACTCTGCCAAAAGGTTAACGCGGAACTGGGGTCGGATTGCGGGAAGACCGTGAAGGAAATGTGGCAGAGCTCTCAGCGCAGCCAGAGCCCCTCGCGCCGGATCGCATTGCGCAGCACCTGCTCGCGCCGGGGCAGATCGTTGCGGTCGAACTTGCGGCGCAGCTTCTGCCCCTTGTTCTGATAGATCAGCTTCTTTGCCGGCTCGTAGTTCTTCAGCACCTTCTTCACCGCATTCGGCGCGGCGACCGCCTCGGCCACCGCCACCGCGGCGTCGCTCTCGCGCGCGTAAAGCAGCGGCAGGGCGCGGTAATGGGTGGTGACGGCGCCGTCGAGCCCGGCCAGCTCCGGTCCCGGCCGGCCGCCGCCGAAGGAATGGATCACCAGCGGCAGCGCGATCTGGTCGAGCCAGGGATCGAGCGACTGGCAGGCCAGCTCCTCGGGTGTGTTCCAGCGGATCCAGTGCGCGTAATGCAGGAAGCGCTTGCCGAAGGCCTGGGCATCGGCGCCGAAGAACCAGCCGGCGTTGAAATAGAGATAGCGCTGCCAGTATTCGTCGGGCTTGCTCAGGTCGAGCGAGCTTTCGAAGTCGAGGCCGAAATGGTCATAGAGGCTCTTCCAGATCTCGGTGTAGCCGACCTTGTAGAGCGGCGGTTCGGGCCAGGTGCCCTCGCGCCGCATCGAGGCGGAGGGGCGGGCGAAATCAAAGCCCACGGCGCTCAGCGGCCCGGTGAAGAGCGTGTCGGTGTCGAAGAAGACGAAGGGCTCGGCGGGCAGCGCCGCCATCGCCTCGATCTTGTTGCCATGCGGGTAGATCTCGCCGAAGTGCTTGTTTTCGAAGGGCACGATCTCGGCGCCCGCATCGGCCAGCAGCGCCCGCACCGGGTCCGAGATCCGCACCGGCTGCGACCAGCGGGCGCCGGTGGGCTCGGCCACCAGAAGCCGGCCGGCGAAGTCGGGATTCGCCTTGCGGAAGGAATGGGTGAAGAGGATCGCCTCGTATTCGAGCCGCCCCGCCTGCGCCACGCAGAACACGTTGTAGGTTTGCCCGCCGGCCACTGTGCCCGTCATCGTACTGCCTTTCACTGTCGGCTTACTATAGCGGCAGAGCAGGGATGGAGGGAAGGTGCCGCGCGCGAAGACCGCGGCAGAAGTGCCCGCAGGCCTTGCGAAATCACCAATCCTGAGGGGGAGTGGTGGGTGACCCTGGAATCGAACCAGGCGTGGGTCTCCCCGGCGGAGTTACAGTCCGCTGCCGCACCTTGCAGCTCGTCACCCGACGTGGGGCGGGATTTACCGAAGGGGGTGGGGGGCGTCAAGCGGGTTTTTGACGGTTTTCGCGGCTCTTGCCAAAACGGCTCTGCCGGCGCAGGAAGGGGCAAAAGGGGAGCGGCGATGAAGAAACCGACCTGGGTGATCGAGAAGGAGCGTGCCAAGCGCGCATCGGCGGCGGAAACCGTGTGGCTGTTCGGCCTGCATGCGGTGCGCGACGCGCTGGTGAACCCGGCGCGGGAGAAGTTGCGCCTCGTGCTGACGAAGAACGCCTCGGACAAGCTGACCGAGGCGATCGCCGCCTCGGGGATGACGGCCGAGATCGTTGATCCGCGCAAATTCGATACCCAGGTGCCGCTTGCGCCCGATTCCGTGCATCAGGGCGCCGCGCTCGAGGTCAAGCCGCTCGACTGGGGCAAGCTCGAGGAGGTGGCGCTGACCGGCCGCGGCGAGCCGCTTGTCGTGCTGCTCGACCGGGTCACGGACCCGCACAATGTCGGCGCGATCCTGCGCTCGGCCGAGGTGTTCGGGGCGCGCGCCGTGGTGGCGCCGGCGCGCCATTCCGCGCCCGAGACCGGGGCGCTGGCGAAGACCGCCTCGGGCGCACTCGAGCGTCAGCCCTACCTGCGGGTGACGAACCTCGCCGATGCGATGGAGGAGCTGCGCAAGATGGGCTACGTGCTTTTGGGCCTTGCGGGCGAGGCCGAGGAGACGCTGGCCGAGGCGCTGGCCGCTGTCGGCACGCGGCCGGTGGCACTGGTGCTGGGCGCCGAGGGGCCGGGGCTGCGCGAGAAGACGCGCGACACCTGCGACCGGCTGGTGAAGATCCCCTTCCCGGGCGAGTTCGGCTCGCTCAATGTGTCGAATGCGGCGGCGGTGGCGCTTTACGCGGCCACGAACCGCTGAAGCGCGCGGGCGGACGGATGCCTGTCGCACCTTCACAAAGATGCGATTCGCGGCCGCCCCCCTTTAACCGGGGGGACGCATTCCTATGTATGATCACAGAAGCGCAGCTTGGAACCGCTGTGTTTCAGTTCACTGTCCCTCGTTCCGCACCTGTGCGCCCGAGCTTCTGGTTCGGGCGCATTTTTATCTGCGCCGGCTGAAAGGGAGGCTGCCATGACCGATGCCGAACTCCGCGAGATCCTGCAGACCACGAAGGTGATCGCCGTCGTGGGCTTTTCTGCGAAACCCGACCGCGCCTCGCATTACGTCGCGGCCTTCTTGCAGGCGAAGGGCTATCGGGTGATTCCGGTCAACCCGGGGCTTGCCGGACAAAGCTTCCTCGGCGAGACGGTCTTTGCCGATCTCGCCGCGATCCCGGCCGAGATCGCCGTCGACATGGTCGACATCTTCCGCGCCCCCGAGGCGGTCCCGGGCATCGTCGAAGAGGCGCTTGCCCATCTGCCGGCACTGCGTACGGTCTGGATGCAGCTTGGCGTGATCAGCGCGGAAGGCGCCACCCTTGCCCGCGCCGCCGGCAAGCGGGTGGTGATGGACCGTTGCCCGAAGATGGAAATCCCGCGGCTCGGGCTGTGACCGGGGAGGGGGGCTCCGCCCCCCGCTGCGCGCCCCCCGAGGTATTTTTGCCAAGATGAAAAGGGCAGGGGCCTCGCCTGAGTGACGGGGCCCCTGCTTTCTTCCTGCCCGAAATACCTCGGGGGTGAGCGGCGTCCGCCGCGAGGGGGCAGCGCCCCCTGCCGCCCTCAGCCCCTGACTGCCGCCGCGGCCGCGACGATCGCATCGGCGATGAAATCGAGTTCGGCGCGGGTGAGGCGGGCGGGCAGCCGCGTGTCGCAGGCACGCATCAGCATCGCGCGGGTCTTCGGCAGTTCGGGCAGCTCGCCGAGGAACTGCCAGTTCCAGAAGGCGCGGGCATTGTCCTTGCTCAGCCCGAAGACCTGCACGCCGACACCGCGCGCCTTGGCCTCGTCCTGCAGGCGCAGCGCCTCGGCATCGGTCCAGTCGCCCGTGAGGTTGAACTGCAGGCTGTCGGGGGCGCGGGTCTCGGGGCCGAGGGCGGGCGGCACGTCGAGCCAGGGGCTCTGGTTCAGTTTCGCCGCGACATAATCGTGGTTCGCCAGCCCGTCGCGCACACGGCGCGGCACCTCGGCCAGCTGCGGCCGGATCACCGCGGCCGAGAGGTTCTGCATCCGGGTGTTGTAGAGCGGCAGCTGGTTTTGCCAGTGCACGAAGCTGTTCTGCAGCCCCGGGTGCTTCTTCCAGTTGTGCTCGTAGGCGCCCGACATGATGATCGCGCGGGCGGCAAGTTCCGGGTCATCGGTGACCAGGACCCCGCCCTCGCCGGCGTTCACCAGCTTGTAGCTCTGGAAGCTGAAGCAGCCGATCTTGCCGATCGTGCCGATCTTGCGATCGCCCCAGACCGTGCCGAGGCTGTGCGCCGCATCCTCGATCACCGGCACGCCCTTCGCGTCGGCGAGCGCCATGATCGCGTCCATGTCCGAGGTATGGCCGCGCATGTGCGAGATCAGCACCGCCGCGATGCTGTCGTCGAACTTTTCCCGGAAGTCATCGAGGTCGACGCGGAAATTCTTGCCCACCTCAACCAGCACCGGCACGCAATCGGCATGCACGATCGCCGAGGGCACGGCGGCGAAGGTGAAGGCGGGCACCAGCACCCGCGCGCCGCGCGGCAGGTCGAGCGCCTTCAGCGACAGGAAGAGCGCGGCCGAGCAGGAGGCGACGGCGACGGCATAGCGGGTGCCCATGAAGGCGGCGAATTCGGCCTCGAGCTGCGACACCGGCGCATTCTCCGAGGTGTAGCGGAACAGATCGCCCGAGCTGAGGAGCCGCTCGATCTCGGCGCGGGCGGCCTCGGGGATGGGCTCGGCGTCATAGCAATTCGGCGGGGGACAGGTCGGGGCGAGATCGCCGTCACGGGGCATGAGTTTCAGCTTTCCTGAATGTCATATTCAGAAAAGCAGTAAGATGCTGCGGGCCACAGGCCAAGTGAAAGTTTCGTGTCGGCGGCGAAGTGTCGCCTAGAATCCCAGTCTGTCGCGCAGGCTGTACCAGCCCATGCCGAGTGCAAGGAGCGGGAAGCGCAGGTGGCTGCCGCCCGGGAAGATATGGGCGGGCAGCGTCGCCATCACGTCGAAGCCGTCGCCGGTTGCCGTCACCGCCTCGGCCATCAGCCGGCCAGCATGGGTGGCCAGCGCCACGCCATGGCCCGAGAAGCCCGAGGCCGAGAGGCAGTTCACATGCGGGCGGCGGAAGCAGGGCATCCGGTTCACGGTGATCGCCAGCGTGCCGCCCCAGGCATGGGTGATCTTCACGCCCCTGAGCTGCGGATAGACCTGTTCGAGCGGCTTGCGCACCAGCGCCGCGATGTCACGCGGGAAGCGGTAGCTGACCGTCTCGCCGCCGCCGAAGAGCAGCCGGTCCTCGTGGGCGCGCCAGTAGTTCACCACGAATTTCGTGTCATGCGCCGCGATGTTCTCGGTCAGCACCTCGCGCAGGCGGGGGCCGAGCGGCTCGGTGGCGACGATGTAATTGTTGATCGGCATCACCCGCGCGGCGATCTTCGGCTCGAGATGGTCGAGATAGCCGTTCGCGGCGAGGATCACCTGGTCACAGCTGACCTCGCCCGCCGCGGTGATCACCCGGCTCGTCTCGCCGGCATGATGGGCGTGGCGGATCTTCGTCACCGCCGAGCGCTCGAAGATCTGCGCGCCGGCGGCCTCGGCCAGCCGGGCGAGGCCAAGCGCGAGGTTCAGCGGATGCACATGCCCCGCGCCGCGGTCGATGTCACCGCCGACATAGAGCGGCGAGGGGATCAGCGCGGCCAGTCCCGCACGGTCGAGGGGGGTGATCGCGTCATAGCCGTACTGGGTGGCGAGGTGTTCGGCGATGTGATGGGCATGCGCGACCTCGCGGTCGTGCACCGCGCAATGGGCGATGCCACGATGGGTGGGCACGCCCGCCTCGGCGGCGAGCGCATAGGTCAGCGCTTTCGCCTCCTCGGCCATGTCCCACATCCGCCGCGCCGCGGGCTTGCCGGCCATGTGCTCGAGATCGGGCATCTCGAGCCGCTGGCCCGAGCCGATCTGCCCGCCGTTGCGGCCCGAGGCGCCGAAACCCGCGCGATGCGCCTCGAGCACGATGACGCGCCGCCCCGCGCGGGCGAGATGCAGCGCCGCCGACAGTCCGGTGTATCCCGCCCCCACCACCGCGACGTCGGCGCGGACCGCCCCCGCCAGGGCGGGACGGTCGGGCGCGGCATCGCGGCTCGCGGCATAGAAGCTTTGCGGGAATTCCCCGGGACGGTCGTTGGCGAAGAGCAGGTTCATACGTTCAGCAGCAGATGTTCCCGCTCCCACGGCGAGATCACCTGCAGAAACTCCTTGTATTCGTTGCGTTTCACCGCCTCGTAGACGGTGCAGAACTCGACCCCCAGCACCTCGCGCACCGGCGCGGAATCGGAGAACAGATCCAGCGCGTCACCGAGGTTGTAGGGCAGGTCGGTCTCGTTCATGTAGGCGTCGCCGATGCACTCGGGGCGCGGCATCTTCTTTTCCTTGAGGCCAAGATAGATGCAGGCCAGCGAGGCGGCGAGGCCGAGATAGGGGTTGCAGTCCATCCCGGCGAGGCGGTTCTCGATGCGCCGCGCGGCGGGGCCCGAGATCGGCACCCGCAGCCCGGTGGTGCGGTTGTCGCGGCCCCATTCGAGGTTGATCGGCGCGGCGAAGTCCGGCACGTAGCGGCGATAGCTGTTCACATAGGGGGCGAGCAGCGCGATCACCGCGGGCAGGTGGTTTTGCAGCCCGGCGATGGCATACATGAACTGGATGCTCTCGCTGCCGTCGGGCTCCGAGAAGATGTTCTCGCCGGTCTTCCTGTCGATCACCGACTGGTGGATGTGCATTGCCGAGCCCGGCTCGCCCTCGATCGGTTTCGCCATGAAGGTGGCGAAGCAGTCGTGGCGCAGCGCCGCCTCGCGGATCTGCCGCTTGAAGAAGAAGATCTGGTCGGCCAGATGCACCGCATCGCCATGAGCAAGGTTGATCTCGACCTGACCGGCGCCGCCTTCCTGCAAGATGCCGTCGATCTCGAAGCCCTGCGCCTCGGCGAAGTCATAGATGTCGTCGATCACCTTGCCGTATTCGTCGACCGCCGACATCGAATAGGCCTGCTTGCCCGCGGCGCGGCGGCCCGAGCGGCCCATCGGCGGGATGATCGGCTGGTTCGGGTCGAGGTTGCGCGCGACGAGGAAGAATTCCATCTCGGGCGCGATCACCGGGGTCCAGCCCTCGTCCTCGTAAAGCTGGAGGATGCGCTTGAGCACGTTGCGCGGCGCGGTCGGCACCGGGTTCCCCTGCTGGTCCTCGACGTTGTGGATGATCTGCAAGGTCACGTCGGCGGTCCAGGGCGCGGCGGTGGCGGTGGCCCAGTCCGGCGTCAGGATCATGTCGGGCTCGGTAAAGGCGCCCATCGGGTTGTCGACCCATTCGCCGGTGATTGATTGCAGGAAGATCGAGTTCGGCAGGAAGAAGCGGTCCTGATGCACGAATTTCGAGGCCGGCATCGCCTTGCCGCGGGCCACGCCCGCGATGTCGGCGACGATGCACTCGACCTCGTCGAGGCGCCGCCCGGCGATGTAGTTGCGTGCGGCCTGCGGGATCAGATCGGTCCAGTCTGACATGATGTGCCTTTCGGGGCTCAGGCCCGGGGTTTGAGGAAGAAGGCCGTGATCCGGTCGGCAAGCGTGCCGGAGGCGTTCGGCGCGCCAAGCCGGGCGCGGGCGGCCGCAAGCCGGTCGTCGGGGACCACGCCCTTGCCGCGGGTGTCCATCAGCCCCTCGATGAAGCTGTCGCGGAACTCGGGGTGGGCCTGCACGGTGAAGGCGGCATCGCCGTAGACGAGGGCGGCATTCTCGCAAAAGGCGTTGGAGCCCGCCACCTCGGCCCCCTCGGGGCGCTGCGTCACCTGATCCTGGTGCCAGGCGTTCAGCGTCACCGTTTCGCCGCCGAAATCATAGTCCTGCGCACCGACGGCCCAGCCTCCCGGGAATTTCTCGACGGTGCCGCCCATGGCCTGGGCGATGATCTGGTGGCCGAAGCAGACGCCCACCATCGGCACCTTCGCCGCGATCGCCTTGCGGATGAAGGCCTCGAGCGGCTTGATGAAGGGGTGGTCCTCATAGGCGCCGAAGCGCGAGCCGGTGATGAGCCAGCCCTCGCAGTCATGGACGTCGGCGGGGAAGTCCATGTCCTTCACCCGGTAGGTGCGGAAGGTGAAGCCGCGTCCGGCGAGCAGGGTTTCGAACATGTCGGGATAGTCACCGGAGCCCTCCCGAAGGATGTCGGGGGATTCGCCGGTTTGCAGGATGCCGATCAGCATGGAAGTCTCGTGCAGTTGGGTCGGGCAAGCCTAGCCCTCCGCCCCGAAGCGGGCAAGGGGGCCGGCAGGGGCGGCGGGCGGGCCGTTTGCGCATGGGCGGCGGCCCTTTGCGCATGCCCCGCCCGGCCGAGTCACACCGTGTCGAGGTAGAGCTCGGTCTGTTCCTGTTCGGACAGCTCGGCCATGTAATGCACCTCCTGACGCTTGGTCATCAGGAAGTTCTCGACCAGTTCCTCGTCGAAGATGCGCCGGATCAGCGGGTCTTCGGCGAAAGTGTTGATCGCAAGGTTCCAGGTCGCGGGCAGCTGCGCGAGGCTTTGCGCATAGGCGTTGCCGATGATCGGATCGTCGGGGACGAGGCCGTCCTCGATGCCGATCAGCGCCGCACCCAGAACCGCGGCGATGCTGAGATAGGGGTTCACGTCGCCGCCTGCCACGCGATGCTCGATCCGTCGCGCAGCCGGGCCCGAGGCCGGGATCCGCAGCGCCGCGGTGCGGTTCTCATAGGCCCAGCCGATGCCCGTCGGCGCATGGGCGTTCGGCACGAGGCGCTCGAAGCTGTTCGCATGCGGCGCGAAGATCAGGGTCGAGCCGGGCAGGGCGGCAAGGCAGCCCGCGACCGCGGCGCGCATCGCCTCCGATCCCTTCTCGCTGCCGTCATTGAAGATGTTGCGCCCGTCGCGGTCGAGCACCGAGAAATGCATGTGCATGCCGTTGCCCGACCACAGCGAATAGGGTTTCGCCATGAACGAGGCGGCAAAACCGTGGCTGCGGGCAAGCCCCTTCACCAGCATCTTGAAGGCCCAGGTGTCATCGGCGGCCTTCAGCGCGTCGGGCTGGTGCATCAGGTTCAGCTCGAACTGGCCCGGCCCGGCTTCCGAGATTGCGGTGTCGGCGGGAATGTCCATCGCCTCGCAGGCGTCATAAAGCGCGCTGAAGAAGGCGTCGAAGGCATCGAGGGCGCGCAAGGACAGCGTCTCGCCGCCGGTGCGCCGCTTGCCCGAGCGGGGCGAGGGCGGCACCCGCAGGGTCTTGCCGCTGTCGTCGATCAGGAAGAATTCCAGCTCGGTCGCCACGACGGGCGTCAGACCGCGATCCTTGTAGCGGTCAACGACGCGGGCAAGCGCCTGACGCGGATCGCCGGCATAGGGCCGGCCGTCCATGTGGAACATCCAGATCGGCAGCAGCGCCGTCGGCGAGGCGAGCCAGGGCATCGGCATGAAGCCGCGCTCGGTCGGGCGCAGCAGCCCGTCGCAATCGCCGGTCTCGAAGACGAGCGGGCTGTCCTCGATGTCCTCGCCCCAGATGTCGAGGTTCATCACCGAGAAGGGAAACCGCGTCCCCTCGGTAAAGACCTTGTCGGCGAACCTTGCGGGGATGCGCTTGCCCCGCGCCACCCCGTTCAGGTCCGCCGCTGCCACGCGAATGGTGCGCACTTCGGGGTGTTCTCTCAGCCAGTCCATGTCCTCACCTGACGATTTGCGGCCTGATCCTCAGTTTCGGGCGGATCGCGCCCGGCAGATGCCGGTTCAGGCGGCGGTTGATCCCTCCGAACAGCGCGATCAGGGTGACCGTCAGACAGACGAAGTAGAACGCCGCGATCGGGTAGGGGACGAAGGGGTTGAAGGTCTTGTCCGCGAAGAATTTCGCGTAATAGAGCGCGTCGCCGCGCTGCTGAAATGCCGGGAAGCCCGAGAAGAAGACGAGCGTGGTGGCGTGGAACAGGAAGATCGCCTCGTTGGTGTAGGCAGGCCAAGCCAGACGCAGCATGGTTGGCCAGACGACGCGGCGGAACTTCACCCAGCCTGCCATGCCATAGGCGTCGGCGGCCTCGAGATCGCCCTTCGGCACGGCGTTGAGCGCGCCATAGAAGATCTCGGCGGAATAGGCGGAGGTGTTGAGGAACAGCACGAACAGCGCGCCGGCCCAGGCCGAGGTCATCCAGTCGGTGGCGATGAGCAGCCCGCCAAGGTCGATGCCGGTGCGCGGCAGCATCACCAGCGCCTCGTAGGCGATGAAGAACTGGATGAAGAGCGGCGAGCCGCGGAAGACGAAGATGAACCACTCGGCGGGCTTGCGCAGCCAGCGGTTCGGACTTGCCTTCGCGAGCGCAAGGGCGGTGGCGAAGAAGAAGCCGAAGGCGAGCGCGAGCAGGCCGAAGTAGATGTTCCAGATCAGCCCCGAGCCGATCAGGGTGAACTGTTCGCACAGGGTGAAGTCGCCGCGCGGCAGCAGCCGCTCGCCAAAGCCGAGCGAGCGCAGGCCGTAATCGGAGATCGTCTGCAGGCAGGAGGAACTCATGCGCCGGCCTTTCGCATCGCTTCGCCCGCCATCGTCGCCTGACCGCGGGCGAGCCGCGCCGACAGCCGGCCGAGCACGATTTCCGAGATCCGGGTCATGCCGAGGTAGAAGGCCAGCAGCAGCAGGAAATACCACAGCCGCCAGTCCGGGTGCGGGAAGTCATAGATCTGCGATTTCGTCGCGCCAAGCTCGCGGGCCCAGTAGACGATATCCTCGACGCCGAGCAGGAACAGCAGCGGCGTCGCCTTGATCAGGATCATCCACAGGTTCGACAGCCCGGGCAGCGCATAGGTCCACATCTGCGGGATCAGGATGCGCCGGCGCACCTGCGCGGGCGTCATGCCATAGGCCTCGGCGGTCTCGAGCTGGGCCCGCGGCACCGCCCGCATCGCGCCGTAAAGCACATTCGCCGCGAAGGCGCCGAAGACGATGGCGAAGGCCACCACGGCGAGCGCGAAGCCATAGGCCTCGTGATAGATCTGCGGCGCGGAATTCAGCGGCAGCTTCGCCGCCGGGCAGACGAGGAAGTCGTTGCCCTGCCGGATCGGCGCGGTCCAGTCCGGGCAGAGGATCTTGTGGCGGAGGTATTCCAGCCCCTGGTCCATCGCCACCGGCACGAACAGGAAGAAGATGATGTCGGGCACGCCCCGCACCATCGAGGTATAGCCGATGCCGAGCCAGCGCAGCGGCACGATGTGGGAGCGCGCGGCGAGCGCCCCGCCAAAGCCGAAGGCCAGCGCCACCGGCGCCACGATCAGCATCAGCGCGATCACCACGAGGAACGAGCCGTAGAACAGCAGGTGCTTGCCCGAACTCAGGTAGCACAGCATCCAGGCGAGGCCTTCGAGGGCTTTCGGGTCGGCGCAGCTTGCGAACATGGAACCTGCCGGAAAAGGGCGGGCGCCGGCCTTGCGGCGGCCCCCGCCGGGTGGCTCAGAAGGTCAGGGCGTCGTCGCCGAACCACTTCTTGATCATCGCGTTGAGCGAGCCGTCGGCCTTCATCGCGGTGATGACGGCGTTGAACTTGTCCTTCAGCGCGGTGTCGGACTTGCGCAGGCCCATGCCGATGCCTTCGCCCAGCGGGATGTCCTCGCCGGTCCAGACGAGGGCGCCGCCCTGGTCGGCGGTGAAGGGTGCGAGTGCGTCCTTGTCGGCAAAGACCGCGTCGGCCTCGCCGTTCTTCACCGCGGCGACGGTGTCGTCGAGGGTGGCGAATTCCAGCAGCGTCGCGCCCGACTTGGCGACGTAATCGGCCTGGATCGTGCCGACCTGCGCCGCGACCACGCCCTTGAGGTCGGCGCCGTCCTTCAGCGCGGCATAGGCCGAGGCCGCCGGCGGGTAATAGGCTTCGGTGAAGTCGATGGTCTGCTTGCGCTCGTCGGTGATGCTCATGCCGGCCATGATCGTGTCATAGTTGCCGCCGAGCAGGTTCGGGATGATGCTGTCCCACTCGTTCGTCACCCAGGTGCACTTGACCGCGGCCTTGGTGCAGAGCGTGTCGCCGAGCTCGCGCTCGAAGCCGTCGACCTCGCCCTTGTCGTTGATGAAGTTGAAGGGCGGGTAGGCGCCCTCGGTGCCCATGCGCACGACGTCCTCGGCGCTGGCAAACCCGGTCGACAGCGCCAGCACGGCGGCGGCGGTCAGGATCAGCTTCTTCATGTGTTTCCCCTGTGCAGTGATTTTCTATCGTTGCTTTGCAGTCGTTGGCATCAAGCCGGCACGCTGGCCGACAGGAACTGTTGCAGACGCTCCGATCGCGGCGCGCCGAAAAGCTGCTCGGGCCGTCCCTCTTCCTCGATCAGGCCCTTGTGCAGGAAAATGACGTGATCGGAGACGTCGGCGGCAAGCCGCATGTCATGGGTGACGAGGATCATCGTGCGGTGTTCGTTCGCCAGATCCTTGATCACCTTCACCACCTCCTGCTGCAGCTCGGGATCGAGTGCCGAGGTCGGTTCGTCGAAGAGCAGCGCTTCGGGCTGCATGCACAGCGCGCGCGCGATCGCCGCGCGCTGCTGCTGGCCGCCCGAGAGCTGAGCCGGCCAGTTGTCGGCCTTGTCGCCGATCCCGACCTTGTCGAGCAGGCTGCGCGCCAGCGTCTCGACCTCGCGCGGATCGCGCTTCAGCACGGTCACCGGCGCCTCCATGACGTTTTGCAGGATCGTCATGTGCGACCACAGGTTGAACTGCTGGAACACCATCGACAGGTTGGTGCGGAAGCGCGTCACCTGCGCGCGGTCGGCGGGACGCCGGGCAAGGCCCTCGCCCGCCCATTTCACCGCCTCGCCGCGGAACAGGACCTCGCCGCGCTGGCTGTCCTCGAGCAGGTTGCAGCAGCGCAGCAGGGTGGATTTTCCCGAGCCCGAGGAGCCGATCAGCGAGATCACCTCCCCCCGGTCAGCACGGATCGAGACGCCCTTGAGCACCTCGAGCGACCCGTAGCTTTTGTGCAGGTCGCGGATTTCGATGACGGGTGCGGTCACTGTCACTTTCGGCTTCTCTTTGTCCGGTTGGTAAAGTTGGCGCGATTCCGGGGGGGAATGCAACGGCGGAGTGACGGTTGACGCAAGGAGATGCGCCAAAAAGTCGGGCAGATGCCTCGAAACATGCAGGGCAGCGGTTCAGTCGCGCCGGGCTTCCACCCGCTGCCGGGCCAGCGCCGAATCGCGGTCGTTGATGCCAAGGAGGCTCGCGGTGAGGCGGATCAGCGCCTCTTCCTCGGGGGCGCGGGCATCGTCCGACAGCGCCACGTCCCACATCGCCTCGATCACGCCGGCGCGGTCCTCATAGGCGATCTTTTCCTTCAGCGCGCGGGTGAAACGCACGGTATCGGGGGCTTCGGCCTCGACCGTCTCGGCCCGCGTGCGCAGCGCGCGCGCCGCCTCGGGCCCGAGCCCGCGGCGCATCGCGAGAACGCGGTCGATCCGCATCTTCTCGCCCTCGTCATAGCTGTCGTCGGCGCGGGCGAGCCGCACCAGAAGTGCCGCCAGCGCCAGCTCCGCATCTTCCGCGGTCAGCGGCGCGGGGTGGGGGGCGGCCAGAAGGGTGAGAAGTGCCTTGAACATGGCCGATACTCTAGCGCCTTTCGCCGCCGGGGCAAGACGGGCTCAGCCGGCGTGGCCCGCGACGATCGCGAGCGAGACCGTCGCCGCGGCATCGCGCAGGGCGAGCGTCGCCTGATAGGCGGCGCCGTGATAGCAGGCCCGCGCCGCGGCAAGGTCTGGAAACTCGACGATCACGGTTTCGGGCACGGTTTCGGGCACGGCCTCGGGCATGGTCCCGGGCGCCATCTGCCCCGCCACCACCTCGGGCGCGCCGCCGAGCACGAGGAGGCGCCCGCCCGCAGCCGCGATCGGGGCCGCCGCCGCGGCGCGATAGGCGGCATAGCCCGTCCGGTCGTGCACGCGCACCTGCGCCACCCAGTACCCCTTGACCGCCGCTTCCCGGGGCTCAGCCATTCCAGCCCTCGACGATGCACAGATCGGCCTCCGAGACCGGTGTGCGCAGCGCCATCGCGTGCTGGTATTCCGGGCTCAGATAGCAGGCCCGCGCCGCCTCGATGCTCGGAAACTCGATCACCACCGTGCGCGGCCGCAGGTCGCCCTCGACCACCTCCTGCGCGCTGCCGCGCACCAGAAACCGGCCACCGTATTTCTCGAAGGCCACCGCATTCGCGTCCCGGTAGGCCGCATAGGCCTGCGGGTCGTCGACAGTGACATGGCCGATCCAGTATCCTTTTGCACTCTTGCTCATCTGCGCCTCCCGTTTTGCCAAAGCCTTGCGGGAGAACGCGGATTTTGCAAGACCGCTCAGCCGCGCGCGGCCTTTTCGGCAATCCCCGAAGTGCCCTCGCGGCGCTCGAGCTCGGCCAGCACCTCGGCGAGGGGGACGTCCTTCGCGGCAAGCATCACCAGCAGGTGGTAAAGCACGTCGGCGCTTTCATAGACGAGGTTCGCGCGGTCGTCCTTGGCCACGGCCATGCAGGCCTCGATCGCCTCCTCGCCGAATTTCTGCGCGCATTTCTGCGCCCCCTTGGACAGCAGCTTCGCCGTCCAGGAACTGTCGGGATCGGCGCCCTTGCGCGCCGCGATCGTGGCTTCAAGCCGTTCGAGCGTGGTCATGTCAGCCTCACGGGAATGCCGGCGGCGGCCATGTGTTCCTTCGCCTGCCGGATGGTGTAGGTGCCGAAGTGGAAGATCGAGGCGGCAAGCACCGCCGAGGCATGGCCCTCGGTCACGCCCTCGACCAGATGGTCGAGCGTGCCGACCCCGCCCGAGGCGATCACCGGCACCTCGACGGCATCGGCGATGGCGCGGGTCAGCGGGATGTTGAACCCCGCCCGGGTGCCGTCGCGGTCCATCGAGGTCAGCAGGATCTCGCCCGCGCCCTTCGCCTCGACGGTGCGGGCAAAGTCGACCGCGTCGATGCCCGTGGACTTGCGCCCGCCATGGGTGAAGATCTCCCACCGGCCCGGCGCCACCGTCTTCGCGTCGATCGCGACGACGATGCACTGGCTGCCGAAGCGGTCGGCGGCTTCGGCCACGACATCGGGGTTCGCCACGGCGGCCGAGTTGAAGCTGACCTTGTCGGCGCCCGCGAGCAGCAGTCTGCGCACGTCCTCGTGGCTGCGCACGCCGCCGCCGACGGTGAGCGGCATGAAGCATTGCTCGGCGGTGCGGGTGACGAGGTCGTACATCGTGCCGCGGTTCTCGTGCGTCGCATGGATGTCGAGGAAGCACAGCTCGTCGGCGCCCGCCGCGTCATAGGCCTTCGCCGCCTCGACCGGGTCGCCCGCGTCGATCAGGTTGACGAAGTTGACGCCCTTGACGACACGGCCGTCGGCGACATCGAGGCAGGGGATGATGCGGGTTTTCAGCATGGAGGCGCCTCCTTTGGCGCCTTGATAGCGCCCGTCGCGCGGGATGGGAAGCGAAAGGGCAGGGGCGCTGCCCCTGCACCCCGAGGTATTTCGGGCAAGATGAAGAGAGGGCCGCGGCGCTTTCATCTTGCCGAAAATACCTCGGGGAGCCGAGGCATCGCCTCGGCGGGGCGGAGCCCCTCTTACGCCTTCAGCGTCGCAAGCGCCGCGGTCAGGTCGAGCGCGCCGTCATAGATCGCCCGGCCCGAGATCACGCCGGCAATGACGCCGGTGTCGCGCAGCGCGATCAGGTCGGGCAGCGACGATACCCCGCCCGAGGCGATCACCGGGATCGTCACGGCGCGGGCCAGCGCCTCGGTCGCCTCGAGGTTCGGGCCGGTCATCGCGCCGTCGCGCAGGATGTCGGTGTAGATGATCGCGGCGACGCCCGCGTCCTCGAAGGATTTCGCGAGATCGGTGACCATCACGTCGGTCTCCTCGGCCCAGCCCTTGGTGGCGACGCGGCCGCCGCGGGCGTCGATGCCGACCGCGACCTGGCCCGGGAAGGCGCGGGCCGCCTCGCGCACGAGGTCCGGGTTCTCGACTGCCACGGTGCCGAGGATGACGCGCGAAAGCCCTTTCGAGAGCCAGGCCTCGATCGTCGCCATGTCGCGGATGCCGCCGCCGAGCTGGGCGGGCACGGTGATCCGGGCGAGGATCGCCTCGACCGCCGCGGCATTCACCGGCGCGCCGGCGAAGGCGCCGTTCAGGTCGACGAGGTGCACCCATTCACAGCCCGCGGCCTCGAACTTGGCGGCCTGGGCGGCGGGGTCGTCGCCGAAGACCGTGGCCTTGTCCATCTCGCCGTGCAGCAGGCGCACGCACTGGCCGTCCTTGAGGTCGATCGCGGGGTAGAGGATCATCGCGGCTCTCCTTGCCTTCGGGCTTTGGGCTTTCGCGCCTCATGCCACGGGCCGGGGCGCGCGGCAAGTGTCGCGAAACGCCACGTCAGGCTTGCCGGGAATCGGGGCGCATGGCCAGATGACGCGCAGGGAAACCGGGAGGAGAGACGATGAAATGCATTCTGCTGGCGGGGGCGCTTGCGCTCGCCGCGGGCGCCGCGGGCGCCGATCCGATCGAGGGGCTGTGGCAGACCCAGGCCGATGACGGCGCCTATGCGCTGGTGCAGATCGCGCCCTGCGGGCCGGCCTATTGCGGCAAGATCACCCGCACCTTCAAGGACGGCGGCGAATACAAGTCGCCCAACATCGGCCGGCAGATCGTCATCGACATGGCGCCGAAGGGCAGCGGCGCCTACGAGGGCAAGGTCTGGCGGCCGTCGAACGACAAGACCTACATCGGCAAGATCGCCCTGGCGGGCGATGCGATGAAGCTGTCGGGCTGTGTCCTTGGCGGGCTGTTCTGCGCCAAGCAGGACTGGTCGCGGGTGAAGTGACGCGGCCGCAGACCGCAGCGGAAAGGGCGCCCGAGGGCGCCCTTTTTCATGGGGTCCACTGCAGGAAGTTCGAGATCAGCCGCAGCCCGGTGCGCTGCGATTTCTCCGGGTGGAACTGCGTGCCTACCATGTTGTCGCGCCCGACGATCGCGGTGATCGGCCCGGCATAGTCGACATGGGCGAGCAGATGCTCGGGGTTTGCCACGCGGAAGTGGTAGGAATGCACGAAATAGGCGTGATCGCCGGTCTCGATGCCCGCCAGCAGCGCATGCGGGCGGTCGATCACCAGATCGTTCCAGCCCATGTGCGGCACCTTCAGCGCCGGGTCGGCGGGGGTGATGCGCACCACCTCGCCCGGGATCCAGCCGAAGCCCTCGGTCGGTTCGAATTCGAGCCCGCGGCTCGCCATCATCTGCATGCCGATGCAGATGCCAAGGAAGGGCGTGCCCTTCTTGTGCACCGCTTCCTCGATCGCCTCGAAGAGGCCGGTGAAGCGGGTCAGCGCCGCGCGGCAGGACGGGAAGGCGCCGTCGCCCGGCAGCACGATGCGGTCGGCGCGCGCCACCACGTCGGGCTCGGAACTGACGACGACCGAGCCCTGACCGAGCTCGAGCGCCATCCGCTCGAAGGCCTTGCGCGCCGAATGCAGGTTGCCCGAATCGTAATCGACCAGAACGGTGAGGCTCATCTGTCTTTCCTTCTCAGAGCGCGCCCTTGGTCGAGGGCAGCACCCCGGCCATGCGCGGGTCGATCTCGACGGCGGCGCGCAGTGCCCGGGCGACCGACTTGAAGGCCGCCTCGGCGATGTGGTGGCTGTTGATCCCGTGCACCTTGTCGACATGCAGCGTGATGCCGCCATTGGTCGAGAGCGCCTGGAAGAACTCGCGCACCAGCTCGGTGTCGAAGGTGCCGATCTTCTGCGTCGGGAAGTCGACGTTCCACACCAGGTAAGGCCGGCCCGACAGGTCGAGCGCGGTGGCGATCTGGGTGTCGTCCATGGCGAGCGCGAAATGGCCGTAGCGGCGGATGCCCTTCTTGTCGCCGAGCGCCTGCACCAGGGCCTGGCCAAGGGCGATGCCCGTGTCCTCGACGGTGTGGTGGTCGTCGATGTGCAGATCGCCCTGTGCGGTGATCGTCAGGTCGATCAGCGAGTGGCGGGCAAGCTGGTCGAGCATGTGGTCGAAAAAGCCCACCCCGGTCACGTTCCGGTAGCTGCCGGTGCCGTCGAGGTCGATCTCGACCGAGATCTCGGTCTCGGCGGTCTTGCGGGTGATGGTGGCCTTGCGCATCGTCGCTCCCTTCCGTGTCACCGCCTTATAGGGCGCGGGGCGCGGCTTGCAAAGCAGGGGCTTGCAACTGTTGCGGCGCGGCCGCCGGCCGGGCGGCTGCGGGCGCGTGGTCGTGAAGGAGGGGCGGAAAAGCAAAAGGACCGCCGAAGCGGTCCGTTTCGCATTCATTTCGCTGGAGCGGGCGATGAGATTCGAACTCACGACCCTTACCTTGGCAAGGTAATGCTCTACCCCTGAGCTACGCCCGCATGCAGCGATATGTTTCCGAACTGGAGCGGGCGATGAGATTCGAACTCACGACCCTTACCTTGGCAAGGTAATGCTCTACCCCTGAGCTACGCCCGCACCGTCGTTCGGTGGAGGCGATTTATGGGATCGGGCGGGGGGCTGCAAGAGGAAAAATTCGCCGCTCCGAAAATTTCCTGCGGCGGGCCCGCGGCGGCGACCGGGCGCGAGGTGGGAACCTCCTGCGGGGCAAGGCCGTTGACAGCGGGCAGGGCGGAAAGATCTGCCCGGACCCGAAACCGCAGACGGAGGCAAGTGATGAACACCGACATGCTCGAAGGCAAGTGGATGGAGATCAAGGGCAGCGTGCGCGCGAAATGGGGGGCGCTGACCGATGACGAGGTCGAGCAGGTGGCCGGCAATGCCGAACGCCTGGCCGGGCTGATCCAGCAGAAATACGGCCGCTCGAAGGATGCGGCAAAGCGCGAGGTCAACGACTTCATCGAGTCGCTCTGACCGGGGCAATTCCGGTGGGAAGGGGGGCTCAGGCCCCCCCCTTTTCGCGTCTCAGGCCAGAACCGCCAGCACCGCGCTGGCGGCGAGCGACAGAAGGGTCAGCACCATGCCGGCGACGCGCGCCCCCATCGGGCCGCCGAAGCCAAGCGCCCAGGCATGCAGGGCCCGCCCCACGACCAGCGCCGCCCCCGACAGGTGCAGCGCGATCGCGCCGGCGCCGGCCAGCTCGGCCAGAAGCAGCATCACGATGCCGAAGGGCGCATATTCGGCGAGGTTGCCATGCGTGCGGATCCGCAGCGCGAGGTCATCCTTGCCGCCGTCGCCGATCGAGACGCGATGCGTCTTGCGCGCATTCACCACATGCAGCGACAGGAAAATATAAAGCGCAACGAGCGGCAGCGCATAGCCGGCAGTGATCATCGACGTCTCCCTATGTGATCGCGCCCGCAAGCCTGACCGGCCGCGGGCGCGAGGACAAGGGGAAACGGGCCGGGGCTCACTCGAGCTCGACGAGCAGGTCCTTGGCGTCGATCTGTGCGCCGGGCGCGACATGCACGGCCTTCACCGTGGCGGCGCGATCGGCGTGGATGCCGGTTTCCATCTTCATCGCCTCGATCGTCAGCAGCAGGTCGCCCTGCGCCACCTTCTGCCCGACCGCGACGGTGACCGAGGCGACCGATCCGGGCATCGGCGCGCCGACATGGGCGGGGTTGCCGGCCTCGGCCTTCGGCCGCGCCTTCACTGCCGATTTCACCGCCCGGTTCGGCACGCGCACCGCGCGCGGCTGGCCGTTCAGCTCGAAGAACACCTTCACCTCGCCGGCCTCGTCGGTCTCGCTCATCGTCTGATAGCGGATCTCGAGCGTCTTGCCCGGGTCGATCTCGGCCGAGATCTGCTCGCCCGCCTGCATGCCGTAGAAGAAGACCGGCGTCGGCAGGGAGCGCACCGGCCCGTATTGCCGGTGCCGGCCCATGTAGTCGAGGAAGACCTTCGGATACATCAGGTAGCCCGCCAGATCCTCGTCATCGACGGCATAGCCGTTCAGCTCGGCCGAAAGCTTTGCCCGCGTCGCCTCGAGATCGACCGCCGGCAGATGCAGCCCCGGCCGCTCGGTCGAGGCGGGCTCGCCCTTCAGCGCCTTCTTCACGATTGCCTCGGGCCAGCCTCCGGGCGGCTGGCCAAGGTTGCCCTTCAGCATGTCGACGACCGAGTCGGGGAAGGCCATGTCGCGCTCGGGATCAAGCACATCGGCCTTCGACAGCCCCTGCGCCACCATCATCAGCGCCATGTCGCCCACCACCTTCGACGACGGCGTGACCTTCACGATGTCGCCGAAGATCTGGTTCGCGTCGGCATAGGCCTGCGCCACCGCGTGCCAGCGTTCCTCGAGGCCAAGGCTGCGCGCCTGCGCCTTGAGGTTGGTGAACTGGCCCCCCGGCATCTCGTGCAGCCAGACTTCCGAGGCGGGCGCCCGCGTGCCCGATTCGAAGGCCGCATATTGCGTGCGCACCGCCTCCCAATAGTTCGACATCCGCCGGATCGCGTCGATGTCGAGGCCGGTGTCACGCTCGGTATGCGCGAGCGCCTCGACGATCGAGCCGAGGCAGGGCTGCGAGGTGCCGCCCGAGAAGGCGTCCATCGCCGCGTCTACGGCATCGACGCCCGCCTCGGCCGCGGCCAGAACCGTGGCTCCGGCGATGCCCGAGGTGTCATGGGTGTGGAAGTGAATGGGCAGGCCCACCTCCTCCTTCAGCGCGGTGACGAGGGCCCGGGCGGCGGCGGGCTTGAGCAGCCCCGCCATGTCCTTCAGGCCGAGCACATGGGCGCCCGCGGCCTCGAGCTCCTTCGCCATCGCGACGTAATACTTCAGGTCGTATTTCGCCCGCTCGGGGTTCAGGATGTCGCCGGTGTAGCAGATCGTGCCCTCGCAGATCTTCTCGGCCTCGATCACCGCATCCATCGCGACGCGCATGTTCTCGACCCAGTTCAGGCTGTCGAAGACGCGGAACACATCGACGCCGGTCTTCGCCGCCTGCGCCACGAAGAACCGCACCACATTGTCGGGATAGTTGGTATAGCCGACCCCGTTCGAGGCGCGCAGCAGCATCTGCGTCAGCACGTTCGGCATCGCCGCGCGGATGTCGCGCAGCCGCTGCCAGGGGCATTCCTGCAAGAAGCGATAGGCGACGTCGAAGGTGGCGCCGCCCCAGCACTCGACCGAGAACAGATCGCCCAGATTGGCCGCATAGACCGGCGCCGCGGTGACCATGTCGATCGAGCGCATCCGGGTCGCCAAAAGCGACTGGTGGCCGTCGCGCATCGTGGTGTCGGTCAGCAGCAGCCGCTTTTGCGCCTTCATCCAGTCGGCCACCGCCTTCGGCCCTTCGGCCTCGAGCAACTGCCGGGTGCCGGGACGGACCGGGCCCTTGATCTCGGGCAGGCGCGGCGGGCGTGCCTCGGCCGGCGGCTTCGGCCGGCCCGCGGTCTCGGGATGGCCGTTCACCGTGATGTCGGCGATGTAGGTCAGGATCTTGGTGCCGCGGTCGCGCCGCTTCTTGAACTGGAAGAGCTCGGGCGTGGTGTCGATGAACTTCGTCGTGTAGCCCATGCTCAGGAAGGTCGGGTGCTTGAGCAGGTTGATGACGAAATCAATGTTGGTGCTCACGCCGCGGATGCGGAACTCGCGCAGCGCGCGGTCCATGCGGTGGATGGTCTGGTCGGGGGTCTGCGCCCAGGCGGTCACCTTCACCAGCAGGCTGTCGTAATAGCGGGTGATGACGCCGCCGGCATAGGCGGTGCCGCCGTCAAGCCGGATCCCCATGCCGGTCGCGGTGCGATAGGCGGTGATGCGGCCGTAATCGGGGATGAAGTTGTTCTGCGGGTCCTCGGTCGTCACCCGGCACTGCAGCGCATGGCCCGAAAGCGTCACCTCGGACTGGCCGGCGGCGCCCGTCGCCTCGGCGAGCGTCGCGCCCTCGGCGATGCGGATCTGCGCCTGCACGATGTCGATGCCGGTGACCTCTTCGGTCACGGTATGCTCGACCTGCACGCGCGGGTTGACCTCGATGAAGTAGAAACGGCCCTCGTCCATGTCCATCAGGAACTCGACGGTGCCGGCGTTCTGATAGCCGACCGCATTGCCGATCTGCAGCGCAAGGCCGCAGACCTCGGCGCGCTGCTCGGGCGTCAGATAGGGGGCGGGGGCGCGCTCGACCACCTTCTGGTTGCGCCGCTGCACGGTGCAGTCACGCTCGAAGAGGTGGTAGAGATGACCGTGCGTGTCGCCGAGCAGCTGCACCTCGACATGGCGGGCGCGCAGGATCATCTTTTCCAGATAACCCTCGCCATTGCCGAAGGCGGCCTCGGCCTCGCGCCGGCCCTCGCGCACCTTCTCGACCAGCTCCTCGGGGCCCATGATCGGGCGCATGCCGCGCCCGCCGCCGCCCCAGCTCGCCTTCAGCATCAGCGGATAGCCGATCGCGGCGGCCTCGGTCTTGATCGCGTCGAAATCGTCGCCCAGCACCTCGGTCGCCGGGATCACCGGCACGCCCGCCTTCATCGCTACATGCCGGGCCGAAGCCTTGTCGCCAAGCGCGCGCATGGTCTCGGCGCGCGGGCCGATGAAGGTGATGCCGGCCTTGTCGCAGGCCTCGACGAAATCGGGGTTTTCCGACAGCAGCCCATAGCCCGGGTGGATCGCGTCGGCGCCCGATTCCTGCGCGACGCGGATGATCTCGGGGATCGAGAGATAGGCGCCCACGGGGCTCAGCCCGGCGCCGATGCGGTAGGCCTCATCCGCCTTGAAGCGGTGCAGGGAGAGCTTGTCTTCCTCGGCATAGACGGCGACGGTCTTCTTGCCGAGTTCATTGGCAGCCCGCATCACGCGGATGGCAATTTCGCCCCGGTTGGCGATCAGAATCTTGCGGAACATCATGGACCCTCCCCGCAGTGGTGCCGGAAAACCTAGCGTCGCTGCGATGCAGCGCAAGTTAATTCTGCGAAATTGAGCAAATTAACTGACCAATTTGGAAATGTTTGCAAAGTTGGCCGCAACGCGGCGCGCTATTGACGTGCGGCGGGGGGGCGGGCAAGCAGGGGCCATGATCGAGTTGCGCCCGGTGGGCTACATCATCGGCCTGCTGGCCACGGCCCTCGGGGCGGCGATGCTGATCCCGGCCGCGCTCGATTTCCTGCGCGGTGACGCCAATGCCGGCGCCTTCCTCGAGGCGGCGATCGTCACCATGACCGCGGGCGGTCTGGTGGCGCTGGCGGCCCATGACGGGCGCGGCTCGATGCTGAGCCTGCGGCAGAGCTTCGTCGTCACCACCGGCGCCTGGGCGGTGCTGCCCGCCTTCGGCGCGCTGCCCTTTCTCACCGGCGCGCCGGGGCTCGATTTCACCGATGCCTATTTCGAGGCGATGTCGGGGCTGACCACCACCGGCACGACGGCGATCCCCGAGCTCGACGAGCTGCCCGCCGGCACCAACCTGTGGCGCGCGATCCTGCAATGGCTGGGCGGGCTCGGCATCATCATCGTGGCGATGATCTTCCTGCCGGTGATGAAGGTCGGCGGCATGCAGTTCTTCCGCTCCGAGGGCTTCGACACGCTGGGCAAGATCCTGCCGCGGGCGATGGACATCTCTTCGGCGCTGATCCGGGTCTATGTCGGGCTGACGGTGGCCTGCGCGGTGACCTATGCCGTGCTTGGCATGACCGCCTTCGATGCGGTGGTGCATGCGCTGACCACGCTCTCGACCGGCGGGTTCTCGAATTACGACGCGAGCTTCGGCACCTATCGCGGCGCGCCGGAATACGCGGCCGCGCTCTTCATGCTGCTCGCCGCGATGCCGTTCATCCGCTTCGTGCAGCTTGCGCAGGGCAATCCCGCGCCGCTGTGGCGCGACCCGCAGGTGCGCGCCTTCCTGCGCTGGCATGGCTATGCGATCGCGGTGATCGTGCTCTATCGGCTGATCCGGCACGAAAGCGCATTCTGGCCGACGCTGCGCGAGGTGACGTTCAACGTCGTCTCCACCTTCACCGGCACCGGCTATGCGTCCGAGGACATCACCACCTGGGGGCATCTGGCCTTCGTGGTGCTGATCATCACCGGGCTGATCGGCGGCTGCACCTCCTCGACCGGCTGCTCGGTCAAGGTGTTCCGCTATCTGATCCTGTTGCAGGCGATCAAGGTGGCGATCCGGCGGCTCTACAGCCCGCACCGGGTGATGGGGATGCGCTATGACGGCCGCGCGGTCGAGGGCGAGGTGCTCGATTCCGTCGTCGCCTTCTTCACCCTTTTCGTGCTGACCTTCGGCGGGCTGATCGTCGCGCTGTCGCTCACCGGGCTCGCGCCGCGCACCGCGCTGACCGCGGCCTGGACGGCGATTGCCAATGTCGGGCCGGCCTGGGGGCCGGAGGTCTCGGCCAATGGCGCCGTCGACCGCTTCCCTGACAGCGCGAAATGGCTGATGGCCCTCGGCATGCTGCTGGGCCGGCTCGAGCTGATGTCGGCCTTCGTGCTGCTCTTGCCGAAGTTCTGGCGCGGCTGAGCGCCGCGCCCGCGCTCATTTCCCGGCCGTCATTTCCAGCAGGCGATCTGCACGGTGAACTTCTGCGCCTCGACGGCGAGATCCTCGGCCGCAAGCGTGCCCGTGGCCTCCGACGCTGTCGGCATGAAGCCATGCTCGGCCAGCACCTGAACCAGCGGCATCGCCTGCACCGCTTCGGTCAGGTCGGCGGGTGTCAGCTTCGTGCCATCGACCGCGCGCGGCAGCACCACGCCGACGAGCGCCCCCGAGCCGTCGAGCACCGGCCCGCCCGCGTCGCCGGCAAGCGTGTGCACCGCGAGCCGGGCGCGGCCGGCTTCGCCGGCAAGGCCGGTCAGGTCGGACAGCGTGCCGAAGCTCAGCACCGGCGCGGTCAGCGCCTCGGGATAGGAAAAGCCCGCCACCGCGACCTGGGCGCCGGGCGCGGTCGGGGCGGTTTCGAAGGTCACGATCCCCGCCGGGGCAAGCGGCTTCTTCGGCCGCAGCACCGCGATGCCGAGCGCCGGGTCGGCGAAGGCGAGCTCTGCCTCCTCGTCCTCGATGGTGATCTTGGTGCAGGCGTCGAGCCCTGCCCCCGCCGTCAGCACCGCGCCCTTGTCGTCGATGAAGGCGCCGGAGCGGGCGAATTCCGGGTGCCGCCGCTCGAGCCCCGCCATCAGGTCGCCGCGCGTCACCGTCATCGGCGTGCCAAGCGAGGGGTCGAGCGCGGTGCTGCCGATCGGCCGGAACGAGGCCTTCATCGCGGCGAGCACCCGCGCCATCTTCGCCTCCTGCCCGGGCGGCCAGGCCAGGGTGAAGCCCTTGATCAGCCCGCCTGCCAGATGTGCCTCGGTCCAGGAGTGCAGGCTGTCGCTCTGCCCGGAAATGGTGAAGCCCGAACGGTTGCGGCTGCGTTCGCCCTCGGCGGGCACCAGCGCCAGCGTCTGCATCCGGTCGTAAAGGCCATAAAGCGCGTTCTGGTCGCCCGTCTGCGACAGCAAAAGCGCCGTGACGCCCGAACCGTCCTTGGCGCGGTAGATGACGAAGGGCGGGTCGTAGCGGTCGAATTCGACAAGGCCGAGCGGCAGGTCGATGGCGATGCCGGCGTCGGTCTCCTCGACGGTCTCGAGGCCAAGCGCGGCGCGGTCGGCCGCGACGGCGGCGAGAAGCTGCGTCTGCTGTGCCGAGGCGAGCACGCCGGTCGGTGCAAAGCCCTGTGCCGCCTGCCAGGCGGCGATCGCGGCGCGGGTGCCGCGGCCGAAGGCGCCGTCGATCGTGGCGTTGTAGAAGCCCTGCCATTCGAGGGCGGCCTGAATCTCCATCCGCGCCTCGCGGTCGAGGCCGGCCTCGAGCCGCTGCGACTCGGCCAGTGTCTCGACCGGCGTCACCGGCTCAGGGACGGCGGCGATCTCGGGGGCGGCGGGCGGAGCCTCGGCCGGCGGCGGTTCGGCCGCGGCGGTTTCGGGAGCGGTGTCGGGGGCGGGGGCCTCCGGCGCCGGCGTCCCGGCCACCCCGGGCAGGGGGGCGGTGCCGTTGGGCCAGAACTGGCCGCGGAAGCGGCCGCCGTCCGAGACATAGCTGTCGCCCGGGATCAGCCCCTCGCGGCGCAGCGTGCGCAGCCGCGCCGTCGCCTCTGCGGTGTCGGCGAAGGGGCCGATGGCGATGGCATACCAGCCCGTCGACATCGCGAAACCGGCGATGTCGGGGAACATGCCGGCCCAGTCCCGCGCGCGCTCCTCGGCCTGCGGCAGCGAGGGCTGCGCCTCGATCTGCAGCCAGACCGGCTCAGCCGCTCCGGGGCCCGTCCAGATCAGCCCCGCCAGACCCGCCGCCGTCGCGAGGTGCATCGCCCTGCGCATTCCCGTCATCGTGAAACCCACTTCCTGTTCTCAAAACGGGGTGAGGTTAGCAGGCTGACCGCCCGCGTCACCCCGGAAATCGCGGGAAATCGGGCCCGGGGGCGGGGCGGGGCGTTGACCCTTGCCCGGCGCTTGCCTAGAGAGAAGGCGCTTTGAACCAGAGGGAAGCCATGTCGAACCCTGTCGCTCCGCGGTCGTTTCAGGAAATCATCCTGCGGCTCATGAATTACTGGGCCTCGAAAGGCTGCGCGGTGTTGCAGCCCTATGACATGGAGGTGGGCGCGGGCACCTTCCACCCGGCGACCACGCTGCGCTCGCTCGGCTCGAACCCCTGGGCTGCGGCCTATGTCCAGCCCTCGCGCCGTCCGACCGATGGCCGCTATGGCGAGAACCCGAACCGGCTGCAGCACTATTACCAGTATCAGGTGCTGATCAAGCCGAGCCCCTCGAACCTGCAGGAGCTCTATCTCGGTTCGCTCGCCGCGATCGGCATCGACCTTGATCTGCACGACATCCGCTTTGTCGAGGACGACTGGGAAAGCCCGACGCTCGGCGCCTGGGGCCTGGGCTGGGAAGTCTGGTGCGACGGCATGGAAGTCAGCCAGTTCACCTATTTCCAGCAGGTCGGCGGCCATGACTGCAAGCCGGTCTCGGGCGAGCTGACCTATGGGCTCGAGCGCCTTGCGATGTATGTGCTCGGCATCGACCACGTCATGCAGATGCCGTTCAACGCCCCCGACGCGCCGATCCCGCTGACCTATGGCGACGTGTTCCGCCAGACCGAGGAAGAATATTCGCGCCACAACTTCGATGCGGCCAACACCGAGATGCTCTTGCGCCATTTCGAGGATGCCGAGGCGGAATGCGGGCGGCTGCTGTCCTTCCCGGCCGAGGACCCGAATTCGGGCAAGCGCATCCTCATGGTGCACCCGGCCTATGACCAGTGCATCAAGGCAAGCCACCTGTTCAACCTGCTCGACGCGCGGGGCGTGATCTCGGTGACCGAGCGGCAGGCCTATATCGGCCGGGTCCGGGCGCTGGCGAAGAAATGCGCCGATGCCTTCGTGCAGACCACCGCCGGCGGCTGGACGCCCGACGCGGCCGCGTAACCGCTGCGCGGGGCAGGGCGCTCAGCCCAGCCCCGGCAGCAGCGCCTTCAGCCCCGTCGTCGCCATGTCGACGGCGATGGCGATCAGGATCATTCCCATCAGCCGGGTCATGATGACGCGCAGCGTCTGTGTCGTCACCCGGGTGATGGTGCCGGAAAACCACAGCACGCAGAGCATCGCCAGCAAAACGCAGCCGATCGCGAGGGCGAGTGCGACCGAGTCCGCAAGGCCCTGTACCTGCCCGGTGAAGATCACCAGAGTGGCGATCGTGCCGGGGCCGACGATCATCGGGAAGGTCATCGGGTAGAAGGCGATGCTGTCAAGCTCCTGCTGCTCGGCTTGTTCGTCGGGGGTGCCCGAATGGGCGCTGTGGCCCTTGCCGTTCAGCATGCCAAGCCCGATCGTCGCCAGCACGATCCCGCCCGCGACGCGGAAGTCGTCGATGCTGATCCCGAAGACCGAGAGCACCCGCAGCCCCGCCACCGCGATCACGAGGCACATCCCGGCGCTGAAGACGATGGTGGCCAGCGCCGCGCAGTGCCGGCTGGGGGCGTCCCAGTCCGAGGTCAGGCTGAGAAACATCGGCAACGCGATGAACGGGTTCATGATCGCGAAGAAGGCGGCGAGCGACTTGATGAAGAACAGGGGATCCAATGCGTCTTCCTTCCGGCTGTCGTGCCTGTCTAACGGCATGAGCCCGATTGTGCAAAATCCTCTTGCCCGCGCTTGCGCGGCGGCGGGCGGGCCTGTATGCGCTGGGCTATGGCGGTCAGGGGACGATATGTCGGAGGCTTTCTCGTGTTCAGCGCGCTGATCACCGGGGCTGCAGTCTATTACCTGCAGGTCTACGGCTATTATCATGCCGTCGAGGCGACGGCGCCCGCGGCCGAGATCCGTCTCACCGCGATCGAGACCGGCGCCCCCGAACCGATCCTCGCCGAGGATTTCCAGGGCATCGACGCCGACAGCTCGCCGCTGCGCTATCGCGGCTGCTTCCGCACGCCGATGAGCCTGGCGCTTCTGACCGAGACCTTCACCGTCTATGACAAGGCCACGCCGCTCAACGCGCCGGGCTGGTTCTCCTGTTTCGATGCGGCCCGGATCGGGACCGATCTCGAGACCGGCGGGGCGGTGGCCTTCCTGTCCGAACACGACATCCACCCCGGCGTCGACCGTGTGGTGGCGATCTATCCCGATGGCCGGGCCTATGCCTGGCAGCAACTGAATGACGAAGCGGGGAAGTGATATGCCCGATCTGCTGATTGAACTCTTCTCCGAGGAGATCCCGGCGCGGATGCAGCCGGGGGCGCGGGAAGCGCTGAAGAAGCTGGTGACCGACGGTCTCGTCGAGGCCGGCCTGACCTATGCCCATGCCGCGGCGTTCTCGACGCCGCGCCGCCTCACGCTTGCCCTCGAGGGGCTGAGCGCCGAGAGCCCGACGCTGCGCGAAGAGCGCAAGGGCCCCTCGACCGGCGCGAACGAGAAGGCGATCGAGGGCTTCCTGCGCTCGACCGGCCTCACCCTCGAGCAGCTCGAGGTGCGTGACGACAAGAAGGGCCAGGTCTATTTCGCCGTGGTCGAGAAACCCGGCCGCACCGCGCCCGAGATCGTCGCCGAGGTGCTGGAAAAGACGATCCGCACCTTCCCCTGGCCGAAGTCGATGCGCTGGGGCTCGGGCACGCTGAAATGGGTGCGGCCGCTGCATTCGATCCTGTGCCTGCTGACCACCGAGGCCGGCGCCGAGGTCGTCGACCTCGAGGTCGAAGGCATCCGCTCGGGCAACACCACCGAGGGCCACCGCTTCATGGCGCCGGGCCGCTTCGCGGTGACGGGCTTTGACGATTACGTCGCCAAGCTGAAGGCGGCGAAGGTCGTGCTCGACAGTGCCGAGCGCGAGGACATCCTGTGGAACGAGGCGCAGACGCTCGCTTTCGCGCGTGGCCTCGAGCTGGTGCCGGACCGCGGCCTTCTGGCCGAGGTCGCGGGGCTGGTCGAATGGCCGGTCGCGCTGATGGGCGACATCGCCGAGACCTTCCTCGGCCTGCCGCCCGAGGTGCTGCAGACCTCGATGAAGGAACATCAGAAGTTCTTCTCGGTGAAGAACCCGAAGACCGGCCGGATCGAGGGCTTCGTCACCGTGGCGAACCGCGAGACCGCCGACCATGGCGCGACGATCCTGAAGGGCAACCTCAAGGTGCTCTCGGCGCGGCTGTCGGATGCCAAGTTCTTCTGGGAACACGACCTGCGGATCGTGAAGACCGAGGGGCTCGAGGGCATGGGCGAGGGGCTGGCCCAGGTCACCTTCCACAACAAGCTTGGCTCCCAGGCGGCGCGGATCGAACGCATCGAGGCGCTGGCGCAGGAGATCGCGCCGATGGTCGGCGCGCAGCCCGATCTGGCCGCCGAAGCGGCGCGGGTGGTGAAATCCGACCTGCGCTCGGCGATGGTCGGCGAGTTCCCGGAACTTCAGGGCCTGATGGGCAGCTATTACGCCCGGGCCGCGGGCCTGCCCGAGGCGGTCGCCAATGCCTGCAAGGGCCATTACTCGCCGCTTGGCCCCTCGGACGAGGTGCCCTCGGAGCCGGTGACGGTGGCGGTGGCGCTCGCCGACAAGATCGACACGCTCACCGGCTTCTGGGCGATCGACGAGAAGCCCACGGGCTCGAAAGACCCCTTCGCGCTGCGCCGCGCCGCACTTGGTGTGATCCGGCTGGTGCTGGCGAACGGGCTGCGGCTTGACCTTGCGAAGGTTTTCGCGACGGCGAATGACAAGACCGATGCCGCCGACCTTCTGGCCTTCTTCCATGACCGGCTGAAGGTGTTCATGAAGGATCAGAACATCCGCCACGACGTGATCGACGCGGTGCTCGCCATGCCGGGCAACGATGATCTGACGCTCGTGGTGAAGCGGGCCGAGGCGCTGGCGGCGTTCCTGAAGACTGAGGATGGCGGCAACCTGATCCAGGGCTTCAAGCGCGCGAACAACATCCTCAGCCAGGCCGAGGCGAAGGACGGGGTCGAATACAGCTTCGGCGCCGATCCGAAGTTTGCCGAAGGGGCGGAAGAGACGGCGCTGTTCGCGGCACTCGATGCGGCCGAGGCGGCGATCGGCCCGGCGATGGCGGCCGAGGAGTTCGGTGCCGCGATGGCGGCGATGGCGGCCCTGCGCGCACCGATCGACGCCTTCTTCACCGCGGTGCAGATCAATGCCGGGAACGAGATCCTGCGCCGCAACCGGCTCAACCTGCTCTCGCGCATCCGGCAGATCTGCCTGAGCGTCGCCGACCTGACGAAGATCGAGGGCTGAGCCCCGGCGCAGCGCCCCTTCCCCGGCCGGGGAGGGGGCGCTGCCCCCGCCTGCCGCGGGCAGGCCCCCCGAGGTATTTCGGGCAAGATGAAAGCCCCGGGGTGTTTCCTCCGGTGCGTCAGCCGGCCGCGAGGGCGAGGGCCGTCGCCTCGTCGGTGACGAGGACGCTCGCCAGCCCGCCGCGCAGCATGGCGCGGATCGCCTCGACCTTTTCCGGACCGCCGCCGATGCAGATCCGCTCGGGCACCTGCAGCAGGTCGCCAAGCGCCATGGTGATGTGGCGGCCGTCGAATTCGCTGTGCACGATCCTGCCTTCGGCATCGAAGAAATAGCCCGCGGCAAAGCCCACCGCACCGAGGTCGCGATAGGCGGCAAGCTCGGCCTCGGTCATGAAGCCGCCCTGCACCAGCAGCGTCTCGCCGGTCAGCTGGGTGACGCCGAACACCGCCTTGGTGCAGCCGCGCAGCAGCGCGAAATGGTCGCGGATCGCCGGCTCGTGCATCAGGATCTCCTTCACATGCGGCGAGGAGACGACGCCCGGCGCGTGCAGGTTGATCGCCCGCGCGTTCAGCCGCGCCGCGATGTTCGAGGTGCAGAGCACCGGCGAGAAGTCGAAGGTGGCGGCGGAGGATCCGGTGATCTGCGCCACGGTGACGGTCGGGCAGGCGATGGCGCTGAGGTGTTGTGACAGCGCAAGCACGGTGCGCCCCCAGGCGACGCCGATCGTGTCCTCGGGCCGCAGCCGGTTTTCCAGCACCCGTGCCGCGAGATGGCCGATCTGGCCGTGCAGCGATCCGCCCTCACCCTCGCGCTGGCGCGGCAGGATGTAGCATTCCGCAAGGCCGGTCGCGGCGCAGATCTTCAGCGACAGTGCCATGCCGGCGATTCGCGTCGGGTCGATCGAGATGTTCACCACCCCCTCGTCGCGCGCCTTCTGCAGCAGGTTGAACACCGAGGCGCGGGAGATCCCGAGCTCCTCGGCGATCCGGTCCTGCTTTTGCCCCTGCTCGTAATAGAGCCAGGCCGCCCAGAGCACCTCGTCCATGCCGAATTGCGCCGGAACGGCGCGCCGGCCGGTCCGGGGCTCGGTCGTCTCGATCAAATCCGCTTTTCTTGCCATGCGTTTTCCCTTCGTCGGGCAGGGCCGAAATGCGCCCCGCGCCTTCCCGCAGTTTCGCATGAAACCGGGGCTTTTGGCAAATGCCGACGTTACGTGAAAATTGTTGTTGACGAATGACAGGCTCATCTGGCAACTTTCAATGCAAGGGAGAGCACTTGCTTGGGAGGAGCAGATGAGCTTGCCGCTGACGGCGCGCGAGAGCGCGACCGGGGGCTGGAATGCCCTCATCGAAGACGTCACCACCGGCCGCTGGCAGGACCCGGACACCGGGGCTGCGGTCACCGTGCCGTTCCGCTGCATCGAGATCGGCGACGGGTTTGCCGCCGGGGCGCGGGACCTGGTCGAGCGGGTGATGCGGGCCGAGAGCTATGCCGTGGTCTGCGATGCCGACACCGCCGAGGCGATGGGGGCGGAGGTCGCCCGGGCGATCGGGGCGAAGGCACGGCTGGTCGTGCTCGATCACCCGCATGCCGATGCGGCGCAGGTGCGGGCGCTGAGCGACGAGACCCGCGATGTCGAGGCGCTGATCGCCGTCGGCTCGGGCACGATCAACGATCTGTGCAAATACGCGACCTTCCGCGACGGGCGGGCCTACAGCGTTTTCGGCACCGCGCCGTCGATGAACGGATACACCTCGTCGACCGCCTCGATCACCCTCGATTCGGGGCTGAAGACGACGCAGAAGGCCCATGCCGCGCGCGGCGTCTTCATCGACATCGGGGTCTCGGCGGCGGCGCCGCAATACCTGATCGGGGCGGGGCTGGGTGACAGCCTGTGCCGGCCCACCGCGCAGGTCGACTGGTATTTCTCGCATGTGATGCTGGGCACGCGCTATGCCACCGCCCCCTATCTGCTGCAGGAGGAGGACGAGGCCCTGGTTCTGGCGCGCAGCACGGGGCTTGGCGCGCGCGACCATGACGCCATCGGTTCTTTGCAGCGCCTGCTGACGCTCGGCGGGCTGGGCATCGCGGTGGTGGGGATGAGCCACCCGGGCTCGATGGGCGAGCACCAGATCTCGCACTGGATCGACAGCTTTGCCGGCGCGCGGCATCCGGGCACGGTGCACGGCCAGCAGGTCGGCGTTGCCTCGGTCACCATGGCGCGGCTGCAGGCGCGGATCCTTGCGATGGAAGAGGCGCCGCGGCTGCGGCCCTGGCAGCCCGACGAGGCGGCGATCCGCGCCCGCTATCCGGCCGCCGCGGTCGAGGATTGCCTGACGGCGAGCCGGGCGAAGGCGATGACGGCCGATCAGGCCGAAGCCTTCAACACCAAGCTCGCCGCGATCTGGCCCGAGCTGCGCGCGACGCTCGGCGCGATGATGCTGCCGGCGGACGAGATGGCGGCGCATCTGCGCGCGGCCGGCGGCGGCGCGACGCCGGCCGAGATCGGCCTCGACCGCGACCTCTATATCGAGGCGCTGCGCCGCTGCCGCGAGATGCGCGACCGCTATTCGCTGCTCGATCTGGCCGAGGACATCGGCATTCTGGACGATTTCATCGAGGAGGAGGTCTGATGCGACCGCTTGCCGACCTGGACCCGGCCGCGCTGCGCGGTTGCGTCGCGGTGCTGACCGACATCGACGACACGCTGACCACCGACGGGCAGTTGCCCGCCGCTGCCTATGGGGCGCTCGAGCGGCTGGCGCAGGCCGGGCTTGCGGTGGTGCCGATCACCGGCCGCCCGGCGGGCTGGTGCGACATGATCGCCCGGTTCTGGCCGGTCGCCGGGGTGGTGGGCGAGAATGGCGCCTTCTACTTCAGCTATGACCGCACGGCGCGGGTGATGCGGCAGCGCTTCTTCGCGCCCGAGGCCGAGCGTCAGGCGAACCGTGCCCGGCTGAATGCGCTGCGCGAGCGGATCCTGCGCGAGGTGCCGGGGGCGGGGATCGCCTCGGACCAGCTTTACCGCGAGGCCGATCTCGCCATCGACTTCTGCGAGGACGTGCCGGCATTGCCCGAGACCGAGGTGCAACGCATCCTCGACATCTTCGCGGAGGCAGGGGCGGTGGCGAAGCTGTCTTCGATCCATGTGAACGGCTGGTTCGGCGATTACGACAAGCTGTCGATGACCCGGATCTTCGCGCGCGACATCCTCGGGTTCGACATCGACGCCGAGCGGGCGCGGGTGATCTTTGCTGGTGACAGCCCGAACGACGGGCCGATGTTCGGCTTCTTCCCGAACAGCTGCGGCGTGGCGAATGTGCGCGACTTCGCACCGGGCAGCTTCACGCCGCCGGCCTTCGTCGCCGCCTCGGAAGGGGGCGCGGGGTTCGTCGAGATCGCCGAGCGGATTCTGAGCGCGCGCGTGCCGGAGGCGGCCGATGCCTGACATGGTCGATCTGTTCATCATCGGCGGCGGCATCAACGGCTGCGGCATCGCGCGCGACGCGGTCGGGCGGGGCTATTCGGTTGTCCTGTGCGAGCAGGGCGATCTGGGCGGGGCGACCTCGTCCTCCTCGACGAAGCTGCTGCATGGCGGGCTGCGCTATCTCGAACATCACGAGTTCCGCCTGGTGCGCGAGGCGCTGATCGAACGCGAGGTGCTGTGGGGCATCGCGCCGCATATCGTGCGCCCGCTGCGCTTCGTGCTGCCGCACAGCAAGGGGATGCGGCCGGCCTGGCTGCTGCGGCTTGGCCTGTTCATCTATGACCACCTCGGCGGGCGCAAGCTGCTGCCCGGCACATCGCGCGTCGACCTGAAGTCGGGGCCGATCGGGCAGGGGCTGCGCGACGGGCTGACGCTTGGTTTTGAGTATTCGGATTGCTGGGTCGAGGACAACCGGCTGGTGATCCTGAACGCCATCGACGCGGTCGAGCGCGGTGCGACGGTGCGGGTGCGCACCCGCTGCACGAGGGCCGAGCCGCGCCCGGGCGGCGGCTGGCGCGTCACGATCCGCGACGAGACCGGCCGCGAGGAGGTCATCGAGGCGCGGATGCTGATCAATGCCGGCGGCCCCTGGGCGAATGATGTGGCGCGCACCATCGCACGGCGCCCGCCGAAGGGGCGGGTGCGGCAGGTGCAGGGCTCGCATATCGTCGTGCCGAAGCTCTACGATCACGACCGCTGCTTCATCTTCCAGAACGGGGACGGCCGGATCGTCTTCACCATCCCCTACGAGGGGCGCTTCACCCTGATCGGCACCACCGATCGCGACTATCCGGGCGACCCGGCCAAGGTCGCGGCCTCGCCCGAGGAAATCGCCTATCTGTGCACGCTCGCGAGCAGCTATTTCAAGCACCCGGTGACGCCCGCCGATGTGGTCTGGACCTATTCCGGGGTGCGTCCGCTTTATGACGACGGCAGTTCCGAGGCGCAGAAGGCCACCCGCGACTACGTGCTCGAGCTCGACACCCGGGCCGAGGCGCCGGTGCTCTCGGTCTTCGGTGGCAAGATCACGACCTATCGCCGGCTTGCCGAATCGGCGCTGGAGCGCATTGCTTCGTGCCTCGGAGACCCTGAGGGAGGCCCGCGGCTGCCGGCGGGATGGACCGGGCAGAAGGCACTTCCGGGCGGGGACTTCGCGCCCCTGGCATTCGACGCCGAGCGCGACGGGCTGCTGGCGGACTATGGCTTTCTGGGCAAGGCCGAGGCGACGCGGTTTCTGCGCTATTACGGATCGCGGGCGCGACGGGTTCTGGGAGGGGCCCGCAGCCGTGCCGATCTGGGCGAGGCCTTCGGCGGCGGTCTGACCGCGCGCGAGGTCGACTACATGCGCGCGCAGGAATGGGCGCGCAGCGCCGAGGACATCCTGTTCCGCCGCTCGAAGCTTGGTCTCGTGCTGAGCCCGGCCGAGGTGGCGGCGCTGGAACGCTACATGGAAGGACCGATGCCGAAACGTCAGAGCGCCTGAGCGCGATCGCGCCGGGAGTGGAGGCCCGGGGCGCTCTGATCCAACCGGCCGCACGGGAGGCGGCCGTATAACAGGGAGGAGACGCGATGTTTCTGGGGATCGACCTTGGAACGTCGGGGGTGAAGTGCATCCTGATGGATGACGCCCAGAGCGTGATCGGCGAGGCCTCCTCGCGGCCGCTCGAGGTGAGCCGGCACCGGCCGGGCTGGTCGGAGCAGGACCCCGAACTGTGGTGGGAAGCGGTGAGCGAGACGCTCGACAGCCTTGCGGCCGGGCATCCGGCGGCGATGGCGGCGGTCGAGGGGATCGGGCTGTCCGGGCAGATGTATGGCGCGACCGTGCTGGACGCGCGCGATCAGCCGTTGCGTCCGGCGATCCTGTGGAACGACACCCGCAGCGGCGCCGAATGCGACGAGCTGATGGCGGGGGTGCCCGATCTGGTCGCCCGCGTCGGGCGCCGGCCGACGCCCGGGGTGACGGCCAGCAAGATCCTGTGGCTGCGCCGGCACGAGCCCGAGACCTATCGCCAGATCCGCAAGGTCCTGCTGCCCAAGGACTATGTGCGGCTGCGGCTGTCGGGCGAGAAATCGACCGACCTCGCCGATGCCAGCGGCACGATGTGGGTCGATCTGGCGGCGCGGAACTGGTCGGACCGGATGCTCGAGGCCTCGGGGCTGAACCGCTCGCACATGCCGCAGCTGGTCGAGGGCACCGAGGTCTCGGGCCGGCTGCGGCGCGAGCTTGCCGCCCGCTGGGGCATGCACCGCCGCCCGGTGATCGCCGGCGGTGGCGGCGACAACGCCTGCGGCGCCTGCGGAACCGGGGTGATCGAGGATGGCGACGGCACCGTGTCGCTCGGCACCTCGGGGGTGCTGTTCGTGGCGAACGACAGCCCGCGCCCGGCCGGCGATTACGCGATCGAGACGCTGTGCCACGCCGTCCCCGGCCGCTGGCACCAGATGTCGGTCCTGCTGTCCGCGACCTCCTGCCTGACCTGGCTCGGCGCGCGGCTCAAGCGCGACCCCGGCGAGCTGGCCCGGGCACTGGGCGAGGCGCCGCTGCCGGCGACGGGGCTGATCTTCGTGCCCTTCCTCGACGGCTGCTGGTCGCCGCGCTCGGATGCCTCGGTGCGTGGCGGGTTCTATGGTCTGGCGCATCAGCACGACGACCTCGCGATGGCGCAGGCGGTGATGCAGGGCGTGGCCTTCGCGCTGCGCGACTGCGCCGATGCCTTCCGCTCGGGCGGCTCCGAGCTGCGCCGGCTGCTGGCGATCGGCGGCGGCTCGCGCTCGCGGCCCTGGCTCGCGATGATCGCGACCTCGCTCGGGGTCGAGCTCGACGTGCCGCGCACCGGCGCGCTTGGCGCGGCCTTCGGGGCGGCGCGGCTCGGCATGATCGCGGCGAGTGGCGCGGCGCCCGACACCGTGCTGCGCCGCCCGGCGCTGCGCGAGGCGGTCGGGCCCGAGCCCGCCCATGCCGACGGTTACACACAGGCCTACGACCGCTGGAGGACGGTCGCGGCGTTGTGCTGACGAAGGGGCGGGCGCCTTGCGGGGCGCCGGCCAAGGATCCCGCCCGGGAACAGGGCGGTGCAACAGTGGAGGAGAGACGACATGACCGACGATTTCACCGGCGCGGGCCTTGGCCGCCGTGCCTTCCTCGCGGGGGCCGCGACGCTCGCCGCTTCCGCCGCGCTCTGGCCGCGCGAGATGCGCGCCGCCGCCGCCGACCGCAAGTTCGCCGCAGCGCTCGGCTGGACGACCTATGACTCGGGCCGCCACCTGCAGGACGGGTTCAACGCCGCGGTGAAGGAGCTGGGCGGCTCCCTGACCACCACCGACGCGGGCTTTGACGCGCGGGTGCAGTCCGACCAGATCGACTCGCTCGTCGCCTCGAAACCCGAGGCGCTCTTCGTCACCCCGGCCGACGCGGTGGCGATCGCCCCGGCGGTGCAGCGCGCGATCGCCGCGGGGATCCCGGTCTTCTGTGCCGACAGCTCGGTGCCGGGCGCGATGATCACCACGACGGCGATGTCCTCGAACTTCGGCATGGGTCAGTATTCCGCCGAGTTCATCTGCAAGGCGCTGAACGGCAAGGGCAAGATCGCCCGGGTGATGCTGCCGCAAAACGAAAGCTGGGATCAGCGCACGCTCGGCATGGAATGGACGCTGCGCCGCTATCCCGAGATCGAGATCGTCACCGAATGGGCCTTTGCGCTGGCCGGCAATGTCACGCCGCGTCAGGCGGTCGACAACATCCTGACCTCGAACCCCGATGTCGATGCGATCTGGTGCGCCTGGGATGGCGCCTCGGTCGAGGGCACGCTTGCCGCCCGCGCCGCGGGGCGGGCCGACCTGATCCTGACCGGCATCGACGGCGGCTCGCAGGCCTTCAACTACATCGCTGCCGATACGCCGCTGAAACTCTCGATGGCGCAGAGCTTCTACGAGATGGCCTATGCCAGCGTCTTCTATGCGCATGAGGGGCTGGCCGGGCGCAAGACGCCGCGGCTGGTGATCACCCCGACCTATGCGGTGACCCGAGACATGCTGCAGGCGGGCATTCCCGACGATTACGACGTGCCGGGGCGCGCCGGAGAGCTGGGCTGGACCCGCGCGCTCTGACCCGGGCCGGGCCGCGGGGGACCCCCGCCCGCGGCCCGCAAACGCAACATGAGGAACTGAAGCCATGGCAACGCCCGTTCTGACGGCGTCCGATGTGTCGAAGCGGTTCGGCCCGGTGCAGGCCCTGCGCGGCGTGGACTTCCACGTCGAGCCGGGCGAGGTGCACGCCCTGCTCGGCATCAACGGCGCGGGAAAATCCACCTTCATCAAGATCCTCTCGGGGATCATCCAGAAAGACGGCGGCACGCTCACCGTCGCCGGCCGCGAGGTGCATTTCCGCACCCCAGAGGACGCGATCCGCGCCGGCATCGCCACGGTGCAGCAGCACCCCGAGCTGGTCGCCGACATGAGCGGGCTCGACAACATCTTCCTCGGTCGCGAGACCGCCGGCCGCGGGCTGTTCGGCCGCATCGACCGCGCCGGGCTCGAGGCCCGCGCCGAGGCGCTGCTGGCGCGCTTTGCCGTGCCGCTCGATCTGCGCCAGGAGGTCGGGCAGATGTCGGCGGTCGAACGCGAGGCGGTGGCGATCCTGCAGGCGCTCGCCGTCGACGGCATCCGCGTGCTGATCCTCGACGAGCCGACCTCGACGCTGACCGAGGTCGAGCGCGAGGACCTCTTCGCGCTGATGAACCAGCTCAAGACCCGCGGCATCTCGATCATCTACATCACCCACCAGCTCGAGGAGGTCTTTGCCATCGCCGACAGCTTCTCGGTGTTCCGTGCCGGCACCTGCGTGGCGCGGATGAGCGTTGCCGAGGCGCGCGAGAGCCGGGTGTCGCTGGCCGAGCTGATGCTGGGCGAGGCGATCGGCGACGTGTTCCCGCCGAAGGCCGGCGCGCCCGCGGGTGCGGCGCTGCTCGAGCTTGCGGGGCTCGGCCGGCCGCACGAGTTCACCGACATCAGCCTTCAGGCCCGCCGCGGCGAGATCCTCGGCATCTTCGGGCTGGTCGGATCGGGCTGCGACGAGCTGTCGAAGACGATCTTCGGCGCGCTGCCGGCCGTGCGCGGCACGATCCGCGTGCATGGCCGCGAGGTGGTGCTGCGCTCGCCGCGCGCGGCGCTCGATGCCGGCATCTTCCTCGTGCCGGGCGACCGGCGCAGCGAGGGGCTGGCGCTGAGCCGGCCGGCGCTGTTCAACGTGCCGCTCGCCAACCTGCGCCGCGCCTCGGGCGGGTTCTGGGCGCTGCGCCGCGGAAGGCTGCGCCGCGACGCGCAGGAGCTGACGCGGCAGGTGGCGCTGCATCCGCCCAGCCTGACCACGCCGGCGAGCGGCTTTTCCGGTGGCAACCAGCAGAAGATCGTGCTGGCGAAGGGGCTCTACAGTCAGGCCGACATCTACATCTTCGTCGAGCCCACGGTCGGCGTCGATATCGGCGCGCGGGCGAAGATCTATGCGCAGATGCGCGCGCTCGCCGAGACCGCCGCGGTGGTGGTGATTTCGAGCGACTGCGACGAGGTGCACGGCGTCTCCGATCGCAGCGTGGCGCTGCACAAGGGGCGGCTGGTGGCGCCGGGAGCGCGCCGGTTCAGCCGCGACGAGCTGCTGATGGCTGGGATCATGGGGGAGGTTGCGGCATGAGCCGGCTGAACGATCATTTCCGCGGCGCGGCCCGGGTTCTGGGCTTTGTCGCGCTGGTGCTGGGGGTGGGCGCGGTCTTCGCGCTGATCGAGCCGCGCTTTCTGAGCCACGCGAGCCTGAACGGCATCGCCCGGCACATGGCGGCGAACGGGCTCGCGGCACTTGGCCTTACCTTCGTGGTGATCGTGCGCAAGTTCGACCTGTCGATCGCCGGCATTGCGGCTTTCGCGGCGATGTCGATGGGGGCGATGATTGCCGCCGGGCTGCCGCTCTGGGCGGCGATCTGCGGCGGGATGGCGCTTGGCGCGGTGCTGGGCGCCGTCTCGGGCATCGCGATCAGCTATTTCGAGCTGCCCGACATCGTCACCACCATCGCCGTCGGTTCGGTCTGCGGCGGGCTGGCGTTCCTCTACACCGGCGGGCGCTCGATCTTCCAGAACTTCTTCCAGAGCGGCATCACCGATCTCAACGATGCCCGGCTGCTGGGGCTGGGCGTGTCGCTGTGGATCTTGCTCGCGGTCTATGCCGCGGCCTGGTTCGTGATGAGTCGCACCCGCACCGGCATGGCCTTCTATGCCACCGGCGAGAACCCGGTTGCGGCGCATTTCTCGGGCATCGCGACGCGGCGCTTCGTGGCGCTCGCCTATGTGCTGTGTGCGCTGTGCACGGTGCTGGCGGTGCTGCTGATCCTGGCGGAATCGGGCAATGCCGAGACCAACAAGGGCGCGAACCTGATGATGCCGGCCTATGCCGGGGTGTTCCTCGGTGCCGCGGTGATGGGCGGAACCTCGGTCGTCGCCACCTTCGGGGGGATCTTGCTGATCACCATGCTGCTCGACGGCTTCGCGCTGATGGGGGTGCCCTACTACTACAGCGACGGGGTCGTCAGCCTGATCCTGCTGGGCGGGGTGATCGCCTTTTCGGACAGCCTGCGTGAGTGGATCACCGGGCTTGGCCTGCTGCGCCCGCGCGCGGCGCGGAAATCGGAGAACAGGGCATGACCATGACCTATATCGACAAGACGACCCGCCCGGGCGGCACCCTGCGCCGGCGCATGGCGCGGCTGACCACCGATCTGTGGCTGCCGGCGGCGGTGGTGGTGCTGACCCTCGCGGTGGCCAGTGTCCGGCCGCAGATCCTCGACGCCGGCAATATCGCGGCGGTGCTGAAATCCTTCTCGGTGATGGCGGTGATGGTGCTCGGCCTGACCTGGGTGATTGCCGCGGGCAAGATCGACGTCAGTTTCATGCAGGTCGCGGCGCTCGCCAACATGCTCTGCGCCTGGAGCCTGGCGCAGGGCTGGGGCTGGGGCGCGGCGATCGGTGTGGCGCTGGCGGCGGGGCTTGTTGTCGGCGTGGTGAACGGGCTCCTCGTCTCGGCGATGCGGCTGCCGGCGCTGATCGTCACGATCTCGACCGCGGGGATCTGCGCCTCGATCGCGGCGGCGCTTGGCAAGGGCACGGTGATCCGGATCGAGACGCCGGGACCGCTCGCACCGCTGCTCGACCCGGTGCTCGGGGGCGCGGTGCCGCCGGTGGTGGTGCCCGTCCTGCTGATCGCGGCGCTGGCCTGGGTGGTGCAGGAGCGGCTGGCGATGGGGCGCTACATCTACGCGATGGCGCAGAACGAGGCCGCGGTGCGCAGCGTCGGCGTGCCGGTGGTGGGGCTTGGCGTGCTGCTTTTCGCGCTGTCGGGGGTGAGTGCCGCCGCCGCGGGGGTGCTGCTCGCCGAGCATCTCGCATCGGGTCAGCCGATGATCGGCGGACCTTACCTGATCAACGGGCTGACGGTCGTTCTGCTCGGCGGCATGATGGTGCGGGTCGGCAAGCCGAACATCCTTGGCACGCTCACCGCGACGCTCTTCATCGGGGTGCTGTTCAGCGGCACGGCGCTGCTCGGCCTGCCCGATTACCAGCGCCAGATCATCCAGGGGGCGCTGCTGCTGATCGGGCTCGCGGTCGCGACGCTGGCGGCGCGCCACCACGGCGCGGGAGGGCACCGCGATGGCGCGTGACATCACCATCGGGCTTGATTGCGGCACGGGCGGCGCGCGGGCGCTGGTGTGCAACGCGGCGGGGCAGGTGCTTGCCATGGCAACGCGCGACTACCCCACCCATTACCCGCGCCCGGGCTGGGCGACGCAGGCGCCCGCCGACTGGTGGCGCGCGGCCTGCGGCGCGATCCGCGAGGCGGTCGGGCGCGCCGGCATCGACCCCGCCCGCATCGCCGCGATCTGCGCCGACGGCACCTCGAGCACGCTGGTCGCGCTCGACGCGGAGCTCGAGCCGGTCTCCGAGGCGATCCTGTGGATGGACAACCGCGCCTCGCCGCAGGCGCGCCGGATCGAGGCGACGGGCCATGCTGCGCTGCGCCGCTCGCGCGCCGGGGTCAGCGCCGAGACCGCGCTGCCGAAGATCCTGTGGCTGCGCGAAGAGGCGCCCGAGCGGTTTGCCCGCACCCGCTGGTTCGTCGAGATGGCCGATTATCTGGCGCTGAAGCTGTCGGGCCGGCTGACGCTCGGGCAGAACCTGACGATCAACCGCTGGTTCTATGATCCGCGCGCCGGCGGCTGGCCCGAGGATTTCCTCGCCGCGATCGGGCTTCAGGGCATCACCGCGCGTTTCCCCGAGGAGATGCCCGCGCTTGGCGATCCGATCGGGCCGCTTTGCGCTGCCGCCGCGGCCGAGACCGGCCTGCCCGCGGATGTGCTGGTGGTGGCGGGCGGTACCGACGCCTATGTCGCGATGGTCGGGCTCAACACCCTGCGCCCGGGCGAGACCGCCCTCATCACCGGCACCTCGCATCTGGTGCTGCCGGTGGTGGCCGAGGATGTCGAGATCGAGGGCCTCTTCGGCCCGCATCCCGATTGCGTCACCCGCGGCCGCTTCGTGATGGAGGGCGGGCAGGTCTCGTCGGGCGCGATCCTGCGCTGGTGGCATGATCTGCTGCATGAGGCGGGCGACGGCTATGGCCGGTTGCTGGCCGAGGCCGAGGCGGCGCCGGCCGGGGCGAACGGGCTCGTCGTGCTCGACTTCTGGCAGGGCAATCGCAACCCCTTCACCGATTACGACCTGCAGGGCGCGATCTGGGGGCTGACGCTCAAGCATTCGCGCGCCGAGGTGACGCGGGCGCTGATGGAGGCGGTGGCGCTTGGCACCGCGAACATCCTCGGCCGGCTGAGCGCGAAGGGCCTTGCGGTCGACAGCATGACGCTGGCGGGCGGGGTGCTGCGCTCGCCGTTCTGGGTGCAGATGCACGCCGATGCCACCGGCACGCCGCTGCGCATCCCCGAGGTGGGCGACGCCACCGCCTTCGGTGCCGCGATTGCGGCGGCGGTCGGGGCGGGGCTGCACCCCTCGCTCGAGGCGGCGGCGGAGCGGATGGTGCGGATCCGCGACGAGGTGCACCCCGACCCCGGGCGCACTGCGCAGTTCCGCGCGCAGCTTGAGCTGTACCTTGAAACCCATGCCGCGCTGCGGCCGCTGATGCACCGGATGGCGGCGCGCAGCCGGGCGAGCCCCGCGCCCGTGGCGCCGCCCCCTGCCACCGTGCCCGCCTGATCCCGGGCCGGCCACCACTCGCTCACGACCTTGCTTCCTGCCGGTCGCGGCGCGCCTTGCGCCGCGGCACGGCCCAACGATGCCTGACGAAAGGAAAGATCATGGCTCATATCGGTGACCTCATTGCGGAAATGCTGGCGCAATACGGGGTCGAATATGTCTACGGCATGCCCGGCGGGCAGACCACGGCGCTGCATGACGGGATCTCGCGCCGCACCGACCGCATCCGCCACATCCTGATGCGCGACGAGCGCAACGCCGCCTATGCCGCCGACGCCTATGCCCGCCTGACCGGCAAGCCCGGGATCTGCGACGTCACGGTGGGCCCGGGCGCCAACCTGCTGCCCGCGGGCTTCCTCGAGGCGCTGAACGCCTCGATCCCGATGATCGGCATCATCGGCGAGCTGCCGCTCGACTGGCTGCCGCTGAAGGAGAAGGGCATCGCGAGCCAGGGCTTCGACCAGCTCTCCTTCTTCAAGACCTGCACCAAGGAGGCGTTCCTCGTGCCCTCGGTCACCGCGCTGCCCGAGCTGATCCGCACCGCCTTCCGCATCGCCACCGCGCCGCGGCCGGGGCCGGTGGCGCTGATCATCCCGCATGACATCTTCGATGCCGAATGGGACGAGGAGGTGCTGAAGATCCGCGTCGACGACCGCGCCCGGCAGATCCCCTACCTGCGCAGCTGCGCCCCGCATGGCGAGATCGCCCGCGCCGCGGCGCTGATCCGGCGCGCGAAACGGCCGGCCCTTGTGTGCGGCGGCGGCGTGCACGGATCGGAGGCGACGGCCGAGGTGACCGCCTTCGCCGACCGGCTCGACGGGCTGGTCGTCACCTCGCTCTCGGGCAAGGGCTCGGTTCCCGAGACCCGCGATTATGCGGCCGGGGTGCTGAACCCGCTCGGCTCGAAGGCGGCCATTGATCTCGTCCGCGAGGCCGATCTGGTGATCTGGTGCGGCTCCAAGGTCAGTCAGAACACCGGCATGAACTGGTCGCTGCCGCTGCCCGAGCAGGCGACGATCACCATCGACGCCGACCCGCTGGAACATGGCCGCACCTTCCGCCCGACGGTGGCCCTGCTCGGCGACGTGCGCGAGACGATGGCGGCGATCGACGCGGCGCTCGTCGAGATCCCGGCCCATCCCGAGTGGCGCGCCCGCATCGCCGAGGTGAAGGCCGCCTGCGACGCCGACAAGCGCGCCGAGATCGAGAGCGACCGGATGCCGATCCAGCCGCCGCGGGTGATGGCCGAGATCGCGCGCCGCCTTGGCGCCGAGGATATCGTGGTCTCGGATGCCTCGTTCTCGGCGGGCTGGATCTCGGGCTACATCCCGGCGAAGCGGGCAGGGCGGCAGTTCCTGTTCGCGCGCGGGCAGGGCGGGCTTGGCTATTCGGTGCCGGCCGCAATCGGCGCCGCGGCGGTGCGGCCCGATGCGCGCATCGTCACCGTCGCGGGCGACGGCGCCTTTTCCTATACCGTGGGCGAGCTTGCGACGCAGGCGCAATATGGCCAGCGGATCGTCAACGTGGTCATCAACAACGGCAAGCTCGGCTGGATCCAGCTCTGGCAGGAGCTCTACTTCAACAACGTGCAATCGGCGGTTCTCGAGACGCAAAGCGTGAAGCCGGGCTATGCCGGGGCGGCCGCGGCGCTTGGCCTTCTGGGGATCTATGTCGAGACCCCCGACGAGATCGGCCCGGCGCTCGACCGCGCCTTCGCCCATGACGGCCCCTCGGTGGTCGAGATCCGCATCGACGACCGCGCGACGCCGATCCACTCGTTCAAGCGGCGCCTGCGCGAGAAGTCGGACACCCCCTTCCCGCGGCCGGGCACGGTCTACAAGCTGCGCGACTGGAAGGTCTCGCCCGACCTTGCCGAGTGACGCAAGGGCAGTTGCCGCCTCCGGAGCGATCCGGGGGCGGTTGCCGTTGCCGCGCCGCGCGAGCCTGCTACATCGGGCGCAGGATCTGTTTTCCGAGGATGGATGATGAAACTCTACTACAAGCCCGGCGCCTGTTCGCTCGCCTCCCATATCGTGCTGTGCGAGATGGGCGTGCCCTTCGAGACCGAGGCGGTCGATCTGCAGGGCAAGGTGACTGCCGGCGGGCGCAACTATTTCGAGATCAACCCGCGCGGTGCGGTGCCGGCGCTCGAGCTTGATGACGGCACGGTGCTGACCCAGAACGCGGCGATCCTGCCCTATCTTGGCGATCTGTCGCAGATCGCGGCGCTGAAGCCCGCCTGCGGCACGATCGCGCGGGCGCGGCTGCACGAGGCGCTCGGCTTCTGCTCGGACCTGCACGCGGCTGTGGGCGGGCTGTTCGCCCCGAACATGTCCGAGGAGACGCGGGCGATGGTGATGGCGCGGGTGAAGCGGCGTCTGGGCGAGCTCGAGGCGATGATGCCGGCGGGCGAGGGCTATTGGCTCGGCCCCGATTTCACTCAGGCCGATGCCTATGTCGCCACCATCCTCGGCTGGGGGCTGGCGCTGAACCTCGACATGTCGGCCTGCCCGAAGGCGCTTGCGCTGCGCGCGCGGGTGATGGCGCGGCCGGCCGCACAGGCGGCGCTGCGCGCCGAGGGGCTGATCTGAGCCCGCGCCCGTCCGGGGGACCGGACGGGCTTTTCCATGCTCTGGCTGACGCGGCGGCACCGACGTTGCGTCCGTCACCTGATCGTCGCACTTGCACGGGGCGCGTTTCCGCATATCCTGCGGGGGACCGGGGGATTGCTGCAATGCAGAAACATGCGAATTTCGCTGAATTTGTCGAACTGACGCCCTCGGCGCAGGTCAGTGTCGCGCGCCATGGCTGGCGGGCGAAGTGCCTGCAACGGCTGATCCGGCTTGATCTGCCGGTGCCGCAGACCGTGGCGCTGCCCAGCGAGACGGTGCGCGCGATCGTCGCCGGGCAATTGCCCGACACCGAGCGGCTGGCTGCGGTGTTCGGGCCGGATTTCCTTGTTTCGGTGCGCTCGAGTCCGGAAAACCCCGAGTGGGGCGGGCCGGGGACGGTGCTGAATGTCGGCATGAACGATGCCATGCACGCGCGGCTGACCGACAGCCACGGGCATGAGGCGGCCGATGCGCTCTATCTGCGCTTCGTGCAGAATTACGCGACCCATGTTGCCCGGCTCGATCCCGACATGTTCCATGACGAGCCGGGCCCCGGAGCGCTGGCCTCGGCGCTGGCCACCTATCGCGCCGAGACCGACGAGGAGTTCCCGCAATCGCCCGCCCGCCAGCTGGGCGAGGTGCTGCGCTCGATGGCGCGGGCCTGGGAGGGGACCACGGCGCGGCTTCTGCGTCAGGCGAAGGGCGCCCCGCTCGAGGCGGTGCTTGGCCTTCTGGTGCAGCGCATGGCGCTTGGCATCGGGCCGGGGCTGTCGGGCTCGGGCACGATGCAATTTGCCGATGGCGTCACCGGCGCGCGCCGCATCACCGGCCGCTTCCGCGGCCAGAGCCAGGGCCGCAAGGCCTCGGTCGAGACGCTTTACCTCACCCGCGATCCGCGCGGTGCCTCGCTCGAGGAGGCCTCGCCCGAGGTCTTCGCCGAGCTGCAGGGCTATGGCCTCGCCTGCCGGGCGAAACTGCGCGAGGAGATGCAGATCGAATTCGCGATCGAGGGCGGGCGGGTCTCGGTGATCGACGCGGTGCGGGTGGTGCGCTCGGCGCGGGCGGCGGTGAAGATCGCCGTGGCGCTCTCCCAGGACGGCATCATCAGTCGCGAGGAGGCGCTCTTGCGGGTCGAGCCGCGGGCGCTGTCGGAGCTTCTGCACTATCAGGTCGACCCGCGCGGCGCGCGCGACCGCTTTGCCCGCGGCATCGCGGCAAGCCCCGGCGCCGCCACCGGCCGCATCGTCTTCACCGCCGCCGCCGCCCAGGCCTCGGCCGCGCGCGACGAGCCCTGCATCCTGGTGCGCCGCGAGACCGCGCCCGAGGACATCCGTGGCATGCACGCTGCCGTCGCCGTGCTGACCGAGCGTGGCGGCATGACCAGCCATGCCGCGGTGATCGCGCGCGGTCTCGGGCTGCCCTGCATCGCGGGCTGCGCCGACATCTCGATCGACACCCGCGAAAGGGTGATGCGCGCGCCCGGCGGCCGGATCTTCCGCGAAGGCGACGTGATTACCGTTGACGGCACCAATGGCGAGGTTCTGGCGGGCGTCGCCGAGATGCTGGAGCCGGCGCTCGACGACGGTTTCCGCACGCTGCTGCACTGGGCCGACAACGTGCGCGACATCGGCGTGCGGGCGAATGCCGACACCCCCGAGGATGCCCGCACCGCGCGCATGTTCGAGGCCGAGGGCATCGGCCTTGCCCGCACCGAGCACATGTTCTTCGACGAGGATCGCCTGACGCTGATGCGCGAGATGATCTTTGCCGACACGCCGAACGACCGGCGCATCGCGCTCGAGCGTCTGCTGCCGATGCAGCGCGCCGACTTCATCACGCTCTTTGACATCATGGCGGGCCAGCCGGTCTGTATCCGGCTCTTCGACCCGCCGCTGCACGAGTTCCTGCCGCATGACCGCGAGGGGATGCGCGAGCTGGCCGAGGCGCTCGACCGGCCGCTGAGCGAGGTCACGCGGCGCTGCGAGGCGCTTTCGGAATTCAACCCGATGCTCGGCATGCGCGGTGTGCGCCTTGGCGTGACCGTGCCCGAGATCTACGACATGCAGGCCCGCGCGATCTTCGAGGCGGCGGTCGAGGCCAGCCGGCGCGGCGCCAAGGTGGTGCCCGAGGTGATGATCCCGCTCGTCTCCGCGGCGCGCGAGGTCGAGATCGTCAAGACTCGGATCGATGCGGTGGCGGCCGCCGTGCGCACCGAGATGAAGGCCGAGTTCACCTATCGCCTCGGCGTGATGGTGGAGACGCCGCGGGCCGCGCTGCGGGCGGGCGAGATCGCCGAGCATGCGCATTTCCTGTCCTTCGGCACCAACGACCTGACGCAGATGACCTATGGCCTGTCGCGCGACGACGCCGGGCGCTTCATGTCGACCTATGTCAATCAGGGGGTCTTTGCCGAGGACCCGTTCCACATCCTCGACGTCGAGGGGGTGGGGGAGCTGCTGCTGATCGGTGCCGCGCGGGGCAAGAGCGCGCGCCCCGATGTGACGATTTCGGTCTGCGGCGAGCATGGCGGCAACCCCGAATCGATCGCCTTCTGCCGTGCTGCGGGCTTCGATTATGTCTCCTGTTCACCCTTCCGGGTGCCGGTCGCGCGCCTTGCTGCCGCACATTTCGCCCTTCTTGCGCCGAAGCATCGCGCGGGTCCCTGATCTTGCGTTTTGGCGCTGATTTCACTGGCGTTTCATCTGGCGCGGGACTACTCACAGAAAAGTGGCTCGGGGGTGATTCGGGTCGCAAATCAGCGGAATTCCGCCGTGAAGGCGGAAGGAAGTGCTTGTTTTCAAATCGGTAGGTAGACGCGGTGCGCCCTTGTGGGCTATGAGCGCCGGGTCCTGACGTTTGTCGGGGCGACGTCCTTATCGGAAGATACACATGTCAGTGCTGAAAAGCTGGACGGGTGGAGCCCTGCTCCTCCTTGCCCTCGCCGGAGGCTTGCGTGCCGAAGTTACGGTAAGCCAGTCAAATGACCCCATCGGGACTGCGCAGCCCGACTTCGCTCCGTCGAGCCTTGTCGCGCTTCTGTCTCAGGAACGCAGCGGGTTCGATTCGGTTCCAGCGAGCCGGATCACGGCAATCACCACCGCGCCGCGGCCGAAGGCCGGGGAAGCCCCCGGGGTTCTCACCGAGGACTGGATCGCTGCCCAGCCGGTGCCTGCCGGCGGTGACCAGCAGTTCCAGTGCCTCACCAGCGCCCTCTATCACGAGGCCCGCGGCGAAAGCGTCGAGGGCCAGCAGGCGGTGGCCGAGGTGATCCTCAACCGTGTCGACGACGGCCGGTTTCCCCAGACCATCTGCGGTGTCGTGCATCAGCGCAGCGGCGGCAGCTGCCAGTTCAGCTGGGCCTGTGACGGCCGATCCGACGCCGTGCGCCGCGACGCAACCTACGAGCGGGTCGCCAAGGTCGCCCGGGCGATGCTGGACGGGATGCCGCGCAGCCTGACCGACGGCGCAACCTTCTTCCACGCCCGCAGCGTCCGGCCGAGCTGGTCGAACCGCTTCGTCAACACCGCCGAGATCGGTGCGCATCTGTTCTACCGCCGGCCGATCCAGACCGCCTCGAACTGAGGCGGGGTCGTTTCGCGGCCGGAACAGGACGTTTCGGGGTGGGCCTTTGCCTGCCCCGTTTCTATAACGGCGGGGCGTGACTGCACAGGACGCCGATGACACCCGATCCCACTTCCGACACCTCGCTGGCCTTCGCCCATCCCGAAGAGCGGGCGATCGCCTCCGCCTCGGCCGATCCGCGCGACCGGATCTCGTTGCGCGACCATGTGGTCACCGCCGATATCGGCGCCTTCCAGCAGGAACGCGGCCACGGCCAGCGGCTGCGCTTCAACGTGGTGGTCGAGGTCCGTCCGGCGCCCGCGCCGCTCGATGACGACGTCGACCGCATTCTCAGCTATGACCGGATCACCGAGGCGATCGCGGCCGAGCTCGCGGCCGAGCGGCTGAACCTGCTCGAGACGCTGGCCGAGCGGGTGGCCGAGCGCATCCTTGCCGAACCGCAGGCGATGCGCGTCTTCGTCCGGATCGAAAAGCTCGACCGCGGCCCCGGTGCGCTTGGCGTCGAGATCGTGCGCTCGCGCGCGGCGGCGCCGGTTGCCGCGCATGAGGGGCAGGGGGCCGAGGCGCTGCACCCGGTGGTGGCCTATCTGACGAATGCCGCGATCGCGGCGCCCGACCTTGGCGCGCGGCTCGACCGGCTGGCGGCCTCGGGCGCGCCGGTGATCCTGACCGTCGGTCTGCCCGATACCCCGGTGCCCGAGACCGGGCAGCGCCCGACGCAGCGCCGCATCGACCTTCTGGCGATCGAGCAGAACGCCTGGAGGCTTGCCGCGCGCGACCGGCGCTGCATGGTCGTCGCCACCCGCACCGAGATCGACTGGGCGATGCGCAACGGCGAGATGGTGGTCTGGGCGCCCTCGAAGATCGTGCTCGACGCGGTCGACGGCCCGAAGGGGCCCGCGCGCGATGCGGTGGCGCTGGCGCTGTGGCTGGCCGAGCAGAGTGCGGCGCTGCGGCTTGAACTTCACGGGGATGTTTCAGCCCCGGCAGGAAGCCGCGTGCCGGTCGTCCGGGTGCCGGTCTGACGCTTGCCAAGCCGGCGCGCGCGGGCGATAGGAACGGCATGACCCGACCTTACTATCGCCCGCTCGTCCAGACCGATGCCGTCCGCCCCGAAGGCGCCCTGCCGCTTGCCGGTGGCTGGTGCTGGTTCACCGAGGTCGAGGTCCTCGGTCGCGGCGGCGAAAGCGAGATCCTACCCGCCACCCATCTGCCGCCCGAGGTGGCCGAACGGCTGTGCGCCCCGCGCCGGCCCGTCGCCGGGCTGAGCATGGACGTGCCGCGGATCATGGGGATCCTGAACGTCACCCCCGACAGTTTCTCGGACGGCGGCCGCTACGACGACGAGGAGGTCGCGCTCGAGCATGCCCGCGCGCTGGCCGAGGCCGGCGCCGACATCCTCGACATCGGAGGCGAATCCACCCGGCCGGGCGCGGAGGAAGTGCCCGAGGACGAGGAGATCGACCGCACCGCCCCGGTGATTGCCGCGCTGCGCGACGAGGATTTCCCGCTGCCGATCTCGATCGACACCCGCAAGGCGCTGGTCGCCGATGCCGCGGTCGAGGCCGGGGCCGAGATGCTCAACGACGTCTCGGCGATGGAGTTCGACCCGGCGATGGCAGAGCTTGCCGCGATCACCGGCCTGCCGATCTGCCTGATGCACGCGCAGGGCCTGCCCGAGACGATGCAGGACGACCCCGAGTATGGCGACGTGCTGCTTGACGTCTACGACTATCTCGAGGAGCGCATTGCGCTCGCCGAGGCGCAGGGCATCGCGCGCGAGCAGATCGTCGTCGACCCGGGCATCGGCTTTGGCAAGACCGTGGCGCATAATCTGGCGCTCATTCGCGGTCTTGGCCTGTTTCACGGGCTCGGCTGCCCGATCCTTCTGGGCGTGTCGCGCAAGCGTTTCATCGGCACCGTCGGAGGCGTCGAGACCGCCGAGGCGCGGATGCCCGGCACGCTCGCCGTGACGCTTGCGGGGATCGCGCAGGGGGCACAGATCCACCGCGTGCACGATGTCGCCGAGATCGCCCAGGGCGTCCGGCTGTGGGCCGCGATCACGAAAGGGTACGAGCAATGACGCGCAGGCTTTTCGGCACCGACGGGGTGCGGGGCGAGGCCAACAGCTGGCCGATGACCGCCGAGATGGCGCTGAAGCTCGGGGCCGCGGCGGGGCGCTATTTCCGCCGTGACGCCGGCAACGGCCACCGCGTGGTGATCGGCAAGGACACGCGGCTGTCGGGCTACATGCTCGAAAACGCGCTGACCGCCGGGCTGACCTCGACCGGGATGAACGTGCTGCTGCTCGGCCCGGTGCCGACGCCCGCCGTGGGCTATCTGACCCGCTCGATGCGGGCCGACCTCGGGATCATGATCTCGGCCAGCCACAACCCGGCCAAGGACAATGGCATCAAGTTCTTCGGCCCGGACGGGTTCAAGCTCTCGGACGAGGCCGAGGCCGAGATCGAGGCGATCGTCGCCGGCGAGATCCGCCCGGCGCAGCCGCACAACATCGGCCGGGCGAAGCGCATCGACGACGGCGTCGGGCGCTATGTCGAATATGCCAAGACCACCTTCCCGGCGCGCGACCGGCTGAGCGGGCTGAAGGTGGTGGTCGATTGCGCGAACGGGGCGGCCTACAAGGCGGCGCCCGAGGTGCTGTGGGAGCTTGGCTGCGAGGTGATCCCGGTGGGGATCAGCCCGAACGGGCACAACATCAACGACCGCTGCGGCTCGACCCATCCCGAGGCGGCCTCCGAGGCGGTGCTGCGCCATGGCGCCGATCTCGGCATCTCGCTCGATGGCGATGCCGACCGGGTGATGATCCTCGACGAGCGCGGGCAGGTGGCCGATGGCGACCAGATCATGGCGCTGTTCGCCCGCCGCTGGGCGGAGGAGGGCAAGCTGCGCGGCGGCGCGCTGGTGGCCACGGTGATGTCGAACCTCGGGCTCGAGCGGTTCCTCGCCGGCCACGGGCTGCGGCTTGAACGCACCAAGGTCGGCGACCGCTATGTGGTCGAGCGGATGCGCGAGGGCGGCTTCAATCTGGGCGGCGAGCAGTCGGGCCATATCGTGATGACCGACTATGCCACCACCGGCGACGGTCTGATGGCGGGGCTGCAGTTCCTCGCCGCGATGGCGGAAAGCGGCAAGCCTGCCTCGGAGCTGACGCAGCAATTCGAGACTGTGCCGCAATTGTTGAAGAATGTGCGCTATGCCGCCGGGCAAGAGCCGCTTTCGACGGAGAATGTTCGAAAAGTGATCGCCGAGGCGGAGGTGCGTCTGGCCGGTCAGGGCCGGTTGCTGATCCGCAAGTCGGGCACCGAGCCGCTGATCCGGGTGATGGCGGAATGCGAGGACGCGGCGCTGCTGTCGGAAACCGTCGACGGCATCGTCGCCGCGGTCGAGGCGGCGGCGTAACTCAGCGCTTGCCGTCCGGGTTCGCGTTCGCGACGCCCCACCAGTGGATCTCGTGGCCGAGAAAGGTGCCGAGCCTCTCGGCCGCATCGGCCGCGGTGATGTCGAGTTCCAGGAAGTTCGGGTCGCCCGCGAAGATCTGCCGCATCGCATCGAGATGCGTCTCGATCCAGCGCGCGATCTCGCCCGGGCGGCCGCCGCGGCCACGCGGCAGACCGGGGATGTCGCTTTCGGTGATCCGCTCGACCAATGTGTTCCAGCGGCCAAAGCTGCTCTCGGTCGCCTGCGGCGGGCGATAGTTCAGGATGAAGCGGCAGTCGGGATACAGCCGGCGGATCGTCAGCAGCAGCGCGATGTCGAGGTTCGGCCAGAGGTTCACCCCCTGCGACGGCATGCAGAAATCCATCTGCGTCACCGCATCGACGCCCTCGAGCAGCGCCAGCGGATCGCCGCGCGAGAACCAGCCGTCATAGATCAGCCGGCCGACCGGGCGGTTGCGCCACATCCAGTGCGCGCTGACGAGGCCGCTTTCCTCGAGCGCGCGCTGGATCGTGCTGGTGCCCGATTTCGGGAAGCCGACGACGAGGAGCTTCGGCAGGCGGCGCGCGTCGGGCGTCCCGTCCATCGGCGCCCCCGGATCAGAGCGTGGCGGCATAGACGACGGCGGTGATCGCCTCGCCCAGCGTCCAGATCAGCCCGGCGATGGGCCAGGCGCCGCGGGCGGCAAGGCGCGTGCGCGCCCGCGCCAGCGCGCGCAGGGTGACGAGGCGCCACAGGCCAAGCGCCGCCGCGAACAGCCGCAGGAAGGGGGTGAGCAGGTCGGGCAGCTGCGCATAGAGCAGGCCCGAAATCAGCACCACCAGCGGCACCACGCCCAGCAGCACGCCGTAATTGCCGATCCAGAAGGTGTCGCCCAGGCCCAGCCGGCCGGCGACGAGGTCGCGAAACCACGGTGCGGTGAAGATCTTCGCGCGTTCCGCCTCGATCTTCTCGATCTCTCGTTCCGTCAGTTCGGTCATCGCTGCTCTCCTTCTGCGCGTGCAGCGTAGAAACAAAAGGGGCGCCCCGCAAGGCGCCCCGTCCGTGTTGCGATGTCGCGGCGATCAGTTGCGCGAACGGTCCACCAGCTTGCCGGCGGTGATCCAGGGCATCATCGCGCGCAGCTTGGCGCCGGTCTCTTCGACCAGGTGCTCGTCGTTGATCCGGCGGGTCGCCTTGAAGAAGGGCTGGCCGACGGCGTTTTCCTGCATGAAGTCGCGCACGAACTTGCCATTCTGGATGTCGGTCAGCACGGCCTTCATGTTCTTCTTGGTCTCGTCATAGGGCAGAACGCGCGGGCCCGAGACGTATTCGCCGTATTCGGCGGTGTTCGAGATCGAGTAGTTCATGTTCGCGATGCCGCCTTCATAGATCAGGTCGACGATCAGCTTCATCTCGTGCACGCATTCGAAATAGGCCATCTCGGGGGCATAGCCCGCCTCGACCAGGGTCTCGAAGCCCATGCGCATCAGCTCGACCACGCCGCCGCACAGCACGGCCTGCTCGCCGAACAGGTCGGTCTCGCATTCCTGACGGAAGGTGGTTTCGATGATGCCCGAGCGGCCGCCGCCGATCGCCGAGACGTAGCTCAGCGCGATGTCCATCGCCTTGCCGGTGGCATCCTGCGCCACGGCCGCGAGGCAGGGCACGCCGCCGCCCTTGACGTATTCGCCGCGCACGGTGTGGCCCGGGCCCTTCGGCGCCATCATGATGACGTCGACGCCGGCCTTCGGCTCGATCAGGCCGAAGTGGATGTTCAGGCCGTGAGCGAAGGCGATGGCGGCGCCTTCCTTCAGGTTGTCATGCACGTATTTCTTGTAGGTCGCGGCCTGCAGCTCGTCGGGCATGGTGAACATGATCAGGTCGCACCAGGCGGCGGCTTCGGCGATGCCCATGACGGTCAGGCCTTCGGCTTCGGCCTTCTTCGCCGAGGCCGAGCCTTCGCGCAGCGCGACGACGACGTTCTTCGCGCCCGAGTCGCGCAGGTTCAGCGCGTGGGCGTGGCCCTGCGAGCCATAGCCCAGGATGGCGACCTTCTTGTCCTTGATCAGGTTCACATCGCAATCGCGATCATAATAGACGCGCATGGCGGTCCTCCATTGATTGATGCGCACAGGATAGGCGCATTGCAAAGATTGTCGGTTCATTGTTTGAAGATTTTCGCGCAATACGTTAAAAGTCATTCCTGAAAATCGACATTGACGGAATATTCATGCTCATCGACGACACCGACCGCAGGATCCTGCGCCAGCTGCTGGCGGAACCGGCGATGGCGACGGCGGATCTGGCCGAGCGCGCGGGGGTGACCACCGCGACCTGCTGGCGCCGGCTCGAACGGCTGCGCGAGGGCGGCGTGATCCGCGGCGCGCAGGCGGTGATCGACTGGCGCGCGCTTGGCTGGGAGGTCGAGGTCAGCCTGCGCTTCACCCTCGACAAGACCCATCCGCGCGCCTTCGACGAGTTTCTCGCCGCTGCGCGCGAGGTGCCCGAGGTGCTGGAGATCCAGACCTTCCTCGGTCAGACCGACGTGCGGCTGAACGTGATCGCCCGCGACATGGCGCATTGGCAGGAGATCTACCGCACCCGCATCCTGACCCTGCCGCATATCCAGGACACCGAGGCGCTGATGCTGATCTCGACGATCAAGGACAGTGCGGAGCTGCCGCTGTGATCGCGCTCGACGATACCGACCGGGCGATCCTGCGCGCGCTCGAAGCCGATGCGACGCTGAGCGCGGGGGCGCTTGGTCGCCGGCTCGGCCTGTCGCAGCCTGCCTGCTGGCGCCGGATCCGGCGGCTGGAAGAGGCCGGGGTGATCGCCGGGCGGCGGCTGGTGCTCGACCATGCCGCGCTCGGCTTCGGGGTGACGGTGTTCCTCGGGGTGAAGCTTGCCACCAAGGGCCGCGTCAGCCTTGAGGATTTCGAGCGCGCGGTGACCGCCATTCCCGAGGTGCAGGTGGTGCAGCATGTGCTGGGCCTTTTCGACTATCGCATCAAGGTGCGCGCCCGCGACATCGCCGATTTCGAGCGCGTGCTGCGGCGGCGGATCATGACCTTGCCCGGCCTCGGTCAGGTCGAGGCGAATGTGCTGCTGTCGGAAGAGCGGCTGCCGGGGCCGCTTGGCTGATTTTATGATCGCTCATTTTATGGGCGATACGCCATTCCTGCGGGCATTCACGCCGTGTTGCGCGACCGGAGCGGGGCAGGGCGCAGGGCGCGGGATGGACCTTCCCGCGCGCCGGGGATTGGATCGGGGCGAGAGGAAATGATGTTCGACACAGCCGGCCAGTCCCGCATGCAGCGCAGCCATGGCGAGGCCGCCGTGGCCTTTGATGGCACGCGCCTGACCGGGTTGCGGCAGAAGGGCTCGGGCAAGGCGCTGCTGCCGCGGGTGCGTGGCGTGCCGGAGGTGGTGTTTCTCAACACCTCGGGCGGGTTGACCTCGGGTGATACGCTCTCCTATTCCGTGACACTCGAGGGCGGTGCGCGGGCCGTGACCACCACCCAGGCGGCCGAGCGCGCCTATCGCGCGAATGCCGGCCCTGCCCGTGTCACCGTGCGCCACAAGGTCGGTCCGGGCGGGTCGCTCGACTGGCTGCCACAGGAGACGATCCTGTTCGAGGCGGCGAACCTCGCTCGCGAAACGGTGATCGAGCTCGCCCCCGATGCCGCCTGCCTGCTGCTCGAGGCGGTGGTTCTGGGCCGTGCAGCGATGGGCGAGACGGTGGAGACCTTGCAGTTTTCCGACCATCGCACCATCCTGCGGGCCGGAAGGCCGGTGTTTTTCGAGCCTTTCGCGCTGAATTCGAACATTCTGGCCCGTGGGCCGCGTGCCGCGATCCTGGGCCCCGCGCGTGCCTTCGCGACGCTGGTGCTCTGCGCCCCGGGCGCCGAGGATGCGGTTGCCGCCGCTCGTGCGGCGCTGACCGAGGCCGGGGTTGAAGGCGCCGCCTCGGGCTTTGACGGCAAATGCGTGGTGCGGCTGCTGGCCGGTGACGGCTGGCCGCTGCGCCGACAGATCCTGAAGCTGATGGATGCGCTGCGCCGGGGTGCTGCCCCGCCGCGCGTCTGGCAATTGTAAGAGGGAACGATGAACCTGACCCCCCGCGAAAAGGACAAGCTGCTGATCAGCCTTGCCGCCATCGTGGCGCGCAACCGGCTCGAGCGCGGCGTGAAGCTCAACCATCCCGAGGCGATCGCGATCATCTCGGATTTCGTCGTCGAGGGCGCCCGTGCCGGGATCTCGGTCGCCGAGCTGATGGAGACCGGCGCCCAGGTGCTGAGCCGTGAGCAGTGCATGGAGGGCATCCCCGAGATGATCCACTCGATCCAGGTCGAGGCGACCTTCCCCGACGGCACCAAGCTCGTCACCGTTCACCATCCGATCCGCTGAGGTGCCGCGATGATCCCCGGAGAAATCTTCCCCGCCGACGGCGTTATCACCCTGAACGAGGGGCTCGAGGCGATCACCCTCACCGTCGCGAACACCGGCGACCGGCCGGTGCAGGTGGGCTCGCATTACCATTTCGCCGAAACCAACCCGGGCCTCAGCTTCGACCGCGCCGCCGCGCGCGGCTATCGGCTGGACATCGCCGCGGGCACCGCGGTGCGCTTCGAGCCGGGCCAGACCCGCGAGGTGCGGCTTGTGCCCTATCGCGGCGCGCGCAAGGTGTTCGGCTTCAACCAGACCGTGATGGGGGACCTCTGATGCCCGCAACGATTTCCCGCGCCACCTATGCCGACATGTTCGGCCCCACCACCGGCGACCGGCTGCGTCTGGCCGATACCGACCTGATCATCGAGGTCGAGAAGGATCTCACCACCTATGGCGAGGAGGTGAAATTCGGCGGCGGCAAGGTGATCCGCGACGGCATGGGGCAAAGCCAGGTCAGCCGCGCCGCGGGCGCGATGGACACCGTCATCACCAATGCGCTGATCGTCGATTACACCGGCATCTACAAGGCCGACGTCGGACTGCGCTCGGGCCGCATTGCCGGTATCGGCAAGGCCGGCAACCCCGACACCCAGCCCGGCGTGACGCTGATCATCGGCCCGGGCACCGAGATCATCGCGGGCGAGGGCAAGATCCTGACCGCGGGCGGCATGGATGCGCATATCCATTTCATCTGCCCGCAGCAGATCGAGGATGCGCTGGCCTCGGGCGTGACCACGATGCTCGGCGGTGGCACCGGCCCCGCGCATGGCACGCTCGCCACCACCTGCACCCCGGGGCCGTGGCACATCGGCCGGATGCTGCAAAGCTTCGAGGCCTTCCCGATGAACCTGGCGCTGGCCGGCAAGGGCAACGCCTCGCTGCCCGAGGCGCTCGAGGAGATGGTGAAGGCGGGGGCAAGCTCGCTCAAGCTGCACGAGGACTGGGGCACCACGCCCGCGGCGATCGACTGCTGCCTGTCGGTGGCGGACGCGATGGACGTGCAGGTGATGATCCACACCGACACGCTGAATGAAAGCGGCTTTGTCGAGAACACGCTGGCCGCCTTCAAGGGCCGCACCATCCACGCCTTCCACACCGAGGGCGCGGGCGGCGGTCATGCCCCCGACATCCTGCGCGTGGTCTCGGCGCCGAATGTGATCCCGTCCTCGACCAACCCGACGCGGCCCTACACCAAGAACACGATCGAGGAACACCTCGACATGCTGATGGTGTGCCACCACCTCGACAACAAGGTGCCCGAGGATGTGGCCTTCGCCGAAAGCCGGATCCGCAAGGAGACGATCGCCGCGGAGGATATCCTGCACGACATCGGCGCGATGTCGATCATCAGCTCGGACAGCCAGGCGATGGGCCGGGTGGGCGAGGTCATCATCCGCTGCTGGCAGACCGCCGACAAGATGAAGAAGCAGCGCGGGCGGCTGGCCGAGGAAGCCGGCGCCAACGACAACTTCCGCGTCCGCCGTTATATCGCGAAATACACGATCAACCCGGCGATCACCCATGGCATCGCCGCCCATATCGGTTCGGTCGAGGTCGGCAAGCGTGCGGACCTCGTGCTGTGGGACCCGGCCTTCTTCGGCGCCAAGCCCGAGATGGTGCTGATGGGCGGCATGATCATCGCGGCGCAGATGGGCGACCCGAACGGTTCGATCCCGGCGCAGCCCTTCTACACCCGGCCGATGTTCGGCGCCTTCGGCAAGGCGCTTTCGGCAAGCTGCGCCACCTTCGTCTCCGAGGCCGCGGTGGCCGAGGGGGTGAGCGGCCGGCTTGGCCTCGAGAAAGAGGTGATCGCGGTCAAGGGCACGCGCAGCATCGGCAAGGCGGACATGAAGCTGAACACCGCGACACCGATGATCGAGGTGAACCCGGAAACCTACGAGGTGCGCGCCGATGGCGAGCTGCTTGTCTGCGAGCCGGCGGAAAGCCTGCCGCTTGCGCAGCGCTACTTCCTCTATTGAGCGCTCAGCCCAGACCAAGTCCGGCGAACAGCCTTGCGCGCGGCAGCGTGCGCAGGGCGCCGGCCAGGTCCGGCAGGTCGAGCAGCGGCGGGCGTTCCTCGGCCGCGCGGCGCGAGGCCCGCAGCACGCGCGCGATCTTCTCGCGGGTATAGCCCGGATCGAGGCGGATCTCATCGGGCAGAAGCCGCGGGTCGAACACGCGGTGGCGCTGTGTCACCACCTCGATCTTGTGCCAGCGGCCGATCTTCGGCACTTCTGGCCGGGTCAGGAAGACCGCGCGCAGTTCCGCTTCGCGTCGTCGCAGCCGGGCAATCTCGGCCCGGATGGCGACCAGCTCGTCGGCAGGGGATGTCAGATGCATCTTCGCCTCCCTTGCGAAGTTGAAGCCTCAGCCTGCGCCGCCATCTTTAAGAAACGTCTAACAACGAAGGTCCGAGATGACAGAACTTCCCCATGCGCAGGCCGTGGTGCCGAAGGGCCAGTGGCTGGGCGCGGCCGATCACGTCGCGCTTGACTACGAGGGGCGTTTCCTGCGCCGCAAGCGGCTGGTCGCGGCGGGAGGGCTTGCCTTCCTTGCCGACCTGCCCGAGGTGGTGAACCTGACCGGCGGCGAGGCGTTCCGCCTCGATGACGGGCGCCTCGTCGAGGTGCGCTGCGGGCTCGAGCCGGTGCTGAGCATCTCGGGCGATCTGGCGCGCCTCGCCTGGCACATCGGCAACCGCCACACGCCCTGCCAGATCGAGCCCACGCGGCTCGTCATCCGCGCCGATCATGTGCTCGAGGCGATGCTGCGCCAGCTTGGCGCGCGGGTCACGGCGACGGTCGAGCCCTTCGCCCCCGAGGGCGGCGCCTATGGCATCGGGCGCACGATGGGCCACGATCACGGCCATTCCGGGGCGGGGCATTCGCACGGGCCGGGGCAGTTCCATGTCCACCCCTGAGGCGCTTGGCCTGCTCAGCCTCGTGCAATGGCTGTCGCCGGCCTTCCCGACCGGCGCCTTCGCCTATAGCCACGGGCTTGAACAGGCGGTGGCGGAGGGCGACGTGCGCGATGCGCCGGCGCTGGCGGCCTGGCTTGCCGACATCCTCGCCGATGGGGCGGGCTGGAACGACGCGGTGCTGCTGGCCTGTGCGCTGCGCGGCGAGGATCTTGCGCCGCTCGCGGGGCTTGCCCGGGCGCTGGCCGGCAGTGCCGAGCGGCTGCATGAGACCGAGGCGCAGGGCGCGGCCTTCACCCGGGCGCAGGCGGAGATGACCGGCACGCCGCTTGCGCCGCTGCCGCTGCCGCTTGCAGTGGCCCGGGCGGCGCGCGGCCTGGCCCTTCCGGCCGGGCAGGTGATTGCACTTTTCCAACATTCCTTCGCCTCGAACCTGGTCTCGGCGGGGGTCAGATTTATCCCTTTGGGACAATCCGCGGGGCAGTCGGTGCTGGCTGGCCTGCACCCGATGATCGCCGCTCTGGCCGCCCGCGCGGCCACCGCCACGCGCGCCGATCTGGCCAGCGCGGCCTTCCGCGCCGAGCTGCAGGCGGCGGCGCATGAAACGCTCGATGTAAGGATCTTCAAGACATGACGAACGGACCGCTTCGCGTCGGCATCGGGGGCCCGGTGGGCGTGGGCAAGACCACGCTGACCGAACAGCTGTGCCGCGCCCTCGGCCATCGGCTCTCGATGGCGGTGGTGACGAATGACATCTACACCCGCGAGGATGCGGAGGCGCTGATGCGGGCGCAGGTGCTGCCGGCCGAGCGCATCCGCGGCGTCGAGACCGGCGGCTGTCCGCATACCGCGATCCGCGAGGATGCCTCGATCAACCTTGCGGCCATCGCCGAGCTGAACGCGGCCTTCCCGGACCTCGACCTCGTGCTGATCGAGTCGGGCGGCGACAACCTGGCCGCCACCTTCAGCCCGGAACTGGCCGATCTGACGATCTATGTGATCGACACCGCGGCGGGGCAGGACATCCCGCGCAAGCGCGGCCCGGGTGTCACCCGTTCGGACCTGCTGGTGGTGAACAAGACCGACCTTGCGCCCTATGTCGGCGTCGATCCGGTGCTTCTTGAGGCGGACACGCAGCGCGCGCGCGGCGCCCGGCCCTATGTCATGGCACAGCTGCGCCAGGGCCGGGGCGTCGCCGAGATCATCGCCTTTCTCGAGCGCGAAGGGGGGCTCGCCCTGGCGGAGATTCCGACCTGATTGGCAGAAAAACCGACAAATTGATCGAAATGGTGCCCGGGCATTGCGCGATGCCCGGGCATTTGCATGTTTTTCGGGCTTAACTCACGAATTCGTGCGGGCGGCGTGAGCGCCGCGCCCGCCATCTCTTGCCGCAGCGCGGCGTGCTGCGCTCTGTTGATCTCAGCGGCATCAGAACCGGGCCGCGCCGCCGCAACCGGCGGCAGACAATCTGCCCGCGCATCGAACGACGGGCCGGAACAGGGGGATTTTCACGATGACGCGGTTTGGCAAACTGATGGCGGGTGCGGCGCTGGCCACGCTGTTCTCGGCGGGCGGCGCGCTCGCCGAAGGCGACACGATCAAGGTCGGCGTGCTGCACTCGCTGTCGGGGACGATGGCGATCTCGGAAACGACGCTGAAGGACACCGTCCTGATGCTGATCGACGAACAGAACAAGAAGGGCGGGCTTCTGGGCAAGAAGATCGAGCCGGTGGTGGTCGATCCGGCCTCCGACTGGCCGCTGTTTGCCGAGAAGGCGCGCGAGCTGATCTCCGTCGACAAGGTCGATGTGATCTTCGGCTGCTGGACCTCGGTCAGCCGCAAGTCGGTGCTGCCGGTGCTCGAGGAACTGAACGGGCTGCTGTTCTACCCGGTGCAATACGAGGGCGAGGAAAGCTCGTACAACGTGTTCTACACTGGCGCCGCGCCGAACCAGCAGGCGATCCCGGCGGTGGACTATTTCCTGAACGAGCTCGGCGTGCAGAAATTCGCGCTGCTTGGCACCGATTATGTCTATCCGCGCACCACGAACAACATCCTCACCGCCTATCTCAAGTCGAAGGGCATCGCCGAGAGCGACATCTTCGTGAACTATACCCCCTTCGGGCAGTCTGACTGGTCGAAGATCGTGGCCGACGTCAAGGCGCTTGGCGCCGACGGCAAGAAGGTGGGGGTGATCTCGACGATCAACGGCGATGCGAACATCGGCTTTTACAAGGAGCTCGCGGCCTCGGGGATCACCGCCGAGGACATCCCCGTCGTCGCCTTCTCGGTGGGCGAGGAGGAGCTTTCTGGGCTCGGCGAGGGCGATCTGAAGAACCTCGTCGGCCAGCTCGCCGCCTGGAACTACTTTGAGAGCGCCGATACGCCCGAGAACAAGGCCTTCATCGACGGCTGGCACAAGTTCACCGGCAACGACAAGCGCGTCACCAATGACCCGATGGAGGCCACCTATATCGGCTTCAACATGTGGGTGAATGCGGTGACCGAGGCCGGCACCACCAATGTCGACAAGGTCGAGGACGCGATGATCGGGCAGAAATTCCCGAACCTCACCGGCACCACGGCCGAGATGCTGCCGAACCACCACCTGACGAAGCCGGTGCTGATCGGCGAGATCCAGGCGGACGGTCAGTTCGACATCATCTCGCAGACCGACCCGGTGCCGGGCGATGCCTGGACCGATTTCCTGCCCGAATCCGCGGTGCTCGAGTCGGACTGGAAGACGCTCAAATGCGGCATGTACAACACCGACACCAAGACCTGCGTTCAGCTGAAGTCGAACTACTGATCGGCTTTGGCACCCAGGAGGGGGCGTTCGCGCCCCCTCCGACGACCCTTGCAGGGAAACCGAGATGCGCAAACTCCTTCTGGCGCTGAGTGCCTCGCTGTGCCTCGCGTTGCCCGGCCTCGCACAGGAAAGCGCCGCCCCCGTTCCGTCCGAACCGAGGGTGTCCGCCCCGGCCGTGACCGGCCTCGCGGCGGTGATCGCGGCGAATGCCGAGGCGATCGCCAAGCCCTCGCGCCAGACGATCGGCCCGGTGGTGGCGGCGATCGTCGCGGCGGGAGAGGGGGCGCCCGGCTTCCTCGCCGCCTGGGCCGACAAGCGGCTTGGCCAACGCAAGACCGACGGGGCGATCTTCGCGGTCGAAAAGCAGGGCGCCGGCTATGCGCTGAGCGACCCGGTCAGCGGCGCCCCGGCCGGCACCGCGCCGAAAGCCGAGATCGCCGAGATCAAGCCGAATTCCGGCGTGCGCGGGCTGATCGCGGCAGCACTGGTGCAGTTCCAGCTCGCCGATCCCGACCCCGCGCAGCGCCGCGCCGCGCTCGAGGCGCTTGCCCGCGAAGGCGGGGCCGAGCATCTGGCCCCGCTCGCCGCCTCGATCGCCGGCGAGGGTGATCCGGCGATCAAGGCGCAGAAGGAACGCCTGCTCGGCCTTCTGACCATCCGTTTCGGCGCCACGCCCGCCGACCGCGTCGCCGCGATCGGGGGCTTCGGCGCCGACATGGGGCTTGATTTCCGCGGCGCGCTGAACCCGATCCTGACCACCACGCGCAAGGCCTTCGACGGCGCCCCCATCGGCAACGTGGCCACGGAACTGCGCCCGGGGCAGGGCGGCTTCAGCGCCGAGGAGGCCTATGCGCTGCTCGTGGCCCAGGGGCTGGCGCCCAGGCGTCTGTCGCGGGCCGACCTGCGCGCGGCACTCGAGGCGCATGTGGAGAACGGCACGGTCGGCGGCGTGCCGCTGGCCGCGCTCGACGACCCGGCAAAGCGCGACGCCGCCTATACCGCGCTCGAAGCGGCCGGTGCCGTTCCCGCCGCCGCCACCGATGACGAGGTCGCGCGCGCTGTCGCGGCACACCGCTATGCCGAGATCTACGCCGAGCCCGACGCCGCCGTCACCACGGCCGCCGCCGCGGCGCTGCAATCGGTCTCGCTCAAGGTCGACGCGATGCAGGGGATCGACCTTGGCCTCGATGCGCTCTCGCTCGCCTCGATCTACTTCCTCGCGGCGATCGGGCTTGCCATCACCTTCGGGGTGATGGGGGTGATCAACATGGCGCATGGCGAGTTCATCACCATGGGCGCCTATACCGGCTATGTCGTGCAGCTCTGGATCCACGATTACACCGCCTCGCTTCTCGTGGCGCTGCCGCTCGCCTTCGCCGTCACCTTCACCGCGGGCGTGGCGATGGAACGGCTGGTGATCCGCCACCTCTACAAGCGCCCGCTGGAAACGCTCTTGGCCACCTTCGGCATCTCGATCGCGCTGCAGCAGCTGTTCAAGAACATCTTCGGCACCCAGGCCCGCCCGCTCACCGCGCCCGGCTGGCTCGACGGCGCCTGGACGCTGAACGACATCGTCGGCATCTCCTACATCCGGATCGCGATCTTCGTGCTCGCGCTCGTCTTCCTCGCCCTCTACCTCTGGGTGATGAAGCGCACGCGGCTCGGCCTCGAGGTCCGGGCGGTGACGCAGAACCCCTCGATGGCGGCCTCGATGGGGATCAACCCCGACCGCATCAACATGCTGGCCTTCGGCCTTGGCTCGGGCATTGCGGGCATCGCGGGGGTGGCGATCGGGCTTTTCGCCAAGGTCACCTCGGAACTCGGCTCCGATTACATCGTGCAAAGCTTCATGACCGTGGTTGTCGGCGGCGTCGGCAATATCTGGGGCACGCTCGCCGGCGCCACGCTCGTCGGCTTCCTGCAAAAGGGGATCGAGGCGCTGAACCCCTCGAACACGCTCGCCGCGCAGACCTACATGATCCTCTTCATCATCATCTTCATCCAGTTCCGGCCGCGGGGCATCATCGCCCTCAAGGGCCGCGCGGCGGGGGATTGAGCATGACCCGGCACTCTTCCCTCGCCTTGCCTTTTTCTTGGCAAAAATACTCCGGGGGGCCCGGGGGGCTGGCCCCCCGGCACGCCGCCGCAATCCCCGAGGCCCAGAGATGAAACCCGGCTTCCTCGCAAAGAACCCCTCGGTTCTCACCTTCCTCGCGCTGCTCGCGCTCTTCACCCTCGCGGTGACGCTGCTCTCGACCGCCTACGGGGCCGAGATCGTCTCGACCTCGATGGTGAAGACGCTGGGCAAGACGCTGTGCCTGTGCCTGATCGCGATCGCGATGGATCTGGTCTGGGGCTATACCGGCATCCTCAGCCTCGGCCATTTCGCCTTCTTCGGGCTTGGCGGCTACATGATCGGCATGTGGCTGATGGCTGCCCGCACCCGCGAGATCGTGCTCGCCTCCGCCGCGGGCGTGCTGCCGATGACGCCGCAGGAGATGAGCGACGCGATCGCGACGCAGATCTTCGGCGTCGTCGGCTCCTCCGAGCTGCCCGCGATCTGGCACTTCGCCGGATCGCTGCCGATGCAGCTCCTGTTCGTCGTGCTGGTGCCGGGGCTGCTCGCGCTCGTCTTCGGCTGGCTCGCCTTCCGCTCGCGCGTCACCGGGGTGTATCTCTCGATCCTGACCCAGGCGATGACCCTCGCGCTCTCGCTCTACCTCTTCCAGAACGACTCCGGCCTGCGCGGCAACAACGGGCTCTCGGGGCTGCAGAACATCCCCGGCCTCGCCGCCGATCAGGACCACCTGTCGGTCTGGTTCCTCTGGGCCTCGGCCGCGGCGCTCGGCCTCGGCTATCTGCTCGCGAGCTTCGTCACCTCGGGCAAGTTCGGCTCGGTGATGCGCGGCATCCGCGATGACGAGGCGCGGGTGCGGTTCCTCGGCTATTCGGTCGAGGGCTACAAGCTCTTCGTCTTCACCCTGACCGCGGTGATCGCCGCGATCGCCGGCGCGCTCTACTATCCGCAGGCGGGCATCATCAACCCGGCCGAGATGGCGCCGATCGCCTCGATCTATCTCGCGGTCTGGGTGGCGATCGGCGGCAGGGGCCGGCTTTACGGCGCGGTGATGGGGGCGGGTTTCGTCTCGCTCGTCTCGACCTGGTTCACCGGCGGACGGGCGCCCGACCTGAACCTTGGCCTCTACACGCTGAAATGGGTCGACTGGTGGCAGGTGCTGCTGGGCCTCAGCTTCGTTCTGGTCACGCTCTTCGCGCCGAAGGGGCTCTCGGGGCTTGTCGACCTGCTTGCCGGGCTGCGGGCGCCCTGGCGCGGGGGCGATCCGCTCGGTCCCGATGACGGCGCACTGCGCGAAGAGGAGGCGGTGGAATGAGGGCGCTGCTCGAGGTCTCCGGCATCTCCGTTTCCTTCGACGGCTTCCGGGCGATCAACAACCTGTCCTTCTCGATCGGCCCGGCCGAACTGCGCGCGGTGATCGGCCCGAACGGGGCGGGCAAGACCACCTTCATGGATATCGTCACCGGCAAGACCCGGCCCGACGAGGGCCGCGTGCTCTGGGGCGAGAAATCGGTCAACCTGCTGCGGATGAACGAGGCGCAGATCGCCCGTGCCGGCATCGGCCGCAAGTTCCAGCGCCCGACGGTGTTCGAGGACCAGTCGGTGGCCGAGAACCTGATGATCGCGCTGAAGGCCGCACGCGCGCCCTGGAAGGTGCTGGTCTGGCGCCCGCGCCCGGCCGATCACGCCCGCGTTGCGGCGCTGGCGGCGCAGGTCGGGCTTGCCGACAGCCTGACGCGGAAATCCGGGGAATTGTCGCATGGTCAGAAACAATGGCTCGAGATCGGTATGCTGCTGGCGCAGGAGCCGCGGCTTTTGCTGGTCGACGAGCCCGCCGCCGGCATGACCTTGGCCGAGCGCGAGCAGACCACCGCGCTGCTCGTCGATCTGGCGAAGACGCGCGCCGTGGTGGTGGTCGAGCACGACATGGACTTCGTGCGCCGGCTGAACTGCCGCGTCACCGTGCTGCATGAGGGATCGGTGCTGGCCGAGGGCTCGCTCGATCACGTCACCGCCGACCGGCAGGTCATCGAAGTCTATCTGGGGCGCTGAACATGCTGGAAACCAAGGGGCTTACGCTTCACTACGGCGGATCGCAGATCCTCTACGGCATCGACATGGTGGCGAAGGCGGGCGAGGTGACCTGCATCATGGGCACCAATGGCGTGGGCAAGACCTCGCTCCTGAAGGCGATCTCGGGCACCCATCCGCGCTCGGGCGGCACGCTTGTCCTCGATGGCGAGGAGGTGCCGCGGGTGGCGCCGCAGGGCATGGCGCGGCGCGGCCTCGGCTATGTGCCGCAGGGGCGGATGATCTTTCCGCTGCTCAGCGTGCGCGAGAACCTGGAAACCGCCTTCGCCGTCTTGCCGAAATCCGAGCGCTTCATCCCCGACGAGATCTATGATCTGTTCCCGATCCTGAAAGAGTTCCTGCACCGCCGCGGCGGCGATCTCTCGGGCGGGCAGCAGCAACAGCTGGCGATTGCCCGGGCGATGCTGATGAAGCCGAAGATCCTGCTGCTCGACGAGCCGACCGAGGGCATCCAGCCCAATATCATCCAGCAGATCGGCCGCGTCATCGCCTATCTGCGCGCGCGCGGCGACATCGCGATCATCCTGGTCGAGCAGTATTTCGACTTCGCCCACGATCTCGGCGACCGCTTCTATGTGCTCAAGCGCGGCGCGGTGGCGATGGAGGGGACGAAGGTGTCGCTCACCCGCGAGGCGCTGCGCGAGGTGGTGAGCGTGTGAGGGGCGCTGCCCCTCTTGCCCCTGCGGGGCAATTCACCCCGGGATATTTGAGGCAATTGGAAGCCGGAAAGCCCTTGTCTTCCAATTGCCTCAAATATCCCGGGGGGTGAGGCCGCAGGCCGAGGGGGGCAGCGCCCCCCCTGTCTGTTCAGCGCACGCCAAGCCCCGCCCGCATCAGCGTCCTGCGCACCGGCTTGAGCGAGTAGAGCGCGCCCAGAACCCCCGCCCGCAGGTCGCGCAGCGGCCGGGGCTCGACCATCGAGGCGCGGTTGAGGAAGTCGATGCCGATCTCGCGCGCCTTCACTTCGGGCCAGCGCCGACGGGTGTAGGCCGCGAGCATCGCGGCCTCGCCCAGATGCGCCGGGTCCTTCTCGGCAAGGCCCAGCAGGCAGCTGAGATCGGCGAGCGACATGTTCAGACCCTGCGCCCCGATCGGCGGGATCACATGCGCGGCCTCGGCAATGAGCGCGACGCGTTCGGCCGCGAAGCGCGCGGCGATCTGCGTCATCATCGGCCAGACCGAGCGGCGGGTGACGAGGGTGAGCGGGCCGAGAAGCCCGGTCGAGCGCGCAGTCATCGCCGCCTCGAATTCGGGCACCGGCAGGGCGGCGAGACGTTCGGCCTCGGCGCCGCGCTCCATCCAGACGACGGCCGAGCTGTGCAGCCCGTCGCGATCGGGCAGCGGGATCAGGGTGAAGGGGCCGCCCGAGCGGTGGATCTCGGTCGAGACGTCATTGTGCGGCAGCGGGTGGGTGACGGCGAAGGCAAGCGCCTTCTGGCCATAGCGCGTGGTCTTCACCGGGATGCCCGCGGCCTCGCGGATGAAGGAGTTGCGGCCATCGGCGGCCACCACCAGCCGGGCGCGCACCCGGCTGCCGTCCGACAGCGTCACCTCGGCGCCGCTTTCGCGGCTGACAAGGCCGGTCGTCGCGACGCCCGGGCGGAAATCGACGAGCGGCAGCTCGGCCAGTCGCGCCACCATCTCGCGCCGCAGGAGCCAGTTCGGGAAGTTCCAGCCGAAGGGCTCGTCCGAGAGGTCGGCCGCGTCGAAATCACGGGTGAGCCGGGCGACGGGCTCGGCCCCGCCCGCGTCGATGATGCGCATGATCTGCAAGGGCGCCGCATAGGGGGCGAGCCGCGCCCAGAGCCCGGCGCGTTCCAGCACCGCGCGCGAGGGGTGCAGGAAGGCGGTGGTGCGCATGTCGGCCCCGGCCTCGCCCTCGGCGGTGACCGGCGGCTGCGGGTCGACGCAGATCGTGGTGAAGCCGGCCGCGCCAAAGGCCGCCGCGGCGGTCAGGCCGGCGACACCGCCACCCGAGATCAGGATATCGGTCGTGCGCAGGGTCTGTTGCTCCATCTCGGGCCTCCGTTACAGCGCGCCCAAGATGCCCCGCCGGGCGGCGCGATGCAATCGGGTGCGGCGATCGGTCCGCCCGCGGGTCACGGGAAGGAGACGATGATCATGCCGGCGAGGATCAGGAAGGTGAGGGCGACGAACCACAGGATCAGCCCGCCGAGCCCCATCACCAGCACCGAGGCCGCGGCCCCCGCGACGACGAGAAGGGCGATGAGATAGGCGCCAAGGGCGCCGGGGGTGCCGGTTTCGGGATGGGTGGTGGTCATCGGGAGGCCCTTTCGGATGCGGTCGAAATGATGGATCGACGATGCATCTTTGATAGGGCGCGCGGCCGGACGGAACCAGATCCCATCTTGTCGCAGGCGAAAACGGCCCGGAGCCGGGGGCTCGGGCCGTGTCGGTCTTGCCGGGCCGGAACGGCTCAGCCGCCCGCGGTCATCACCACGAGGAAGGCCAGCATGATCCAGGTGGCCACAACGGCCCAGAGGATCAGCCCGCCAAGACCCATGAAGGCGACGAGGCCAACGGCGATGCCGATGATCACGAGCGCCAGAAGGTACATCTGGGCGGAATTGTCTTTGGTGTCCGCGTGCTCGGCGGTCATGGCAGAATCTCCCTTGGCTGTCTCCCTGACAGTCCGGCCTGAATAGCGGCTGGCGCCGCGCATGGGAACCGCGCCACAATGTCGCAGGGGCAAAATGGCTCAGCTGTGTCGCGGATGCCGCAGCGCGGCAAGGAAGCCCGTGAGGTCGTTCGTATGGTGCTGGATATGCGCCGCGGGGGCGGGGTCGGCCGCCACATGCACGGTCTGCATCCCCATCGCATGCGGCGCGGCAAGGTTGCGCGGATCGTCCTCGAACATCGCCGCCTGCGGCGGGCGGATACCGGCCTTGGTGAAGACGGTCTCGAAGGCGCGGGGCTCGGGCTTGGGGTGGAACTCGGCATCCTCGACGCCGAAGACCCCGTCGAAAAGCCCGCTCAGCCCGCGCGCCGAGAGCACCCGATGGGCATAGGGGGCCGAGCCGTTGGTGAAGACGATCTTGCGCCCGGGCAGATCGCCGATCGCGCCGCGCAGCGCCGGATCGGGGCTGAGCGAGTCGAAGGAGATGTCGTGCACCTCGGCGAGGTAGGGCATCGGGTCGAGCCCGTGCTCGTGCATCAGCCCGGCGAGCGTGGTGCCGTAAAGGCGCCAGTAATGGTCGCGCAGCCGGTTCGCCTCGCCACGGTCGACGCCGAGCGCGCGCATGACATATTCGGTCATCTTCACCTCGATCTGGGCGAAGAGACGGGCCTCGGGCGGGTACAGGGTGTTGTCGAGGTCGAACACCCAGTCGGTGACATGTGCGAAATCTGCGGCTGACATGGCGCGGACCCTATCCCGGCCGTCGGGCGGGGGGAAGGGGGGCTCTCCTATTGCCGGCTTGTCAGGGGCCGGCGCCGCTCCTAAGGTTGCGCCCCGCAAGCGCGAGAGAGGAACGATGCAGAAAGACGCCTACACGCTGATCCTCGAGGCGATCGACGCCGGGGTCTACCGGCCGGGGGACCGGCTGGTGGAATCGGAACTCGCCGAGCGTTTCGGCGTGTCGCGCACCCCGGTCCGCGAGGCGTTGCAGCGGCTCGAGACGCAGTCGATGCTGGCGCGCGACGGCCGCTCGCTGATCGTCGCCTCGCTCGATCACAACCAGCTTGCCGAGCTTTATGTCGTGCGCTCGGAGCTCGAGGCGCTCGCCGCGGCGCTGGCCGCGAAGCACGCCGCGCCCGAGGAGGTGCGGGTGCTGCAGGAGATGGTCGACGAGGACCGCGCCCGCACCCGCGACCCGATCGCGCTGTCGCAGGCGAACAAGCGCTTTCACCGGCAGATCCATCTCGCCTCGCACAACCGCTATCTGGTGCAGCAGCTCGACCTCGTGCACCGCTCGATGGCGCTGCTGGCCACCACCTCGCTTGCCGCCGAGGGGCGGGGCGAGACGGCGCTGGCCGAACACCAAGCGATCGTCGACGCGATCCGCGAGGGCGACGAGGCGGGGGCCGCGGCGGCCTTGCGGGCCCATATCTCGAAGGCGTTCGAGACCCGGCTGAAGCTCGATGCCCAGGGCGGGCACTAGCGCGGGCAAGGGGCGCTAGTCGATCAGCGGCGCGCATTGCGGCCGCGCCGGCTCGGGCTGGAGCCGGGCGCGCCCCGGGGCGGGCGTTGCGGGGGCGGCGATCTCGTGCAGCGCATCGAACAGGCCATGGGCCGTCTTGTCCCAGTAGAAGGGTTTCGCGATCACCTCGTAGATCGCCTTCCAGCCCGCCAGCGTGCCGAGCGGGAAATAGAGGTGCAGCGTCGGCACCCAGGGCAGCAGGTGGCGATGCCCGGCGCCGCGCACCGCCCAGAACCCGACCGCCAGATTGACGAGCTCGGTCAGCCCGAAGGCGACAAGCAGGGCGGTCTCGCTGCCGGGCGACAGCAGCGCCCGCACCGGATGCCACAGCCCGAACAGGATGAGCCAGCAGCTCCACGAAAGCGGCGCGAGCAGGTATTGCGACAGCGTGCCGAGGAACATCACCTGCAGGCCGAGGAAACGCCAGGCGCCGAGTTCGCGCCACAGCTGCCGTGGCGCGCGCATATGCACCCCCCAGGTCATCGCATAGCCCTTCAGCCAGCGCGAGCGCTGCTTCACCCAGGGCAGGGGGCGGCAGTTCGGCTCCTCCTGGGTGACGGTGGCGATCAGCTCGGTGCGCAGGCCCCGCCGGGCCAGGCGGATGCCGAGATCGGCATCTTCGGTGACGTTGAAGGCGTCCCACGCGCCGACCGCCTCAAGGAGGTCGCGGCGGAAGAAGAGCGTGGTGCCGCCCAGCGGCACGGCCAGGCCAAGCCGCGCGACGCCGGGCAGGACGGCGCGGAACCACACCGCATATTCCACGGTGAAGCAGCGCGAGAGCCAGTTCGTGCGCGGGCTGTAGTAATCGAGCACGCCCTGCAGGCAGGCGACCTCGGGCGGCGCCTCGGCGAAGCGGCGGGCGACGGCGTGGAGCTGGTCGGGATCGGGCCGGTCCTCTGCGTCCCAGACCCCGACCACCGAGCCGCGGCAGAAGTTCAGCGCGTAGTTCAGCGCGCGCGGCTTCGTCCGGATCGGCCCGTCCGGCACGGTGACGACCCGGATCCAGCGCGGCAAGGTGGCCTTGGCCAGCGCGTCGCGGGTGGGCGTGTCCGCCTCCTCGACCACCAGGAGCACGTCGAGCAGCTCGCGCGGGTAGGTCAGCCGGCCGAGCCGGGCGACCAGCCGCCCGGCGATATCTTTTTCGTGCAAAAGCGGCACCAGCACCGAGATCACCGGCAGCCGGATCGGCGCGGTGATCTGCGGCGGCGGCAGGGTGGTGGCGCGGTGGTGCAACTCGGCAAGCCAGGCGGCGAACTTGAGCGCCATGGTCAGGACCAGCGTGACGATCGTCCAGGCGAAGAGCAGCGCGAAGACCGCGACCGGTGCCAGAAACAGCCCGCAGGCCAGCCCGAGGAGCGCCCCGAGCGCGCGGCGCGCGGCGCGCTCGCCGTCATGGCTGCGGCAGCTCTCCGCGGCGGCGACGCGGCATTCGGCGCGGCGGATCAGGGCGGTCTGCCGGCGCGCGAGCAGCGCGTCATGCACCGCGCGTTCGGGCGCGAGCACCATCCGGTAGGGGGCGAATTTCGCCGGCAACACGCCGCGCAGGCGGGTGAACTCCTCGGGCCGCGCGGTGGCGATCACCGTGGTCGCGCCGATCCGCCGCCAGGGCACCATCGCCTCGGCAAGGCACAGCTCCGGCCCGAGCGCATCGATCAGGCGCGGATCGGGGGGCTCGGCGGCAAGATCGACGAGGGCCGCCTGCCACTGTTCGGCCAGCGCCGCCATCAGCGCCGCCTCGCTCACCCAGCCATGGGTCAGCAGGATGTCGCCAAGCCGCACATCCTCGCGCTCGCGCAGCGCGAGGGCCGTGGTCAGATCGCCTGGCGCGACGGCGCCGCGGTCGAGCAGGATGCGCCCGAGCGGACGGCGCCCGGCGACCGGACGCGGGATGCGGGCCGGCGGCGCGCGGACGGCAATGCGCCCCCCGGCGGCCAGGCCGGTCAGGCCCGGCGTGTTCTCCGCCGCCGGTCCGCTGATCCGCCCCCCCCTGTCCGAGACCATGCCGCCCTCGCTGCGCTGGTGTTGCGCGGAACAGCATTCCCGAGTCGGATTAACGTCGCGTTAATCTTGTCCCGCCGCCCGGTGTGCCGGCGGGGAGGGGGAGACGGAAAAGGGGCGGCCCGGTGTCCCGAAGCCGCCCCCCGAAGGTCCTGTCTGTGCCGCGCTCAGCCGGCGCGGCGGGCGCGCATCGCCTCGGCGAAGCGCTCGAAGAGGTAATAGCTGTCCTGCGGGCCGGGGCTCGCCTCGGGGTGATACTGCACCGAGAACACCGGCCGCCCCTCCATCGCGATGCCGCAGTTCGAGCCGTCGAAGAGCGAGACATGGGTCTCCTGCACGCCCTTCGGCAGGGTCTGCGCATCGACGGTGAAGCCGTGGTTCATCGAGGTGATCTCGACCTTGCCGGTGGTCAGGTCCTTGACCGGGTGGTTGGCGCCGTGGTGGCCGTGGTTCATCTTGATCGTCTTCGCACCAAGCGCGAGGGCGAGCATCTGGTGGCCGAGGCAGATGCCGAAGAGCGGCAGCTCGGTGTCCAGGATGCCCTTGATCATCGGCACGGCATAGGCGCCGGTCGCGGCCGGGTCGCCCGGGCCGTTCGACAGGAACACACCCTCGGGGTTCAGCGCCAGCACCTCCTCGGCGGTGGCCGAGGCGGGCAGAACGGTGACCTCGCAGCCGGCCGAGGCGAGGCAGCGCAGGATGTTGCGCTTGGCGCCATAGTCGATCGCGACGACCTTCAGGCCCGGGCCCTCGCGGCGGCTGTAGCCCTCGGGCCAGGCCCACCGCTTTTCATCCCAGCTGTAGCTTTGCGCGCAGGTCACATCCTTGGCGAGGTCGAGGCCGACAAGGCCCTTCCACTCGCGCGCCTTCTTCACCAGCGCCTCGATGTCGAAGTTGCCTTCGGGATCGTGGGCGATGGCGACATGCGGCGCGCCCTGCTGGCGGATCGCGCGGGTCAGGCGGCGGGTGTCGACGCCGCCGACGCCGATCCGGCCCTTCTTCACCAGCCAGTCGACGAGGTCGTCGGTGGCGCGCCAGTTCGAGGGATCGGTCGGGTCCCATTTCACCACGAGGCCGGCGGCGACCGGCTCGGCGGTCTCGTCATCCTCGGCGTTGACGCCGACGTTGCCGATATGGGGGAAGGTGAAGGTGACGACCTGACCGGCATAGCTCGGGTCGGTCATGATCTCCTGATAGCCGGTCATCGCGGTGTTGAACACCAGCTCGGCGACGGTGACGCCGGTGGCGCCGAAGCCCTTGCCGTAGAACAGCTGGCCGTCTGCCAGCGCGATCAGCGCGGTGGGCTTTTCCGATGACTGGTGACTGGCAGGCATGGTGCGACTCCCCGGGGCAAAATCTGCTGGAACCTACGGGGGGAGAACAGCCGGGTCAAGGCCCTTACGGCAAAAGATGTTTTCATTTAAAATCAATAACTTGCATTGCTTGCGCTGGGGCTCCTGCGGGGGTATCCTGAGCCCCTTGATCCAGATGGGGATAACGTGATGCAGATGCGCGAGCGGCTTTCCGCGGCTTTGAAAGAGGCGATGAAGGCAAAGGATGCTGCCCGTCTCTCGACGCTGCGGCTGATCAATGCCGCGATCAAGGATCGCGAGATCGCGATGCGGACCGAGGGCGAGGCGGTGTCGATCGGCGATCCCGAGGTGCTGGGCATCCTTGGCAAGATGGTGAAGCAGCGCCAGGAATCGGCGCGCGCCTATGAAGAGGGCGGCCGGCTCGAGCTGGCCGAGAAGGAACTCGCCGAGGTCAAGGTGATCGAGGAGTTCCTGCCGCGGCAGCTGACCGCCGACGAGACGACGGCCGCGATCGACGCGGCGATCGCCAAGGTCGGCGCCAGCTCGATCCGCGACATGGGCCGCGTGATGGCCGAGCTGAAGACGAAATACACCGGGCAGATGGACTTTGGTGCCGTCGGCCCGATGGTGAAGACCCGGCTCGGCTGAGCCTGCGGAGCGCTGCCCTGCGCGCCCGTGCGGGCGGCGCGGGGCGGCCCGCACCTGTTTCCAGACATTGATGAACGCGCGTGCCCCGGGCCGCGATTCGCCGGCCGGGTGCGGGCGGTGCCGTCCTGCGGTGCGATTCGAGCCGCGACGGCCGCCCCTGGCTGACGCCGCGTCTGCGTGCGGTGCGGGACGCGTTGTTGCACTGCCTTGAAAATGGACAGTCTGACGCAGAGGGCAGGTCGCGCTTCGCGCCCAGGGCGACGCTTTCTGACGGTTCCGTGACGACGATCGGTCCGCTTCGGCCCCATTTCGTCGTAACGGGTTTTCCTTGTTGAATTCCTGATGCGCGCTTGTTTAAGTTTCCCCCACGGGAGCAAACGAACCACAAAAAACGACAGGGGAGCCCGAATTTGACGACTGCAACGACCGACGAAGGTTTCGTCGTATTCGATCACGTCCAGAAGAGCTATGACGGCGAAACTCTGGTGGTGAAGGACCTCAACCTCTCGATCGGCAAGGGCGAATTCCTGACCATGCTCGGCCCGTCCGGCTCGGGCAAGACAACCTGCCTGATGATGCTGGCGGGATTCGAAACCGCCACGCACGGCGAGATACGCCTTGGCGGGACGAACATCAACCACCTTCCGCCGCACAAGCGCGGGATCGGCATGGTGTTCCAGAACTACGCGCTTTTCCCGCATATGACGGTGGCCGAGAACCTGGCCTTTCCGCTCGAGGTGCGGGGCATGGCCAAGTCCGAGCGCGAGGCGAAAGTGACGCGCGCCCTCGACATGGTGCAGATGGGCAAGTTCGCCAACCGTCGCCCCGCACAGATGTCGGGCGGCCAGCAGCAGCGCATCGCGCTCGCCCGGGCCCTGGTCTTCGACCCCGAGCTGGTGCTGATGGACGAACCGCTCGGCGCCCTCGACAAGCAGCTGCGCGAGCACATGCAGTTCGAGATCAAGGCGCTGCACGAGCGGCTTGGCATCACCGTGGTCTATGTCACCCACGACCAGGGAGAGGCGCTGACGATGTCGGACCGCGTCGCGGTGTTCAACGACGGCCGGATCCAGCAGCTTGCCCCGCCGGACGAGCTTTACGAGCGGCCGAAGAACAGCTTCGTCGCCCAGTTCATCGGCGAGAACAACAAGCTGCCCGGCACCGTCGAGAGCCTCGATGAGGAAACCTGCACGGTTCGGCTCCAGACCGGCGAGCTGATCAGCGCGACGCCCGTCAACATCCGCCATGTCGGCCAGGACACGCTGGTCTCGATCCGCCCTGAGCGCATCGAGTTCAAGCCCGAGATGATGCCGCCGGGCGCGCACATGATCGACGCCGAGGTGCTCGAGGTGATCTACATGGGCGACATCTTCCGCACCCGGATGCGGGTCGCCGGGATCGACGACTTCGTGATGAAGTCGCGCAACACCCTCGGCCAGACCCGCCTGCACCCGGGCGAGAAGCTGAAGATCGGCTGGCATCCGCAGGACGCGCGCGCCCTCGACCCGATGTGAGCGGGCGCCGCTCAAAAACGCGGGCGGCGGAACCGTCGCGCCGACAGAAATGACGACAAGTCAGACAAGACCAACAGAAGTCAGACAAGACCAACAGGGGAGTAAACCATGAAGAAACTTTTGATCCTCACCACCGCGCTGGTGGCGACGGGCTATGCCGCCTCGGCGCAGGAGCTCAACATCGTCTCCTGGGGCGGGTCCTACACCGTTTCGCAGGTCGAGGCCTATCACAAGCCCTTCACCGAGATGACCGGCATCAAGATCAACTCGATCGACGCCGACAATCCGGCGACCCCGGTGAAGGCGCAGACCGAGGCCGGCAACGTCTCGATCGACCTCTCCGACGTCGAGCTCTCCGACGCGATCCGCATGTGCGACGAGGGCCTGCTCGAGCCGATCGACCCGGCGATCCTGCCGCCCGCGCCCGATGGCACCCCGGCGACCGAGGACTTCGTGCCGGGCGCGATCCAGGACTGCGCCGTCGCGAACATCGTCTGGGGCACGGTCGTCGCCTATGACAAGACCAAGTTCGAAGGCAACGAGCCCTCGACGCTGGCCGACTTCTTCGACACCACCAAATACCCGGGCAAGCGCGGCCTGCTGAAGACCGCCAAGCGCACGATGGAAATGGCGCTCGTCGCCGATGGCGTCGCCCCTGACCAGGTCTATGAGGTGCTCGGCACCGACGAGGGCGTGGCGCGCGCCTTCAAGAAGCTCGACAGCATCAAGAAGGACATCGTGTGGTGGGAAGCCGGCGCGCAGCCGCCGCAGCTGCTCGCCGATGGCGAAGTGGTGATGACCACCGGCTATAACGGCCGCTTCTTCGCCGCCGAAGTGGGCGAGGGCAAGCCCTTCGGCACGATCTGGGACGGCGAATACATGGACTACGACCTCTGGGTGATCCCGAAGGGTGCGCCGCATCTGGAAGACGCGATGAAGTTCCTCGCCTTCTCGACCGACACCCAGCGCCTCGCTGACCAGGCGAAATACATCGCCTACGGCCCGGCCCGGAAATCGTCGAACGCGCTGATCGGCATGTACAAGGACGGCAAGACCGAGATGGCGCCCTACATGCCGACCAACCCGGAAAACATGAAGAACCCGATCTGGACCGACCCGACCTTCTGGGCCGATCACGATGCGGAACTGGCCGAGAAGTTCAACGCCTGGCTCGCCAGCTGATCGTCTGACCTTCAGACTGCGGAGGACGGGGCTTCCCTGTCCTCCCTCTCCCCCGCGCCGCCGCCTTCGCCGCGGTGGCCCCGACGCGCCTTCCGAAGGGGAACCGAATGACCGACGCAACCTCCCAATTGATTACCACCGCGGACGGCAAGCCGCTCAAGGCTGCGCTTGCCGCCTCGCTTGCCGTGCGCCGCCGCCGCGCCTTCCTGCTTGTCGCGCCGCTCTTTCTGTTCATCCTGATCTCCTTCATCGTGCCGATCGGGCAGATGCTGTTCCAGTCGTTCTACAACGACACCTTCAGCAAGAACGCCCCGGCGCTGGTCGAGTGGTTCTCGACCCATCCCGAAGGCTCGGAGATCGACGAGAGCGCCTATGCCGCGCTCGCCGCCGACCTTGCGCTGATGAAGAAGAACCGCAGCGCCGGCGAGGCGGGCACGCGGATCAACTATGACGTCTCGGGCACCCGCTCGATGTTCACCGGCACCGCCCGCGGCGCCGACAAGTTCCAGCCGCCGTTCAAGGCGGCGATCCTGCAGGTCGAGAAGAAATGGGACAACCCGAACGTCTGGCGCGCGATGCGCTCGGCCTCGAGCCCGTTCACCCTCGACTTCTACCTCGCCGCGAACGACCTGACCCGTGACGAGAGCGGCAAGATCGTGCCGGTGGCCGAGGGCCAGGCGATCTACAAGAAGCTGATGGGCCGCACGCTGATGCTGTCGCTCGAGATCACCGCGCTGTGTCTGCTTCTGGGCTTCCCGATCGCCTTCCTGCTCTCGGCGCTGCCGATGCGCAAGGCGATGCTGCTGATGATCCTGGTGCTGCTGCCGTTCTGGACCTCGCTGCTGGTGCGCACCACCGCCTGGATGGTGCTGCTGCAAAGCCAGGGCGTGGTGAACGACCTGCTGGTCTGGCTCGGCCTCGTGCGCGACGACCACCGCATCCAGATGATGTACAACGAGACCGGCACGATCGTGGCGATGACCCACATCCTGCTGCCCTTCACCATCCTGCCGCTCTATTCGGTGATGAAGACGATCCCGCCCTCCTATGTGCGTGCGGCGCGCTCACTGGGCGCCACCTCCTGGACGGCGTTCCGCCGGATCTACCTGCCGCAGACGCTGCCCGGCATCGGGGCAGGGGGGCTTTTGGTCTTCATCCTGGCGATGGGCTACTACATCACCCCCGCCCTCGTCGGTGGCGCCGACGGGCAGATGATTTCCAACATGATCGCGATGCACATGCAGAAGACGCTGAACTGGTCGCTGGCCGCGGCGCTCGCCGCCGAGCTGCTGGCCGTCGTGATGATCTTCTTCTGGATCTACGACAAGCTCGTCGGCATCGACAAGATGAAGCTCGGCTGAGGAGAGAGGACCCATGGCGCTTCCCGTCTACGCAAGCCCGCTCGAAAGGCTGTGGCACTATACCTATCTGGTGATCTGCGCGCTGATCCTGCTGTTCCTGATCGCGCCGATCATCATCGTGATCCCGCTCAGCTTCAACGCCGAGCCCTACTTCACCTTCACCGAGAAGATGCTGCATTTCGACCCGGCGGGCTATTCGCTGCGCTGGTACGACAAGCTGATCACCTTCGGCATGCAGAACCCCGAGGCCGAGCGCGGCGCCGCCTTCTGGTGGGACTTCTGGAACAACGCGACCTGGATGCAGGTGACGAAGAACTCGATCATCATCGGCGTCTGTGCGACGCTGCTGTCGGCCGGGCTCGGCACCATTGCGGCGCTCGGCCTGACCCGGCCCGAGATGCCCTTCCGCAAGCAGATCACCGCGGTGCTGATCTCGCCGATGATCGTGCCGATCATCATCTCGGCCACCGGCATGTTCTTCTTCTACTCGGGCAAGTGGCTGCCGATCATCAGCCTCTCGGGCGGGGTGCACATGGAATGGGGGCGGCTTGCCGGCACCTATGCCGGCATCATCCTCGCCCATGCCGCGCTTGGCATTCCCTTCGTCATCATCACCGTGACGGCGACGCTCTCGGGCTTTGACCAGTCGCTGGTGCGGGCGGCGGCCTCGCTCGGCGCGAACCCGCGCACGGCCTTCTTCCGGGTGGTGATGCCGCTCATCCTGCCGGGGGTGGTGTCGGGGGGGCTCTTCGCCTTCGTCACCTCCTTCGACGAGGTGGTCGCGGTGCTCTTCATCGCCAACCACGACCAGCAGACGATCCCGCGGCAGATGTGGAACGGCATCCGCGAACAGATCTCGCCGGCGATCCTCGCGGTGGCGACGATCCTCGTGGTGATCTCGATCGCGCTTCTGGCCACGGTCGAGCTGCTGCGCCGCCGCTCGGAACGGCTGCGCGGTCTCAGCCCGCGCTGAGCGGGCCTTCGGAACCGGATCAGACAGGGGGGCTTCGGCCCCCCTGTCGCGTTTCGGGGGCCGCGCGGCGCGGCGGGGCTGTTCACGCGGGCCGCACCCGCCCGGGCCAAGGGCCGAAGGGGGGCGGCCGCGCCTACCGCCCGACGCACGGCAGGCGGCCGGCATCGTCGCGCCGGCCGCCGCCGATAAGCCGCAGCAGCGAAAAGGTGTTTCCTGCCGGGCATCAAGGGAGGAGACGCCTGCCGCAACCGCTTGCCGTGCTGAGAGTGGTGGCTTCGGCGCCTGCAAGCGGCGGGTGACGCAACATCATGGCGGCGCCTCCTCCGGTTCCTTCTAGCGCGGCGTGCCGGCGGATGCCGCCGCGAGGAGGGATCGGCGCAGGGGGCGATGGGAGAGGGGCACCTATCCGTTCGGATAGGTCAGAACAGCCCCGCGTCGCGCGCGATCATCGCCGCCTGGGTGCGGTTATGCGCGCCGATCTTGCGATAGAGCGTCTTCACATGCAGCTTCACCGTGGGCTCGGTCACCTCGAGGTCGCGGGCGATCTCCTTGTTCGATTTGCCCTCGACGAGCCCCTCGAGCACCTCGGCCTCACGCCGGGTCAGGCGTTCGCGCAGCGGGTTGGCCGCCTCCTCGGGGGCGGTGCGCAGGAAGTCGAACGGGGCAAATTGCTCGCCCATGGCCATGAAGCGCACGGCATTGACCAGAGATTTCGCGGCGAGGGTCTTCGGCACATAGCCGGCCGCGCCAAGCGCCAGCGCGCGTTCGGCAAGCTCCGGCGTGCCGGTGCCCGAGATCAGCGCCACCCGCTGGCCGTCGCCAAGCGCCATGATCCGCTCGAGCCCCTCGAGCCCGTTCATCCCCGGCATCGTCAGGTCCAGCAGCACAAGATCATAGGCCGGCCCGCGTTCGATCGCGGCGATCGCCGCGGGCAGATCGGCCGCGGTCTCGGCCGCCATGCCGCCCTCGCTCTCGAGGAACAGCACGAGCGTGTCGCGCAGCAGGTCGTGATCGTCGGCGATCAGGATGCGCAGGGGCGGGGGCGGGGCATCGGCCGGTCTGCTGGTCACGACTGCTTTCCTCCCGGTCGATTCGCCTTGCGGACATGGTTGCATGCTGTGGTCCTCCCGTCGCATCCATTGCACGGGATCGTGGCGATTTTGGGGAAGGGCGGTCAGACCGGGGCCGATCCGGGCGGCCGCGAGTGCCGGGGCCGGGGCCAGAGCGACCGCCGCGACCTATCCCATCGGATAGGTCGGCTGTGCCGAAGTCCCCGTCGGCCCGCGCCGGATCGTGTTAGCCTGATTTCAACCGATGCGCGAGATTCTCGGTATATGCATGTCCCGCCCCTCCCATTTCCGGTGCCCCATGACCAGACGTTTTCATCCGCTCCTGTCGCTCGCTCTTGCCGGCGGGCTGCTGCTTGTGCCGGCCCCCGCCATCCTGTCGCAGACCCTCGGTCCGGGGGCGGAGGTGCTGGCGCAAAAGCCCACCGGCGCGGTGCTGCTCACCATCACCGGGCCGGTGGCCGGACAGGCGGCGCCGGTGACGCTGCACCTCGATCAGGCGATGCTGGCCGCGCTGCCGCAGGCGAGCTTCACCACCACCACGATCTGGACCGAGGGGCCGCAGACCTTCACCGGCGTGCCGCTCTCGGCGCTGCTGGCCGCCACCGGGATGACCGGCCGGGCAATCCTCGCGCGCGCGATCAACGATTATTCGGTCGAGATCCCGGTCGAGACCTGGCCGGCCGAGGGCCCGATCGTCGCCTATCTGCGCAATGGCAAGCCGATGTCGGTGCGCGAGAAGGGGCCGCTGTGGATCGTCTATCCCTATGATGCGCGCTCCGACTATCGCAGCGAGGTGGTCTATTCGCGCAGCATCTGGCAGCTCGACCGGCTGGAGCTGAAGCCCTGACGGGCCGGGAGGCGGGGGGTGTGGGATTTCGAGATCGCGACGAAACGGCGTGATGCGGCCCGGCGCGGCCGGCCGCGGCTGGTGCGGCTGCTGCGGCCGGGGCTCGTCGTGCTTGTCCTGGGCCTTGCGCTTGCGGTGATCGCGGGCATGAGCGTCGGGGTGATGGGGCAGATGCGCGCATTGCGCACCGCCGCGTCGGACAACCTGCAATGGACCCTCGCCCAGGTCGACACCGAGTTCCTGCGCTATCACCACGCGATCGAGGAGGCGCGGGTGAACAGCATGCTGGGCGCGCTGACCGCCGCCGATCTGGCCGAGCTGCGCACCCGCTTCGACATCTTCTACAGCCGCATCGACACCTTCCGCGCCACCGGCACCTATGCCAAGCTGCGCGACGATCCGGAGTTCTCGCGGGCCTTCGCCGATACCGGCGCCGCGCTCGCGCAGATGATGCCGCTGATCGACGCGCCGGACGATCAGCTTGCCGCCGGCCTGGTCGCGCTCGACACCGAAGCCGAGGCGGTGGCGCAGACGGTGCGCTCGCTGTCGCTCATCGGGCTGGCGGAATTCGCTCGCCAGTCCGACGCCGGCCGGGTCGCCATCACCACCATGCTGATGCGGCTCGGCGGCGTCGCCTCGGTGCTCTTCGTCGCGATTTCCCTGCTCGCGGTGTCGCTTTTGCGCCTCTACCGGCTGAGCGAGACCCGCGCGGCCGAACGCGCTGCCACCGCCACCCGGATGCGCACGGTGATCGAGACCTCGCTCGACGGGATCATCGTCTGCGACCGCACCGGCCGGATCATCGAGTTCAGCCCGGCGGCCGAGACGATCTTCGGCCGGACCGCGGCCGAGGCGAAGGGGCGCGACATGCTCGGGCTGATCCTGCCGCCCGAGGCCGGGATGGCGCCGGGCAGCCTGGCCCTGGCCGCCGAATTGCGCAACCCGCTGCCCGGGGCGCATGACCGCATCTATCTCGACGGCCGGCGGCGCGACGGCAGCACCTTCCCGGCCGAGGCCTCGCTGCGTCCGGCCGACGCCGGCGGCGGGCGGATCTTCGTTCTGTTCATCCGCGACATCTCGGCGCTGAAAGAGGCCGAGGCGGCGCTGACCGAGGCCCGCGACCGCGCCGTCGCCGGCGAGAAGGCGAAAGCCGATTTCGTCGCGGTGATGTCGCACGAGATGCGCACCCCGCTGAACGGGCTGCTCGGCTCGATCTCGCTGTTGCGCGACACCGGGCTCGATGCGCGTCAGCGCCGCTATGTCGACACGGTCGAGCTGTCGGGGCGGCTGCTGAGCGGGCTTGTCAACGACGTGCTCGACCTGTCGAAGTTCGAGGCCGGGATGATGACCCTCGCGCGCGCGCCGTTCCTGCTGTCGCGGGTGCTCGAGGACGTGGTGGCGAACCAGCGCGAGCTGGCGCGGGCCCATGGCAACCGGCTTGGCTGGAGCTGGTGCGGTCCGGCCTTCGAGCCCTGCATCGGCGATGCGGCCAAGCTGCGCCAGGTGCTGCTGAACCTGGTGAACAACGCCACCAAGTTCACCACCGACGGCGAGATCCGCATCGAGGTGGAGGCCAGCCCGGGCACGGACGCGCTGCGGGAGGTCGAGTTCCGGGTGATCGACACCGGCACCGGCATCGGCGAGGCGGATCAGGAGCGGATCTTCCGCGATTTCGAGATGCTCGACAGCTCCTATGGCCGGCAGGGCGGCACCGGGCTTGGCCTTGGCATCGCGCGGCGCCTGGTCGAGCTGATGGGCGGCGAGATCGGGGTCGAGAGCACGCCGGGCGAGGGCAGCCTGTTCTGGCTGCGCCTGCCGCTCGAACGGGCCGAGGCGGCGCCGCCCGAGGCGCGGGCGCTGCGCAGCCGTCCGCGCCGGCGCCGCGCGCCGGTGCACCCGCTGTCGGTGCTTGTGGTCGAGGACAACGAGATCAACCGTACCCTCCTGCGCGAGATGATCGAGGCCGAGGGCCATGCCGTGACCGAGGCGGTGAACGGCCGCGAGGGCGTCGAGCGCGCCGCGTCGACCCGCTTCGACCTGATCTTGATGGATGTCTCGATGCCGGTGCTCGACGGGCGCGACGCAACGCGCGAGATCCGTGCGGGGGCGGGGGCCTCGCGCGATGTGCCGATCATCGGCGTCACCGCCCATGCCCTGCCCGAGGAGCTGGCGGCCTTCCGCGAGGTCGGCATGACCGAGATCCTGAAAAAGCCGATCGACCGGCCCGAGCTGGTGCGGCTGCTTGCCGGCACGGCGCAGGCGGGCGGTGCGACGGCTCCGGCGCCGGTCTTCGACCCGGAGCGGTGCGGTGCCGGCCCGCTGTCGGCGGCGACACTGCGTGGCCTGTTCGAGCGCTTCGTCGCGCAGGGCGATGCGCTGGCGGCGGATCTCGCGGCGGGGGCGGCGGGGCGCGAGGAGGTGCTCGCCGCGGTCCATCGCTGCGCGGGCTCGGCGGGCGCCCTCGGTGCGCTGCGGCTGCAGATGCGGTTGCAGGCGCTCGAGACCGCGGCGAAGCGGGACGGGGCGGCGTCGCTTGCGGCGGCGGCCGCAGCGGTCCTGCCGGTCTGGACGGAAACGCGCGCCGCCATCACCGACTGGCTGGCTGCGCAGCGCCCGGGGCCGCCGGCGGGCTGAGCCCTGCCCGCCTCAGCCGCCGGTCGGTCCGTGCCGGGGCCGGCCGCCACGTGAGGGCGACCGCGGCCCGCCGGGCGCCCACCCGGTTTTTGGCAAGACAGGCAGGGACTGCGGCCGGACTGTCGCAGGGCCGGGCGGGTGTTTCCCCCTGCGCGGCGGGAGAGGGACCCTCTCCGTTCGGACAGGATGGGGCTCCGTCGGCGCCGGTCCGCTCTCCGGGGGCTCCCGCGACGGGGCGGCCGCGGGCGGGGTAAAACAGAAGGCATGACGCAGCGGCACTTTGCCCCTCTGCCGGAGCCTTCCGATGACCACGCCCCGCCTTCCCATTGCCGGCCGCCTCGCTTCGCAGATGAGGGCGCAGGGACTGCCCGGCGTGGCTTTGCCCGCCGTTGCCGCCCCCCTTCTCCGGCCGCGCCGCCCGGCGCTGTGCCCTGCCACCGCCTGACCAGCAGAAAGGCCCCGCCATGCCCCGTTTCTCGATCATCATCCCCTGCCACAACGCCGCCGCCACGCTGCCCGCGACGCTTGCAAGCCTTGCCGCGCAGAGCCTGACCGACTGGGAGGCGCTGCTTGTCGACGACGCCTCGACCGATGCGACCGCGGCGCTGATCGCCGAAGCCGCCGCCGCCGATCCGCGCCTTCGCGCCGTGAGCGCGCCGCGCCGGGGCCTGCCGGCCGCCTGCAACCATGCTGCGCTTGCCGAGGCGCAGGGCGAGATCCTCGCCTTTTGCGATGCCGATGACCTCTGGGCGCCGGAAAAGCTCGCCCGCTTCGATGCGGCCTTCGCCGATCCGGCGGTGAGCGCGGTCTATGCCCGCGTCGCCTTCTTCCACTCCGACCCGGACCGGCCGAGCACCGTCTCGGCGGTGGCCGAGGTGCCGCTGACGATCCTCGACCTGCTGGGCGAGAACCCGGTCTGCACGATGTCGAACCTGGCGATCCGCCGAACCGCCTTCAGGGCCACCCGCGGCTTCGACGAGGACCTCGCGCGCAACGAAGACCTCGAATGGCTGGTGCGCCTTGTGGGGGGCGGTGCACTGGTGATCGGCATCGACGCGGTGCTGACCTTCTACCGCACCAGCCCCGGCGGGCTTGCGGCCGATCTGACGGCGCCGAAGGCCGGGCGTGCGGCCGCGCTCGAAAGCGCCGCGCGTTGTGGCGGGACGCCCGATCCGCGCCATGCGGCGGTGTTCCTGCGCTATCTCTCGCGCCGCGCGCTGCGGCTTGACCCGCGCGGCGGCGTGGCACTGCGGCTCGCGCTGGCGGGGATCGCGGCAAGCCCCGGCGGCTTCTTCGCGAACCCGCGCCGCGGCGCGCTGACGGCGGGGGGCGCACTCTTCGCTCCGCTGCTGCCCGGCGCGCTGCGCCGCATCCTCTTTGCCTGACCCGTCCCCCGCCGCCCGAAGGTGCCCATCATGCCCCATGCCTCGATCATCGTGCCCGCCCGCAACGCCGAAGCGACACTCGATGCGACGCTGCGCAGCCTGCGCGCGCAGAGCTTCGCCGATCTCGAGATCATCGTGGTCGATGACGGCTCGACCGACCGCACGGTGCGGATCGCCGCCGATCACGCCGGCGAGGATCCCCGCGTGCAGCTGGTGGTGCAGGCGAACCGCGGCCCGGCCGCGGCGCGCAACAGCGGCATCCGGGTGGCGCGCGGCGCGATCGTCGGCTTTTGCGACGCGGGCGATCTGTGGCGTCCGCACAAGCTTGCCGCCCATGTCCGCCATCTCGCCGCGGCGCCGGCGGTGGGGCTCAGCTTCTCCGGCTCGGCGCGGATCGGCGATGCCGGGCATGCGCCTGGCCTGGTGCAGCGGCCGCGGCTGGCGGGCATCCGGCCCGAGCATGTTTTCCTGAGCAACCCGGTGGGCAACGGCTCGGCCGCGGTGCTGCGACGCGCGGCGCTTGACGCGATCGCCTGGCACCCGGCCGGAGAGAGGCTCGGCGACTGGTGGTTTGACGAGAGCTTTCGCCAGTTCGAGGATCTCGAGTGCTGGCTGCGCCTTGCACTGACCACCGACTGGCAGATCGAGGGGGTGCCGGGCGCGCTGACCGCGCATCGGCTGCCCCCGGCGGGGCCCCCCGCGGGCCCCCCGGTGGCCCCCGGACGGCAGCTTGCCGCCTGGGAGCGGGTGGTGGCAAAGCTCACGCCGCTCGCACCCGAGTTCTTCGCCCGTCACACCCCTGCCGCGCGTGCCTATCAGCTGCGCGCCCTTGCGCGGGGCGCGGTCCTGGCCGGGGACGGGCGCGCGGCGCTGTGCCTCGCCCTCGCGAGCCTGCGCCTCTCGCGCCAGCCGCTGCGGCGCGAGCCGGCGAAAACCCTGACGACGCTCGCTGCGGCGCTGGCGCTGCGCCTTTCCGGTGCGGCCGTGCCGCCCGTGCCTCAGGGCAGGATCGCGAGCCAGGCCCAGATCGTCAGCACCGACAGCGCGGTCGCGACCAGCACCGAGGAGGCGGCGACGCGCTTCGCCGCGCCATACATGTTGGCGAAGATATAGGTGTTGACGCCGGGCGCCATCGCTGCGCTCATCACCACCGAGCGCAGACCCGCGGCCGGCAGATGGAACACCCAGTGCGCCAGCGCATAGGCCACCGCCGGGTGCACGACGAGCGACAGCGCCGTCACCATGGCGATCGCCCGGCCGTCGCCCGCCGGCTTGTAGCGCACCAGCACGCCACCAAGCGCGAAGAGCGCGGCGGGCAGCGCGGCCCGCGCCACCATGTCGATCGCCGCCCAGCCCGGTTCGGGCAGGTCCTGCCCGGTGAGCGCGGTGAAGCCGCGGATCGCAAAGCCGCACAGGATGCCGATCACCATCGGCGTCGTCAGCACGCCGCGGATGGCGTTGAGCGCCACCGTGCCCAGCCCCGCGCCCCGCGAGCGCGTGGCCTCCATCGTCAGGATGCCGGCGGTGAAGAGGAGCGGCGAGTGGATCGAGATGATGGCGAAATTGCCGTCGAGCGCGTCGTGGCCATAGGCGCGTTCGGTGATCGGGATGCCGAGCAGGAGCGCGTTCGAGAACAGGCAGCAAAAGCCGATCGCCGCGGCATCGACGGGGGTGCGGTCGAGCCAGAACCGCGACAGCGCGATGCCGAGGCCGAAGGCCACGAAGGCGCCGACATAGAACGAGATCATCAGCCCCGCGTCGTAGCTGGCGCCAAGGTCGAGCCTGGCGATCGAGCGGGCGAGCAGCACCGGGATCGCGAAGGTCTGGGCAAAGCGCATCACCCCGTCGATCGAGGCTTCCGAGATCAGCCGGCGCCAGGCGGCGAGATAGCCGAAGCCGAGGACCAGGAAGACCGGCAGGACGACATTGACGAGGCCGCTCATTCGGCGGCGAACTCCAGCACCATGCCGTCATAGGCGGCGCGGATGTTCTCGGGCGTCTCGGCCTCGACCGCGTCATGGTCGAGATCGATGTGCATGTTGGTCAGCACGCCCGAGGCCGCGCCCGACCGCGCGATCCATTCGAGCGCGAGGGCAAGGTGGGCATGGGTCGGGTGCGGCGTGCGGCGCAGCGCGTCGAGCACCCAGCAGTCGAGCCCCTCGAGGTGGCGCCAGGCCGCCTCGGGGATGGCGCTGACGTCGGGCAGATAGGCCAGCCCGCCGATGCGGAAGCCGAGCGCGTCGATATTGCCATGCTCGACCCGGAACGGGGTGAAGCCGATCGGCCCGCCGGCGCCGTCGATCTCGAACAGGCCATGGATCGCGCGCAGCTCGCAGATCGGGTGATAGTTGCTGTCGGGCGGCTGCACGAAGGCATAGCCGAAGCGGTTGATCAGCGCCTCCTGGGTGTCGCTGTCGGCCCAGACCGGCAGGCGGCGGCGCATGTTGAAGGTGATCTGGCGCAGGTCATCGAGCCCGTGCACGTGATCGGCATGGCTGTGGGTGTAGACCACGGCGTCAAGCTCGCCCACCCCGGCGCGCAGGAGCTGCGCGCGCATGTCGGGCGAGGTGTCGATCAGCACCCGGGTGATGCCGGTGGGCGCCACCCGCTCGACCAGCATCGAGCAGCGGGTGCGGCGGTTCTTCGGGTTCTCCGGGTTGCATTCGCCCCAGATGTCGCCGATGCGCGGCACGCCCCCCGAGGAGCCGCAGCCGAGGATGGTGAAACGCATGCGGGTCATCGGGCGGCCTTCGTGAACAGACGGTCGAAATTGGCGGAGGTGGCGGCGGCGAAGGCGGCATAGTCGAGGCCGAAGACCTCGGCGCCGACGGCGGCGGTCATCGCGGTATAGGCGGGTTCGTTGCGCTTGCCGCGTTTGGGCTTCGGCGCAAGATAGGGGCTGTCGGTCTCGACCAGGATCCGGTCAAGCGGTGCGGCGGCGAAGATGTCGCGTACCTCCTGCGATTTCGGGAAGGTCGCGATGCCCGACATCGACAGGTAGAAGCCGAGGTCGATCGCGGTGCGGGCGAGCGCCGGGCCGGACGAGAAGCAATGCATGACGCAGCCGAAGGGTTTCTCCTTCATCCCCGCGGTCAGGATCGCGGCGGTGTCCTCGTCGGCGTCGCGGGTGTGGATGATCAGCGGCAGGCCGGTTTCCTGCGCCGCGGTGATGTGGACGCGCAGCGAGACCTTCTGCACCTCGGCGCTGTCCGGGGTGTAGTGATAATCGAGCCCGGTCTCGCCAAGGCCGACGAATTTCGGATGGCGGGCGAGGGCGATCAGCTCGTCCACCGTCGCCATCGGTTCCTCGGCCGCGCTCATCGGATGGGTGCCGGCGGCGTAGAAGACGCCGTCATAGGCCTCGGCGATCGCCCGCACCGCAGGTTCCGCGCGCAGCCGGGTGCAGATCGTCACCATCCGGGTGACGCCTGCAGCGCGCGCCCGCGCGATCACCTCGGGCAGTTCCTCGGCGAAATCGGGGAAATCGAGGTGGCAGTGGCTGTCGACGATTTCGGAAATGGGGGTGATTTCGGAAATGGGGGTATTGTCAGCCACGGGCCTTGTCCTTTCGGCGCGGCGCCGTCAGGCGGCGGCCGCGGTCATCTCCAGAACCATATCCATCACGAGGGCGGCAGGGTCAAGGTTGACCCCCTTGCCGTGGCGTGCGCGGGTGCCAAGGCTTTGGTGAAGTGACGCCCATTTCATCGCCGCCGCCCCGTCGGGGGCAAGCCGCGCCATCAGCTCGGCCTCGCCCGGTGCGGCCTCGGGCAGCGGCGGGCCGGCCAGTCCGGCGCGCGCCAGACGGGCAAGGAAAAGCTCGATCAGCCCCAGAAGCAGATCATAGCGCGGCTCGTTCGCCTTGCCGGTGATACTATCGGCGAGCGCAATCGCCTTCGGCCGGTCGAGCCGGGGCAGGGGGGCGAAAAGCGCGACCAGCGCCGCATAGGTCTCGAGCCCGCCGAGGTTCAGAAGCCGGATCGCCTCGCCGACCGAGCCCGAGGCAAGCGCCGCAAGTGCCTCTTCCTCGCCCTCGGTCTCGGCGCCGGCGGCGGCCAGCGCGCGCGCCATGTCGGCGGGGGCGAGGGTCGCCAGACGCAGCTCGCGGCAGCGCGAGCGGATCGTCGGCAGAAGCCGCGCCGGCTGATGCGTGACCAGCAGGAAGGTCACCCGCTCGGGCGGCTCCTCCAAGAGCTTCAGCAGCGCGTTCGCGGCCTGGGTGTTCATCTCGTCGGCGGCATCGACGATCACCACGCGCCGCCCGCCCTCGGCGGCGGAGAGCTGCAGGAAGTTCTTCAGCTTGCGCACCTCGTCGACACGGATGTCGAGCGAAAGCGCGCTTTCGGTGGCGTTCGGGCCGCGTTTGAGCACGAAGACCCCGGCCTCGGAACCCGCATGGATGCGCCGGCACACGGGGTCGTCGGGATCGGTGTCGAGGCTGCTGGGCGGCTCGGGCGCGCCGAAGAGGCCCGCAGGTTCGGCCGCGCCGCGGGTCAGCAGGAAGCGGGTGATGCGCCACGCCAGCGTCGCCTTGCCGGTGCCGCGCGGGCCGGTCAGCATCCAGGCATGGTGCAGCCGGCCGGTGGTGAAGGCGGTCAGGAAATCGGCCTCGGCGCGCTCCTGCCCGAACAGGGCCACGGTGTCGCGCGGGTGGGGGGCGCCTTCGACCTGTGTCGGATCGGGCAGGTCCTCGGCGCTCATTGCCGCGCCTCAAGCGCCGCGCGGGCGGTCGCAAGGATCGCGGCCGAGACCTCTTCCTTCGGCGCGGCGCCGTCGAAGATGCGGAAGCGCGGAGCGAATTCGCGGGCGAGCGCGAGGAAGCCCGCGCGCATCCGCACCTGCAGATCGAGGCCGAAATCCTCGAAGCGTTCCTCCTTGCCCTGCCGGCCCTTGGCGCGGGCAAGGCCCAGCTCGGGCGGCAGGTCGATGAGGAAGGTCAGGTCCGGCTCGCACCTGATCATCAGCGCGTGCAGCTGATCGACAAGGCCGCGCAGGTCGCCGCGGCTGAGGCCCTGATACATCCGCGTGGAATCGGCGAAGCGGTCGCAGATCACGATCCGGCCCGCGGCGAGCGCGGGCGCGATAGTGCGTTCGAGATGGTCGCGCCGGGCGGCGGTGAACAGCAGGATCTCGGTCTCGGCCGACCAGCGGTCGGGGTCGCCCTCGAGCACGAGGCGGCGGATCTCCTCGGCGCCGGGCGAGCCACCGGGCTCGCGCGTCAGCACGACGTCATGGCCCTCGGCCCTCAGCGCCTCGGCCAGAAGCCGCGCCTGCGTGGATTTCCCCGATCCGTCGATGCCTTCGAAGGTGATGAACATCCGGCCTCAGCTGTTCGCGCCCGAGGCGGCCTGGAAGGCGCGGGCCGAAAGCCGGCCGATCGCCGTTTTCATCCGCACGAGGAAGCCGCCCTCGGCGACGTCGGCGGTGGCGACAAGCGGCACCGTCGTCGGCTCGTCGAGGCCCGGGATGTGGATGACGAGCTGGCCGAGCGGGTCGCCCGCCTTCACCGGCGCCTGCACCGGGCCGTTGAACACCGCTTCGGCGGTCACGCCCTCCTTGGCGCCCGCGGGCAGCAGCAGCGTCACGTCCTCGGCGGGCGCAAGGCCGACCTTCGGCACAGCACCGAGCCAGACCGGCGCCTCGGCAAGCTGCGTGCCCTTCGTCGCCATGGTGTTCAGCACGAACTGCCGGAAGGCCCAGTTCGCCACCGCCTCCGCCTCCTGCGCGCGCTCGGTGTCCGAGGCCATGCCGGAGAGCACGAAGACGATGCGCCGCTCGCCCATCACCGCCGAACCGACAAGGCCGAAGCCCGCCTCTTCGGTATGGCCGGTCTTCAGCCCGTCGGCGTGCCAGTCGGCCGCCGAGATCTTCAGCAGCGGGTTGCGGTTATGCGCGTTCGCCGGGGCGCGATCCTTGTAATTATAGGTCGTCTCGGCAAAGAGCGGGTAATATTCCGGGAAATTGGTGATGATATGCGCGGCCAGCACGCCGAGATCATGCATCGACATGCGCTGGCCCGGGTCCGGCCAGCCCGAGGCATTGGCGAAGCTCGAGTTGGTCATGCCGAGCGCCTGGGCGCGTTCGGTCATCAGCCGCGCGAAGGCCTCTTCCGAGCCGGCGAGCCCTTCGGCCACCACGACGCAGGCGTCATTGCCCGAGTTGATCGCGATACCCTGCATCAGCTCGTGCACCGAGGGGCGGTCGAGCTCGTTGAGGAACATCGTCGAGCCGCCCATCTGCTTCGCCCTGGTGGAGACGGCGAAGGTGGTGTCCATCGTCACCCGGCCGTCGCGCAGCGCGTCGAACAGCAGCTCGAGCGTCATCAGCTTCGACATCGAGGCGGGCGGCAGCGGGATGTCGGCGTTCTTCTCGAGCAGCACCGTGCGGGTCGTCATGTCATAGACCCAGGCGGCATGGGCCCGGGTTTCGAAGGCGCGGGCGGGAAGGGCTGCAAGCAGCGCGAGGCTCAGGACGGCAACGAGGCGGAGAAACGGCATCGGGACGGGACTTCCTTATTTCGTGACGGCGTAGGCGTCGGGGTAGCCGAGGCCCTGGATCTTCTTCAGCAGCGCATCACGCTCGCCCGCGCCCGAGGCGGGGCCGGCGACGACGCGCCAGAAGGTCTTGCCCTGGCTCTCTTCGGTGCGCACGGCGGCGGGCGCGCCCGCCTTCTCGATCTGCGCGGCGGCGCGCTTGGCGTTCGCCTCGACCGAGAAGATGCCGATCTGCACATAGATTTTGCCGGCCGGCGCCTTGGCGGGCGGGGCGGCGGGTTTCGCCGGCGCGGCGGCAGCTGCGCCCGCGGCCGGTTTCGCCGGGGCCGGGACGGGCTTGGCGCCCGGCTTCTGCGGCGGTGCCCCCTTGTCGGGAAGCGGCTGCGCCGCGATCGCTTCGGGGGCGGCGATCACCGGGTCGGTGACGATCGGCGTGGTGCCCCCGTCGGCCGGGGCCTCCTCGCGGCGCAGCGCCACCACCGACAGCTTCGCCGGCGCGCCGGCGAGCATGCCGAGCGCCGCCGCCGCGTCCGAGGACACCTGCAGCTTCGGGCCGGGGTTGTCGCGCTCGCGCCGGAACAGCGCACCGATGACGAACTTGCCATTCGCGGTGTTGCGGATGATCACCCGCTCGGGGTCCTTCACCGTCGGATGGGCGACCCAGACGCCGCCGAGCGAGGGCCGGCCGTCCCACAGGCCTTGCTCCTCGACCGAGAAGGCCTGCGGCGCCTCGACGTCGCGCTCGACCAGCCGGGCGGAGGTGGCGGGGGCCACGTCGGCAGCGGCACCGTCCGCGGCGGCCTTCGGGGCGGATTTCAGGAAGCCGAAGGGCTGGGTGCCCTCCTGGCAGCCGGCCAGTGCCAGCGCGGCCCCCAGCATCAGACCAAATCGCGTGCCGGGGTGTTTGCCCTGCATCCTGTCGCCCATCTCGCCCCTCTTCGCGCGGGCTGTCCCCGCGTCGGTTGCGGGCCCTTCGGCCCTTGTCCCATCGGCGCGGCCCCCCGCGCAGTCGCGCCGACTGTAGCGTTTCGGGCGTTGCAAGGAAAGCATCCGGGCGCCCGCGAGGCGGAAATCGGCGGCGGGTGGCTTTCAGAATCGCGTGAAGCCCGCTAGGCGGGGGCGGGCCGGAAGCGTGGCCGGGTGGTTCAAGGCTCCGGTGTTGAAAACTAATGCGGATGAGTGGCCGAGTGGTTTAAGGCACTGGTCTTGAAAACCAGCGAACCGAAAGGTTCCGTGGGTTCGAATCCCACCTCATCCGCCAATGTTTCCAATGGGGGGCTGCCGCTCGGTTCCGCCCGAAAACCCCTGCGATAAGTGCGCTACAAGCTGGCGATGCAGGGGGCGCGCGATTCGGGCATAGTGTGCAACTCGTCGCGGCCTTGTCGCAGGCTCACGAAAGCGCCCCGCACCCCATGCTGTCAGAACGGGGCGATCGGATCTCGCCCGGGCAGGAGATCGCCACCGTCACGGCCGACGGCGCCTTCGACCCCCGAAAGTGCCATGGCGCGATCGCCGCCCGCGTGGCTGTTGCGATCATCCCGCAAGAGCGCCAAACCCCGGAAACCCGATCCCCCCGGCGCTGTCGCCCGCACCGAATTCCTGCGGACATCAACGGATGTCGGCCGGACCATCTGGCGACGATGGGGGGATTATCGTGGCAATGCCGGGGCGAGATACGAGGAGGACGAGAAAACGATCCGGGGGATCGTTTTCCCCGACGCGGGGATGCACGGTTTCAAGTTGCTGGGGCAGCGCTTCTCCGCGCGCCTCTTCGACCGTCAGCTTGCCGAGATCCGCGGGCAAGTGGCCGTGCTCACCGGCTTCACCGCTCTCGGCTCCCCAATCACAGAGGTCGTGCAATATGTCCGTTCGGGGAAAGGGCAAGCCCGGTCGGCGGCCGGGTTTCACCGGGGGCGGTGGCACGACTTTGAAGAACGCGGGCACGGGCTCTTTGCGATGCGCATTCTTGCCGCGGAGCGCCACCAGGGACGTGTTCGCCGCGACCGCATCGGCGATCTGCCGGAGGCCATCGCCGGCGGCAATCCGCTCGACCGCATGGACCGAAATGCCTCGGGCGATTTCCGCCGACTGCCACTCCGGGGCGGGCTCACAGCCCCAGACCCGATCCGCCTTCTCCGGCCCCTCTCCGTCCGGCAGGCATCACCTCTTCCAGCAGATGGTGACGGGTTTCAGGCATTCGTTCATTGAAACACGGGGTTTTGCGCCGCTTACATCGAACCGGGCGCCGCCGCGATCCGTATCACCGCAAGACCTTGTTGCGGTTTGACAAGATCGTTCCGCGACGGCGGGTGAGAGCAGGCTGCGGCACGAACCATCAGATGGCATCCGAGAAGTCCCGTCGCCAGGCGAGGCCGCCCTCCAAGATTCCGCATTTGCCGAGAAATTGCCCATCCGAGCCCGGTGCTGCCCGTTTTTCGGCTTCTGATGTTCTTTTGATGTCCGTATTGATATATCTTCAGTAATCTTATTTTGAATTTCTGTTCCGGAAGAGCCATCCAGACTCAAGGTAAGCCGGGGCCCGGATTTCCGGAGCCGACCGCTGCCCCATTCGTATTGGTTGGAAGGCTTTCGTGCAGTGCTGCCACGTCATCACACAATTCACGGCGTCTCCCTGGGCATCCTGATGCTCGACACCGGGTTTCAGCGGCTGCCCGGCGACATTGGCAACGCCATGAGCTGGAGCTTCCCGGTGCTTTACAAGGTCATCGAGAAGGCCAGCCAGGAGGCGTTCTTCAGCCAGGGGAGTGAGACCTTTCTGGAGGCCTTTCTGGACGGCTGCCACGAATTGGCGGCGCTGGGGGTCTCGGGGATCGCGACGTCCTGCGGTTTTCTGGCACGGCTGCAGCCCGAACTCTCGGCGCGCTCGCCGGTGCCGGTGGTGACTTCGGCGCTGATGCAGATTCCGATGGTCCGGCAGTTGATTGGCGCCGGGCGCGATTTGGCGGTGCTGACCACCGATGCCGCGGCGCTGAGCGTGGCGCATTTTGCCGGGGTCGGGGTGGCCGAGATCCCGCCGGTCGCCGGGCTGTCACCCGAAGGCGCCCTGCGCCGCGACCTGTCGGGAAACGCGGCGACGGTCGATGCGGCCGCGCAGGAGGCCGAGCTGATCGCCAGCGCGCAGGCGCTGATCGCGGCGCAGGGCGGCCGGATCGGTGCGCTGCTGCTGGAATGCACCAACATGGCTCCCCATTCGGCGGCGCTGCGGCGCGCCACGGGGTTGCCGGTCTTCGACGCGGTGAGCCTCGTGACCTGGTTCCATTCGGCCCTCGCGGGACAGCCGCGGACCGGAAATTTCAACTGAAAAGCAAGGCTGAGGGAAAGAAGATGAGCACATCTCCTGACATGGTGAAGAAGAACGGGCTGTTCCGCAGAACAGAGCTCTCGCTTCTCAAGCCGACGGCGGGGATCGACGCGAAGCCACTGCACGACGCGCCGGCGCGGCTGGCGAAGCTGGAAGAGCAGGTGCGGCTGGATCTTCTCAACCTCGACTACCCGGCCTACCCGTGGGTGACGCCGCGCCAGAGCGCCTCGGGCGAGCATATCTGGGATGTGGTGATCGTCGGTGCCGGGCAGGGCGGGCTGGCGCTGAGCTTCGGGCTGCGACGGGAAAAGGTTGACAACGTGATCGCGCTCGACCGCGCCCCCGCCGGGCGCGAGGGGCCGTGGATCACCTATGCGCGGATGCTCACCCTGCGGTCCGGCAAGCATGTGACCGGGCCCGATCTGGGCGTCGGCTCGCTGACGCCGCGGGCCTGGTATGTCGCAGTCTACGGCGAGAAGGCCTGGGACGAGCTGGGCAAGTGGCATCGCGGGGTCTGGCAGGATTACCTGATCTGGTATCGCAAGGTTCTGGACCTGCCGGTGCGCAACTGCACCGAGATCACCGGGCTGGAACCGGAGGGCGAGCTGATCCGGGTTTCGGGTCACGACGTGGACAGCAAGGAACCGCTGAGCTGGCTGGCGCGCAAGGTCGTGCTGTCGACGGGGATCGAGGGCAACGGTGCCTGGCAGCTGCCGGACCTGGACTTCGCCGCGATCCCGGAAGGCCGCTACATGCATACCAACTGGGAATACGATCTGTCGGTGGTGATCGGCAAGCGTGTCGCCGTGCTGGGGGCGGGCGCCTCGGCTTTCGATACCGCCGCCGCCGCGCTGGAGATCGGCGCGGCCGAGGTGCACCAGTTCGTGCGCCGCAAGACGATCCCCGACGTGAACCCGTTCCGGCTGATGGAGCGCTCGGGCTTCCTGCACCATTTCGCCGACATGACCGACCAGCAGCGCTGGGACTGGATGATGGCAATCACCGGCGAAGGCCAGCCGCCGACCCAGGACGGGGTGAACCGCTGCACTGCGCATGACAATTACCGGCTCAGCCTCGGCGTCAGCTGGAAGGGGGTGCGGATGATCGGCGACGAGATCGCGTTGACGCTGTCCGACGGCACCACGGTGATGACCGATTTCCTGATCCTCGGCACCGGCTACAAGGTCGACCTGTCGAAGCGCCCCGAACTCGCGCCCTTCGCCGACAGGATCGAGCTGTGGGGCGACGCTTTCACCCCGCCCGCGTCGCAGCGCAAAGACCCGGTGCTGGACTACCCCTATCTGTCGGGCGACCTGTCATTTCGCGAGAAGGTCCCGGGAACCGCCCCGTTTCTGAAGAACATCCACAACTTCACCTACATGGCGACCGCCAGCGTGGGCTATTCCGGCGCCTCTCTGACCGGGATGAAATACGGCATCCGCCGGCTCATGGACGGGATCACCTCGTTCCTGTGGCTGGCCGAGGCCGACTATTACCTCGACGAGATCCGGGCCTATGCCGATCTCGATCTCGATACCGATGACCTGGTGAAGGTCGCGAAGAAGACGGCCGCGGAACGCGCGCCCGGAGGTGCGCCCTCCGGAAGAAAAAGCGCGGCGGCGTCGGAGCCGGAGGGCGACTTCTCTCCTGCTCCGCAACAGGCGCAGTGACCGATCATCCGATCATCTCCAGCGTGCCGGGAGCCCGGCACAGAACCAACAGGGATTGAAGACCATGAAAAAAATCCATTCGCTCATGGCCATGGGGGCCATCTTCCTCGGCTCGGCGGTGATCCCCGCGAGCGGCATGGCCGACGAGGCGATCACTGCCAAAGTCACGACCGATCCGGCGCTGACCGCGCTGCTCCCGGCGAAGATCCGGGACGCGGGCGTGATCAAGGCTGCGACCGATGCCCAGCATGCGCCTTGCGACTTCCTCGAGGAAGACAACAAGACCTTTACCGGCTGGGAAGAGGACTATCGCCAGGCTCTGGGCAAGAAGCTCGGCGTCAAGATCGAGCCGGTCTCGATCGCTTTCGACGGGCTGATCCCGGGCGTGCAAAGCGGCCGCTACGACATGGCGATGCAATGCATCTCGGACTCGGTCGAGCGCGAGAAGATCGTCGATTTCGTCGACGTCTCGCTGTCGACGAACGGCATCTACTTGCTGGCGGGCAGTGGCGTCACCGCCGATCCGAAGACCCTGTGCGGCAAGAAATCGGGCAACCAGTCCGGCACCACCTATGGCCAGACCATCAGCAACATCCTGTCGCCCTATTGCGTCGAGCAGGGGCTGAAGCCGATTGAAAAGATGGAATTCAACTCACAGGACGCGACGATTCTGGCGCTGCTGTCGGGCCGGGTCGACTTCCTCGTCAACGACGCCTCCTCGGCGAAATACATCCGCGAGGCCTCGAAGAAGCCGCTCGAGATCGTGATCCCGGACATCCTGCCGCGCTGGATCAACGGCATCGTCGTGCAAAAGGGCAATGACGAGCTGGCGAATGCGCTGCTGGCCGGGGCCAAGGCCATTCTGGCTGACGGCACCTATGACGAGATCATGAAGAAATGGGACCTGCAGCCGATCATCCTGCGCGAGCCCGGCATCAACCTGAAGACCAAGGCGGCCGAGTAACGGTCCCCGCCAGGGCGAGGGGCCTGCAGCCCCTCGCCGATCCGCGCGAACAGACAACAAAGTGGTCCCGAAGATGAGCGACAACGGATTCGACGAAACGACACGGCCAGGCGTGTTGTCCCGCGCGGCCAGGACCGCGACGGGGCAGGACGATGCGCCGATGGTGATCCCGGCACAGCGGATGACCGACCGGATCGGCATGGCGCTGATGTGCATTGTCGGGCTGGGGATCGTGGCCGAGCTGATCCGCAATCCGAATTTCGAATGGGGGGTGGTGTTCTCCTACCTGTTCGAGCCCGCGGTGCTGTGGGGGATGGGGCTGACGCTCTGGCTGACGATCGCCTCGATGGCCATCGGGCTGGTCCTCGGCGTGATCTTCGCGGTGATGCGGATGTCGGCGCGGACCTGGCTGCGGGTGCCCGCGCTGCTTTACCTCTGGTTGTTCCGGGGCACGCCGCTGCTGGTCCAGCTGATCTTCTGGTATAACCTCGCCTTCCTTTACCCGGACCTGCGCATCGGCCTCCCGTTCGGCGGCGCGACACTGTACGAGGGCTCGGTCAATGACCTGATCACGCCCTACAGCGCGGCGCTTCTGGGGCTGGCGCTCAACGAAGGCGCCTACATGGCCGAGATCGTGCGGTCGGGCATCATGTCGGTCGATCACGGTCAGCAGGACGCCGGGCGCGCCCTCGGCATGACGCGACGCAAGGTCTTGTTGCGGGTGGTGTTGCCGCAGGCGCTGCGGATCATCATCCCGCCGACCGGGAACCAGACCATCGGCATGCTCAAGACCACCTCTCTGGTCAGCGTGATCGCTCTCTATGATCTTCTGTACGCGGTGCAGACGATCGCCTCGCGCACCTTTCAGACGATCCCGATGCTGATCGTGGCAAGCCTTTGGTATCTCGTGCTCACCTCGATCCTGAGCGTGATCCAGAGCCGGATCGAAGCCCATTTCAACGCCAAAAGCTCGGGGGCACACTGAAATGACCGCACCGATGGTTTCCGCCCGGCAAGTCGGCAAGACGTTCGGCACGCTGGAAGTCCTCAAGGGGATCGACCTGACGGTCGAGCAAGGCGAGGTGTTCTGCCTGATCGGCCCGTCGGGCTCGGGCAAGTCGACCTTCCTGCGCTGCATCAATCACCTCGAGAAGGTCGACTCGGGCACGTTGCGGGTTGACGGCGACCTGATCGGCTACCGGCAGGAGGGCCACAAGCTCTACGAGCTGCATGAGCGCGACATTGCAGTGCAGCGGGCGCAGATCGGCATGGTGTTCCAGCGCTTCAATCTGTTCAGCCACATGACCGCGCTGCAGAACGTCTGCGAGGCGCCGGTGAGTGTTCAGCGCCGCCCCGCCGCCGAGGTCCGCGAGGAAGCTGTCAGCCTGCTGCAGCGGGTCGGGCTGGGAAACCGCATCAACGCCTATCCGCACCAGCTTTCGGGCGGGCAGCAGCAGCGGGTGGCGATCGCCCGGGCGCTGGCGATGAAACCCAAGCTGATGCTGTTCGATGAACCGACCTCGGCGCTGGATCCCGAGCTGGTGGGGGAGGTGCTCGATGTGATGCGGCAGCTGGCGCAGGCCGGGATGACGATGGTCGTTGTCACCCACGAGATGCGCTTCGCCGAGGAGGTCGCCGACAAGGTTGCCTTCATGGACGGCGGCCGGGTGGTCGAGTGTTCTGCCCCCTCCGTGCTGTTTCGCGACCCGAGGCAGGAACGAACGCGCGAATTCCTCGCGCGGATTCTGTAGGCGGGGCGGGATGGCACCGTCGAACGCGCGTTGCGATACCGCGCCGGGGCCGTGGCTCCCCCGCGCGCTCTGTTCAGCTCAGTTCGGCGATCAGCCGGCGCAGCAGGGCGACCCCGGCTTCCAGCTCGTCCACCGCGATGAACTCGTCGGCCTTGTGGGCCCGCGCGATGTCGCCGGGACCGCAAACCACGGTCGGCCAGCCGGCCGCCTGAAAATGCCCGGCCTCGGTGCCGAAACTGACCACGTCGGTGGCGTCCGAGCCGGTCAGCCGGGCGGTCAGCCGGGCAGCGCGGCGGGCGGGATCGGAGGCCAGCGGCGGAACCCTGAACACCTGCTCGATCTCGATTCCGGTCGCGGGTTCGATGGCGCGCATCCGCGCCACGACCTGCGCCACCTCGGCGCGCATCCGCGCGTCCCAGTCCTCGAGCCGCTCATCGGGCACGACCCGGAAATCCAGCGCGAAATGGCATTCGGCGGCGGTGATGTTGTTCGCGGTCCCGCCCGCGATCGTGCCGACATGGACCGTGGTCCACGGCGGATTGAACGCCGCGGCCACCGCCGAGGGGGGCGCCGCACGGTTTGCCGTGTTGGTCTCGTTGGCCCAGTGGATCAGCTCGGCCGCCTCCATGATCGCGCTGACGCCGGTATGCAGCAGCGAGGAATGCACCGAATGGCCGGTGACGTGCAGCCGGAAGGCGATCGAGCCCTTGTGGGCTTCGATCACCCGCAGATTGCTGGGCTCGCCGACGATCACGGCCTGCGGCACCGGCAGGTCGCGCGCCATCTGTTGCACCATGTCGATGCAGCCCTCGCAGCCGATCTCCTCGTCATGGGAAAAGGCAAGGTAGATTGGCCGCTTGAGGGGCGCACGCACGGCTTGCGGAACGATCGCCAGCATGGTCGCCAGAAAGCCCTTCATGTCGACCGCGCCACGCCCGAACAGCTTGCCGTCGCGCTCGGTCAGTACGAAGGGATCGGAACTCCACGCCTGCCCCTTGATCGGCACCACGTCGGTGTGGCCCGACAGCGCGACCCCGCCTGCGACCCGTGGGCCGATCACCGCAAACAGGCTGGCCTTCTCTCCGGTCGCATTGGGCAACAGGTGGCTTTCGACACCGTACCCCGCCAAATAGCCTGCGACCCAGTCGAGCAGCGCCAGATTGCTGGACTCGCTGACAGTCGGAAAGGCGACCAGTCGGGCAAGGATCTCCTGCGCAGTCATCGCGGCAGGGCCGGGACGGGGGAAGATATCGGGCATCGGCAGTCCTTTCTGGGCGAAGTGGCGGGCACCGGGATTTCGGTGGTGCATACCGTCACGCGGAGTTTGATATATTATGATTGATGCCATCAGATATATCAATGACAATGACCTGCAGCGGGTCTGTTCCGATTCGATAGACCGGGCCCTCGCAACGGGCCGGGGCGTGCGGGCATTCCGGCTGGCAAACAAGTGAGAGGTAGGCTGAGCAATGAAGATCGCGGTACTCAATCCCAACAGTTCGACGGCGGTGACCGCCTCGATGGAAGGGTGCCTTGCGCCGCTGCGGGCGGTGACCGCGCATGAGATCACCTGCTACACGCTGAGCGAAGCGCCGCTCGGGATCGAGACCGACGACGACGTGGCCCAGGTCGCGCCGATGGTGGTGGATTTCGTCCGCAACACGCCGGCGGATGCCTATGTGATCGCCTGTTTTTCTGACCCGGGCCTTGCGGCGGCGCGGGCGACGACGACAAAACCGATATTCGGCGTCGCGGAATCCGCCTACTGCGCCACACTGGTCTTGGGCGAAAGCTTCGGTGTCATTTCGCTGGGGCCATCGTCGATTGCACGCCACAAGGCAAAGATCGACGCGCTCGGGCTGACCTCGCGGCTGGCGGGGGACCGCTCGATCGACATGGACGTGGCCGAGGCGAATGATGCCCGGCATTCGCGCCCCACGATCACCCGTGTCGCGCAGGACCTGCTCGAGAAGGACAAGGCCGAGGTGCTGATCCTCGGCTGTGCCGGCATGGGGGAGCAGCGCGCAGGGCTGCAGGTCGGGCTGGGCTGTATCGTGATCGACCCGGTTCAGGCCGCGGTCTCGGACGCGATCAACGCATTGGACCTGAATTACGGAAAGGGAGCCTGAGATGCTGGACAGAAGCGTCAAGGGGGCGATCGTCACGCCCGAGGGAACTCTGGTGAATGGCTGGATCGGCATTCAGGACGGCCGGATCGTCGCGATCGGTCAGGGCGAGGTGCCGCAGGCGCACCGGACCGAGGATTACGGGGAGTGCCTGATCCTGCCGGGGGCGGTCGACGGCCAGACTCACGCCACCGATTACGGCGGATTGCCGGGGATCGCGCCTGCGACGGCCTCGGCCATTGCGGGCGGCATCACGACGCTGGTCGACATGCCCTACGACAACCCCGATCCGCTGGACCGCGAGGAACGCTTCGACCTCAAGGTCGACGCCATCGCGGCTCTGGCGCATGCCGATATGGCGCTCTACGGCACGGTCACCGGCGAGACCCGGATCGACCATGTCGAGGGGCTGGCCCGCAAGGGCGTGGTGGCGTTCAAGATCTCTTCCTTCGAGAACAGTCCGTCGCGCTTCCCGCGCATTGCCGAGGATCTGACGCTGGACCTGTTCGAGGCGCTGGCGCAGACCGACCTGCCGCTGGGGCTGCACAACGAAGATCAGGAAATCGTGCTGGCGCGGATGGGGCGCGTGCGCGACGCCGGCGTCGATGGGATCGTCGCGCATTCGGCCTCGCGCCCGCTGGCGGCCGAGCTGGCCGCAACCGCGCAGTTCTTCGCGATCGCGCAGGCGGCGGGCGGGCATGCTCACCCGGTGCACCAGACCGCGAAGGAGAGCTTCGACATCACCCGGATGTTCGCCCGGACCGGCATGCGGGCGACCGGCGAGACCTGTGTGCATTACCTGTGGTTCGACGCCGCCCGCGACGGCGAGAAATACGGCGCGATGATGAAGGTGAACCCGCCGGTCCGCCCGGACGCGGTCGACGGGCTGTGGCAGTCGCTCGAAGAGGGGGACGTCGCCTTCGTCTCTTCCGACCATTCGAGCTGGCCGATCGACAACAAGTTCACGCCGTCAATCTTCGACGCCGGCGCGGGGATCCCCGGGCTGGAGACGCTGGTGCCGGCCTTCTACACGCTGGCCAGGCGACGTGGCCATGACGCGGCCAAGATGACCGCCGACATGCTCAGCTCCCGGCCGGCGAAGTTCTTCGGTATCGATGACCGCAAGGGCGCGATCGAGGTCGGTCGCGAGGCGGATCTGACGGTGCTGGAAGAGGGCGCCTTCGTCTGGGACGCGAAGAAGGCGCATGACGGTCTCAAGTGGACGCCCTTTGACGGCGAGACCTTCGACGTCCGGGTCCGCGCCACCTATCTGCGCGGCGAACTGGGGTGGGACGGCGAGAATGTCGTGAACCCCGAGGGCTCGGGCCGCGTGGTGAAGCGCGCGACCAAGGGCTGGTACGCGTAAGGGGGCAACACATGGCACTGATTGACCAAAACAGCTCGGGCGTGTTCGTGATCTCGGTCACGCCCTTTGACGAGGGCGGGGCGATCGACTGGGACAGCCTTGACCGGGTGGTGGATTTCTACTTCGAGAAAGGCGCGACCGGGCTGACCGTGCTCGGGATGATGGGCGAGGCGCCCAAGATGACCCAGACGGAATCGGTCGCGATCGTGAAGCGGGTGCTGGCGCGCGCCGGGGGGCGGCCGATCGTGGTCGGCGTCTCGGCCCCGGGGCTGGCAGCGATCGGCGAGCTGACGGCGCAGGTGATGGACCTGGGGGCAGCCGGGGTGATGGTGGCTCCGCCCGGCAGCCTGAACACCGACCCGGCGATCCACCGCTATTACGGGCAGGTGGTGACGCAGATCGGCGACGCGGTGCCGGTGGTGCTGCAGGACTTTCCGCTGTCGACCAAGGTGCAGATCTCGGACGAGATCCTGCAGCGGATCATCGTCGACTATCCCTCGATCAAGATGGTCAAGCACGAGGACTGGCCGGGTCTGAACAAGATCAGCAGGATCCGCGCCGCCGAGGCGGCCGGCCAGCGCCGGGTTTCGATCCTGTGCGGCAACGGCGGGCTGTTCCTGCCCGAGGAGATGGCGCGCGGCGCCGATGGCGCGATGACCGGCTTCGGCTTTCCCGAGATGCTGGTGAACGTGGTGCGGCTGATGACTGCAGGCGAGGAGGCGAAGGCCCAGGACCTGTTCGACGCCCACCTGCCGCTGATCCGCTACGAGACCCAGCCCGGGTTGGGGCTGGCGGTGCGCAAACACATGCTGGCCCGGCGCGGGGCAATCGCGTCTCCGGCGCTGCGGGCTCCGGGCGCGGGGCTGGACGCCCGCGCCGTGACAGAGGTGGACCGCCTGATGGCGCGTCTGCAGACCCGACTGAAGGAGCTGAACTGATGGATTTCGGACTGAACGGCACCAGGGCGCTGGTGCTGGGCGCAAGCCGCGGGCTGGGCGCGGCCTGTGCCCGGGCGCTGGCCGAGGAGGGCGTGCAGGTCTGTGCCGCGGCGCGCAACACCGCGGCGGTGGACGACTGGGCGGCAGCGGCCGGCCTCTCGGCGCGGGTCGAGGCGGTGGCCTTCGACATGGCTGACCCGGCGGCGGTCAGCGCGCTGGCGGCACGGATGGCCGGGCTGGGCGTCGACATCCTCGTCACTAACTGCGGCGGTCCGAAGGCCGGCCCGGCGCGCGGCCAGTCGCGCGAAAGCTGGCTGGAGGCCTACGAGGGCATGGCGCTGCCGATGATGGCGCTGGCCGACGCGCTGATCCCGGGCATGGCCGAGCGCGGCTTCGGCCGGATCATCACCATCGGCTCGTCGGGCGTGATCGCACCGATTCCCAACCTTGCCCTGTCGAACGGCGTGCGCGCCGCGATCGCCGGCTGGTCGAAGACGCTGGCGGGCGAGGTCGCGCCGCTGGGGATCACCGTGAACATGATCCTGCCGGGCCGGATCGGCACCGATCGCGTCGCCGAGCTGGACGCGGGCCAGGCGAAGAAGACCGGCAAGAGTGTCGAGGAGATCGCCGCGGCCTCGCGCGCGACGATCCCGGTGGGCCGCTATGGCAGGCCGGAGGAATTCGGTGCCGTGGCCGCCTTCCTGGCCTCGCGCCAGGCCTCCTTCGTCACCGGGTCGATGATCCGTGTCGACGGCGGGATGCTGAAAAACCTCTGATCCCGCGGCTGCATCACGGGAAAACCCGGTTGTGGCAGGGATCGGACCGAGAGCTTGGAGGGTCCGTCCCGCCGGATGTGGGGGAGGGGCCTCCGGGGACCGGAATTCCCGCAGAGGAATACGGCCACATTCCGCAACAGGGAGACTGAACAGATGAAGATGGAATTCTCGCGCCTTCGTCTTGGCCTGACCGCGCTGGCCGTGGGGCTGGGACTCGCCGGCCCGGCGCTGGCCGATTTCAAATCCGAGTTGCTGACCCCCGACACGATCGTGGTCGGCACCACCGGCTCGGCGCCGCCGTTTTCGATGATCGACACCGCCGGCAAGCTCGACGGCTACGATATCGCCGTGATGAACAAGATCGGCGCGGCTCTGGGCCTCAAGGTCGAGTTCAAGCAGCTCGACTGGGCCGGTCTGCTGCCCGGTCTGGTGGCGAAGAAATTCGATGTCGTGTCCTCGGGCGTGACCCGCACCAAGGAGCGGCTGGCCTCCGCCGACATGATCATGGCCTCGCCCTATATCGTGAACGGCGTGGCGGTGACCAAGCTGGCCTCGAACGACGCCATCACGTCCTGGGACGGCGTCTGCGGCAAGACCGTGGGGGTGATCCGCGGCGCGGCCGAGATCGAGGCGATCACCGCGACCCTGCCTGCGAATTGCCTGGGCAAGGTCAAGGAATATCCCGGCTGGACAGAGATGGCGCTGGATCTGAAGAACCACCGCATCGACTGGGTGGGGATGGATTACCTCGGGCCGAACTATCTGGCGGGCAAGGACACAACCATCGCGGTCCTGCCCGAGATGCGTGCGCCGAAGACGCAGTCGATCGCCATCGCCTCGGGTGAACCGGCGCTTGCTGCTGCGATTGACGCGCTGCTGGCGACCTGGCGCCAGGACGGCACGCTGAACCAGATCATCACAGCCTATTTCGGGACCACCGTCGATTTCTCGGCATTGCCGGCGGACTGACCGCCAGCCCGGGAAGAGCGGTCCGGGCCCGCCGGCCCGGACCTGAGACAGACCTTGGAGAGAGCCCCAATGACCACGAAACTCGGGATCATCACCACCGGCCAGAGTCCGCGCGACGAATATGTCAGCTTCCACCGCAATGCCCTTGCGGCGTTGGGGCTGGACGTGGAGGTCACCGAACAGGCCTGTCTCGACGGGCTGACCCGCGCCGAGATCGCCCTGCATGAGATCGCCCCCGAGGACGGGCTGGGGATCGGCTGCTACGTGCACAACACCGCTTCCGACGACCGCCGCATGGGGGCCGGCTGGGAAGAGATCTTCGTGGCGCAGGACTGGTACCTTGAGCGGGCACAGGCCGCGATCGACGCCCATGTCGCGGCGGGCGTCGAGATCATCCTGATGTGCTGCGCCGAGATGTACCCCGAGGGGGCGCTGAGCTCTCCAGTGCCGCTGCTGCTGCCCTATCAGCTGATTTTCGATCTTGTGCGCCGTCAGGCCGAGGCGCGCGGCCATCTGAAGCTGGCGCTGCTGTTGCCGACCGAATGGCATATCGGGCAGGATCGTGCGACCTGGAAATCGCAACCCTGGATGGAGAAGGTCGAACCGCATTTCGGCATCGGCATCGCCACCGGCGAGGCGCTTGATCAGCTCGCGCCGCAAGGGCCCTACGATTTGGCCCTGATCTGGGGCTATGGTGACGGTCTGGCGCCGCACGACCCCGAAACCCTGCTGGTCGACATTTCGGCCTGGCTCGGCTGTCCGGTGGTGACCCCCAACGTGCTCAACGTGTTCAACGCACGCATGCTTGTGGCGCCCGCCTGGCCGGAGCGGGTTCATGTCCGCGGCTGAGCGTCCCCCGCATGCCTTTCCGCTGCTCGAGGTGCGCGGCCTCGAGAAACGCCTGGGCGCGCAGGATGTGCTGCGCGGCATCGACTTCAGGGTCGAGCGCGGCGAAGTGCTGGCGATCATCGGCGCCTCCGGTTCGGGCAAGTCGACGCTGTTGCGTTGCCTCAACCTGCTGATCGCGCCCGATGACGGGCGGATCTACTGGAAGGGCAAGGAGGTCGGCTGGGCCGATCGGAACGGCTTTCGCGTCCGGGCCCGGGAGCGGGATCTGCTGTCCTACCGCACCCAGATTTCCATGGTGTTCCAGAGCTTCAACCTGTTCCCGCACATGACGGCGCTGCAGAACATCATGGAGGCCCCGGTGATGGTGCTGGGCCGCGAGCGCACCGAAGTCCGCGCCGAGGCCGAGGCCCTGCTGGACAAGGTCCGGCTGTCGCATCGCGCCAGTGCCTACCCGCAGGAGATGTCGGGCGGCGAGCAGCAGCGGGTGGCGATTGCCCGTGCGCTGGCGATGCACCCCGAGGTGCTGTTGTTCGACGAGGTGACCTCGGCGCTCGATCCCGAACTCAAGGGCGAGGTTCTGGCGGTGATGCGCGATCTGGCCGCCGAGGGGATGACGATGATCTCTGTCAGCCACGAGATGGGGTTCGTGCGCACCGTCGCCGACCGGGTGATCTTCATGCACCGGGGCAAGGTCTGCGAGGCCGGCGATCCGAGGCAGGTGCTGGCCGATCCGCAGACGCCCGAGCTGCGCGCCTTCGTGCACAGCGTGGTGGACTGAGCCGATGGATGTGCTGATCACCCAGATGCCCAGGTTCCTTGCCGCGATCTGGCTCACGCTCTGGATGTTCGCGCTGATCGTCGCGATCTCGACCCTCGCCGGGCTGGTTCTGGCGCTTCTGGGGGCGCGGCGCGGGCAGGGGTTCGGCCGGGTGCTGTCGGTGGCGACATGGCTGCTGCGCGGGGTGCCAGAGCTGGTGGTGCTGCTGTTCTGCTTTCTGGCGCTGCCGGCGGCGGGGCTCGATCTCGGGGCGAACGGATCGGCCATTCTGGCCTTTTCGCTGATCGGAACGGCCTTCATCGCCGAGATCTTCCGTGCGGCGCTGTCGGCCGTCGATCCGCGGCTGATCGAGGCGGCGCGGGCGCTTGGCATGGGGCGTTTCCTGCGCCTGCTCCGGGTGGTGCTGCCGCTGGTGATGCGCACGGCGCTGACCCCATGGGCCACCTATCTGGCGGGGGCGGTGAAGATGCTGTCGCTGGCCTCCGCGATCTCGGTCGGGGAGGTGATGATGGTGACGCGTCAAAGCCTTGCGATCTCGACCGATCCGATGGCGCTGATCCTGTTCGCCGGTGCCGTTTATGCGGCGATCGCCAGTATCGTGATGCTGCTCGAGACCGGGGCGAACCGATGGCTGGCGCGCCGCGGCCCGATGGTGCGACACGGAGGGGCGTCGTGATGGACTGGGCGGTCGTTCTCGATAACCGTGCGGCGCTGTTCTCGGCCTTCCTGACCACGCTGGGGCTGGCAGGCGCGACCATCGTGCTGTCGGTTCTGCTGGCCTTCCCGCTGGCGCTGATGCGCGAGGCGCGGTCGCGTCCGCCCCGGCTGGCCGCGGCGGTCTTCAGCTGGGTGATGCGGGCGGTGCCGGCGCTGACGCTGCTGTTCCTGACCTATTTCGGCCTGCCGCAGATCGGCATCTATCTGGATGCAATCCCGGCCGCGATCGCCGGGCTGACGCTGTCGGCTGCGGGCTACAACATGGAATACATCCGGGCCGGGCTGCGCGCGGTTCCTGCCGAGCAATACGAGGCAGCCCGGTCTTTGGGCATGGGCCGGTGGCTGCTGTTGCGCCGGGTGATCGTGCCGCAGGCGCTGCGCACGATCATGCCGCCACTGACCTCGAACCTCACGCTGGTGATGAAGGGCTCGTCGCTGGCCGGGATGGTTGCGGTTACCGAACTGACCGGCGAGGGGATGGCGCTGATCTCGCGCACCTACCGGCCGTTCGAGATTCTGATCACCATCGGCATCACCTATCTGCTGATGAACGGCGTGCTGATCTGGGCCCAGCACCGGATCGAGGAACGGTTCTCGCTGCGGCGTCCCTCGGCCTGAGGCCGGTGCCGGATGCGGGGCGTCCTTCTTCGGTCCGCGCCCTTTCGGGCCGGAAAGGAATGATGCTCAGCGCGCCGCAGCGATCTTTGCACTCAGCGCGGCACGCAGGGCCCGCGCGGTTTGCGGGATCTGTGCCGGGGACAGCCGCGCCACATCGACGTCGAACAGCGCGCGCATCATCGTCGCACAGGCGTCGGTTGCGACCAGCGTGCCATCGGGGGCGATTGTCTCGATGCCGCCCTTACGCTGGCCGGCCAGCGCGGTCTGCAGGCCCTGCTCCATGTCAAGGCCGGGCAGGTCCAGCACCTCGACCCGGTCGTGCCAGAGCCGGATCGGCCAGCCGCCCGGGAGCCCCGCCGGACCCGCGCCATGCAGGAAGCTGCCGTCGTCGCGCAGCGCTGCCAGCACCGCCTTGACCCCCGAGGCTGCGGTGCGGCTTTCCTGCGGCACGGCGCGGATCCGGGCCGAGCTTTCGGCCATCAGCGCGGTCAGGTCCAACTGCCCGGACAGGTCGCGCCCGTCAACGAAGACCCGCACCTGCCACGGCACGGCGCCGGCCGAGCCCGAGCGCTGGAACCATTCCGCCACCGAGTGGTGGGCGATGATCATCGGTCGCACGTCCAGCGCGCTGACACCGAGTTTCTGCGCCACGATCGCCTGCAGTTCGCAGGCCATGTTGTCGACATTGCCGATCCCGGTCAGCGGTGCGGGCCCGCTGCCCGGGCCTGCGGTACGGCTCAGCACCTGGTTGGTGAAATCGGGGAAGGGGGCAGTAATCAGCGCCGCCCCCGGTGCTGCCTGTCCCAAAGCCTTCTGCACCGACAGCCCGAGCGCCAGATGCGCGGCCAGAAAACCGGCCATGCCTTTGGCGCGCACCGTCTCGAAGACCTCGGGGGGCAGGCCGCGGGCCATCTCGGGGACGGTAATCAGGGTTGCGGCGTGGAACACCACCCGCGGCATCCACCGGGCGACCGCCTCGGCCAGTGCGAAGGTGTCGGTCAGGTCCAGCGCCAGCGGCTCGATCCGGACGTGCCTGCCCTCCTGCAGCGCGCCGAGTGTAGCGCGCCAGGCGATGCCCTCGGCGCGTGCGCCGTCGCGATCGACCAGCGCGATCGAGCGCACCTCGGGGCGTCGGGCGAGGTATTCGACGGCAAAGCTTCCCACTGCCCCGGCGCCGGTGACGAGGACGTCGATCATCATTCGGCTCCGCGTTTGGGAGCGACGGTGGGCGGTGCAATGCCCGGCCGGGCCGGGTCGCGGGCGACGCCACACCGCAGCGGGGCGCGGGCAAAGCCCTCGAGGAAGCGGGCCAGTTTCTCGACCGTCACCTCGAGGATTGCAGCGCCGGTCGACGCGGTCGCGGCGCCCGGATCGCCGTAATAGCCACAGTCGTCGGCGTGGAAGATCGCGGCCCAGCCGGCGCCGGCCTCGGTCACCGGGTCGTCGGGATAGCCCGGCGCGATCCACGGCTGGATCAGCCGCGGTTCCAGCCCGCTGGCGCGGCCGGCGATGCCGGTCGCGGTCTCTTCGCCCGTCACCGCCAGCAACAGCGCGGTTTCCTGCTCGCAGGCGTGACCGGCGCGCGCCAGCCCGCCTTGCAGCAGTGCTACCCAGTCCGGCTGCGAAGGGGCGAAGTAATCGACCATGCCGACCGGCTCGTCGTCACAGATCATCTGCCCGGTCAGCGCGCGCAGCGGCGCCGAGTTGCCGCCGTGCCCGTTGACGAAGATTGCCCGCGGAAAGCCCGCGTCGAGCACCGAGCGCGCGATGTCGCGCAGCATTGCCAGATAGGTTTCCAGCCGCAGGCTGATGGTGCCGGGCCAGCTCAGGTGATGCGGGGCGAAACCGAAGGCCACCGAAGGGGCGACGATCACCGGCGTGTCGCGCATCCGCGCCGCGGCCAGTTCGGCGATGGCGGTGCTCAGCAGGGCGTCGGTCTCGACCGGCAGGTGGTCGCCGTGCTGTTCGATCGAGCCGGTCGGGATCAGCACCAGTGCGCCGGCATCGCGCGCGGCTTCCAGCTCGCGCCGGGTCAGCTCCGACCAGATCAGCGCGCGGGGGGCATAGTGGCGGGGGGTCTCCTTGCGCATGGCTCAGGCCTTGTTCCAGCCGGCGGGCAGGTAGTCGAGATCGTTCATCGCCGGTCGCACGAGGTTGCGAAGGTGCAGCATCGTGGCCCGGTGCGGCAGGATCAGCGGCGCGCCGATCTCGGCCTCGAGGGCAGGGATCTCGTCCTTGCGGTCATAGGGAGCAAGACCCACGCCATAGCCGAAGAAGAAGGCCAGTTCGACCTTTGCGTCGCCGAGGGCGCGGGCCGCGTCGTGCCAGCTGCCGGTGATCGGCGAGATCACCAGTTCGATCCGCTCGGCGAAGGGCTTCGCCAGCCAGTCGGCGCGGTCGTGGTCGGCATGCTCGGCATCGACAATCACCCCGATGCGCGGCTTGCGCCGGGTTCCGTGGGCGATCTGCCCGGCGATGCCGAACATCACCTCGCGCGGGTGGATCATCAGCGTGCCGGCCGACAGCGCGCCTTCGGGGAATTCCGCAGCGCAGGCCAGCAGCACCATGTCCACACCGTCCTCGGTCTCCAGCCGGTCGATGGTCTTCTGCATCAGCCCGGTGGCGTAATCGAGGGCGAAGAACCGGTGTTCCCAGCCGTCTCCCATATGGTTTCCCGTGGCACCGGGAACATGGACATGCGCGCCCAGGTTGGGGGTCGTCTTGTCGACCTCGTGCGGCAGCAGCGCTTCCAGCGGGATCCCGTCATAGATGTGGCGGACCGTCACCTTCACATCTGCACCAAGCGCCCGCAGGAACATCTCGTGGTAATGGATATACTCGTCGCGCGGCCCGTGGCCGGTGGTGACGACGCCGATATGGGTCTGGGACATGGTCGTTCCTTGCAGTGGTTTCGTGCCTTGCTGGGCTGTCGGATCCAGCAGGTCTTACGGCGCCGAGGAGAGATTGACGGTCATCGGCTCGGGCACGATCGGGGTGCCGTTCAGGAACCGCTCGGGGGCGAAGGGAATGTCGGGTGCCGCACCCGCCACCATCGCGGCCAGACGGCGCGCCCCCTCGGGCGAGGCCATCAGCCCGTGCCCGCCGTAGCCCGAGTTCACCCACAGCCGCGGCTGGCCGGGCAGGGCGCCGATCAGAGGGCCGCCGTCGCCGGTCACCAGCAGGCTGCCCGACCGCAGGTGGCCGCCGCGGATCTCGTGCTGGTGGGCGCGCCAGAACGGCACCAGCGGGGCCACGCTGTCGATCGCCGAGCGCAGGTAATCGGGGTCGATCTCCGGGTCGTCGGTGAAGCGGTCGAGGAACAGCGTGCTGCGGAACGAGGCGGTCATCCGTGCCCCGCCCGTGTGGGGGCGCCAGAACGAGCCCAGATCGGCGTCGACCATTGCCGGGTGATCGGGCGGCACCGCGTCGAGCTGCAGATACTGGATGGTCGAGCGCGCCAGCCGCAGTGGCAGCGCAATCCCCAGGGCCTGCAGCTGCGCCGGCAGCCGCGCCGCGGTGCACAGGATCGCGTGGCCGGTTTCCAGCGTTTCCCCGTTGATCGTCAGGGTGATGCCCCCGGGGCCGGGGATGATCGCCTGCAGATCGGCGGCGACGAGGATGTCGGCCTGCATCATCTTCAGGTAGCCTTCGATCACCCGGTCGACCTCGATCACGCCGTCGGCCTGCCGCACCGCGCCGCCGGTCACGTCCTCGGCCAGCGTCGGGGTCAGGGCATGCATCTCGGAGGGGGTCAGGTAACGCACGTCATCCAGCCCGGCGGCCTTCTGGCGTTCAACCCGGGCGCGCAGCCGCGCCGCGCCGGCCGCGCTGCGGGCGCCATACAGGTAGCCAAGCGGGCGATAGCCGGCACTGACGCCGGTGACCTCGGCGAAATCGCGGTAAAACGCGATCGAGGCGCGGGCGATGTCGATGTTCTCGCGCTTTTCCCATTGAGCGCGAACCCCCTCGCCCGAGCGGCGCGAGGCCAGCATCGACAGCGCCGGCAACCGCTCGACCAGCAGCGGCCGGATGCCGTGGCGCGACAGGAAGAAGGTGGTGGCAAGGCCGGTGATGCCACCGCCGATCACGGTCACCTCAGGGCGGCGGGGCAGGGCGGAAATGTCGGTGAGGAAACTGGCGGCCATCTTCGGGCTTCCTTCATGTCGCAGCGCCCGCGGCGCGGCAGGAGGGGAGGGCGCGAACGGGATATTGATAATATTTCCATTGATATTTCAGATCGTCAACGATTGCCGCGGCAGAACCGGGCAAATGCCGGTGCGCGGCGGGACGGGCGCTCAAAATACCAGCGCCTGCCCATCCTTGCGGGGGTCGGAGCCGGCGACGTAGCCGCTGCCGCAGCGGCGCACCAGCTGCGCGCCGCCGAAGCCGAAGACGGCGTCGGGGGGCGCACGCACGATCTCGTGGCCCATCGCGGCCAGCTGTGCGGCCAGTGCTTCAGGGAAGGAGGACTCGACGGCCAGCCTGCGCCCGGCCACCACCCGCCAGCGCGGCGCATCGGCGGCGGCCTGGGGGTTCTGTCCGAAGCCAAGGCAGCGCAGCGCCATCTGCAGATGCCCCTGCGCCTGCATCGGTCCGCCCATCACTCCGAAGGCCATCTCCGGCGCGCCCGACAGGTCGGTGGCGAAACAGGGGATGATCGTCTGATAGGGTTTCTTGCGGGGGGCGACGATGTTGACGTGGTCGGGATCCAGACTGAACCCCGTGCCGCGGTTTTGCAGGCTGATCCCGGTGCCCGGCACGACGACACCCGAGCCGAAGCCCATGAAGTTCGACTGGATGAAAGACACCATCCGGCCGTCGCGATCGGCCACGGCGAGGTAGACGGTGCCGCCAGGGCGGGGCGCGCCATGGCCCGGATCGCCGGCATGGGCGGGATCGACCAGCGCGGCGCGCGCGTCCAGATAGGCGGGGGCCAGCAGATCGGCCGGGCGCACCCGCATCGCGTCGATGTCGGTGACGTGATGTTCGGCATCCACCAGCCCCAGCTTCACCGCCTCGATTGCCAGATGGGTCAGCCCGGCGCTGTCGGGCGCGTGATCGTGCCAGCCCAGCCGGTCCAGCACGCCGGCGGCGATCAGCGCGGCGATGCCCTGACCATTGGGCGGGATCTCGTGCAGCAGGTGATCGCCGAACCGGGTCGAGATCGTGCCAACCCATTCGGCTTCATGCGCAGCCAGATCGGCGGTCGTCATGTGGCCGCCGCAGGCGGCGCTGTGGGCGGCGATCTTCTCGGCGATCTCGCCGCGATAGAAGGCCTCGCCCTCGGTCTCGACGATCCGGCGCAGGGTGGCGGCGTGACCGGGCAGCCGGACCCGTTCGCCGGCGCGTGGCGCGCGGCCGCCGGGCATGAAGCACTCGGCGAAGCCGGGCTGGGCGTACAGCACCTTCGCGCCGTTGGCCCAGAGCGTGGCGATTACCGGGCTGACCGGGAACCCCTGTTCGGCAAAGCGGATCGCCGGCGCCGCCAGCTCGGCCAGCGGCAGGCTGCCGAAACGACGCCAGAGCGCGATCCAGCCCGAGACCGCGCCGGGCACGGTCACCGCGTTCCAGCCGCGCTCGGGCATCCGCTCGAGCCCGGCAAACAGTGCCGGCGTCCAGGCTGCCGGCGCCCGGCCGGAGGCGTTGAGCCCGTGCAGCTCGGCCCCGTCCCAGACGATCGCATAGCCATCCGAACCGAGCCCGCAGCCGGTCGGTTCGACCACGGTCAGCGCCATCGCGGCGGCCACCGCCGCGTCGATCGCGTTGCCACCGCGGATCAACATCGCCATGCCGGCCTGCGCCGCAAGGGGCTGCGAGGCGGCAATGGCGCAGTCGCCCATCACGGGTTGCCGGGACGAGGGGTAGGGCAGGGCAGAGTCGATCATCGGACGGGCTTTCGGTTTCTGGTTGCGCAGGTGAGGCGTGCAGTCACTCGGCGGGGGCCTCGGTCTCGATCCGGTCGCGATATTCGCTGTAGGGAAGCCACAGGTAGGGACCGGCAGTGGCCATCGCCCGCATCGGGATCGGCTCGGGCTGAGTGACCGGCACGACGAAATCCTCTTCGGCGGTGTTGCCGGCAAAGAACTGCGCCAGCTCGTGGCCGTAGGCGGCGGTCAGCGCCACGCCGCGGCCATTGCAGCCGATCGGCGCCCAGAGCCCCCGGTCGAGCCGGAACAGACGCGGCAGCGCGTCCAGCGTCACCGCCACCGTGCCGAACCAGGCGTATTCGGCACGCACCTGACCAAGTTGCGGCAGGAAGCGCGCAAAGCGCTTTTCGAAGCGGCGCCGGGTCCGGGCAAGCCGGAACGGGCCGGGGTAGACCAGCCCGCCGCCGACGATGCGCCCGTCCGAGGACCAGCGCGCGGCGAACAGGTGACGGCGGCTGTCGGCGATCGGTGAACGCGCGGGCAGGAGCCGCGCCTGGATCTCGGCATCGAATTTCTGGGTGGCGATCTGGAAACTGTAGGTCGGGATGATCGCCCGGTCGACCCTGGAACAGAGCTTGCCGACCAGCGCATTGGTGGTCAGCACCGCCCGTGGCGCCACGACCGAGCCGCCGGGGGTATGGACCCGCCAGCCGGCGCCGTCGCGCGCCAGCCGGATCACCGGCGAACCGGCGAAGATCCGCACCCCTTCGGACAGGCACAGCCGGGCCAGCCCGCGCGCCCAGGCCAGCGGGTTGATCTGGCCGCCGGAGGGGATCAGCATGGCGCCGTGATAGCCGGTCATGCCGGTGCGGGCCTCGGTCTCGCCGCGGTCCAGCAGCTGCACGTCAAAGCCGCGCGCGCGCCATTCGCGGACCTGGGTGGCACAGGCGGCAAGAGCGGCGCGGGAATGGGCGGGCTGCATCCAGCCGGTCTGCTCGCTGTCGCAGGCGATGCCGTTGTCACGGATCAGCGAGAACAGCCGCTCGCCCGAGCCGCCGATCATCCGGTTGAAGGCCTCGCCGCGCCTGGTGCCGAAACGCGCCACCACGTTCGAGGGCGACAGCGCCTTTTTCAGCGTCGGCACCACAAAGCCGGTGTTGCGCCCAGAGGCGCCAAAGCCGGGCTCGCTCGCCTCGAGCAGCACCACCTTCAGTCCGGCGCGCGCCAGCCCCAGTGCGGTGTTCATGCCCAGAAAGCCGGCGCCGACCAGAACGATGTCGGCGGTTTCCTCGCCCAGCAGGCGGGGCAGCTCGGGGCCGGGGGGGGAGATCGCCGACCACAGGGATTGCGAGAACGTGTCTTGGGTCATCGGAGCCTCAGCGGTTGCGCAGCGCACGCGCCAGGAAGGCACGGGTGCGATCGTGTTCGGGATTGCGGATCACCTTCGAGGGCGGTCCGTCCTCGAGGATCCTGCCGTCCGCCATGAAGATCACCCGGTCGCCGACATCCTCGGCGAAGGCCATCTCGTGGGTGACGCAGATCATCGTCATGCCGCCCTGCGCCAGCTCGCGCATCACCTTGAGAACCTCGTCCACCAGCTCGGGATCGAGCGCCGAGGTGACTTCGTCGAACAGCATCAGCTTGGGCTTCATCGCCAGGGAACGGGCAATGGCGACGCGCTGCTGCTGGCCCCCCGAGAGCTGGCTGGGGTAATGGTCGGCCCGCTCGGCCAGCCCGACCCGGTCAAGCAGGTGCAACGCCATCTCGCGGATCTCGGCCCGGGTGCCGCGCCTGTGCGCCAGCGGCCCCTCGCAGACGTTGTCGAGCGCGGTCATGTTCGGGAACAGGTTGAAGTGCTGGAACACCATGCCGATCTCGCTGCGCTGCTGGCGCAGTTGACGGGCGGAGCCGTGCCGCGGGTCATCACCGCCGATCTGCATCCCGTCGATCAGCACCGCACTGCCGGGGTCGGGCTGTTCCAGATAGTTCACGCAGCGCAGCAGCGTCGACTTCCCCGACCCCGAGGCGCCGATCAGCGACACCACCTGTCCGGGCGGCACCCGCAGATCGATGCCGCGCAACACCTGCTTATCGCCGAAACTCTTGTTCAGGTTCACCAACTCGAGCATGAAGCGGGACCTGTGGGGGGCCGGTTCCGAAGGGACGGGCGTTTCGGGCAGGGACATCGGAAGATCCTTTAAAACGGGCCTCAGCTCAGGTTGACCCGGCGCTGCACGAAAGCTTGCAACAGGGCCAGAACCGAGCTCAGCAGCAGATAGGCGGCGGCGGCAAAGCCGAGGAACTCGATCGAGTGGTAGGTGGTGGTGACTGCCGCCATGCTTTGCGCGGTGATCTCGTTGACCGCGACCATGGAGGCGATCGAGGTCGCCTTCACCGTGACGATGGCGCGGGTGAAATAGGGCGCGCACAGGATCGGCAGCGCCTGCGGGATCAGCACCCGGCCCACGAAACGCCCGGGGCTCAGCCCGAGCGCGGCGGCGGCCTCGAACTGACCGCGCGGCACCGACAAAAGCCCGGCGCGCAGATCCTCGGACAGGAAGGCCGTGGTGACGATGGTCAGGCCGATCATCGCCGCGGTGAAGGGCGAGACGTAGATGCCGAAGGCCGGCAGCCCGTAGAAGGTGAAGAACAGGATCACCAGCAGCGGCAGGGCACGGATCGTGTTCACATAGGCCCCTGCAAGCCGGGACAGCGTCCGGAACCGCGAGATCCGCGCCAGCGCCACCAGCAGCGCCAGCGGGGTGCAGATCGCCATGATCGCCAGAAACAGCCACAGCGTGGTGCGCACGCCCAGCATCAGCGGATCCCAATTGTCGATCAGCATTTGCAGGTCGAAATTCATGCCGTGCGCCTCCGGCTTCTGGTCCAGCGCCGTTCGCTCCAGAATTGCAGGGCGATCAGCGCGGCGTCGAAGATGCCGTAGATCACCGCCACGCCGATCAGGATCTCGAACGGGCGGTTGGTGGCGACGATCGCCTGATTGGCGCGGGTCACCAGGTCCATCACCCCGATCGAACCGGCGAGGGCGGTGCTTTTGACCATGTCGGTGGCGTAGGAGATATAGGGCGGGATGATCACCGGCATCGCCTGCGGCAGCACGATCCGGCGCAGCGCGCGCAGCGGCGGCAGCCCCATCGCGGTGATCGCCTCGCGCTGGCCGCGCGGCACGGCACGCAGCCCGGAGGCCACGACCTCGCCAAAGATGAAGGTGTTGTAGAGCACGAAGCCCCAGATCGCGGCGCTGAGCGGTTGCAGCCTCAGGTTCAGGGTGATCGGCAGGATGTAATAGGCGATCATCAGGATGATCAGCGGCGGGATGCCGCGCACCAGCCAGCTGAAAAAGCCGACGGCAGCGGTCAGTCCCCGCCGACCGGACGTCAGCGCAAGCCCGACTGCCAGGGCAAGCGGGGCGCTGATCACCAGCACCGCGCCCACCATGGCGAGGGTCAGCCAGAAGCCCTGCACGATGTAGGGGCCGCGGGACAACCAGACGGAGAGGTCGAGGCTCATGCGCGGTCTGCTCAGTAGCCGACCTTGCTCAGCAGGTCTGAGGTGTCCGGCAGGCCCCACTTCTCGTTCAGCATCTTGATCGTGCCATCGGCGCGATATTCGGCCAGCAGGAAGTTGACTGCGTTCAGCAGGTCGGGCTCCCGCGCGTTGACGCAGAAACCGCCAACCCCGACAAGGGTCGGTTCCGGAAGGACCTTGAACTGGTCACCGCCCTCGGATTTCAGCAGCGCACCCGCCGCGGTGAGGTTCGTGCCGTAGACGTCGATCTGCTTGTTCATCAGCGCAAGGCGCGACTCGGTCACGCCCGGCAGCCCCAACGTGTCGTTCAGATCCGTGCCGACCTTGTCGGCGAGGGCCTTCAGTTCCATCTCCCCCTTGACACCGCCCAGTTTCTTGCCCGCCATCGCGGCGAAACTGTCGATCCCGGAGTCCTTGCGCACGACGGCGACATCGACCTGAACCTTGATCGGGCGGGTCAGGAAGAAGTCCTTCGAGGTCAGCCGGTCATTGTTCCAGCTGGCGCTTTCACAGCCGAGGTCGAACCGGTTCGCCGCCAGCCCCGGCATCACGCCGGCCCAGTCAGAGCGCACAAAGACCGGCTCCAGCCCGAGATCCTTGGCCATCTTGGTCCACAGGTCGATACGCGCGCCTTCGAGCTCGCCCTTGTCGTTGACCAGCGTCTCGCCCGCGGTCTTGCCGGTGGTGACGATCATGAGCTTGCCGTCCTCGACCAGATGCGCGAGCGGCCAGGGATTGGGGCGCTCCAGTTTGACCTGCAGCGAGCCGAGCGATTCCTGTGCCGCGGCGAACCCGGCCGGGAGCAAGGTCAGAGCCGCGACGGTCACTCCGGCGGCGAAGTCCATGATTTTCATCGTTTCTGATCCTCTGTCAGTCGGTGAGCCGGGATTTTCGCGACCGGCGTGATACCAGATAGGGCTCCGGCCAAGAGGAGTTCAACTAGAAATCTTTTGTAATATATCAGCATTCATGTTTTGCAGATGGCAGTGGTGGGGCACGCTCAATGATATGGCGATCATGTCAGTTATTGAGCGGAAAAAGAACGTGGCACCGGCCGGGACGAGACCGGCTGGCCGGGACTTTTCGCGGGGCGGCGCTGTGCGATTCCGCCGCGCGGCCGGCGCCCGGGAAAGCGGGGCTTCGGGGGGAGGGGGCGGAATGCAGACAGCCCCGCGGTCTTCCCGGCGGGGCTGCGCGATCCAGTCTTTTCCGGGCGTCGCCGCCCGCGCGACACTTACATGTCGCCATGTTCCTTCGACGGGTTCGCAGCCACGGCCACGATCAGCCCGGCCTCGCCGATGATGTGCTTGTAGCGGTAGTTTTTGGGCAGATACATCGCATCCCCCTGCTTGAAGATATGCTCTTCGCCGGTGCCCTCGACAATCTGACGCGACCAGCCGTGCAGGCAATACAGGATCACTTCATTGACGCCGTTGCCTTCCACCATCACCTCGAAATTGGGCATGTAGGTGGTGATGTGAAAGGACAGGCTCGAGCCGTTCTGCTTCTTGGTGATCAGCCGATGGCTGAATTCCTTGCCGGGGTGAACCCAGGTCAGCGGAACGTCTTCCTGGCGCGACCACTGGATCTTCTCTTCCATTTCCTTCTTCCTTCGATTGCCGATGATTAAAGGGTGAGTGCGGCTTCGTAACCGTCCAGGAACGCTGCCTCGATGTCGCGCGGAGCGTAGGCGTCGCCGATCGCGCGCAGGATGCCGACCCTGTCCTGCAACTGCCCCATCAGCTCATCGCGTGGCAGCCCCGGGTCGGCCAGAACGATCGTGTCATAGGTTCGTGGCGGCAGATTCTCGCGGGTGAAGACCTGCTCCAGCGTGACCGTGCCGCCGTCGAACAGCACGGGCCGGGTCGAGGGCAGAAAGGTCACGCCATGGCGGCCGGCCTCGCGGTAGAACAGCGCGAGGTTCTGCTTGACCAGATTGTAGCCGGCAAAAATGCTCTGGGTGCTCAGGTCGACCTTGCGGCCCAGCCGCGCCAGGTGGATCGCGGTGGCGATGCCCGGGGTGCGGTTGATGTTGTCGATCACCAGCACCCGGTCGCCGCAGCTTTCGGGGGTCAGCATCGCCGCGTCGACGATCAGGCTCGGAGCGGTTTCCTCGCCCGGAACGTGCAGCTTGCCGGGTTTCGAACCGGTGGCCAGAAACACCGCGTCGGGGCCCCCGGCGAGGATTTCCGCGGCGCCGACCGCGTGGCCCAGCCGCAGTGTGACCCCCAGATGTGCCAGTTCCGAAGCCTTGTGCGCGATCATCCGCCCCCATTCGGAACGGCCGACGGGCAGCTTTGCAATGTTCATTCGCCCGCCCAGCTCGTCGTGCTGATCGAACAGGGTGACTGTGTGGCCACGCATCGCCGCGATGCGGGCCGATTCCAGCCCCGCTGGGCCGGCGCCGACAATGCAGAGTTTCAGCGATTTCGCCGCCGGGGCCAGCCCGTACCAGCGGATCTCACGGCCGGTGGTGGGGTTGCCGACGCAGGAGATGTGCTTGCCGCGGTGCAGCCGTCCGAAGCAGGCCTGTTCGCAACCGACGCAGGGGGTGATCCGGTCGACCTCGCCGCGTGCGGCCTTGGCCGGCAGGTCGGGGTCGGCGATCAGCGGCCGCACCATCCCGGCCATGTCGGCCTGTCCGGCGGCCAGCAGCTTTTCGGCCTCGGCGGCGGTGTGGATACGCGTCGCGTGCAGGATCTTCACGCCCGGGCAGGCGGCACGCAGGCGGCCCGCGAGCGGCGCAAAGGGGGCGAAGGGCAGGCCCATCGGCGGTTCGTGCAACATGTTCGAAATCAGGTTGCCGTCATTGCCGGCACTGACGTCGATGTAGTCGAGGGCGCCGGCCTCGACCAGCATCGGGCAGATTTCTTCCATGTCGTCGATGCTCAGCCCGCCGGGCATCAGCTCGTCGGCCGAGACCCGGATGCCAAGCGGCACATTCGGGCCGATCTCGGCGCGGACGGCGGCCAGCACCTCGCGCGGCAGTCGGGTGCGGTTCTCCAGCGAGCCGCCGTAGGCGTCGGTGCGGTGATTGGTCAGCGGGGACAGGAATTGCATCAGCAGCAGGCCATGGCCGCAATGGACCTCAATCCCGTCGAGCCCGGCGGTCAGGTTGCGGCGCGCTGCTGCGGCGAAGGCGGCGATCAGTTCCCTGATCTCGGCGAGCGAGACGGCGTGGGCGACCTCGCCGTATTTCTGGTCGAAGGTGGCTGAGGCTGACCACAGCGGTGCGGGCTTGGCCGAAGAGGACAGCCCCATGTGCCCGAGATAGCCGAAGATCTTCGCCCCGTGTTCGTGCACCGCCTGCGCCACGTCGCGCAGCCCCGGGATGATCCGGTCGTCGTAGTTGCACAGGAGCCCGGTGATCCCCGGCGAGGAGGGATGCACCTGCTGCGTGCCCAGCATGATCAGGCCGACGCCCCCCTTCGCACGTTCGCGGTAATAGGCGACGGTCTGGGCGTTGGGTGTGCCGTCTGTCGGCATTCCCGTTCCGTGGCCGGTCATGACGATCCGGTTGCGGATCGGACACCCGTTGATGGAAAGGTGCCGGAACAGGTTGGGAAAGTGGGCAGGATCAGTGCTGGACATGAGAGGGGGACCGTCCGGGATCGGTGAGGTGCCCGGCGCCCGATGCGCCGTGTGATATATTTAGAAAATATTTATTGTGAGATGTCCAGCGTAAAACGCCGATGGCCCGGATGTCACGTCGGCCTGAGGGGAGCGCGCGTAAGGAACGGCCGCGCCCGCCCGGTTCTAAAGTGAAATGTCGCTGGCATTCATCGCCAGCGCCATCAGCAGCCCGTGCCGGGTGGCGTTGTTGTGGCTGGTCAGGATCGCCCGCGAGGCCTCGGGATCACGCGACGCAAGAATGTCAACGATCTCCTGATGCTGCTTGTTGGTTTCGGTGTTCACGTCGCGCAGCGTCGCGCCAAGATAGAAGAACCGTTCCAGCTCGTTGATCTGCCGCTCCAGCAGCTTCACCAGCCGGCCATTGCCGGAAGCCCGTGCGATCGCGAGATGGAAGTGCCGGTTGGCGTCGATGAAATAGTCCAGGGTCCGCTCGGTTCCGGGATCGTAGCTGGCCTTGGCGAGGCGCGAGAGTTCCTCGATCTCGGCATCGGTGATCCGTTTCGCGGCCAGCTCGGCGGTGCCCGCCTCGATGATCGTGCGCAGGTCGAACAGCTCGTTGATATCCCCGAGGGTGATGGGGGCCACCTGATAACCGCGGCGCGGGAAGGTCCGGATCAACCCGTCGAGACGCAGCGCGGCGAGGGCTTCGCGCACCGGCGTCTTCGAGACTTCGAACCTTGCGGCCAGCTCGGCCTCGGACAGCTCCGACCCGGGCTTGAGTTTGCAGCGCAGGATTTCGTGACGCAGCGACTGATAGACCTTTTCGGTAAGGGACAGGGGCTTGGTGGCCTTGCCGTCGGTTTGCGAGGAATGAAGGAGGGCGGCCGGCTTGGCGGTCATGGTGGTTTTGTCCAGGGAAGGAATTTCTGATATTTCTATCTGTATATTAATCGCCTCAGGGTGGCAACCTTAGGGGCGCGGTTGGGGTTTGTTGCACATATCGGTGCGCGGAACTCATGTCTGGAAACCGGAAGCCCGGATGAAGATGGAGAAAAATCCCGCGGCAGGTCCGGCGGAAAATTCCGGATGTAGATGATTTCCGCCGGGTCGCCACATCGCGCTTGCGGTGACGGCAGATGCCGCGGCCTTTCCGGCCGCGGCGAAAGTGTCATGCGTTGCGCACGGCCGTCCGCAGTCCGAGAAGCGGATGAAGGATGAGGTAGGCCACGGCCGCAACGAGGAACGTCGCCGGCGCGGAGACTGCAGCCCAGGCGCCGCCAAGGACGTGCAGGACGAGGCCGGTCCCCGCGCTCAGGAGCCATGCCGTCATCCCCGCGCGATTGACGTTCGGCGTTTCGGCGAGGCTCGAATGCAGCCGGTCCTCGTTGGCGCCGCCGCGGCCCTCGGTCAGGATATGGGTCATCGCCACCGCGACCCAGGCGACGACGAAGATCCCCTGCCAGGCCAGCGCCTGCAGGATGTAGGCAAAGACATCCGCCATCATCAGGGCATAGACCACGACCCCGGTCACGCAGGCCCAGATCACGCGCGGCAGGTGCAGCCGGAAGGCGGTCTCGGCGAAGCTCTCCATGTTCACTGCGGCAAGGTAATAGTTCGCGGTGTTGATCCGGGTCTGCGAGATCCAGACGAAGCCGAGCCCGGCAAGGCCCATCAGCTTGATCAGTGCCAGCACCACCGAGACCTCGCTCACCGCGCCGCCGGTGGGCAGGCTGGCGGCGAGGAAGATGCCGGCCAGGCCGTTGAGCAGGAAGGCCACGGCATAGAACGGCGCGCCGAAGGTGAAGCCCGCGTGAAAGCCCGCGTCCTCGGTCTTGCCGAAGCGGGCGTAATCGTAGGTGTACATCATCAGCACCCACACGCCCATGTAGGCGACGAAGCAGTCCCACCAGCCGCCGGCCGGCGCGCCGCCCTCGGGGCCAAGTGCCAGCCAGGCGTCGGAATAGCCGTATTCGGCGACCGCCAGTCCGATCGCGGCCAGGAGCCCCAGCAGGTAGAAGGGCAGCAGCACGCCATTGAGCTTGTCGAGCCAGTTCTGGATCGAGCCGAAGATCAGCGCGACCGAATAGACGACAACGATGCCCGCAGCGAGCGGATAGGCGAGCCCGGCATAGTCCTGCAGCGCGAGCGCCATCACCGACCCCTCGAACACCGCATAATAGATCGCCGTGGCGAAGAAGATCAGCGTCGCCACCGCGGCGCCGGTGCGCCCGAGCAGGATGCGCGAGAACAGCGACACGCTCAGCCCGGTGCGGATCGCGTGGCGGGCAAGCACCGCGTTCACCACCGCATAGGCGATCACCGACAGCACTAGCCCGATGATTGCGTTGCGCGCGCCATAGGCAAGCGCCAGCGAGGCCGCCACCACCAGATAGAACATCGCCGAGCAGACCGACCACCAGGCCATCGTCAGCGGCAGCCGCCCCATCCGCGCGTCGCGCGGCACCGGGCGGTCAGAGAATTCGAGCTCTTCCGAGCCCTCCAGTTTTCCGGCCATTGCGGAAACTCCCTGTTGTTGTGTGTTTTGTCGTTCGGGGGCGGGGGGCCGGCGTGCGGCCCCGCCGCGGGGGGCGCTTACGCGTCTTCGGTCTGCGCCGCAGCGGCCTCGGCCACGGCCGGCTCCGCCTCGGCGAGCGTCAGGACATAGACGCCCGTCGGGTCGAGCTCGGCCGTCCAGCCCGGCTCGATCACGATCGTCGTCGTCACCTCCTGGATCACCGCCGGCCCGAGAATGCGGTCGCCCGCACCGAGCTTCGCGCCCTCGTAAACGGGGGTGTCCTGATGCGTGCCGTCGGCCGCGAAGATCATCTCGCGGGTGCCGGCAAGGGCCGCGTGCGACCCCAGTCCCGGTGCGATCGTCATCCGCGCGGGCTTGTCGACGGCGCCGGTCAGCGCGCTTTCGACATTCACCACCTCGACCACGCTGCCCGGTTCCGAATAGGTGTAAAGCTCTTCGTGGCGGGCGTGGAAGGCGGCCTTGAGACGCTCGAGCGCGGCCTCGGTCACCTCGAAGGGCTCGACCGAGACGGTGCATTCATGCACCTGCCCGACATAGCGCATGTCGAGCGAACGCAGCACCGAGACGCGCTCGGCCCCGAAGCCGTCGCCGGCCAGATCGGTGCGGCCCTTCGCCTCGAGTTCCTTGAAGAGGGCGTCGAGCTTCGCCGCCGCCTCGGCGCCTTCAAGCCGCACCGGCGCCGGCGCCATGTAGTTGTATTTCACGTCCGAGATGATCTGGCCGAAGGCGCACAGCCCCGAGGCAAGCTTCGAGATCAGCACCTTGCGGATGCCCATCTCGCGGGCGAGCGCGGTGATATGGGCGGCCGTCGCCCCGCCGGCGCAGTTCAGCACGAAGTCGCGCGGGTCATAGCCGCGCTCGACCGAGACGCGCCGGATCGCGTTCACCATGTTGTTGTTGACGATGGTGAACATGCCATGCGCGGCCTTCTCGACGCTGATGCCAAGCGGTGCGGCCAGATGCGTCTCGATCGCACGGCGGGCTTTTCCCACGTTCAGCGGCAGCCGCCCGCCGACGAGCCCGTCGGGGTTCAGATAGCCCAGAACCAGGTTCGCGTCGGTGGTGGTCGGCTGCTCGCCGCCCTGGTCATAGCAGGCCGGCCCGGGCTCGGAGCCCGCCGATTGCGGCCCCATCTGCAGCAGTCCGATCTCGTCGATCCAGCCGATCGAGCCGCCGCCCGCGCCCAGGGTCTCGACCTGGATCATCGGGATGCCGATGCGGTAGCGCAGGAAGTCGATGTCCTTCGAGACATTGGCGCGGCCGTTGCGGGTCAGGGTGATGTCAAACGAGGTGCCGCCCATGTCGACGGTGATGATGTCCTCCATCCCCCAGGGCTCGCCGAGGTAGAGCGCCGCCTGCGGCGCCGAGGCCGGGCCCGAGTTGATCGCATAGACCGACTGGTCCGACACCACCCGGCCAAGCGCCAGCCCGCCGTTCGACTGGAAGTAGCGCACCGGGGCGCGCGCGCCGAGCGACTGGAAATAGCCGTCGACCTTCTCGACATAGCCCGCGAGGATCGGCGCCAGATAGGCGTTCACGATCGCCGTCGAGGTGCGGGTGTATTCGCGCACCTGCGGATAGAGCGCGCTGCCCAGCGTGAGGCGCACGCCCGGCATCATCTCGCGCACGATCTCGCCGGCGCGGCGCTCGTGGGCGGGGTGCAGCACCGACCAGACGAAGGAGATCGCGACCGACTCGACGCCCTCGGCGAGGAAATGGCGGCAGGCCTCGCGCACGTCCTCCTCGTTCAGCGCGCTGTGGACAGTGCCGGTCGACAGCACCCGCTCGCGCACGCCGCGGCGCAGATAGCGCGGCACCAGCATCCGCGCCGGCGGATAGTCGGGGTCGTAGCGATAGCCGTCTTCCTTGTGGCCGAGGCGGATCTCGATGCTGTCCTGATGGCCGGCCGTGGCGATCAGCCCGGTGCGCGCGCCCTTGTGCTGGATCAGCGCGTTCAGCCCGACGGTGGTGCCGTTGATGCACAGATCGGCGTTCGAGACGATCTCGCGCGGTGTGATGCCGGTCTCTTCCTCGATCAGGGCGAGGCCGTTCTGGATCGCGCGGGTCGGGTCCTGCGGCGTCGAGAGTGCCTTGAAGATCCGCACACCGCCGCTGCGGTCGGCGAGGATGAAGTCGGTGAAGGTGCCGCCGGCGTCGATGCCGAGGCGGTATTGGTTCTGCATGGGATGGGTCCTTGACTGTGGCCGGGGTCGCGCGGGGGGCTGCCTGCCCCCCGGTCCCCCCGGAGGTATTTCGGGCAAGATGAAGGGATCAGGCCGAGCGCAGCGCGCGCGTCGCCGCGGCATCGACGGCGAGCGTCGCGCGGTCGGTGATGACGACGCCATAATCGAGCCGGGCGCCCTCGAGGCTGACGAGGCCGTTCTTCACGTCCTCGACCACACGGGCGATGTCGCGCTCGAACGGGTTGCCATAGCCGCCGCCGCCGGGGTTCATGTTGGCGGCGCGCTCGCCCGGGCGGATCGTCTCGATCACGTTCTCGGTGATCACGGTGGTCTCGCCGCCGCGCGTCACCTCGAGCCGGCCGACCTTCGGCGGCACCAGTGCCGAGCGCGCGCCCGAGGCGCCCATCGCCGGGATCCGCCGGCCCTCGCCGAAGGTGACGAGGGTCATCGGCGCATCGAGCGGTTCGACCTCCCAGCGGGTGCCGGAACCGCCGCGGTTGCGCCCGGCCCCGCCCGAATCCTCCATCAGCCCGTATTCGTGGATGATGATCGGATAGGAATGCTCGAGCATCTCGATGTCGCCCGAATGCAGCGCGCCGAAGCAGCATTCCGGCCCGCAGGCGTGCCAGCCGTCCTGCGTCGCCGTGGCGCCGGCGCCCGAGATGATCGAGGCCAGCACCATGGTGACGTATTCCTCGTCGTGGCGCTTGTCCCAGCCGGCGATGTTGCAGCCGTTCGCATGGCCCCAGCTCGCCGAGACCTTGGCAGGCGCCGCCTGCTCGAAGGCCAGACGCACGGCGTCGGTCAGGGTCTCCATCGGCGTCGTGGTGCAGTTCATGTGCGGCGCCGGGGATTGCGCGTTGCACAGCGTGCCCTTCGGCCCCATGTCGGTCGAGACGCAGCGATAGAGCCCCTCGTTGTAGGGCGGCGGCAGCTGCGCGAACATCATCAGCCCGAGATAGACACCCGAATGGCTGTTGCCCTCGTAGGAGTTGATGAAATAGGGCACCTGCGGCGGCGAGCTGACGGCAATGTGGCAATTGTCGCCGCTGATGGTGACGGTCGCGGTGATCTCGAAATCGCCCAGGCCGTGGCCCGCGTCCTCGAGGATCGCGGTGCCCGAATAGGTGCCGTCGGGCACCGCCGCGATCAGCTTGCGCATATGCGCCTCGGCCATGTCGAGCAGCTCGGCGATGCAGTCCTGCACCACCTGCTTGCCGTATTTGTCCATCATCCCCTTGAGGTTGCGCGCCCCCACCTGACAGGCGCCGATCAGCGCGTTGAAATCGCCCTCCTGATCGCGGCGGGCGCGCATGTTGGTCAGGATCATGTTCATCACGTCGTGGCGCGGCACGCCGCGGTCCCAGATCTTCACCGGCGGAATCCGCAGCCCCTCGGCGAAGATCTCGGTGGCATTCGGGTTGTAGCCCGCCGGCACCGGCCCGCCGACATCGGTCAGATGGCCCTTGCACACCGTCCAGAACACCAGCTCGCCCTGATAGAACACCGGCATGTACATGCAGGTGTCGATGATGTGGCTGCCGCCATAGGCGGGGTCGTTGTGCAAGATCAGGTCACCCTCGTGGATCTCGCCCTCGAAGAAACGCGCCACCGATTTCATCGCCGGGATCAGCGAGCCGAGATGGATCGGGATGTCCTGGCCCTGCAGGATCATCTCGGGCGCGCCGTTGAACAGCGCGGTCGAATAGTCATGCGCCAGGTTGAAGACGGAGCTGCGCGCCGTCTGCTCGAGCGCGAGCGTCATCTCGCGCTGTGTCGTTTCCAGAACGCCCCGCACCACGGAAAGCGTGATCGGGTCCACCTTGCGTCTTGTCATGCCCTGTCGGTCCTTGTGTTCAGGGACAGCGGGCATGCGAAAACCGGGCCGCCGGGGGCGGGTCATGTCAGTTCTCCCTGTTCGCACGGGCCGCTGTCCGGCCTCGCATTGTCCTGTCAGGCTGCGCGACTCGGGGGGCGCGATCTTGCACGCGGATGCGCAAAAACTTGTCACTCAGCGCGCCCGGCTGCCGGTTTTGTCATTCCGCGCACCGGGATTTGTCGCCGGGTGCGCAAGCCGGGCGGCTGTCGCGAAAACGTCTTGATCGACGGGGCGCGGCGCGGTTACCGATTCGAAAAGCGCAACGGGAGACTGCGCATGGAGGTCGTTGCCCGCCACACCGACGAGGTTGCCCCGCCGCTGCGCGCGCGGTTCTGGTCCGGCACCATCGCCGAGGCCTATTTTCCGCTCGACCTCACCTTCCGCGACGCCGCCCGCTTCTCGGGCCGGATCGAGCGGCGCGCGATGGGGCCGGTGTCGCTGTCGCGGCTGATGACCGAGCCCGCGCAATACGAGCGCCTGCCAAGCCACCTCCGCGCCGGTGCCGAGGAGGAATTCCTGATCACCATCCCGCGGTTGAGCCCGGTGGCTTTCCGCCAGCTCGGCCGCGAGGTGGTCTGCGACCCGGGCGGTTTCCTGATCGAACGCGGCGACGCGCCCTATCGCTTTTCCTATGGCGCGACGAACGAGCTGTGCGTGCTGAAGATCTCGAAACGCGGCCTGTCGGAGAAACTGCGCGGCCCCGACCGGTTCTGCGCCCGGGTCTTTGACGGGCGCGACGGGGTGGCCGGGCTCTTCACCCAGACGGTGCGGACGCTGCAGGGGTTGCCGCGGGCCGACGAATACGCCGCCGAGGTGCTGGGCCGGCAGGTGGTCGAGCTGCTGGCGCTGGCGCTGGATCGCCAGTCCGAGGCGGTCGAGGGCGCCACGAGCGCGGTGCGCGCCGCGCATCTGCGCCGGGCCGAGCAGGTGATCCGCGCCCGCCTCTCCGACCCGGATCTGTCGCCCGAGATCGTGGCGCAGGCCTGCGCGATCTCGAAACGCTACCTGCACGAGCTGTTTGGCGAGACGAATGCGACGGTGGCGCAGTTCATCCGCGAAAGCCGGCTGATTGCCGCGCGCGACGCGCTGCGCACCACCCCCGGCGCCTCGATCGCCGACATCGCCTATCGCTTCGGCTTTTCCGATCAGGCGCAGTTCTCGCGCCTGTTCCGGGCGATGTTCGGGCTGACCCCCTCGGCCTGCCGCCGCGGCGAGGACTAGACCGCGCCGCGCCCGGGCGCGGGCCGATGCGCAACCTGTGGCTCTGAGGGTATGACCGCCCCGATCGCATCTGTGTGCCAAGGTGGGGCTGCCGCGATCCCGCAAGGAGCGCGGTCCTGTCGGAGACGACCGTGATCGTCTTGCTTGCGGCGCTTCCGGCACCTGAAATCAAGGGGTCCTGAGCCTGGCGAGATGTCCGGCTTTCGGCGCGCCAGATCAGACCGTTGCGCAACACCGCCGATGCGGGGGGGGGGGAACAACCCTCGCTGCTGCGGCGGTGTCTGCGGTTGACGGAAAAATATTTTTCGATAATTAATCGATTCCAGGTGCTGGATTCGCTTTTGCGATGCCATGTGACGCGCTGGACCTGGACGGGAGGGGGACGGGGCCGGCGGAGCGCAGCGATTCAGCTTTGTTTACGGGAGGAGACAGCAATGAAGATCATGATGACGGGGGCCGTGCTGACGGCGGCGCTCTTTGCACCCCTGGCCGTTTCGGCCGAAACGCTGGCGGATATGAAGCCGATGACGTTGCGCGTGGCCTCGCTTTACGGGCCCGACAACTGGTTCACGGCGCCGATGGAGGCCTTTACCGCGCGGCTGGAAAAGCGCAGCGGAGGCAAGCTGAAATTCGAATATTACTACGCCGGCAGTCTTGTGCCGGCGCAGGAGCTGACCTCGGGGCTCGGGGCTGGGCTGTTCGATTTCGGCTTCGTTCTGCCGGCCTATGAGCCGGCGAAATTCTCGGTGGACGAGTGGCAGGGCAGTCTGGCGATTCCGAGCGAACAGAACCCGATCCTCGAAGTGGCGACCGCCGCATTGGCCGGGTATGAATGGAACGCCGGACTGACCGCGCACACGCAGCAGCTGCTGGATGCCGGGATCATGCCGGTGATGCCGTCCTTCTCGATCACCGGCCCCTATGGTCTGCTGTGCAAGGAAGACAATTCGAGCCTTTCTGAGCTCGCTGGCAAACGCAGCCGGGTCGCGGGGGAAACCTGGACCAAGGAGGCGCAGAACCTCGGGCTGACTCCGGTCGCGCTGCCGATCACCGAGGTCTATCAGGCCTTCCAGTCCGGCGTGATCGACTGCTGGATGGGGGGGCTTGCCGACGCGGGGGCCAACGGGTTCTTCGATCACGGCAAGTATTTCAACCTGGGGATGGGGCTGACGGCCTATGCGCAGGCGGTCTATGGCTTCAATCTCGAGACCTGGAATGCCTTCCCGCAGGATCTGAAGGAGATCATCTGGGACGAGACCGCGCAATATGCCTCGGAGCTGCTGGAAGCCGCGCTGCGGCAGCAGTTGCGCGCGGCGAAATCCAGCATCGAGAGCGGGGTCGTCTATACGACGCCGGATGCCGACATGCGCCAGAAGGTCGATGCCCATCACGATGCCGTCCGCGCCGATGCCGTCGCCACCAGCCCGGCAGAGGTTGCCGATCCCGCCCGCGAGGTTGCGCGCCTGACGGAGCTGCGGGCGAAATGGCGCGGCTTGCTCAGCGACAACCTCGGGTTCGGGGGGGATTACACCTCCTGGGGGGATTTCGTGGCCAAGGGCGGAGAGCTGCCGGATTTCGCCCCGCTTAAGGCGCAGATCCTGGCCGAGATCGTCACCCCGTATAGCGCAACGCAGCCCTGACGCGCCGCGGCGGGCGGGCTGGGCACGGCCCATGTCGCCCGCAGCGCCGCGCTGCATGTCCCCATCCGCCATTGCCTGCCCGCCCGAGGCTGCGCAATCGCCATTTGCGAGAACTCCCATGATATCGATCCCAGGCAAACGGAAGCTGCCAATCTGGCGCGCGGGGAAGGCCGCGCTCACCGGACTGGGGAGCGTCTGTCTTTACGTGCTGATCTTGCTGACCTTCGCCGACGTCGTGTCGCGCAACATGTTCAATACGCCCATTCCCGGGGCGCTCGAGGTCACGGAATACTGGCTGATGGTGCCGATGGTCTTTGTCGGCATCTGGTGGGCCGGTGTCAGCCATGAACATGTGCGGGTCTCGATGCTGACCGAAGTTCTGGGCCGCAATGCGCTGAAACTGGCGGACGGTATCGTGGCGGTGCTGTCGATCCTGATCTTGCTGAAGATGGCGTGGCTTGGCTTTCACGTCGCGTTCGAGAGCATGACCGACGGCGAATATGCCGGTGCCTACAAGATCGCCATCTGGCCCGTGCGCTTTGTGACGGCCGTGGGCTTTCTGAGCTTCGCGCTGGTCATTGCACAGCATCTCTACGTCGTTCTGTCCGGGGCGAGCCCCGATGCGGATGAGCCCATGGAAAGCCCGGAGGCGCTGTGATGACCCAGCAGATGACACCGATTTCTGACCTTGCCACCCCTGTCCCGGCCGATGTGCAGCCGTGGAAGGGCGTGTCCTGGGTGATCTTGCTGACGGTGCTCGGCGCGGTCTGTGGCGCGCTGTTCTTCGTCGATATGGCGCGGGAGCTGCGTGCGATCGTGGCACTGGGCATGATGTTCGCGCTGATGGGGCTGGGCATGAGCGTCGGGCTCGCGATGGGGGTTTCGGGCGCGATCGGCCTCTATGCCGTGATGGGCCCGCGTGCGCTTGACACGACGCTGTCGCAGGTGCCCTTCACCACCGCCTCCGGTTCGACCTTCGTCGTGCTGCCGATGTTCGTCTTCATGGGGCTGATGCTCTGGTATTCGGGGATCACCACCAAGCTTTACGCCGCCGCGCGCATCCTGTTCTTCTGGCTGCCCGGCAATCTGGCCGCGACGACCAATATCGCCGGGGCGGGTCTCGGCGCGATCAGCGGCTCGACCGTGGGCAGCACCTATGCGCTTGGCCGGATCGCGATCGCCGAGATGCTGCGCGTTGGCTATGACAAGCGCCTTGCGGTCGGCGCGGTGCTCAGCGCCGGCACCATCGGCCAGCTGATCCCGCCGAGCATCATGATGGTGATCTTCGCGGGCTTCGCCGAGGTGCCGGTCGGGCCGCAGCTGCTCGCGGGCACGATCCCGGGGATCCTGCTGACCCTCGCCTATGTGCTGACCGTGGTGGCAATCGCCGTGCTCCGCCCCGACTGGGTCGGCGCCACCGGGCGCGGCGCGAAGGCCGCGACGGTCGCGGCGGCCCCGGCCCCGAGCCCGCGCGAGAAGCTGCGCATCGTCGCCGCGGCCTGGCCGGTGCCGCTGCTGATCGCGGTGATCTTCGGCGGCCTCGGCGGCGGGTTCCTGACGGTGACCGAATGCGCATCGGTGGGGGCGGTGGGCGCGGCGCTCTATTGCCTTGCCGTGCAGGACGCCCGCAGCTTCCTGCGCTCGCTGTTCGGGGCGGCGCGTGGCACGCTGTCGGCGGTGGGCTCGGTGCTGATCCTGGTCATCGGCGCGGCCATCCTCAGCCGCCTGCTGGCCGTCACCGGCGCCGCGCAATGGCTGTCGCAGAGCATGCGGGAGGTCTCGGGCAATGTCATCGTGTTCTTCGGCCTGCTGATCCTGCTCTATCTCGTGCTCGGGATGTTCATGGATGCGATCGCGATGATGCTGCTGACGGTTCCGCTGATCATGCCGATCGTGGTCGCGGCGGGCTATGATCCGATGTGGTTCGGCGTCTTTCTGGTGCTGATGGCGGAAATCAGCATCCTGACGCCGCCTGTCGGCTTGCTGGTGTTCATCGGTCATCGCATGGCGCAGGATCCCGAGATCAACATCGGCCATCGGATCTCGCTCAAGGACGTTTTTTCCGGCGTCCTGCTGTTCGTGCCGCTGGCTCTGGCCGTGGTGATCGTCATCACGATTTTCCCGGGGCTCGTCACCTGGCTGCCGTCGCAGATGATCCGCTGAGCCGCATGCACAAATGTCATTTTTTCCAAGATACAGATAGGAACGCTGGGCCATGTCGAAACGGGGAGACGCAAAGTCACTGGCGCTGGATGTCTATCAGCGGATACGTCAGGGCATCTTTGACGGCCAGATCACGCCGGGCACCCGGCTGCAGCCTGCGGTTCTGAGCAAGGAATACAACGCCAGCACGACCGTCGTGCGCGAGGCGCTGATCTTGCTGAGCGGAGACCGTCTGGTCAGCTCGACGACGGGGCAGGGGTTTTCCGTGCCCGAACTCGACCGCAAGGAACTGCTCGATCTGACGTTGTTGCGCTGCCATAACGAAAAGCTGGCGCTGACGCTGGCCATCGAGCGCGGGGACATGGACTGGGAGACCGAGGTGCTGGCGGCCCATCACCGGCTGTCGCGCACGCAGCGCCGTTTGCCCGGCGACCAGCTGCACGGCAACCCCGAATGGTTCAACGCGCACCGCGCATTTCACGCAAAGCTGGTCGAGGCCTGTGGCATCCCGGCCCTGATCGACATTTGCGAAAAGCTCGCGGCGGCGACCGAGATCTACCGTGTCACCTCGGGGCCGGTCACGACCACGAGTGCGCGCGACGTGGAGCAGGAACATGCCGAGATTCTGGAGGCAGTGCTGCACCGCGATGCGGAGCGGGCCACGGCTTTGCTGCTGCAACACTATCAGGCGACGGCGGACAAGCTGCTTGCCCGTTGGCCCGGCGCGGCCGCGGACGGAGAGCGCGTCGCGCCCCCATCCGACGCGCCCCCGTCCGATCTGTGACCGCGTCCACGCGCGCCAATCATCATCAGATTTTCCTTATCCCAGACTCTGCAGGAGCGACGAATGCGTCTTGTTTCTTTCATCACCCCCTCGGGGACGGCCAGTTATGGCACCGTTGTCGGGTCCGACGTTCTGGATGCCGGGGCCGTTCTGGGGGCGCAATATGCCGACCTGCGTCAGGTGATCGCTGCCGACGCAGTGGCCGGGCTGGCCGGGGTCGGCACGGCCCTGCCGCTGGCCGATGTCACGCTGCTGCCGCCGGTTCCGACCCCGGAAAAGATCCTCTGTGTCGGGCTGAACTACCTGTCCCACATCGCCGAGACCGGCCGCGACCGGCCCCGCCATCCCTCGATCTTCACCCGCTACCCGTCCTCGCTGGTCGGGCACGGCACGCCGCTGGTGCGCCCGAAGGTCAGCAAGGACTTCGACTATGAGGGCGAGCTGGCGGTGATCATCGGCAAGGCGGGGCGCCACATTCCGGCCGAGGCGGCTTTCGATCATGTGGCGGGCTACACCTGCATGAACGAAGGGTCGATCCGCGACTATCAGATCCACACGACCCAGTTCTGGCCGGGCAAGAGCTTCGAGGCCTCGGGCTCCATCGGGCCGTGGATCGTGACCGCCGACGACGTGGAGGATATCACCGCGCAGACCCTGACCACCCGGGTCGACGGCGTGGTGGTGCAGCAGGCCGGGCTCGACGATCTGGCGTTCTCGATCCCCGAGATGATCGCCTATATCTCGAGCGTGCTCACCTTGCAGCCGGGCGATGTGATCGCGACGGGCACGCCGGGCGGGGTCGGCAAATTCCGCAAGCCGCAGCTTTACCTCGCCCCGGGGATGCAGGTCGAGGTGGAGATCACCGGCATCGGCACGCTGGGCAATGGTGTCGTCGACGAATGACTGCCACGGCCCGTGCCCCGCACCGGGCCCGGGCGGATTTCAAAGAAGGATACAGACCGAATGAACAAAAGGTTTGCAGGCAAGACCGCCTTCATCACCGGCGGCACCGGGGCGCTTGGCACCGCGATCGGCAAGCGCATCGCGCAGGAGGGCGGCAAGGTCTATCTTGCCGATCTGAAACCGGAACTGACCGACAGCATCGCCGCGGCCTTCGAGGGGCTTGCCGCGCCGGTCATCGTGCCGCTCGACGTCACGTCGGATGCGGATTGGCGCCAGACCCTCGATGCGGTGGTGGCCGAGGCCGGCAAGCTTGACGTTCTGGTCAATGCCGCCGGGGTCGTCGGCAATGGCAGCTTCCTGATCGACGCGCTGCCGACCGCCGAATGGCAGCGGATCATGTCGGTGAACGTGGACGGCACCTTTCTGGGCACCCGCGAGGCGATCCGGGTGATGAAGGACAGCGGCGGCGGCGCCGTCGTCAATATCGGCTCGACCACGGCCTTCGTCAGCAGTCTGGACGCGATCCCCTACAATGTCAGCAAGGCGAGCGTGCGGGCATTGACGCGCAACGCCGCCTTCAGCGCGGGCAAGAGCGGCTATCGCGTGCGGGTCAATGCGGTGCATCCGACCTGGGTCTGGACGCCGCTGGTCGAGGCGATGCTGGTCAAGCGTTTCGGATCGAAAGAAAAGGCGCTTGAGGTCCTGTTGGCCCAGCATTGCGTCGACCGTCTGCCCGACCCTGCCGATATTGCCAATGCCGTGGCCTTCCTCGCCTCGGACGAGGCGGCGATCATCACCGGCGCGGATCTGGTGGTGGACGGAGGCCGCACCTTGGGGTGAACGCCTGTGTCCTCCGTTTCCGCGCGCGGGTGACGCCCCCGGTTGCGCGGAAACGGCGAGGCCTGCCGGCCTGATCTGATGCGCAGAGAGCCGGACCGCTTGGTGCGGGAGTTGTTCGCTCCGTCTTTTCGGGCCGGGAAGGGGCCCGTTGCGGCCCTGACCGCCATGCGCGGTGCGGGGGCTGCAGCGGGGCGATCGGCTCCGAGCCGCCCTCAACGATCCCGCGGCCGGAAAAACTCGGACAGCGCGTGAAGAAGAGCCTCGTCCTGATAATGCCCGGCGGCGAAGGACAGCCCGACCGGGCACCCCGCGACGGTCAGCAGCGGCGCCGAGATCTCGGGAAGGCGGGCGACGCCGGAGAACGCGGTGAGGGTCATCGTGGGATCGTAGAAGGCCGTCACCGCCTCGAACGTCCTGAGCGACCCCTTCGGCGGCGCGATGCAGGGGGTGGTGGGGAAGCAGATGATCGTGCCCGCGGGAAGCGCCGCGTTGATCTGCTCGAACAGCCGCTCGCAGCGCGTCAGGCTTTCCAGGGCCGAGATCCGGTCGAACCGGCGCACATTGCCATAAGCCAGCGAGAAGGTGGTGCCGAGCTTGGGCCGGGCGGTCTCGATCCAGTTGCCGATCGTGCTTTGGACTTCCGCCGTCTGCAGGTCGCGCAGCGCCTTCAGATTGCAGTCGCTCAGCGGCCGGTCCTCGCCGATGAGCTGCGCGAAACGGATCGGCTCGGCGACAAGGCCGGTGCGCCGCGCGATGTCATCCAGAGCCGTGCGCACCTGTGTCTGCACGGCGGGGGCGGCAAGCGCGACCGCGTCGCTCAGCACCAGCAGGCGGCGCGGGGAGGGCGCCGGCCTTGTCCCGCTGCGCAGCAGGACACGCGCCACGGCCGCGAGCAGCGGCAGGCCCGCGGCGAGGATCCCCACCGTGCTGACGCTCGGCATGAAGGGCAGCACCCCGGCCTCGGAGATGCGGTGCAGCGAGGGGCGCATGCCCCAGATCCCGCACAGGCTTGCCGGAACCCGCACCGAGCCCCCCGAATCCGTGCCGATCGAGAAATCGGCCAGCCCGTTGGCGACGGAGGCGGCCGAACCGCTCGACGATCCGCCCGGGACCCGGTCCGGAGCCCGCGCATTGCGCGGCGTGCCGAAGAACTGGCTTTCGCCATCGAGGCTGTAGGTGAATTCATCCGCGATGGCCTTGCCCACGCAGCGCGCCCCGGCGGCCAGCAGCTGATCGACGCAAAGGGCATTGTGGACCGGCGCGGGATGGGCGTCGCGCCAGGCCGGGCTGCCGTAAGAGGTGCGATGTCCGGCGAGGTCGATATTGTCCTTCACCGTGAAGCGCGTCCCGCTCAGCGGGCCGTCTTTCAGCGGCCGAAGGTCAAGCGCCTCCACGAGAGCATTGAACGGGTCGGGCGGGGGGAGCGGAGACATACCCGCCCGGGTAGCACGCCGCGGCAGAAGACCCAAGCGGCAACACGCCGTTCCGGCCCCGAACGGGCGCCCGTCGGTGGCACGGACGGCATGGCCGACGCCCTGGAGGCGCGCGGTCGCAAACCACTGCAGCCGCGCTCTGCGCCCCGGGCCTTGCGCGCTCGCGGCGCGGTTTTACGCGATCTTTATGCGCCGGCGCTGCCTTTCATATATCTCCTTCACGCCCCTCCGCGCGATCACCCGGCCATGACAACAGCGGGAGACTGCCATGGCAGACCTCATCTATCTCGCGCTCGGGCTGGCGGGCTTTTGCCTTTTTGCCGGTGCCCTGCGCCTCATCGACAGGATGTGAGGGCGGCATGTTCGACATCATCCTGGGCCTCGCCGTCGCGACGGGGGTGTTCGGCTTCCTGATCCTGGCGCTGTTGCGCCCGGACCGTTTCTGAAGGGGCGACGATGCAAGACCTTCTGGGATATCTCCTCTTTTGCGCGGTGCTGACGGCCGGCGGGTGGGCGCTGGCCGGCCTGATGACCCGCGTCTATGCGGCACAGCCGACGCCGCTTTCGCCCGTTTTCGGCCCGCTCGAGCGCGGCTTCTACCGCTTTGCCGGCATCCGGGCCGATGTTTCGCAGGGCTGGAAGGCCTATGCGCTTGCCGTTCTGGTTTTCAACCTGACGGGGTTCGTTGCCCTCTATGCGATCTTGCGCCTGCAGGGCGCCTTGCCGATGAACCCCGATCGCATTGCCGGCATGCCGGCCGATCTGGCCTTCAACACCGCGATCAGCTTCGTCACCAACACCAACTGGCAAGCCTATTCCGGCGAGGCGCAGCTCAGCTATCTCGCGCAGATGGCCGGTCTGACGGTGCAGAACTTCGTCTCCGCCGCAACCGGCATGGCGGTCGGTATCGCGGTGATCCGCGGCTTCACCGGCGAGAGGGGCGCGGGGCTTGGCAATTTCTGGGCCGACATGACGCGCTCGGTTCTCTATGTGCTGCTGCCGCTGTCGGTGGTGGTGGCGCTGGTGCTGGTCGTGCAGGGCGTGCCGCAGACATTGCTCGGCGCGGTGCACGCAACCACGGTCGAAGGCGCCGATCAGGTGATCGCGCGCGGCCCCGCCGCCGCACAGATCGCGATCAAGCAGCTTGGCACCAATGGCGGCGGCTTCTTCGGCGTGAACTCGGCCCATCCGTTCGAGAACCCGACGGTGCTGTCGAACATGGTGCAGTGCCTGTCGATCCTGCTGATCCCCGTCGCCTTCTGCTTCGTCTTCGGCCGGATGGCGCAAGACCGCCGGCAAGGCTGGGCGATCTTTGCCGCCATGGGCGTGATGTTCGTCCTTGGTCTCGTGGTGATCTGGTGGGGCGAGGCGGGCGGCAACGCGGCCCTCGGTCTCGGCGCCAACATGGAGGGCAAGGAACAGCGCTTCGGCGCGGGCCTCTCCGCCCTCTGGGGCGCGGCGACCACGGCGGCCTCCAATGGCTCGGTCAATGCGATGCACGACAGTTTCATGCCGCTTTCGGGCCTTGTCGAGATGGTCAACATGATGATCGGCGAGGTGATCTTCGGCGGTGTCGGCGCCGGGCTTTACGGGATGCTGCTCTATGTCGTGCTGGCGGTCTTCCTGGCCGGGCTGATGGTCGGGCGCACGCCGGAATACCTCGGCCGCAAGATCGAGGCGCGCGAGGTGACGCTCGCGATGCTGGCCTTCCTGTCGATGCCGCTCGGCATTCTGGCAGGCGGGGCGATCTCGGCCACGGTGCCGGCGGCGCTGGCCTCGGTGCAGCAGGCGGGGCCGCATGGGCTGAGCGAGATCCTCTATGCCTATTCCTCGGCGGTCGGCAACAACGGCTCGGCCTTCGGGGGCTTCGGCGCCGCGACGCAGTGGCAGACGACGGCCCTTGGCCTTCTGATGCTCCTCGGCCGCTATGCCATCATCGTGCCGATGCTGGCGATCGCCGGCTCGCTCGGCGCGAAGAAGCGCGCCGCCGTCACCTCGGGCACTTTCCCGACGCACGGGCCGCTGTTCGTGACGCTGCTGATCCTGACCGTGGCGATCCTGGGCGCGCTGACGTTCTTCCCGGTGCTGGCGCTTGGCCCGATCGCAGAACAGACCGCCCTGGCGGCAGGGCAAAGCTTCTGATCCCGCGCGGCCCCGAGGGGCCACGCCTTCCCCCTTCAGTTCAGGGACACCCCATGTCCATCTCTTCGACCGCCCATCCGGGCCTTTATATGGCGGCGCTGAAAGCCGCCTTCAGCAAGCTTCGCCCCCGCGCCCTGATGGGCAACGCGGTGATCTTCGTCACCGCCGTCACCGCCGGGCTGACCAGCGTGCTCGCCCTGCGCGACCTTGCCATCGGCGCGCCGGGCTGGGGCGTGACCCTTCAGCTGGCCTTCTGGCTCTGGGTCTGCGTCCTCTTCGCCAATTTCGCCGAGGCGCTCGCCGAAGGCCGCGGCAAGGCCCGCGCCGACAGCCTGCGCGCAACCAAGGCCGAAACCATGGTCCGGCTGCTCACCCGCGAGGACGACCCTGCGCCGAAATCGGTGCCGTCCTCGGCGTTGCGGGCCGGGCAGCTCGTGCGCGTCGAGGCCGGCGACCTGATCCCGACCGACGCCGAGGTGATCCGCGGCGTCGCCTCGGTCGACGAAAGCGCGATCACCGGCGAAAGCGCACCCGTCATCCGCGAATCCGGCGGCGACCGCTGTTCGGTCACCGGCGGCACCCGGATCGTCTCGGACAGCCTGATCCTGAGAATCACCGCCGAGCCGGGCAAAAGCTTCCTCGACCGGATGATTGCATTGGTCGAGGGGGCGGAGCGACAGAAGACCCCGAACGAGATCGCGCTGAACATCCTGCTTGCCGGGCTGACGCTGATCTTCCTTTTCGTCGTGGTCACGCTCGCCCCCTTCGCCCGCTATTCGGGCATCGCGATCCCGGTCATCACGCTTGCGGCGCTGTTCGTGACGCTGATCCCCACCACCATCGGCGGGCTTCTGTCGGCCATCGGCATCGCCGGCATGGACCGGCTGGTGCGCGCCAATGTCATCGCCAAATCCGGGCGTGCGGTCGAGGCCGCGGGGGATGTGGACACGCTGCTGCTCGACAAGACCGGCACGATCACCTTCGGCAACCGGATGGCCGAGGCCTTCTATCCGGCCCATGGCGTGATCGAGACGCAACTGGTCCGTGCCGCCTGGTTTGCCTCGCTCAGCGATGCCACGCCGGAAGGCAAGTCGATCGTCGATCTGGCGCGCCGGCTGCTCCCCGCCCTGACCGGCGAGAGCGTGGAACGGGGCGAGCCCGTCGCCTTCTCCGCCCAGACCCGGCTTTCCGGCGTCGATCTGCCGGGCCGGCAGCTGCGCAAGGGCGCGGTGGATGCGGTGGAGCGGTTCGTCGGGCGCTCCGCCGATCCGGCGCTGCGCGCGAGGATCGACGAGATCGCCCGCTCCGGCGGCACGCCGCTTCTGGTGGCGCAGGACGACGTGATCCTCGGCGCGATCCATCTGAAGGACGTGATCAAGCCCGGCGTGCGCGAACGCTTTGCCGAGCTGCGCGCCATGGGCATCCGCACGGTGATGATCACCGGTGACAATCCCCTGACCGCCGCCGCGATCGCCGCCGAGGCCGGGGTGGACGATTTCCTGGCCGAAGCGACGCCCGAGATGAAGCTTGACTACATCCGCCGCGAACAGGCGGGCGGGCGGCTGGTCGCGATGTGCGGCGACGGCTCGAACGACGCGCCCGCGCTGGCGCAGGCAGATGTGGGGGTGGCGATGAACTCGGGCACGCCCGCCGCGAAGGAGGCGGCGAACCTGATCGACCTCGACAGCGATCCGACCAAGCTGATCGAGGTGGTGATGGTGGGCAAGCAGCTCCTGATCTCGCGCGGCGCGCTGACCACCTTCTCGATCGCCAATGACGTGGCGAAATATTTCGCCATCCTGCCGGCGATCTTCGTCGCCGCCTTTCCGGGGCTGGGCGTTCTGAACGTCATGGGGCTCGCCTCGCCGCAAAGCGCCCTTCTGTCGGCGGTGATCTTCAACGCGCTGATCATCGTCGCGCTGATCCCGCTCGCGCTGCGCGGGGTGAAATACCAGCCCTCGAGCGCCGCGGCGCTGTTGCGGCGCAACCTGTCGATCTACGGGCTGGGCGGGCTGATCGTGCCCTTCATCGGGATCAAGGCCATCGACATGGCCGTCACCGCCCTTGGCCTTGTGTAAGGAGGCTTCCATGCTGACCCAATTCCGCCCCGCCCTTGTCCTGCTTGCGGGGATGACCCTTCTCACCGGCCTTGCCTATCCGCTGGCGATCACCGCGATCGCACAGGCGCTGGTGCCAGCCGCCGCCAACGGCAGCCTGATCGTGAAGGACGGCACCGTGATCGGCTCGCGGCTGATCGCGCAGGACTTCGCGGGGGAGCGCTATCTGCATCCGCGCCCCTCGGCCGCGGCGTTCAGCGCCATGCCCTCGGGCGCCTCGAACCTCGGCCCGAGCTCGGCGGCGCTGCGCCGCGAGGTGGCGGCCCGGCGCAGCGCCTGGGAGGCCGCGAATGGCGGCACAGCCCCGATGGATGCGGTCACCGCGTCGGGGTCCGGTCTTGATCCGCAGATCTCGCCGGCCAACGCCCATGGCCAGGCCGCCCGCATCGCCGCGGCCCGAGGTCTTCCCCTCGCCGAGGTGAACCGGATCATCGCCGCCCATACCGAAAGCCGGTGGCTTGGCCTTTATGGCGAGCCGCGCGTCAACGTCCTGCTGGCCAACCTCGCCCTTGACGCCGCGACGCCGGTGGCGCCTGCTGCGGCAAACTGAGAGGTCAGATGTCCGAACCCTCCCGCCCCGAACCCGAGGCCCTTCTGCCCGAGGCCCGCCGCGAAGGCCGGGGACGGCTGAAGATTTTTCTCGGCGCCGCGCCCGGTGTGGGCAAGACCTTCGCCATGCTGCAGGCCGCGCGCGATCGCGCGGCCGAAGGCGTCAGCGTGCTGGCCGCCGTGGTGGAAACCCATGGCCGCGCCGAGACCGAGGCGATGCTGCGCGGCTTCGAGGTTCTGCCGCGCCGGACGGTCTATCATCAGGGCCATATCCTGCAGGAGATGGATGTCGATGCCCTGATCGCGCGCCTTCCCGGTCTCGCGCTGATCGACGAGCTCGCGCATTCCAATCTCTCGGGCGCGCGGCACGAGAAGCGCTGGCAGGATGTCGAGGATGTGCTGGCGGCCGGGATCGACGTCTACACCACGATGAATGTCCAGCATGTCGAGACGCTGAACGACACCGTCGCGCGGATCACCGGGATCCGGGTGCGCGAGACGGTGCCCGATCAGGTGCTTGAACTCGCCGACGAGATCGAGCTGATCGACCTGCCGCCGGACGAGCTGATCGCGCGGCTGCGTGCGGGCAAGGTCTATGTGCAGGATCAGGCGGCGCGGGCGGTGGCGAACTTCTTCGCCAAGGGCAACCTGACGGCGCTGCGCGAGCTTGCCATGCGCACCGCCGCCGATCGGGTCGATGCGCAGCTCAAGGAACACATGGCGGCAAACGCGATCGAGGGCCCCTGGCCGACGCAGGAGCGGATCCTCGTCGTCCTGCCTGAAGGCGCCGTCGGCCGCGATGCGGTGCGGATCGCCAGGCGCTCGGCCGACCGGGCGCGGGTCGAGTGGTTGGCGGTGGCGCTGACCAGCCTGCGCGCCGAGACGCAGCGCGATCTTGCGGGCGAGCCGGGCACCTCGTCCCTGCGTCTGGCCGAACGGCTGGGGGCCGAGGTGACGGTGCTGCAGACCGAACGCGACGCGGCACAGGACGTGCTGGACTTCGCGCAAAAGCACAATGTCCGCCGCATCGTCGTGCCACGGCCCGCACCGCGGGCGCGGCTTGCGCGCTGGCTGTCGCCCTCGCCACATGAGGCCGTGGTCGCCGGCCTGTTGCGTGGCGCGACGCAGTTCGAGCTGACCCTCGTCACCGACGAGGAAAGCCCGGCGCGCCAGCGTCAGCGCCGCCGCCCGGCCCGGGCCGATGTTCCGGCCCAGCTGCGCCCGCTCGGTCTCGTCGCGCTGGCGGTCTGTGCGACGACGCTGATCGCCCTTGGCGCCGAGCGGCTGATCCCGGTGCTGAGCCTGTCGCTGCTCTACATGACGGTGGTGGTTGCCATTGCCGCGAAACTGGGGCGCTGGCCCTCTGTCGCGGCCGCCTTGCTCAGCTTTCTGGCCTACAATCTGTTCTTCACCGATCCGCGGATGACGCTGCACATCTGGAACCGGGGCCAGTTCGTGACGCTGCTGCTGTTCCTTGCCGTCTCGATCCTGACCGGCAATCTTGCGGCGCGGCTGCGCGACCGGGCCGTGGCGCAACGGGCGATCTCGGACCGCACGCGCAAGCTTTATGACTTTTCGCGCCGGGCCGCCGCGGCGGCCTCCGTCGATGATGTCGTCTGGGCGGCGGTCAGCCATGTCGCCGCGGTGCTCGAATGCCAGTCGATCCTGCTGTTGCCAAATGAAAATGGGCAGCTTGCCATCGTCGGGGCCTTTCCGCCCGAAGACCGGATGGAACCGCGCGAGCTGTCCGCGGCGACCTATGCCTTCGAGCATGGCGAACCCACGGGCAAGGGCTCGGCCACCTTGCCCGCCTCGCGCTGGCTGTTCCTGCCGCTGCTGTCCGCCGACCGGCGGATCGGTGTTCTCGGCCTTGCCTACGAGGACGGGCACGAACCGCCGCCCGGCGACCGGCGGCTGGTCGAGGCGCTGGCCGATCAGGTGGCCTTGGCGCTGGAACGGGTGAAACTTGCCGATGATCTGGCGCAGATCCGGGTGGCAAGCGAGACCGAACGGCTGCGCACCGCGCTGCTGTCCTCGGTCAGTCACGATCTGCGCACGCCGCTGGTGTCGATCCTCGGCGCGGCGGAGGGGCTGACGCAGCCGGGCCTGACCGCCGAGGCGCGCGGCACCCTTGCCGAGACCATCCGCGACGAGGGCGACCGGCTCGACCGCTATATCCAGAACCTGCTCGACATGACCCGTCTCGGCCATGGCGCGCTGACGCTGAAGACCCATGCCACCGACCTGCGGGAGCTGGTGGGGTCGGCCCGCAACCGGCTGCGCGGCCCGCTGCGGGGCCATCCGATGGAGGTGGCGATCCCCGTCGACATGGCGCCGGCGCAGGTCGATCCGGTGCTGATCGAACAGGTTCTGGTCAACATCTTCGACAATGCCTGCAAATATGCCGGTCCGGGCCGCGCGATCCGGATCGCGGCGCATCAGTCGCGCGGGCGGGCGGTGCTGTCGGTCGAGGACGAGGGGCCGGGCCTGCCGCCGGGCGCGGCCGCCCATGTGTTCGACATGTTCTGGCGCGCCGAGCAGGGCGACGGCGGGCAGGCGGGAACGGGCCTTGGCCTTGCCATCTGCAAGGGGATCGTGGAAGCCCATGGTGGCGCGATCCGCGCCGAGGCCGTGCATCCCGACGGGCGCGGCACGCGGATCGTGATGGAACTGCCGCTCTGGAACCCGGAGGTGTCCGCGTGACCGCCGCTGCCCGCATCCTGATCGTCGAGGACGAGGCGCCGATCCGGCGCTTTCTGCGCGTCGCGCTGGAAACCGAAGGCCATCTCGTCTCCGAGGCGGGGACGGCGCGGGACGGCATCGCGCTCGCCGCGCGCGAGGCGCCGGCGGCGATCATTCTCGATCTCGGCCTGCCGGATGCGGACGGGATTTCGGTGCTGAAGGCGGTTCGGGAATGGTCGCAGGTGCCGGTTCTGGTGCTGTCCGTGCGCAGCGACGAGGCCGGCAAGATCGCCGCGCTGGATGCCGGCGCGCAAGACTATGTCACCAAACCTTTCTCGACCGGAGAGCTGCTGGCGCGCCTGCGCGGCCTTCTGCGCGACCGCGCCACAGACGCGGCCCCGGCCGTCCTGACGCTGGGGCCGCTGGTCATCGATGCGGCCGATCATCGCGCCAGCCTGTCGGGCGAAGACCTGAAGCTGACCCGCAAGGAATTCGACCTCTTGTGGCTTCTGGCCGGCCATGCCGGGCGGCTGGTCACGCAGGACATGATCCTGAAGGCGATCTGGGGGCCGGCCCATGCCGAGGACAGCCAGTATCTGCGCGTCTATATCCGCCAGCTGCGCGCCAAGCTCGGCGATGATGCCGCCGACCCGCGCTGGATCTTCACCGAGCCGGGGGTCGGCTATCGCCTGGCCGACAGATAGGCCAGGCCGGACCGCGCTTCGCCAAAGCATGCAGAGGCTGCTGGGGGAGGGGGCTGGCGCATGAGCGGATGAAAGACCCGCCCATTGGCTGAGAGCCCGGATCCCGCCCTTGCCGCAGTACGACTTTCCGCGCCTGCCGTTCATCCGCTGCGCCGCGCCCGGCCAGGATTGTGGCAGCTATGACGTCACCGTGGCCCGGTCGAGACCGAAGCGCTGGGTGTATTTCCGCAAGCGGTCGGCATCATTCGTGCTCGTCCTGTGGCCGCGCGACACCGCGAGCAGATGCCGCCCGGCGTCGCTCAGACGGGTCGAGCCGCGGCAGGTGCGGCGCACCTCAGCCAGTTGCACGCGGTCGAACGGGGCGATCTGATCCGCGCCGGTGCCGCTTTCGCCCAGCAGAAGGATCGGCGCATCCGAGGCCCCGGCCATCCGCTCGATCCGCTCGATCCGGTCGGTCCCCGCGTCATCGGCGGGACTGCGCGTCTCGATCCCGCCCTTCTGCAGGTTGCTGTCATCGCGCGACGCAAGATCGACGCGCTGCTGCAGAGCATTGCGGCGGCTCAGGTCGAGGTCGGTGATGTCGCGCTTGCCCGCACCGTCGGTGTCGTCGCGCGGCGGACCGGTCTGGGCGAGACGGGTGGGCACATGCCGACTTTCCGTCAGCTGAAACCAGCAGATCTGTGCGACATGCGTGCCGGTGGTCAGGTGCACGAAGATCCATGTCCGCCGGGCGGGCCCATATGAAGGACATGCCGGCAGTGCTGCTGGCGGTGCTGGCCCTGTTCCGGACGGTCTTTGGCCGCGTGGTCGGCACCGGCAAGATGCTGCGCAGCTTCGTGCAGGCCTTGCGCTCGGGCCGCACCGGGCGCAAGTCGCTTGGTTCGGCGCCCAGGGCGAGGGTCCAGGCCTGGCTGAACGGCGCGTCCGACCGGGCGCTGCTGCACGCCGCGGTCGGCAACGATCCGTCGCTGGCCGATGTGATCCGGATGGTCCACCCGAAGCCGGAAAGCCCGGAGCGGGAGGCGCTGTTCGCCTGGATTTTCGGGCGGCCCTGCGAAGTCGCGCGGCTGCCGCGGGCGGAGCAGGACTGGCTGAGCTTCAAGGCCATCGGCGTGAGCGCGGTTCCCGATGTGCCGTTCCGGATGTGCACGCAGCTCGAGCTGAGCACGGACCACTGGGCGCAGATCGGAACCTACGGGCCGGCCGAGATCCCCCTACGGGTGTCTCATGGCCGGTGACGTGCCGCCGTTCTGGCGCGAACGCAAGACGGGGCGCGGATCGCGCGCCGGCCCTGCCGTGGGGACTGCTCTGCAGTCTTCGCCTGCCAAGGCAGATCCCGCTCCATTCTGCGACACCGCACCCGGAAGCCACGGCTCGCCGGTGTCGAGGACCCGCCGCACCGCGCGTTCGTGCATGCCGGGGAAAAACCTGTTCGTCGTCTTGCTGATGAGGCGCCATCCTATTCAGGAGTCGGCGCCTGCGGCAAAGCTGTGGCGGTTCACCGGCCCGGTTGGCCGCAGCAAGAAGGAAAAATATTCGTCTGCGCGATGCAACGTCGCGCGTCCTCTTTCTTGCGACCATCGTCCGGCAGAACAGATTCAGCGAATTCGCCCACATCATTCATCTATAATTGCGATCGTTATTATCGTCTTTAATCTGTCGTCAGATCCAACCAGCCGGAGATGACGATGTTCAGGAAATTTACAGTGCTGTCGGCCCTCGCCGCTGCGGTGATGTCGGGTGCCGCCGCCATTGCCGGCGGGCTCCCGGAGGAGATCCGCTTCGGCGATGTCGGCTTCGGGTTCGGCAAGCCCTTCGGTGTCGGGCTGCTGGCCATCGCCGATGCCAAGGGCTTCATCGCCGATGAATTCAAGGGCACGGAGGTCAAGCTCGACTGGACCTATTTCACCGGCACCGGCCCGGCGATCAACGAGGCCTTCGCGAACGGGCAGGTGGACTTTGCCTCCTATGGTGCGGTGCCGAATATCGTCGGTGCGGCGAGCGGGCTCGACACCGTCATCGTCGCCTCGACGCAGGGCACCAATATCTTCGCCGTCGCACGCACCGGCAGCGGCATCGAGAGCCTCGGGGATCTCAAGGGCAAGCGCGTCGCGCTGCAGAAGGCGACGATCATCCACTGGGCGGCGCTCGAGGCGCTGCGGCACGCCGGGCTGAGTGAAAAGGACATCACCCTCATCGACCTCAAGAACGCCGATCAGCTCGCCGCGATCAGTGCGGGCAGCGTCGATGCGGTGTTCGGCGCCGATTTCCTGCTGCCGCTCGAGCAGAAGGGGGTGGCGAAGGTCGTCTTCTCCTCGGCCCGCGATGATCGCGAGGTGTCGGGCTTCGGCGGTTTCCTCGTGTCGCGGAAGTTCCGCGACGCCTATCCGGAGGCCACGCAGCGAGTCGTCGACGGCTATGTCAAGGCGGCGGCCTGGCTGGCCGATCCGGCCAACCGTGAAGAAGCCTTCCAGATCTGGAACCGGGCGGGCACGCCGGTCGATCTCATTCGCCGGTCGAACGCCGATACCGACTTCAGGCAAGCCTACGATCCGCGCCTCGATGCGGTGTTCGAGCAGCGCTTCGCGAGTGCGCTCGAGTTCACCAGGGCGCAGAAGCTGACGCGCAAGACCCCGGATCTTGCCGCCTGGGCGGACGGCAGTTTCCTTGCGAAGGCGCTTGAAAACGACGGGCTCGCGGCGCTCTGGCCCGACCGGCCTGCTGCCGGCACGAACTGAGGCGGAGTGATGAGCGATCTTTCCGTCATCTCGGTCCCGGGGCAGGGTGCGGCGCCTCTCGCGCACAGCGCAAGGCCCGTGCCTCGGCCGGCCTCGCGCCGCGGCGGTCACCCCGGGCGCCTGGCCTTCCGCGCGCTGCCCTGGCTCGCGCCGCTTGCGGGTCTGCTGCTGTGGCAGCTCGCGGCGCAGTTCGCTCTGGTGTCCGGGCATATCCTGCCGGCGCCGAGCCGCGTCCTTGCGACGCTTCTCGAGCTGTCGCGCAGCGGCGAGCTGTGGTCGGCGATCCGCATCAGCCTGTGGCGGCTGGCGGTGGGGCTGATGATCGGTGCGCCGCTCGGCTTTCTCTTCGGGCTGCTGCTCGGCGCCTCGCCTCGCGCCGAAGACTGGCTCGGCCCCAGTTTCCGCGCCATCGCCGCGGTGCCGGCGCTGGGCTGGATTCCGGTGCTGATCCTGCTTGTCGGCATCGACGAGGCGCTGAAGGTCATCATCCTGATCAAGGCCTGCTTCGTGCCGGTGGCGATTGCCGGCCGCGACGCCTGGCGCGCCGTGCCGGCGCGCTACGCCGAGCTTGGGCGCGTGCTGGGGCTCTCGCCGGGGCGGCAGCTCTGGCGGATCCACCTGCCGGCGATGGTGCCGACGCTGTTCTCCGGGCTGCGCCTCGCCTCCGGTCAGGCCTTCGTGTCGCTGGTCACCTGCGAGATGCTCGCCGCCACCGATGGCCTTGGCTATCTCATGGTCTGGGGCCGGACGCTGTTTCAGATGGACATGGTCATCGTCGGGATGATCGCCGTCGGCGCCGCCGGCATCGCTCTCGACCGGCTGCTGCGCGGGGGCGAGCGGGCCTTGCGTGCAAGGATGGGCGACGATGGCTGAGCTGTCCTGGAAGGGGCTGGTGCTTCCCGCGGCCGCGCTTGCCGCCTGGACGCTCGCCTTCGAAAACCACTTGCTGAGCGGTTCGATGGCGGTGTCGCCCCTAGCACTTCTGCAAGTGCCCTTCACCGACCCGGACGGGCGCGAGATCTGGGCCGCCCTTGGTGCCAGTCTGGCGCGGCTCGCCCTTGGTGGCAGTCTCGGGGCTGTCGCCGGGATCAGCCTTGGCCTGATCCTTGGCCTGTCGCGGCCGCTCGGCCGCGCGCTGTCGCCAAGCGTCGACACCCTGCGCCAGATCGCGCTTTTCGCCTGGATCCCGCTGCTGACAGCGTGGTTCGGCACCAGCGAGGCGGCCAAACTCGTCTTCATCGCCCTCGGCACGTTCTTTCCGCTGGTGCTGGCGACGCAGCAGGGGGTGCGCGCCACGCCGGCGGGGCTCGTCGAGCTGGTGCGGGTGCTCGGCCTGTCGCCGCGGCGGCGGATCACCGCGCTCTATCTGCCCTCGGCGCTGCCGGCGATCGCCGTGGGCGTGCAGATCGCGCTGATCTCGGCCTGGATCGGAACCGTGGGCGCGGAATACGCGATCGGCAACGGCCGCGGCCTTGGCGCCTATATCGCCAGCGGGCGCGAGCAGTTCCGCATGGATATCACCCTCGTGGGGGTGCTCGCGCTCGCCCTGATTGGTGTCGCGCTCCACGCGCTCGGCACCCGTCTGATCCGTCATCTCGATAAGGCTACCTGACATGAGCTCCTCCTCCCTTCTCACCGTTTCCGGCCTCTCCAAGTCCTTCCCCGTGAACGGCGTGCCCTTCCGCGCGCTCGCGGACGTCGGACTGGAGCTGCGGCGCAACGAGATCATCGCCGTGATCGGCGCATCCGGCTGCGGCAAGTCGACCTTGCTGCGCTGCATCGCCGGGCTTGAAACCCCGGACAGCGGCGCGCTCGCGATTGCGGGCGTGCCGGTGACCACGGCCGGGCAGGGCAGCACGGTGGTGTTTCAGGACCACCGCCTGCTGCCCTGGCTCACGGTACGCGGTAATGTCGAGCTTGCGCTCGAACCGCTCGCCATGACCGCGGCCGAGCGGCAGGCGCGGGCGGCGCGCTATATCGCCCTCGTCGGGCTCGACGCCTTTGCGGAAAGCTATCCGCGGCAGCTTTCGGGCGGCATGGCGCAGCGCGCCGCGATCGCCCGGGCGCTGGCGGTGGAAACCGATCTCGTGCTGATGGACGAGCCGTTCGGGGCGCTCGATTCGATCCTGCGAGCCCGGATGCAGGAGGAGCTGCTGAAGATCTGGCGCGCGCATCAGGTCTCGATCCTGATCGTCACCCATGACATCGAGGAGGCGCTCTATCTGGCGGATCGGGTGGTCGTCATGCGGCCCGGCCCCGGCCATGTCCACGAGGTGGTCGAGGTCGTCCTGCCGCGGCCACGCAGCCGCGACACCGAGGCATTCTCGCAGTTGCGCGGCCATCTTCTGGCGGCGCTGGCCGATACGCCGGCGGAGGTCGTGGCATGATCGAGCTTGTTTCCCCCGACCGCTGCGTGCGCTGCGACCTGTGCTTCAAGGTCTGCCCGATGGATGTGTTCGACCGGGCCGAAGACGGGCTGCCGGTGATCGCCCGCAAGGAGGATTGCCAGACCTGCTTCCTGTGCGAGGCGCATTGCCCGACCGATGCGCTCTATGTGGCGGCCGAACGCCGGCCGGCACCGACGCCGGCGGAAGCGGAGCTTGCGGAGCGTCAGCTTCTCGGCAGCTATCGGGCGCGGCTTGGCTGGGGCAAGGGCCGCCGTCCGCCCCGAAGTTTCGACGAGGCGCTCGCGCTCTCACAGCGGCCGGAGGCCGCCGCCGGGGTGTCCCCCGCGGGCGCGCAACCGGGCGCACAGCCCCGGAAGGAGGCATATCATGGCTGACGGAACCGGGCATTTCGGCGCGGAGCTGCATCTTGCGACCGATGTCCTCGTGATCGGTGGCGGCCCGGCCGGCACCTGGGCCGCCCTCGCCGCCCGCGCGGCCGGGGCCGAGGTGATCTTGGTGGACAAGGGCTGGTGCGGGGCCTCCGGCGTTGGCGCCGCGGCGACCATCGGCCACTGGTGGGTGGCGCCGGAAGGGCGCGCGGCAGCGATGGCGGCGAAGGCCGTCGATGCCTGCGGGCTTGCCGAAGAGACGTGGATGGAGCGCGTTCTTGCGGAGACATGGGCAAGCTGGCCGGGCTTTGCCGAGAGCCGCGGCTATATCGGCGATCCGACCTATCGCAGCGGGCGCGGCGGGCAGGTGGTGGTGCAGGGGCCGGTCTATCTGCGCGAGATGCGCCGGCTCGTGCACCGGGCGGGGGTCACCATCCTCGATCATGCGCCGGCACTTTCACTGCTTCGGGATGCCGCAGGGCGCTGCGCCGGTGCCGAGGGGGTGTTGCGGCAGAAGGACCAGCGCTGGCGGATCGACGCCCGTGCCGTGGTGATGGCGGCCGGCGGTTCGGCGCTGCGCAGCGGCTGCATCGGTTCGAGCGTCAATACCGGCGATGCGCTGCTGATGGCGGCCGAGCTTGGCGCCGAGTGGTCGGGGATGGAATTCTCGAACTATTACGGCATCGTGCCGAAAGGCGGGTCGGTCGACAAGAACGGCTATCTGCTGCAGGCGGCGTTCTTCGATGCGGCCGGGCATCAGGTGCATCTGGGCTGGTCCTCGCCCTATGGCGTCATCGGCACCGCGGCGGCCCCTCTCTTCGGGCACGAACCGGTCTTTTGCCAGTTCACCCAGGTGCCGGAGGCGAACCGCCCGTTCCTGCGCGCCGGGCAACCCAATCTTTTCACCCAGTTCGACCGGCTTGGTGTGGACCCGTTCACCCAGAAGTTCGAGGTCGAGCCGATGTTCGAAGGCTCGGTGCGCGGCTCCGGCGGCATTGTCGTCACCGCGGACTGTGCCTCGTCGGTGCCCGGTCTGTGGGTGGCGGGCGATGCCGCTTCGCGCGAGATGCTGGTCGGCGCTTCCTCGGGGGCGGGCGCGATCAACGCGGCCTGGACGCTTGCCTCCGGCAGATGGGCGGGGCTGGCGGCTGCGCGCTCGGCCCGCGAGGGCGCGCCGGGGCGCGGGGAGCGGGCAAGGGAGCCCGTGCCCGGGCGCCGGATCGCGGCGGTGCGGCCGCTGCTGCAGGCGCTTCAGGCCGAGGTCCTGCCGATCCGCCGCAATGGCTTTCGCCGCGCCCGGACACTCAACGAGACTCTGGCGCTCACCGCCGAACTCGAAGATGAGCTGCAGGCCGCCCCGGGCGCCGGCGACGCGCGCAGCGCGCTTTTTGCGCGGGAACTGTCGGGCATGCTGTTCCACGCCCGCACAGGCGCCAGCGCCGCCCTTGCCAGGACGGAAAGCCGGGGCGTGCATCAGCGCACGGATTTCCCCGAGACATCTCCGTGCACATGGCAAAGGCGGCTTGCGGGGCAGGGGCTCGACATGACGCTTCGGTGACGGGGGCGTCTCGCTTATCGCAGCGATAGCTCAGGCCTATTTGCGCCGCTGACGGCGATGGCCGAATGATTTCTCCATCCTCGGGCGCGGGGGCGACTTCGCGCCATGAAGGCACAAGAATATGTCCAAACGACAAGGGAGAATTTTCATGAAGCGCATTCTGGCGGCCGTCGTCGCGAGTTTCCTGGCCGTGGCGCCATCGCTGGCTGATCCGGTCGCGGGCGGGCGGGCGAATGTCGTCATCCAGCCCGAACCACCGAGCCTGATGCTCGGCCTCGTGCAGAACGCCCCGGCCCAGCAGGTCGCGGGCAACATCTACGAAGGGCTGCTGCGCTACGACACCAGGCTGAACCCGATGCCCTCGCTGGCGAAAAGCTGGGAGGTCTCGGCCGACGGTCTGACCTATACCTTCCACCTCCAGAACGGGGTGAAGTGGCACGACGGTCAGCCGTTCTCGGCCGATGACGTGGTGTTCAGCGCCGATGTGTTCCTGCGCAAGACCCACCCGCGGTTCCGTGCCGTTCTCGATCATGTCGAAAGCATCACCGCGCCCGACGCCGACACCGTGGTGTTCCGCCTGAAATCGCCCTTCGGTCCGTTCCTGAACAGCTTCGAGGTCGGCTCGATGCCGATCGTGCCGAAGCACATCTACGAAGGCACCGATTTCGCCACCAACCCGGCGAACAACACCCCCATCGGCACCGGTCCGTTCAAGTTCGCCGAATGGGTGAAGGGGTCGTATATCAAGCTGGTGAAGAACCCCGACTACTGGGATCAGGGCAAGCCCTACCTCGACGAGGTTTACTGGCACGTGATCCCCGATGCCGCCTCGCGCGCGGTGGCCTACGAGACCGGGCAGGTCGACATCCTGCCCGCCGGCTCGATCGAGAATTTCGACATCGACCGGGTGAAGGCGCTGCCCGATACCTGCATCACCCAGTCCGGCTGGGAGTTCTTCGGCCCGCAGTCCTGGGTGTGGCTGAACAACCGTCAGGGCCCGACCGCGAGCAAGGAATTCCGTCAGGCGATCCTGTATGCGCTCGACCGCGAGTTCATCCGCGATTCGCTGTTCAACGGCCTCGGGCAGATCCCGAACGGGCCCTTCGCCGGCTCCACCCGCTACAACGACACCGATCTGAAGCCCTGGCCCTACGATCCGAAGAAGGCGAAGGAACTGGTCAAGGCCTCGGGCTACAAGGGCGAGGTGCTGAAACTTGTCCCGATGCCCTATGGCGAGACCTGGATGCGCCTCGCCGAGGTCATCAAGCAGAACCTCGCCGATGTGGGGGTCAAGGTCGAGATCGTCTCGACCGATGTCGCGGGCTGGAACCAGCATCTGTCGGACTGGGATTTCGATCTGTCGACGACCTATCTGTATCAGTATGGCGATCCGGCGCTTGGCGTGTCGCGCAGCTATGTGTCGGGCAACATCAAGAAGGGCTCGCCCTGGAACAACGTCGAGGGCTATTCGAACCCGAGGGTCGACGCGCTGTTCGACAAGGGCGCGGGCACCGTCGATCCGGCCGAACGCAAGGCCGCCTATGACGCGGTGCAGAAGATCCTCGTCGACGACGTGCCGAACGCCTGGCTTCTCGACATGGGCATGCCGACGATCAGCCGCTGCTCGGTCAAGGATCTCGTCACCACGGGCATCGGCCTGAACGACGGGTTCAAGAACGCCTGGATCCAGAAGTGACCCCGTTCCCCGGTGCGCGGCAAGCGCGCCGGGGACTTTCATGCGCGGAACGACATTCATGAAGATCGCTACCCGTATTGCCGCCCGGCTGGCCAAGGCCGCCGTGGTGCTGCTGGCCATTCTGGTGCTGAATTTCCTGCTGATCCATGCCGCGCCGGGCGATCCGGCGGTGGTGATGGCGGGCGAGGCCGGGGCGACCGACGACGTGTTCCTTGCGCAGCTGCGCGAGAAGTTCGGCCTTGACCAGCCGCTTTACCTGCAGCTTGGGAAATACGTCTGGGATGTGCTGCACCTCGATCTCGGCTTCTCCTATCGCCAGCAGATGCCGGTGTTCGATCTGCTGATGGACCGGCTTCCGGCGACGCTGTTGCTGACCGGCTCGGCCTTCGCGGTGTCGCTGATCCTCGGTGTCGCGGCGGGGGTGCTGGCGGCGTCGCGGGTGGGCAAGTGGTCCGACACGCTGATCTCCACGGTGGCGCTGCTGTTCTACGCCACGCCGCTGTTCTGGGCGGCGCTGATGGGGGTGCTGCTGTTTTCGGTGGTGCTCGGCTGGCTGCCGCCGTTCGGCTATGAAACCGTCGGATCGGGCTTCACCGGGATGCGCCGCGCGCTCGACATCGCGCAGCATCTGGCGCTGCCGGCGCTGTCGCTCGGCCTGTTCTTCATGGCGGTCTATTCGCGCATGACCCGGGCCTCGATGCTCGAGGTGGCGCAGCTCGATTTCGTCAAGACCGCGCGCGCCAAGGGCCTGTCCCCGGGCCTGATCGAGCGGCGCCACATCCTGCGCAACGCGCTGTTGCCGATCGTGACGCTGGCGGGGTTGCAGGCCGGCCAGCTGGTCGGCGGCGCCGTGCTGACCGAGACCGTCTTCGCCTGGCCCGGCATCGGCCGGCTGATGTTCGAGGCGCTGACACAGCGCGATTACAACGTGCTGCTCGGGGTGTTCTTCGTCTCGGCGGCGATGGTGATCGTGTTCAACCTGATCACCGATCTGATCTACGGGATCGTCGATCCCCGCATCCGCGCGCAGTGAGGTTTGCGATGAAAGATTTCTGGCATCGTTTCCGCGCCAACAAGGGCGGAATCATCGGGCTGGTGTTGCTGGCGCTGATCGTGGCGGTCGCGCTGCTGGCGCCGCTGCTGTTTCCGGGCAATCCGTGGAAGATGGTGGCGCGTCCCTTCGTGCCGCCGTTCGAGGGGATGAAATTCCCGCTCGGCACCGATACGGTCGGGCGCAGCGTGGCGGCGGGGCTGGCCTATGGCGGGCGGGTGTCGCTGCTGGTGGGGCTGGTCTCGACGCTTGCCGCGCTGCTGATCGGCATCCCGGTCGGCGCGCTCGCGGGCTATTTCGGCGGCCGCATCGACGATCTGCTGATGCGCGTGACCGAGTTCTTCCAGACCGTGCCGAGCTTCGCCCTCGCCATCGTGATCGTGGCGATCTTCCAGCCCTCGGTGGTGTCGATCACGCTTGCCATCGGCATCGTGTCCTGGCCGCCGGTGGCGCGGCTGGTGCGCGGCGAGGTGATGTCGCTGCGCCAGCGCGAATATATCGAGGCGGCGATCTTGCAGGGCCTGTCGACGCCGGCGATCATCTTGCGTCAGATCCTGCCCAACGCGGTCTCGCCGATCATCGTGATGGCCTCGCTGATGGTGGCCTCGGCGATCTTGCTCGAAAGCTCGTTGTCGTTTCTGGGCCTTGGCGACCCGAACCTGATGAGCTGGGGTTACATGATCGGCGCGGCGCGCACGGTGATCCGTCAGGCGTGGTGGCTGTCGCTGTTTCCGGGCGTGGCGATCGTGCTGACGGTGCTGGCGCTGAACCTGATCGGCGAAAGCCTGAACGATGCGCTGAACCCGCGCCTGTCGCGCCGGAGGAGCTGAGATGGACATCGAACCCACCCTGAGCATCGAACATCTGACCGTCGATCTGCCCGAGGGCGCCGACCGTCCGCACGCGATCCGCGACGTCTCGTTGCAGCTGTGGCCCGGGCGCACGCTGTGCATCGTGGGCGAATCCGGTTCCGGCAAGTCGATGTCGGCGAATGCGGTCATGGGGCTGTTGCCGAAGGGCGTCAGCGTCGGCGCCGGCCGCATCCTGTTCGGCGGCCGCGACATCACCCACCTGAGCGAGGCGCAGTATCAGGAGTTGCGCGGCCAGGGCATCGCGATGATCTTCCAGGAGCCGATGACCGCGCTGAACCCGCTGATGCGGATCGGCGCGCAGATCGCCGAGGTGTTCGAGGCCCACGGCCGCCTCACGCCGTCCGAACGCGCGGCGCGGGCGTTGCAGCTGCTGCGCGAGGTCGGCATCCCCGACCCCGAGCGCGCCCGCTTCGCCTATCCGTTCCAGCTCTCGGGCGGGCAGCGGCAGCGCGTGGTGATCGCGATGGCATTGGCGCTGGAGCCGCGGGTGCTGATCGCGGACGAGCCGACGACCGCGCTCGATGTCACCACGCAGGCGCAGATCCTGCGTCTGATCAAGGACTTGCAGACCCGTCACGGGATGGCGGTGATGTTCGTCACCCATGATTTCGGCGTCGTGTCCGAGATCGCCGATGACGTCGCGGTGATCGAGCTGGGCGAGCTGGTCGAGCAGGGCCCGGCCGAAAAGGTGCTGAAGGCGCCCGATCATCCCTATACCCGCCGGCTGATCGCGGCGATCCCGACGGTCGAGTTCCGCGACGAACCGGCGCGCGAGGTGCCGCTGCTGCGGGTGCGCGATCTGGTCAAGGAATTCCGCACCGGGGCGCGGGTGGTGAAGGCCTCGGATCACGTCACGCTCGATCTGATGCGGGGCGAGACGCTGGGGATCGTGGGCGAATCCGGTTCGGGCAAGTCGACGCTCGGGCGCGCCATCGTGCAGCTGGTCACACCCGATTCCGGCACGATCGAGATGGACGGCAAGGACATCTCGCATCTGCGGGGCGCGGCGCTGCGCGCACATCGCAAGCGCATCCAGATGATCTTTCAGGATCCCTATGCCTCGCTCAACCCGCGCGCGCGCATCGGCCGGATCCTGACCGAGGGCCCCATCGCCCACGGCCGCCCCCGCGCCGAGGCCGAGGCGCGGGCGCGCGAACTGCTGGACCTCGTCGGGCTGAAGCCCTCGGCGATGGAGCGTTTCCCGCACGAGTTTTCGGGCGGTCAGCGCCAGCGCATCGGCATCGCCCGGGCGCTCGCCCTCGAACCCGAGATCATCGTCGCCGACGAGGCGGTCTCGGCGCTCGATGTCTCGGTGCAGGCGCAGGTTCTCGATCTGCTCGAGGATCTGAAGCAGCGCCTCGGGCTGACCTTGCTGTTCGTCACCCACGACCTGCGCGTCGCGGGCAAGATCTGCGACCGGATCGCGGTGATGCAGAAGGGGCGTGTGGTCGAACTCGGTTCCGTCGAACAGGTGTTCCGCGCCCCGCGCGAGGCCTATACGCGCAGCCTGCTCGATGCCGCGCCGGGGCTGGAGGTGCAGCGATGAGCGATCTTCTGGCCGCTCTGGCGGCGATCGTCGGGCCTGCGCATGTGCTGACGGGGGCCGAGACCGCGCCCTGGGACAGCGACTGGACCGGGCATTACCGCGGCGCGCCTGTGGCCGTGGTGCGCCCGGCCGACCGCGACGAGGTGGCGGCGGTGCTGCGTCTTGCGGTCGCGCAGGGCGTGGCGGTGGTGCCGGTTTCGGGCAACACCGGGCTGAACGGCGGCGCGCTTGGCGCAGGGGCGATTGCGCTGTCGCTCGGGCGGATGAACCGGGTGCGCGAGATCCGTGCGGGCGCGCGCATCGCGGTGGTCGAGGCCGGGGTGATCGTCGATGCGCTGAACGCGGCGGCGGCGGAACAGGGGCTGATGTTCCCGCTGTCCTTCGGCGCCTCGGGTTCGGCGATGATCGGCGGCGTGCTGTCGACCAATGCGGGCGGGGCGAATGTGCTGCGCTACGGCAATACCCGCGATCTGTGTCTGGGCGTCGAGGTGGTTCTGGCCGACGGCCGGGTGATGGATCTGATGACGGCGCTGCACAAGAACAACGCCGGCTTCGATCTGCGCGATCTGGTGATCGGTGCCGAGGGGCAGCTTGGTATCATCACCGCGGCGGTGCTGAAACTGCATCCGCTGCCGGCGACGGTGGTCACCGCGATGGTGGCGATGGAGACGCTCGATCCCGCCCCGGGGCTGCTGAACGCGTTGCAGGATGCCTCGGGCAATGCCGTCGTCGCCTTCGAGTTCATGCCGCGCAGCTTCGTCGAGGGGTATCTGGAGATCGCCCCCGACAGCCGCGAGCCGTTCGACGCCCCCCATCCGGTCAACCTGCTGGTCGAGCTTGCCGCGCCGCAGCCGGGCGAGGGGCCGGGAATGGCGCTTGAATCCGTTCTCGCCGCGGCGATGGAGGCGGGCACCGTCACCGATGCGGTCATCGCCCAGAACGAGGCGCAGCGGCGCCAGATGTGGGCCCGGCGCGAGGCGGCGGCGGAAATCTCGTTCCGCCGGCACCCGGTGATCGACACCGACATCGCCGTGCCGCGCGACCTGGTGGCGGACTACCTGCGCCGGATCGAACCGCGCCTTCAGGCCCGCGATGCGGGCTGCGGGCTGATGTCGGTCGCGCATCTGGGCGACGGCAACATCCATTACACCTGCTATCCGACGCGCGACGAGCCCGCCCTGATGGCCGGTCTGCGCGCCGAGATCGACGCGCTGGCGATGGAGCTTCAGGGCACCTTCTCGGCCGAGCACGGGGTGGGGCTGTCGAAGCTCGCCCCGATGGCGCGCTACAAGGATCCGGTGGGGCTCGACGTGATGCGCGCGATCAAGGCGGCGCTGGATCCGCACGGTATCCTCAATCCCGGCAAGACCCTTCCCCAGGCCGGGGCCAACAGGACAGGAGAATGACATGAAGGTCTTTTTCGACGAGAGGCAGCGGCTGCACGATCCGCGCTTCCGGTTGCAGGACGGCAAGGTGGTGCTGAACCCCGACCGCCCCGACCGGGTGGCCGAGCTGTTGCGCGGTGCCGCTGCGGCGGGGCTGACGCCCGAGCCGAGCACCGATCACGGGATGGCACCGCTCGCCGCGCTGCACACGCCGCGCTATCTGTCGTTCCTGCGTACGATCTTCGACCGCCGGCTGGCCGAGGTGCCCGACCTTGCCGAGGTTGTCCCCGGCCGCATCGTCCCCGAGCGCGAGCGGGTCTATTCCTGGACCACCGAGGCGCAGATCGGCTACCACAACACCGATACCTCCTGCCCGATTTCGGCGAAAAGCTGGGAGGCGATCTACTGGTCGGCGCAGACCGCGCTGAGCGGTGCGGACGAGATCCTGTCGGGCGCGCGCCGGGCCTATGCGCTGTCGCGCCCCTCGGGCCATCATGCCCATCGCGAGGTCGCGGGTGGGTTCTGCTTTCTCAACAACAGCGGCATCGCGGCCGAGTATCTGCGTGCGCGTGGCCACCGCCCGGCGATCCTCGACATCGACGTGCATCACGGCAACGGCACGCAGGGCATCTTCTACGAGCGTGACGACGTGCTGACGATCTCGCTGCATGTCGATCCGGAACAGTTCTACCCGTTCTATGCCGGCGGCGCGCAGGAATGCGGCGCCGGGGCGGGGCTCGGCTACAACCTGAACCTGCCGCTTGCGCGCGGCACCGAGACCGGGGGGTATCTCGCGGCGCTCGACCGCGCGCTCGATCAGATCGCCTGTTTCGGAGCCTCGGTCGTGGTGGTGGCGCAGGGGCTCGATGCGCATGAGGATGATCCGTTCCACGGCCTCGGCGTGAGCACGGCGGGTTTCGCGCGCATCGGCCGCGCCATCGCCGGCCTCGGCCTGCCGGTGCTGAGCGTGCAGGAAGGCGGTTACATGCAGCCGAGCCTGCACGCCAACCTGACAAGCCTTCTCGAAGGGCTGCAATCGGCCTGACGAACCGCCCGGCGCCAGCCGGTAGCCGCGTCCGGGACTGCCCCGGGCGCGGTTCCGGCATGCCAAATTCCCAGGATAACCTTTCCAGATCATAGGCATAGCCTGCACCTATTTGAGTTCCGGCGGCCGCGGTGCTTGTTTGGCGGCGACGGGGAGCCCGCCTCCCGCCCGCTGCCGCGCCCGGTGGCGACATCCGACACTCCAGGAGGTTCCCATGAGCTTTACCCCCGATGCCCGCATCGACCTCGACCGCTACTGGTCGACCATCCAGCGCTCGGCCGAGATCGGGCAGGGCCGCGAAGGGGGCCTTGCCCGCCTGACCCTGACCGACAGCGACCGCGAGATGCGCGATCAGTTCGTCGCCTGGTGCGAGGCTGCGGGCCTTGCCGTCCGCATCGACGAGATGGGCACGATCTATGGCCGGCGCGAGGGCACCGAGCCCGACCTGCCGCCGATCCTGATCGGCAGCCACCTTGACACGCAGATCAACGGCGGCCGCTTTGACGGCATCGCAGGGGTGCTGGCCGGGCTCGAGGTGGTCCGGACGCTGAACGATCTCGGCCATGTGACGAAGCGGCCGATCGTCGTCGTCGACTGGACGAACGAGGAGGGCGCGCGCTTCTCCCCGCCGATGATTGCCTCTGGCGTCTTCGTCGGGCGCTACACGGCGGACTGGGCGCATGCACTGATCTCGGACGACGGGGCGCGCTTTGGCGACGAGCTTGAACGCATCGGCTACAAGGGGGAGATGCCCTGCGGTGCGGCGCCCGGGGAAGTCGACGCCTATTTCGAGCTGCACATCGAGCAGGGGCCGATCCTCGATGCCGAGAAACGCCAGGTGGGCGTGGTCACCGGCGGCTATCCGAGCTACGGCATCCGCGTGCGGTTCGACGGCGAGACCGCGCACACCGGCCCGACGCCGATGGACCTGCGCCACAATGCGCTGATCGCCGGCGCCCGCTTCCTGACCGCGGTCGATGACATCGGCTGGGATTTCGCGGTGATGGACGGCAAGGCCACCGGCTCGCGCCTTGCCGCCTGGCCGAACAAGCCCGGCATCCTGTCTGAGACCGCGCAATGCGTCGCCGACGTGCGCCACCCGGACCCGATCACCGCCAAGGTGATGGCCGAGAAGATGCGCCGCGCCGCGCATGAGGCCGGTGCGCGTGCGGGCTGCTCCGTCACGATCGAGGACGAATGGGCCTGGGGCGGCGATATCTTCGACCATGGCCTGGTCGACGCGATCCGCGCCGAGGCGGTGCGCCAGGGCTGGAACTGGCGCGACATCGAGGCCCAGGCCGGCCACGACGCCTATCACATGGCGATGCGCTTCCCGAGCGCGATGATCTTCACCCCCTGCAAGGGCGGCATCACCCACAACAACAACGAAAGCTGCACCCCCGGCGATCTTGTTGCCGGGGTGAACATGCTGCTGCATGTGGCCGTGGCACGGGCGGATCGCTGATGCAGGTCTTCGATCATGCGGCGGTTGAGGCCGCCCTCGACTGGCCGGGCCTGATCGCCGCTTTGCGTGACGGGTTCGCAAGGGGTGCGGCGATCGCGCCGGCGCGGCAATCCCTGGCCATCGAGCTGCCGGGGGGCGAGACCGCGACGCTGCTGGTGATGCCGGCGTGGGAAGGCGGGCGCGCGATCGGTGTCAAGGTGGTGACCTTCTTTCCCGGCAATGCCGCAAAGGGGCAGGCGACGATCAACGCGGGCTATCTGCTGTTTGATGGCGCCGACGGTCACTGCGTTGCCGCAATCGAGGGCGACGCACTGACCGCCCGGCGCACGGCGGCGGCCTCGGCGCTGGCGGCGGATTACCTTGCGCGGCACGATGCGCGCGTGCTGACCGTCGCCGGGACCGGGCAACTGGCGATGGCGGTGGCCGAGGCCCATGCGGCGGTGCGCAGCTATGACCGCGTTCTGGTCTGGGGGCGCAGCCCGGAGAAGGCGCAGCGCGTGGCCCGGGCGCTGGGGGCGAAGGGGCTTGCGGCCGAGGCCGCGGCGGATCTTGAAAGCGCCTGTCGCGCGGCGGATGTGGTGTCCTGCGTCACCGCGTCGACGCAACCGATGATCCGTGGCGCGTGGCTGCGCCCGGGCAGTCACCTCGATCTGATCGGTGCCTTCAAGGCGGACATGCGCGAAAGCGATACGCTTGCGGTGACGCAGGCGCGGGTCTTCGTCGATGGCCGGCCGGGCGCGCTGCTTGCGGGCGATCTTGCCCAGCCGGTGGCGGAAGGGGCCTTCGATCCGGCGGTGATCGTCGCGGATCTGGCCGAACTGACGCGCGGCGCCCCGGGGCGCCGCGACGCGACCGAGCGCACGCTCTTCAAGTCGGTCGGGCTGTCGCAGGAAGACCTGCTGGCGGCGATGCAGGTGGCGGCGGGCTGACGCCCCGGGCGAAGGCGCGGCGGGCAGGGGGGCGGTGACGCCCCCCTGTCGGTTTTCTCAGCCCATGTCCGGATAGAGCGACAGCAGCTCTTCGAGAAGGTGGATGAATTTCTGCTCGGGCGGGGTGGGCTGCGTCTGCGGGCTGTGGACGAGAAAGACATCCGCGCCGAGCGGCTGATCGGTCAGCCGCAGCGGCCAGAGCCGCCCGGCCTTCTGCTCGTCGAAGGCTGCGGGCAGGGGCAGGATGCCGATGCCAAGGCCGGCAGTGATCATCCGCTGCACCTCCTGCAGGTCGGGGCTCGATCCGCCGATCCGGTTGCCGAGGTTCAGCCCCTCGCGCAGCATGATCATCGGCTCAAGCCCCATGCCTTCGGTGGCGCAGGTGAAGGCAACGAAGGATTCCTGCTGCAGATCCCGCGAGGTCACCTCGGTGCGGCCGTAAAGCGAATGTTCCGCCCCGCAGAAGATGCCGAACTCCTCACGGAAGAGGTGGCGGCAGGTCAGAGTGATCAGCGGCTTGGTCAGCAGGCAGATGCCGATGCCGGCCTTCTCGTTGGTGATCCGGCGCACCGTCTCGGCAGAGTTCTGCACGTCGATCCGCCAGCTGATCGAGGGATGGCGCTGATGATAGAGCCGGATCGCCTCGTCGATCAGCGGCGAGTGCAGCTGGCTGATGATGCTGAGCCGCAGCTCGCCGAATTCCTCGTCGTTGCGGTCCTCGGTCAGAACCCCGATGCGGTCGACGGCGCGGAACATCTCGGCGCATTCCTGATAGATCTTCTCGCCGCGCAGGGTGAGGGCAAAGTGCCGGCTGCCGCGGAAGATCAGCTGGCAGCCGAGCTGGTCTTCCAGCTTCTGCAGCGCGAGGCTGACCGAGGGCTGGCTCATGTTCAGCCGCTTTGCCGCGCGGGTGAGCCCCTTTTCCTCTGCGATGACGCAGAAGCTGTGCAGCAGATTCCAGTTCAGATCGGACAGATCGGGACGCTGAGGCATGGGCGAGTCTCCGGTAGGCTGCATGCTTCTAGCACGGTCTGGCGGGGCCGAAGCATAGGCAAGGACTATGCTTCGGATCAAGACCGGAGGCAATTGCCATCTAGGTTCGACGCCGCCCGGTGCGTAGCCTCTGGGGGTCCCCGTGAACATGGAGCCCAGAGCAATGACCATCCCCCGCCTGCACCCCGGCCCGCGCATGAGCCAGGCCGTCATCCATGGCGACACGATCTGGCTTGCCGGGCAGGTCGGCGATCCTGCGGCCGACGTGACTACTCAGGTAAAACAGGCTCTTTCTGCCGTGGATGCGCTGCTGGCCGAGGCCGGAAGCGACCGCGCACATCTTTTGCAGGTGATCGTCTGGCTGGCCGACATGGCAGATTTCGATGCCATGAACGCGGTCTATGACGCTTGGGTCGACCCGGCGAACCCGCCGGTGCGGGCCTGTGGCGAGGCGCGCCTTGCCGCGCCCGGATACCGGGTGGAATTCATCGTCACCGCCGCCTGCCATCAATAAGCACAGCCTATGGCTGCACCCTTTCCGTGGGGGGCAGCCGGAACCGGAGATGCCATGCCCCCCGCCCTTTGCCCCGATCTGAGCGCGATCGAGACCGCCACGCTTGGCCATTTCCTCACCGAAGGCTTCATGGCCCCGGCAATCCAGGCGCTGATCCCCGACCGGCGCATCTGGGGCCCGGCGCTGACCGTGCGGCTGCCGGGGGTCGACGGTTCGGCCCTGGTCGAGGCACTGTCGATCGCCGCGCCCGGCGAGGTGATCGTCATCGATCGCTGCGGCGATCTGCGCCACGCCTGTTTCGGTGCGGTGACCGCGCAGGCCGCGGTTGCGCGCGGCGTCGCGGGGGTGGTGATCGACGGGTTCGTGACCGATCTGTCGGCGCTTCTCGCGCTCGGTCTGCCGATCTGGTGCCGGGGGCGCTCGCCGGTCACCACGCGCAACCGGCAGATGGCCGGTCATGTCGGGGGAACCGTGACCTGTGGCGGCTCGATGGTGAGCCGTGGCGACATCATCCTTGCCGATGAAAGCGGTGTGGTGGTTCTCGATCCCGCCACGGTGGCCGAGAACGCCGCCATCGCGCGCCAGATGCAGCATGCCGAAATCGACATCCTCCGCCGGCTGAAGGCGGGGGAAACCCTGAAGGCGATCCAGGCCGAAACGAAGCCCGACGACGACGGGACGCGGCGCAGCCTTCTGAACCTGAGCTTCCGTCAACAGAGAGGACAACCATGACCCTATCCCTGACGCAGATCCTGCTTTCGGGCGCCGCAGTCGCGATGCTGGCAACGCCGGTGCTTGCCGACAAGGCGAGCGACACGCTGAACGTCGCCTTCTCGCTCGAGCCTGAACCGCTCGACACCTACAAGATCGCCGGCCGCGAGGGGCTGATCCTCGCCCGCCACGTCTATGACGGCCTGCTCTACAAGGACATGGACAGCGGCACCTTCAAGGGTCTTCTGGCCGAAAGCTGGAGCCAGCCCGACCCGCTCACGCTCGAGTTCAAGCTGCGCCGCGACGTCACCTTCCACAATGGGGCGGCGTTCACCGCCGATGACGTGGTCGACACGCTGAGCACCGTCATCAAGCCCGATTACGGCACGCGCTACGCGATTTCCGTCGACTGGATCGCGCGCGTCGAAAAGGTGGATGACTACACCGTCCGCATCCACATGGCGAAACCCTTCGCCGGCGCCTTCGAGATGCTGGCGGGCTCGCTGCCGATCTATCCGCATGCCTATTTCGACACGGTCGGCTCTGCCGGCATGGCGAAGGCGCCGGTCGGCACCGGCCCCTATCGGCTGGTCTCGCAGGAACCCGGGGTGAAATACGTCCTCGAACGCTGGGACGGCATCTACCCCGAAAGCCCGAAGGCCGGGGCGCAGATCAAGACGATCGTCGTGCGCACCATGCCCGAGCTGAACACCCAATATGCCGAGCTGATGTCGGGCAAGCTCGACTGGATGTGGCGGATCCCGCCCGATCAGGCCGACCGGCTGGCGTCGCGCGTCCAGGTCGTTTCCGCGCCGATCATGCGGATCTCCTTCCTCAACCTCGCGCCGGTCGCGGCCAGCGGAGACACGCCGCTGAAGGATGTGCGGGTGCGTCAGGCGGTGGCCCATGCGATCGACCGCGAAGCGATCACCCGCGCCTTTGCCGGCGGGGCCTCGGAGGTGCTGAAGGCGTTCTGCAACCCGGCGCAGTTCGGCTGCACCGATGCGGTGACGCAATACGCCTATGATCCGGACAAGGCGAAGGCGCTGCTGGCCGAGGCGGGCTACAAGGACGGGCTGAGCCTGCCGATGACCTTTGCCGCCATGCCGCGCCCGGTTGCCGAGGCGATCGCGGCCGATCTGGCGAAGGTGGGCATCACCGTCCAGCTCGACGAGCTGCAATATGCGGCGGGTGTCTCGAAATGGCGCGAGCGGCAGGCGCCCGCGTTCTTCTCGAACTGGGGCAGCTATGGCGTGGGCGATGTGGCCTTCCTGCTGTCGAACTTCTTTGGCGGCGGCGCCGACGATCTGGTACAGGATGCCGAGCTGAGCGGCTGGCTGCACGAGGCCGATACCGCGACCGATCCGACGCTGCGCAAGGCGGATTACGCCAAGGCGCTCTCGCGGATCGCGGACGAGGCCTGGGTCGTGCTGATGTACAGCTTCAACGTGAACTACGGCCTGTCGAAAGACCTGTCCTTCACGCCCTACCCGGACGAGTTCGCCCGGTTCTGGCAGTCGTCCTGGAAGTGACCCTTCCGACCCAGCACGGGGGGAGCTTCCCCCCGGTCGCCAGGAGGTTTTCATGCTTGTCTATCTGTTGCGCCGCCTCGCGGTGGCGCTGTGCGTCTGCGTGGCCGTCTCGGCGCTCAGCTTCGGGCTGATGTTCGTTGTCGGTGACCCCGCCGTCGCCATCGCGGGTGCAGGCGGCTCGGCCAGGGACGCCGAGGCGATCCGCCACGCCTATGGCTTCGACCGCCCCTATGTGGTGCAATATCTCGGCTGGGTCGGGCATGTGCTGCGCGGCGATTTCGGCCAGAGCATCTATTTCAACATGCCGGTGACCGAGATCGTCCGGGCGCGGCTGCCGGTGACGGCGATCCTCGGGGTGCTGTCCTTCACGCTGGCGCTGGTCGTGGCGGTGCCGCTTGGCATCGTCGCGGCGCGCAAGCCCGGCGGCCTCACCGACCGGCTGGCGCTGCTGCTCGCCGTGACCGGCCAGGCGGTGCCGAGCTTCTGGCTCGGACTGATGGCGATCGTCGTCTTCGGCGTCTGGTATGGCCTCGTTCCGACCTCGGGGGCGGACACCTGGCAAGGTTACATTCTGCCGGTGGTGGTGCTGGCCTATTCGGCGATGCCGGCAATGATGCGGATCACCCGCTCCGGGATGATCGAGGTGCTCGGCACCGATTACATCCGCAGCGCCGAGGCCAAGGGGCTGGCGACGTGGCAGGTGATCGTGGGGCACGCGCTGCGCAACGCCATCCTGCCGCTGGTGTCGCTGGCCGCATTGCAGCTCGGGGTGCTGCTGTCCGGCTCGATCGTGATCGAGAGCGTGTTCGCGCTGAACGGGCTCGGGCGCCTCGCCTGGGAGTCGCTGCTGCGCGCCGACCTGCCGGTGGTGCAGGCCGTCATCCTGATCCTGTCGCTGGTCTATGTGGTGCTGACCACGGCGGGGGATCTTGTCAATGCGTGGCTCGATCCGCGCATCCGGGGAGCGCGCTGATGGCCGAGGAAGTGATGCGACCCGCCCTGTGGCGCAGGGGGCTGCGCAATGTGGCGCTGATGAGCGGCGGCGGCGTTGTCGTGCTGATGGTGCTGGTCGCGGTGCTCGCGCCGCTGCTCGCACCGCATGACCCCTATGCGCAGGACCTGACGCGGCGCCTGCTGCCGCCGTTCTGGATCGAGGGCACGGACCCCGCGCATCTGCTCGGCACCGATCATCTCGGTCGCGACTACCTGTCGCGGCTCATTTACGGGGCGCGGATCTCGCTCGGCGTCGGCTTCGGCGTGGTTCTCGTCTCGGGGCTGATCGGGATCTCGCTCGGTCTGGTGGCTGGCTATTTCGGCGGCCACACGGACATGGCGATCAGCTTTATCATCACCACTCGCCTGTCGCTGCCGATCGTGCTGGTGGCGCTGGCCGCGGTCGCCTTTGCCGGCGCCTCGCTTACGACGCTGATCACGGTGCTCGGGCTCCTGCTGTGGGACCGTTTCGCCGTCGTCTCGCGCGCGGCGGCGCAGTCGCTGCGCTCGCGCGACTTCATCAAGGGGCTGCGCGCGATCGGGGCAGGCCAGGCGCGGATCCTGTTCCTCGAATTGCTGCCGAACATGCGCGCCGCGCTGATCGTGGTGATGACGCTCGAGGTGGCGAACGTGATCTTGCTCGAGGCGGCGCTGTCCTTCCTCGGACTCGGGGTGCGCGCGCCGACGCCGTCCTGGGGGCTGATGATCTCGGAGGGGCGCGACAACATCCTGTTCGACCCGTGGCTGACCGCGCTGCCGGGGGCGGCGCTGTGCCTGCTGGTGCTGGCCGTCAACCTGCTGGGCGACGGGCTGCGCGACATCACCGGAGGACGGCTGAAATGACCCTGCTCGATCTGCAAGACCTGCATGTCGCGATCCCGACCGAACGCGGGCTGCTGAGCGCCGTGCGCGGCGTCGACCTGCGGCTCGCGGCGGGCGAGACGCTGTGCCTCGTGGGCGAATCCGGTTGCGGCAAGTCGCTTACCGCAATGACGCTGATGGGGCTTGGCCCGAAGACCGCACGGACCCGGTCCGGGCGCTTCACCCTGCTCGGGCAGGAGATGGCGGGACGCGGGCGCGCGGCGTGGAAGACGTTGCGGGGCAGGGGGCTGTCGATGATCTTCCAGGACCCGATGACCTCGCTCAATCCGACGCTGACGGTCGGGCGGCAGCTGACCGAGGGGGTGATCCACACCGAGGGGCTGACGCGACGGGCGGCCGAAGCGCGGGCGATCGAGCTTCTCGAGCGCGTCGGCATCGCCCGCGCGGGGCAGCGGCTCGGGCAGTATCCGCACCAGTTCTCGGGCGGGCAGCGGCAGCGGCTGATGATTGCCATGGCGCTGATGAGCCAGCCGAAATTCCTGATCGCCGATGAGCCGACAACCGCGCTCGACGTCACCATCCAGGCCCAGATTCTGAGCCTTCTGGCCGGGTTGCAGCGCGATCTTGGGCTGGGTCTGCTGCTGATCACGCATGACCTCGGGGTGGTCGCGGCAATCGCCGATCGGGTGGCGGTGATGTATGCCGGGCGGATTGTCGAGGAAGGCCCGGCCAGCCGGATCTTCCGCCGTCCGGCCCATCCCTACACCGCCGGGCTGATGGCGGCGATCCCGGTGCCGGGGCGCACCCCGCGCGGCACGCCGCTTCCGGCGATCCCGGGGCGGGTGCCGGGGCTGATCGAACCGATCGCCGGCTGTGCCTTTTGCGAGCGCTGCGCCCGGGCGGAGACGCTTTGCGCCGCCCGCCCGCCGTCCGACGTTGCCCTGCCGGACGGCCGGGTGGAATGCCACTTTCCTGCGATGGAGATCATGCAATGACTTGGGCAACCCACGTTCCTGCGCTGGAACTCGAGCATGTGGGCAAGCGCTTTCGCGTCTCGCAGGGGATGTTCCGGCGCCCCGCGACGCTGACCGCGCTGAGCGATCTGTCGCTGAAGGTGATGCCCGGCGAGACGCTGGGGCTGGTGGGCGAGTCGGGTTGTGGCAAAAGCACGGCGGTCAACGTCATGCTGGGCCTGCTCGCTCCGGACGAGGGGCGGGTCTTCCTCGATGGGCGCGAGATCGGCACCTGGCCGCTGGCCGAGCGGGTGCGCCGCATCCAGCCGGTGTTCCAGGACCCCTATTCCTCGCTCAACCCGACGCGGCGGGTGGGCGAGCTCGTGGCGCAGCCGCTGCGCCTGCACGGGCGCGGCACCGACCCCGGGCCGCGGATGCGCGAGATGCTCGACCGCGTGGGGTTTCCGGTGCGGCTTGCCGATGCCTATCCGGCCGAGCTTTCGGGTGGCCAGCGTCAGCGCGTCGCCATCGCCCGTGCGCTGATCGCGCGGCCGAAGGTGCTGATCTGCGACGAGCCGACCTCGGCGCTCGATGTGTCCGTGCAGGCGCAGGTCATCAACCTGCTTCTGGAGCTGCGGGCGGAACTCGGGCTGACGATGGTGTTCGTCAGTCACAATCTCGCCGTGGTCGAGCATCTCGCCGATCGGGTGGCGGTGATGTATCTGGGCGAGAAGGTCGAGGAGGCGCAGGTTGCGCCGCTCTTTGCCGCACCGCGCCATCCCTACACCCGCGCCCTGCTCGGCGCGACGCTGCGGCCCGAGCCGGGGGCGGCGCTGCCCGAAAGCGGGCTCGGAACGGCGAGCGCCGATCCGCTGCATCGCGGGCCGGGCTGTGCCTTCGCACCGCGCTGTCCGATGGCCAACGATGTCTGCCGCCAGGCTCCGGTGCCGATGCACAGGCACGGCCAGCACCTGGCCCGCTGCCTTTGCGCCGGCGCCCCCGCCTGAGGAGAGAGAACGCGGTGGTGACTGGCCTGCGCCTGCGCCCGACGCTATGACAGCCATAAATCCGCGACCACCGTCGGGCAGGACGTCCGGGCGCGAAAGCTGCAGATTGACGTTCAATCAAAACAAACCTCACGACAGGGGATATCGATGATCTTCACCTCCCCGTTTCCGCGCCCTCGCTCTTGCCGCGACCGCCACGCTCGCAGCCTTCTGCGGTGCCGCCAGTGCCGACGAACTGGCCGATATCAAGGCCGCGGGCGTCATCAACGTCGGCATCTTCCCCGACTTCCCGCCGTTCTCCTCGGTATCGACCGACATGAGCACGATCGGCTATGATGTCGATGTCGCGACCGGCATCGCCAAGGCCCTGGGGGTCAAGGTGCATCTGGTGCCGGTGAACGGCCAGAACCGCATTGCCTTCCTGAACGACAAACGCATCGACATGCTGATGAGCGTCGGCTGTTCCGACGAGCGTGCGAAGGTCATCGGCTTTGCCGAGGCCTATGCCCCCTATTACATCGCCGTCATCGGCCCGCAGGCGACGAAGATCGAGGGGCCGGCCGATCTTGCCGGCAAGTCGATCGCGGTCAACCAGGGCACGCTCGAGGACAGCTCGCTGACCGAGGCGGCGCCCGAAAGCGCGACGATCCGCCGGTTCCCGAATTACAGCGCGGTGATTCAGGCCTTCATCACCGGCCAGACCGATCTGATGGCGGTGGGCAACAACGTCGGTGCGCAGGTGCTTGCAAAGCAGGCCGCGCTGCAGCCCGAGGAGAAGTTCCAGCTGATGTCCTCGCCCTCGCATATCGCGGTGCGCAAGGACGAGACGGCGATGATCGAGGCGGTCAATGCCGCGGTGCAGGCGATGATCGACGACGGCTCGCTGAACGCCGCCTCCGAGACCTGGCTGAAGACGCCGCTGAAGGTCGAAAACCTGAAGCCCGCCGAGTAATCGGCCGGATCCGGCGGCGAAAGACGCATGGCCAACGGTCTGGATTTCGGCTGGCTGGAGACCGGTTTCCGCGCCCTGCTCGAGGGCGCGGGGATGACCCTCTGGCTCACCGTCTGCTCCACCCTCCTGGGGCTTCTCATCAGCGTTCTCGGCGCCGCCGCGCGCCGGGGCCGGATCGGCTGGCTGCGTGCGGCGGTCGGGCTCTATGTCGAGTCGATCCGCAACACCCCGTTCATCGTCCAGCTGTTCTTCATCTACTTCGGCCTGCCGAGCGTCGGGATGAACCTCGACCCGATCCTGGCGGCGGTGATCGCAATGACGCTGAACGTCGGCGCCTATGCGACCGAGATCGTCGCCGCAGGCCTTGCGGCGGTGGGGGCCGGGCAGCGCGAGGCGGCACAGGCGCTCGGCCTGCGGCCGCGCATCGTCTTCGTCAAGGTGGTGCTGCCGCAGGCGCTGGCGGTGATCTTCCCGGCGCTGGCAAGCCAGGTGGTGATCATCATGCTCGATTCCGCGGTCGTCTCGCAGATCTCGGTGCGCGAGCTGACGATGCGCGCGAACCTGATCCAGAGCGAGACCTTCCGCCCGTTCGAGACCTTCCTCGTCGCCGCGGCGCTCTATCTCGGGTTGTCGGTCCTGCTGCGGCGCGTGCTGAATTTCTGTGCAAGGCGCTATCTGGGGCCGGGGCTGTCATGATCGAATTCACCCTGTGGGACCTGCTGCGCAACCTGCTGTTCGCGGCGCGCTGGACGCTGCTGCTCTCGGCTGCGGCCTTCATCGGCGGGATGATCGTCGGGCTGGTGATCCTGTTCGCGCGGATCGCGTCGCGGCGGGGGCTGCGCCGCGTGGCCTATCTCTATATCGAGATCTTCCAGGGCACGCCGCTGCTGCTGTTCCTGATCTTCTTCGGCCTGCCGCAATTCGGCCTGCGCATCGAGCCCTGGATGGCGGCGGCGCTCGGGCTGACGATCTACGCCTCGGCCTATTTCGCCGAGATCTGGCGCGGCGGCGTCGAGGCGCTGCCCGAAGGCCGGTGGGATGCCGGCGCAAGCCTTGGCCTGACCCGGTGGCAGGAGCTGCGCCTGGTGATCCTGCCGCAGGCTTTCCGCATCACGCTCGGGCCCACGGTCGGTTTTCTCGTCCAGCTCATCAAGGCGACGGCGCTGGCCTCGATCCTCGGTTTCGAGGAGCTGGTGCGCACCGCCGACGCCCTCAACAACGCAACGTTCCAGCCGTTCCGGGGCTATGGCCTCGTTGTGCTCCTCTATTTCGCGATGTGCTTCCCGCTGACCCGCTGCGCGAAATGGCTCGAAACCCGACAGGCGGGCGCCTGATCTCCGAAAGGAAAGCCGATGGCCAACAGGATGCAGATCTCGGACGAAGTCGTCGTGCAGATCGAGACCATGAACAAGTGGTACGGGGCGTTTCATGTGCTGCGCGACGTCAATCTGACGGTGAACCGGGGCGAGCGGATCGTCATCGCCGGGCCCTCGGGCTCGGGCAAGTCGACGCTGATCCGCTGCATCAACCGGCTCGAGGAGCACCAGTCGGGCAAGATCATCGTCGACGGCACCGAGCTGACCTCGGATCTGAAGAACATCGACAAGGTGCGCTCGGAAGTGGGGATGGTGTTCCAGCACTTCAACCTGTTCCCGCATCTGACGATTCTCGAGAACTGCACGCTGGCGCCGATCTGGGTGCGCAAGGTGCCGAAGAAGGAAGCCGAGGAAACCGCGATGCATTTCCTCGAGAAGGTGAAGATCCCCGAGCAGGCGCACAAGTATCCGGGCATGCTCTCGGGCGGGCAGCAGCAGCGCGTGGCGATCGCGCGCTCGCTGTGCATGCGGCCGCGGATCATGCTCTTTGACGAGCCGACCTCGGCGCTCGACCCCGAGATGATCAAGGAGGTGCTCGACACGATGATCGAGCTTGCCGAGGAGGGGATGACGATGCTGTGCGTGACGCATGAGATGGGGTTCGCGCAGGCGGTGGCGAACCGGGTGATCTTCATGGCCGACGGCCAGATCATCGAGCAGAACAACCCCGTCGACTTCTTCAACAACCCGCAGTCGGAGCGGACGAAGCAGTTCCTGAGCCAGATCCTCGGGCATTGAGCCCGGGGCAGGCGGAAGGAGGCGCTGCCCCCTCTGCGCCTTCGGCGCATTCACCCCCGAGGTCTTTGGGCCAAGAAGAAAGCCATGCAGGGGGAACGCCACGGGGCAAGGTCGGGTCGTGTCAGATCTGGACGGTTCCGTCCGGCGCGCGATCCACAGGCCGGAGCACCGGGGCGATGCATTCGATTTCGATGGCGAAGTCCGGCCATGTATTGATCGCGACGCAGGTGCGTGCGGGGAAGCCATCGGGGAAGTAATCCCTGTAGACCGCGTTCATCGCCGCGGCGAAGGCGTTGTCTGCGAGATAGACCGTGGCCTTCACCGTTTGCGACAGCGACGAGCCGCCGAAGTCGAGCGTGAAGGCGAGGGCCTCCAGGGCGGCCCGCGTCTGCGTGGTGATGTCGCCGCGCACGATCTCGCCGCTGTTCAGGTCGATCGGCGGCATGCCGCAGGTGTAGAGCATGCCGCCGGACCGGACGAGCGCCGAAACCGGGGCTCCGAGACGTCTCAGACCGGCAGAAATCACCGGCACGTCAATGATGGTCCTGTCCATGCGTGTTCCTCATCTTTTCCGGCAGCTTAGCCCCCTCGGCGACGCCATGCATCCTGCTTCCCTCGGAAGGCCTGATCGCTGCCATTATGCGAATATGCGAAACGATCGGGGCAGCGGCTCTGCCGGGGCGTCTATCGCGGCGGAGACGGCCGGGGGGCGGCCGGCGCGGTCTGGCTCTCCGGCTCCTGCGAAGACGGCCGCGGCGCCACCATCCCGCCTTGCTGGAGCGCCCAGTAGCCGCCCTTCAGCGCCATCAACGCCTCATGCGTGCCGGTCTCGCGCACGGTGCCTGCCTCGAGGTAGACGATCAGGTCGGCGTCGCGGATGGTCGACAGCCGGTGCGCGATGACAAAGCTCGTCCGGCCCCGGCGCAGTTCCGTCATCGCCTGCTGGATCAGCATCTCGGTGCGGGTATCGACCGAGCTCGTGGCTTCGTCGAGGATCAGGATCGGCGTGTCCAGAAGGAAGGCGCGGGCAATGGTCATCAGCTGGCGCTGCCCCTGCGACAGCGTTGCGCCGGCATTTTCCAGCACGCTGTCATAGCCCGCCGGCAAGGTGCGCACGAAATCGTCGACATGGCAGCGCCGCGCGGCCGCGATCACCGCCTCGCGGCTGCTTTCGGGACGGCCATAGGCGATGTTGTCGTGGATCGTGCCGGTGAACAGCCAGGTATCTTGAAGCACCATGGCGATCGCCCCGCGCAGTTCGGTGCGGGAGAGGCGGCGAATGTCGATCCCGTCGAGACGGATCGCGCCGCGGTCGATCTCGTAAAAGCGCATCAGCAGGTTGACGAGCGTGGTCTTGCCCGCCCCCGTCGGGCCGACGATGGCCAGCGTCTGGCCGGGCCGCGCCTCGAGGCTGACATCTTCGAACAGGGGCTGGTCGGGCCGGTAGCGGAAGCCCACGCGCTCGAAGCGCACATGCCCGCTGACCGGCTGCGGCAGATGCTCGGCCGCGGCATCGTCGGGCTCGATTTCCGGCGCATCCAGCAGCGCGAACACCCGCTCGGCCGAGGCCAGCGCGGATTGCACCTGTGCGGCCATGCTGCCGAGCTGGGAGACCGGCTGGCCGATCTGCCGGATATACTGGATGAAAGCCTGCAGCTCGCCGAGGCTCAGCGTCCCGGCGAGCACCCGCAACGCCCCGGCGACCACCACCGCGACATAGGCAAGGTTGGTGACGAACATCGTCGACGGCTGGATCAGGCTGGCAAAGATCTGGGCGGCCATGCTGCTTCTGGTCAGCGCCCAGTTCTGGTCCGCGAACCGCGCTTCGATCCGCGACCGCGCGCCGAAGACCCGCACCAGGGCCTGGCCGGTGAAGCTTTCCTCCACCGTGGCGTTCAGATTCCCCGTCTCGCGCCACTGCGCGGTGAATTGCGGGCGCGCGGCACCGGTGAGAAGCCGGCTGAGCCAGGTGGACAGTCCGATTGCCGCTGCGGCGATGGCGGCAAGCGGCAGCGACAGGAGGGTCATCATCGTCAGCACGCCGACGACCGTCAGCAGCATCAGCATGATCTGGCTGGCGACCTGCTGCAGGTTCTGGATCACGTTGTCGATGTCGTTGGTGAACCGCGACAGGATCTCGCCGCGGGGCTGCGCGTCGAACCAGTTGAGCGGCACCCGCGCGAGCTTTTCCTGCGCCCGGTGGCGCAGGTCGCGGCCCAGCACCTGCACCACCTCGTTGATCAGCCGGGCCTGAGCCAGATTGAAGGCGGACGCGGTGAGATAGATCGCCGCCACCCGCAAAAGCTGGTGGACCAGCGCGGCCCGGCTGTAATCGGCGCTGACCAGAAGGTCGGTCGCCTTGCCAAGCTGCCATGGCCCCACCGTGCTGGCCGTCACGCTGCCGATGCTGAGGAGGACGGAGGCGAGCAGGAACCAGCGGCCGCGGCCGAAGGCCTGCCAGATCCGCCGGGCCGCGCCCGCCGCGTTCTTCGGCTTTTCGCCGCCAAGTGCCGCTCCTGCGCCGCGCATGCCGGGAGTGCGGCGCGGTGCGGCGGCCGGGCGCAGATCGCCATCCCCGCTCATGCCGCGTCCTCGGCGAGGCCCTGCTGCGTGCGCACGATGTCGGCATAGATCGGGCAATCCGCCAGCAGCGCGGCATGCGCGCCAAGCCCGACGATCCGGCCGAGGTCAAGCACCAGGATCCGGTCCGCGTCCCGGATCGAGGCGACCCGCTGGCTGACGATGACCGTGGCAGCATGGCCGGTGGCCTGCCGGAGCGCGGTCCGCAGCCGGACATCCGTGGCCTGGTCGAGCGCGGAGAAGCTGTCGTCGAAGAGATAGAGGTCGGCATCGCAGGCCAGCGCCCGCGCGATCGCCAGCCGCTGCCGCTGGCCGCCGGAAAAATTCGTGCCGCCCTGTGCGACGGGCGCCTGCAGCCGGTCGGGCAGGGCCCGGACGAAATCGGCGGCCTGCGCGATGTCGAGGGCCCGCCACAGCGCGGCCTCATCCGCATCCGGATTGCCGAAGCGCAGACTCTCGGCGACGGTGCCGGAAAAGAGGTAGGATTTCTGCGGGACGTAGCCGATCCGGCCGGCGAGCGTTTCGGGGGCGATGGCCCGCAGGTCGATCCCGCCCAGCCGGACCCGCCCGATCGTCGGATCGTCCAGCCGGGCGATCAGGTTGATGATCGTGGACTTGCCCGAGCCGGTGGCGCCGATGATGCCCAGAACCTCCCCGGGCCCGACCTCGAAGGTGATGTCTTCGAGAACCAAGGCTTCGGCGCCGGGATAGCCGAAGCTGACGCCCTCGAAGCGCAGGGGCAGGCCGCTGCCCCGCGCGGGCAGCGGTTCGGGATGGGCGGGCGGGGCGACGGTGATTGCGGTTTCAAGCAGGGTGGTGATCCGCCGCGCGCTGACGAGCGCGCGCGGCAACATCACGATCAGCATCCCCATCATCATCACGGAGATCAGGATCAGCGAGACATAGGACAGGAAGGCGATCAGCGCGCCGATCTGCAGGCCGCCCGTGGTCACCCGGTCCGCGCCCACCCAGATCAGCGCCACCGAGGCGAGCTGCATTACCGCGGTGACCGCGGGCATGATCGTCACCATCAGCCGTCCCGCCCGAAGTGCGGTGTCCGTCAGCCCGGTATTGGCGGTCGCGAAGCGCCGCGCCTCGCGCCCCTGCTGCATGAAGGCGCGGATCACCCGGATGCCCTCGATCTGTTCGCGCAAGATCGCATTCACCCCGTCGATCTGTCCCTGCATTCGCTGGAACAGCGGCGTCGCGCGCAGGGTCAGAAACCCGATGATGAGCGCCAGGATCGGCACCACGACCAGCAACAGACCCGACAGCTGCACGTCCTGGCGCGCGGCCATGAAGGCGCCGCCGATCCCCATGATCGGTGCGATCACGATCATCGTCAGCGACATGATCAGCATGGTCTGCACCTGCAGCACATCATTGGTGCAGCGGGTGATGAGCGAGCCGATGCCGAAGCTCTGGACCTGCGCAAGGGCAAGGCGGTGGACCTTGTCGAAGATCTCGGAGCGGAGGGCCTGACCGACCCGGAAGGAGATCCGGGCGCCCAGCACGACCGCCGTGACGCTGAGCAGCAGCTGCGTCAGGGCGGCACCCCCCATCAGCCCGCCGTAGCGCAGGATCACGTCGGGCGCCTTGGCAAGAATGCCCCGGTCGATGACATCGGCGCTGAAGCCGGGCAGCAGCAGCGACGCCGAAACCTGTCCGAGCTGGCACAGCAGCAGCACCAGCAGCGGCCCGCGATGCGATGCGAGCCGGGCTGTCCAGCGCTTCGCCGTGCCTGCCGGCGCTGCGAGGGGGGCGGGGGACGTGTTTGCGGTCATGGTCGGCCTGTTCGCATGCAACCGACGTCGTCCGGTATCGGACGGGGGCGGCTTTCCAATCTATGTACCGGATCTCGCGGAATTGAAACGCTGTCGGTGCGTCGGTCACGTTGTCCGGGGCGCGGCTTGCCCGTCGCCGGCCTGCGCCCCGGATGCCCGGTCCGGTCGCGCGCGCGCCTCGACCTCGGGCGGCGCCGGGGCAGGGCGGCCGCCGCGGACCATGGGATTTGACAGAAATGAAAATGGCTCATACATTTTCATAAATCAGAAAAATACAGATCCGGTTTCCGATTCTCCGCCGAGATCTTTCCGACAAGGGATGGGAGAGACGATGCGACGACTGGCAAACGGGGCAGGGTTCCTGTCTGCGATGTCACTGCCGGGGGCGCTGGTCACCTTCGGGCTGGTGATCTTCGCGCTCGCGCTCGTGCTGGGGCTTGGGTTCCGGGTGAATGACCAGGGGCTTCTCCTCGGGCCGCTGACGCTGGGTAATTTCGCGCAGATCCTGACCGATCCGCTCTATGCACGGGTGATGCTGCGCTCGCTGTGGATTTCGGGGCTGGTGACGCTCGCCACCGTCGTCACCGCCTATCCGGTCGCCTGGTATCTGGCCTTCCGTGCCGGCAAGCATCGCGGCCTGCTGCTGTTCCTCGTCACCTTGCCGTTCTGGACAAGCTACCTGCTGCGCGTCTTCGCCTGGAAGATCGTGCTGGCCTACAACGGCGTGCTGAACTCGGCGATGATCGAGCTTGGCCTGTGGGACAAGCCCTCGATGATGTTCCTCAATAACCCGGCGGCGGTGGTGCTGACGCTCGCCCATGCCTATGCCCCCTTCGCGATCCTGCCGATCTATGTCGCGCTGCAGACGATCCCGGCCTCGCTGCTCGAGGCGGGGGCGGATCTCGGCGCCACGAAGGCGCAGCTGTTCCGCCGCGTGGTGCTGCCGATCTCGATGCCCGGGGTGCTGGGCGGCGCGCTCGTGGTCTTCGTGCCGACGCTGGGCGACTATGTCACGCCCTCGATGGTCGGCGGCCCGGCCAGCACGATGATCGGCACCCTGATCCAGGCACAGTTCGGCAAGGCCAACGACTGGCCGTTCGGTGCCGCACTCGCCACCGCCACCATGCTCGTCATCCTGATCGCCGTCGCGCTGGTGCGGCAGGCCGATCGCCGCTGGGGGAGCCGGACATGAAACAGGGCCGTCTGCTGCCGCTCTACATCGGCGCCTATATCGTTTTCCTTTACCTGCCCGTCGCGCTGATCCCGCTGTTTTCGTTCAACGATTCGATCCAGGCGGCATTTCCGATGAAGGGGCTGACGCTCGAGTGGTATCGCACGCTGCTGCAAACCCCGGCGATCGGGCAGGCGCTGAAGAACAGCCTGGTCATCGCCCTCGCCGCGGCCAGCATCGCGACGCTCTGCGCCACCACGATCACCTATCTCGAGGTCTTCCCGCGCCCCGTGCTGTCGCGGCTGATCGGGGTGCTGGCGCGGCTGCCGATCCTCATTCCGGGCGTGATCGTCGGCATCGCGCTGCTGATCCTCGTCAATCTCGCCGGCCTCGGCCCCTCGCGGATCGCGATCGTGCTGGGCCATGTGCTGGTCTGCCTGCCCGCGGCCGTCACCGTGCTGCGCGCGCGCTTTGCCGCGATCCCGCGCTCGATCGCCGAGGCGGCGGCCGATCTTGGCGCCTCGGATTTCACCGTGTTCCGCCGCGCCGTGCTGCCGCTCGCCTGGTCGGCGATCGGCTCGGCCTTCACGCTCTCCTTCCTCACCTCGTTCGACGAGTTCATCGTCGCCTATTTCCTCGCCGGAACCGAGCCCACCCTGCCGCTCTACATCTGGAGCCAGCTGCGCTTCCCGAAATCGCTGCCGGTGGTGATGGCGCTTGGCGCGCTGATCCTGCTGGTCTCGGTGCTGCTTGCGGGGCTGGCGGAACTGCTGCGCCGGCGCAGCCGGGTCTGAGCCGGCGGAACGGCCGGGAAATCCCCGGAAAGACAATAAAACAAAGACAGACAACGACATGGAGGTCACACCAATGAAGAAGACGCTGCTCACCCTGACGCTTGCGGCCGGGGTCGCGACGCCCGCGCTCGCCGAGGACAAGCTCAGCTATTTCACCTGGTCGGGCTATGAGCTGCCCGAGTTCAGCCAGAGCTTCCTGAAGGCGCATCCCGACGCGCTCGAGACCTCGGTCTTCGGCGATGACGACGACGCCTTCACCAAGGTCAAGGCGGGCTTCCACCCCGATGTCGCGCACCCCTGCTATGACAAGATCGCGCGCTGGAACAAGGAAGGCCTGCTGCAGCCGATCGACACCACGCGGATCAAGAACTGGAACAATATCTTCCCGGTGCTGCGCAACCTGCCCGACATCCAGGCGGGCGATGGCAAGGTCTGGATGGTGCCGTGGGACTGGGGCAATACCTCGGTGCTCTACCGCACGGACATGGTCGCGCCCGACGCCGAGCAGAGCTGGAACATGCTCTGGGATCCGCAATATGCCGGCCGCCTCGCGACCATCGACGCGGTGCATGACACGCCGGTCGTCGCGGCGCTGCTGGCGGGGGTGAGCCCCTTCGACATGGATGCCGAGGGGCTGAAGAAGGTCGAGGAGAAGCTGCGCGAACAGCGCCCGCTGCTGTCGAGCTACACCACCGACATGACCTCGGTCGAGCAGTCGCTGGCCTCGGGCGAGCTGGTCGCGGCGATGACCTGGAACGCCTCGGCGGTGGCGCTGAAGAAGCAGGGCGTGCCGGTCGAGTTCATGAACCCGAAGGAGGGGATGCTGACCTGGACCTGCGGCTTCGTGCTGCTGAAGGACGCCAAGAACGTCGATCTCGCCTATGAGCTGATCAACAGCCGGCTCGAGCCCGACTCGGGCAAGGCACTGATTGAGAACTACGGCTATGGCGCCTCGACCGCGACCGCCTTCGCCGAGGTGCCGCAGCAGGAGCTCGACGCGCTGAAACTGCCCGCCGATCCGCAGACGATGCTGTCGACGACGGTCTTCACCGGGCCGATGAAGCAAAACGACGAGCTCGCGAAGATGTTCGAGCGGATCAAGGCCGGCGGCTGAGCAAGGCCAGGAACGGGGCGGGGGCCGGCGGCCCCCGTCCGCAGCCGGACAGTGAAAAGAAAGAGATGATGGGTCAGGACAATTCCACGGAAGCCGCCGAGGCCGCGCGCGACGAGCGCCTTGCCGACATCATGGTCGGGCGGCGCCTGCGCGCGCTGAGGCTCGAGGCGGGGCTGTCGCTGACCGAGCTTGCCGGGCAGGCGGGGATCTCGGTGGGCGCACTCAGCCAGATCGAGCGCGGCGTCTCCTCGCTCCGGGTGCGCACGCTCTGGCCGCTCGCCACCGCGCTTGGCGTCGATGCCGCGCGGCTGCTCGAGGACAGCGCGGAGAGCAACGACATCTACTGCGTGCGCGCGGGCAACCGGCGCGACATCCCGGTGCATTCCGAGGGGGTGCGCAAGCAACTCCTCTCCCCGCCCGGTGCCGCGCTCACCGGCATGCTGGTCGAGATCGAGCCCGGCGGCGGCACCGCCGAGGCCTATTCGCATCAGGGCCACGAGTTCGGCTTCGTGATGCAGGGCTCGGCGCAGCTGGGGATCGACGGCACCACCTATCATCTGCGCACCGGCGACAGCTTCGCCTTCCGCTCGCTGCTGCTGCATTCCTTCCGCAACGACGGGGAGGAGCGCTGCCTCATCATCTGGATCAATGCCACCAAGAAATCGGAGGTGCGCGATGACGAATGACCCGCTCCTGAGCCTGCGCAAGGTCAGCAAGATCTTCGGCAACGGGCATTACGGCCTGAAGGACATCGACCTTGATATCGCGGCCGGCGAATTCGTCAGCCTGCTCGGCCCCTCGGGCTGCGGCAAGACCACGACGTTGCGGGTGGTCGCGGGGTTCGAGGCGGCAAGCGCGGGGCAGATCCTGCTGGGCGGCGCCGAGATCGGCCATCTGCCGCCGAACCGCCGGCCGGTGAACACGGTGTTTCAGGATTACGCGGTCTTTCCGCACATGGACGTGGCCGAGAACGTGGCCTTCGGGCTTTCGGTGCGCGGCACGCCGCGGGCCGAGATCCGCCGCAAGGTCGGCGAGGCGCTCGATCTCGTGGGCCTTGCCGACAAGGCGAAACGCCCGGTTTCGGCGCTGTCGGGCGGGCAGCGTCAGCGCGTGGCCTTGGCGCGCGCGATCGTCTGCGAGCCGCAGCTGCTGCTGCTGGACGAGCCGCTCTCGGCGCTGGATGCGAGCCTGCGCGAGCAGATGCAGATCGAACTGAAGAACCTGCAGTCGCGGCTGGGCACCACCTTCGTGATGGTGACCCATGACCAGACCGAGGCGCTGTCGATCTCCGACCGGATCGCGGTGATGCAGGGCGGCGTGATCGAGCAGATCGCTTCGCCGGCCGAGCTTTATGACCGGCCCGCCACCCGTTTCGTCGCGGGCTTCATCGGCACGATGAACCTGCTGCCGGGCAAGGTCTCGGCCGATGGCCGGCTCGAGGTGCCGGGCTCGAGCCTGCCGATGCCGGCCGAGGCGCATGGCTTTGGCGCGGGCAGCGCGGTGGTGCTGGGCCTGCGTCCCGAGGATCTGGAGATCTCGACCGCCAGTGCCGGCATCCCGATCCGGGTCGAGAACGTGGTCTTCCACGGCCGCAGCCTGCGGGTGATTGGCCGGATTGCCAGCGGCGAGGAGATGATCCTCGACGTGCCGCGCTCGGCCGCGGCCGAGCTTCCGGCCGAGGGGGCGAGTGCGGTGCTGCGCCTGCGCACCGGCGCGGTGCCGGTCGTGCTGCCGGCCTGAGCCCGGTCCGGTCTTCGCGAGCGGTGCGCCTCAGGCGGCGCGCCGCGGCGGCGCCGCGTTGCGCAGGAAGCCCACCACGGTGAACAGCAGCCACGCGCCTTGCGACACGAACGCGCCCAGATTCCATTGCCAGAACAGCGAGCTGATCAGCGCCAGCGCGCCGATCACGTTCAGCAGCGCATAGCGCCCGTCGCGGACGGAAAGCCGCCCCATCTGCAGCAGCGCATAGGCGCCAAGGTAGGCTCCGGCCCCGATGAGGCCGATCAGGTCAGGCAGGCTCATGCCCGTCACTCCGAGAATGCCGGCATGGGGCCGGCAAGATGTCTTGCGCGGACCGCGAATGCGCCGCTGCGTGGCGCCGTTTTATCCCCGGCGGCGGAAAACGGAACGGGGGGCTTGCGTATAGGGGCATGATAAATTTTCATGGCATGGCGCGGACAGGTTTCGTGCCATTTCAGACCCCAGCCCCCAATCGAGGACCGCATGACGACCGGCCAGCGCATTCCCCCGCTCAACGCCCTGATCGCCTTCCAGACGGTGGCGCGCTGCGGCTCGATCTCGGCCGCGGCACAGATGCTGGGGCTGACGCAAAGCGGGGTGAGCCGGCAGATCTCGCGGCTCGAGGATCATATCGGCGCGGTGCTGTTCGAGCGCACCGCTTCGGGCGTGGTGCTGAACGCGCTCGGCCAGGAATATGCGCTGCATGTCGGGCAGGCGATGGATGCGCTCTCGGTGCTGGGCGAGGGGATGCAGGGCGCGCGCGACAGCCATCGCGTGGTGCTGGCCTGTTCGCAGGGCGTGGCCGATCTGTGGATCATGCCGCGGCTTGCCGCGCTGCGCCGCGATCTGCCCTGGCTCGAGCTGAAGCTGCGGGTGGACGAGAACATCTCGCAGCTGCGGCCCGACGAATACGATCTGGGGATCTATCACCGCCCGGTGCGGATGGCCGATTTCGTCATGCAGCCGCTCGGCCCCGAGCGGATGGTGCCGGTCAGCGCCCCGGGCCAGCCGCCGCTGCTCGAGATGGAGGCGCCGCTGCTGCTGACGATGGAGGAAACCTTCAAGGAATGGACGGATTGGGGCAACTGGCTGTTCAGCGCCGACGTCGCGCTGCCGCCTGACACCATGCGCTGGAAGATGGGCAGCTACCGGCTGGCGATCGAGGCCGCGATGCAGGGCATCGGCGTCGCCATGGGCTGGACCTGGCTGGTGCAGGATCTGATCGACGCCGGCCGGCTGGTCGAGGCGCATCCGCATCGGCTGACCGGGCAGGGACAATATTACCTGATGCGCTCGAGCCAGCGCCACCTGCGCCAGTCGGCCCGGCGTCTGGCCGACTGGCTGGTCGCCGGCAACCGCCACGGCACGGAGGTGGCCGTGCCGCAGGGGCAGGGCGCCTGACCGCCCGTCACGGGGGTATGACGGAAATTCATTTGCCCGCCGGGGCGGTTTCCCTAGGTTCGTGGAAACAACGAAGCGACCCCGGTCAGGGGCAGCAGCAGGGAGACGGCGCGAAAGCGTGCGGGGCAAGATGACGACACGAGGACAGGAATTTCAGATCGGGCGCCGCGGCTTGCTGGCCGGCGCCGCGGGGCTTTCGGCGCTGTCGCTGCTGCCCGGGCAGCTGCGCGCCGAGGATGCGCCGAAGCGCGGCGGGCTGCTGCGCATGGGCATCGGCGGCGGCTCGACCACCGACGATTTCGACCTGCGCAAGCTGAACGACTGGGTGCCGGTGAACCAGGCCTACATGGTGATGAACGGCCTCGTCGAGATCGACGCCGACAACATCGCCCGGCCCGAGCTGTTCGAAAGCTGGGAAGCGGGCGCGGGGGCGCTGGAATGGGTGTTCAAGGTGCGCCAGGGCGTGACCTTCCACAACGGCAAGGCGCTGACCGCCGATGACGTGGTCTATTCGCTGAACCTGCACCGCGGCGACAGCTCCTCGGCGGCGCGCTCGGTCGCGGCGGCCTTCGCCGAGGTGCAGAAGCTGTCGGAGCACGAGGTGAAGATCACCCTCGCCTCCGGCAATGCCGACCTGCCCTATGTGCTGTCGGACTATCACTTCCTGGTGGTGCCCGCGGGCTTCACCGACTGGATGAACCCGATCGGCACCGGCCCCTTCATCCCGGAAAGCATCGAGCCCGGCGTGCGCGCCCGCTTCAGCCGCAACCCGAATTACTGGAAGCCCGGCTGCGCCAATGTCGATGCGGTCGAGGTGATCGTCATCAACGACATCGCGGCGCGGACCAATGCGCTGATGTCGGGGCAGGTGCAGGCGATCAACAGCCTCGACTTCAAGACCGTCGACCTGCTCGCCCGCAACAAGACCCTGCAGATCGTGCGCTCGAAGGGCGGGCAGCACTACACCTTCCTGATGGATTGCACGCAGGCGCCCTTCACCGATGTGAACGTGCGTCAGGCGGTGAAATACGCGGTCAACCGTGAACAGCTGCTGCAGACCGCGCTTTTGGGCTATGGCACGCTTGGCAACGACCACCCGATCCCGGTCACCGACCGCTTCTTCAACACCGAGCTGGCGCAGCGCGCCTATGATCCGGAGAAGGCGAAGTTCTTCCTGAAACAGGCCGGCATGGACGGGCTGAAGCTGACGCTGCAAAGCTCGGATGCGGCCTTCCCGGGAGCGGTCGACGCGGCGGCGATCTATCGCACCGCGGCGGCGCCCGCGGGCATCGAGGTGACGATCCAGCGCGAGCCGGCCGATGGCTACTGGGACAATGTCTGGATGAAGGCGCCGTTCTGCATGTCCTACTGGGGCGGGCGGCCGACGGCGGACCAGATGCTGACCATCGCCTATTCCTCGGCCTCGGCGCAGAATGACACGCATTGGGCCAATGCCGATTTCGACCGGCTGCTGGGCGAGGCCCGGGCGCTGCTTGACGACCAGAAGCGGCGCGAGATCTATTGGGAGCTGCAGCGCATGATCCATGACGAGGGCGGCGCGATGATCCCGATGTTCGGCGACTATCTCGACGGCGTGTCGAAGAAGGTGAAGGGCGTGACCCCGCACCCGATGTTCAACCTGATGGGCGCCCGGCTCGCCGAAAAGGTCTGGCTGGACAGCTGATGGGCAAGCTGATCGTGCATCGTCTGGGGCTGGGGGTCGTGACCCTCGCCCTGGTGTCCGTGCTGGTCTTCGCCGGCACGGAACTCCTGCCCGGCGACGTCGCCGCGGCGATCCTGGGACAGAATGCGACGCCGGAATCCCTTGCCGCGCTGCGCGAGCAGCTCGGCCTCGATGCCGGGCCGGTGGCGCGCTACCTCGGCTGGGCCGCGGGCATCGTGCACGGCGATCTGGGCCTGTCGCTGGCGAGCCGGCAGCCGGTGGGCGATCTGCTCTGGCCGCGCTTTTGGAACACCATGGCGCTTGCAGGCTATGCCGCGGTGATCGCGGTGCCGCTGGCCGTCGGGCTCGGCATCGTCTCGGCGGCGGTCCGCGGCTCGCTTTTCGACCGGGTGGCGAATGTGGTGGCGCTGGCCACGGTGTCGCTGCCGGAATATTTCCTCGGCCTGCTGCTGATCCTCTTCGTCTCGGTGCAATACGGGCTGCTGCCCAGCCTTGCCGACACCTGGTCGGGGATGGGGCTTGCGGCCTGGCTCGAGGCGACCACCCTGCCGATGCTGGTGCTGGTGCTGGTCACCGTGGCGCAGATCATGCGGATGACGCGCACCACCGTGCTTGCGGTGATGGACCAGCCCTATATCGAGACCGCCTATCTCAAGGGCATGAAGAACGGCCGCGTCGTGCTGCGCCATGCCGCGCCGAATGCGCTGGCGCCGATCGTCAACGTCGTCGCCTTCAACCTGACCTATCTGATCGCCGGTGTCGTGCTGGTCGAGTCGATCTTCAACTACAACGGGCTTGGCCGGTTCATGGTCGATGCAGTGTCGAAGCGCGACCTGCCGATGGTGCAGGCGGCGGCGATGGTCTTTGCCGCGGTCTATGTCGTGCTGAATCTGGTGGCCGATGTCGCCGCGATCGCGCTGAACCCGCGCCTGCGCCATCCGCGCGCGAAGGAGGTCTGAGATGACCCTTCCGGTTTTCGGGCGGCTGCCGCTCTCTGCCCTGCTCGGGCTGCTGATCGTGACCGCCACCGCGGCGCTGTTCCTGTTCGGGCCGATGCTTGCCCCCTTCGGGCAGGAAGAGGTGCTGGGCACGCCCTTCGCCGACCCTTCGGCGGGCCATCTTCTGGGGCTCGACCAGAACGGGCGCGACATGCTCTCGCGGCTGCTTTACGGCGCGCGGATGTCGGTCGGCGTCTCGCTCGCGGCGGTGCTGATCTCGTTCTGCATCGGTGTGCCGCTCGGCTTTCTCGCCGCCCTCACCGGCGGCTGGCCGGATCTGGTGGGGGCGCGGCTGATCGACGTCATCATGTCGATCCCGGTGCTGATCTCGGCCCTCGTGGTGCTGCAGGCGCTGGGCTCCAGCCTGCCGGTACTGATCGGCACCATCGCGCTTTTGGACAGTACCCGGGTGTTCCGGCTGTCGCGGGTGGTGGCACAGGGCATCGTGGTGATGGAATATGCCGAGGTCGCCCGGCTGCGCGGCGAGGGGCTGTGGTGGATGCTGCGCCGCGAGATCCTGCCCAATGCGCTGCCGCCGCTGCTGGCCGAATTCGGCATGCGGTTCTGCTTCACCTTCCTGTTCGTCGCCGGCCTGTCCTATCTGGGCCTTGGCGTGCAGCCGCCCTTCGCCGACTGGGGCGGCATGGTGCGCGACAACCAGCAGGGCATTCTTTACGGCCTTTATGCGCCGCTGTTCCCGGCCGGGGCGATCGCGCTTGTCACCATCGGCGTCAACCTCGTCGTCGACTGGGCGCTGGCCGGCCGCACCACCGCGCAGGGGGAAAACCGATGAGCCATGTGCTTGAAATCCGCGACCTGCAGGTCGATGCGCCGAATGGCGCGGTGTTGCTGCACGGGGTGTCGCTTGATCTGAACCCGGGCGAGGTGCTCGGCCTGATCGGCGAATCCGGCGCCGGCAAGTCGACGATCGGTCTGGCCTCGATGGGCTATGGCCGCGGCGGCTGCCGGATCACCGGCGGCGAGATCCGCCTCGTCGGCACCGAGATGCGCGGCGCGTCGCGCCCCACCCGCGAGGCCCTGCGCGGCACCCGCATCGCCTATGTCGCGCAAAGCGCCGCCGCCGCCTTCAACCCGGCGATGCGGCTCGACACCCAGATCCTCGAGGTGCCGCTGCTGCACGGGCTGATGCCCGAGGCCGAGGCCCGCGCCTGGATGCTCGAGCTGTTCCGGGCGCTGCAACTGCCCGACCCCGAGCATTTCGGCGCGCGCTATCCGCATCAGGTCTCTGGCGGCCAGCTGCAGCGCGCGATGATCGCGATGGCGATGGCGGGCAAGCCCGACATCCTCGTGCTCGACGAACCGACGACGGCGCTTGACGTGACCACGCAAATCGAGGTGCTGGCGCTTCTGCGCGCGGTGATCCGGCGCTATGGCACCGCGGCGCTCTACATCACCCATGACCTTGCGGTGATCGCGCAGATCGCCGACCGGCTGATGGTGCTGCGCCATGGCCGCGAGGTGGAAACCGGGCCCACCGCCGCGCTGCTCGAGGCGCCGCAGCAGGACTATACCCGCGCCCTGGTGTCGGAGCGGCGCGAGAGCCTCGGCGCGGTCTCGGGCGCCCATCACCGCACCGGCAAGGTCTTGCTTTCGGTCGGAAAAGTGGATGCAAGCTATGGCCAGACGCCGGTGCTGCACGAGGTCTCGCTCGAACTGAAGCGCGGCGAGACGCTGGCAGTGGTGGGGGAATCCGGCTCGGGCAAGTCGACGCTGGCGCGGCTGGTGTCGGGGCTGTTGCCGCCGCGGGCGGGCACCGTCGCCTTCGACGGCGCGCCGCTGCCGCCGCGGTTTCGCGACCGGAGCGCGGCGCAGCTGCGCCGGATCCAGCTTGTCTATCAGCTGCCCGACGTGGCGCTGAACCCGCGCCAGACCGTGGGCGAGGCGATCGGCCGGCCGCTGGCGCTGTTTCGCGGGTTGCGCGGCAAGGCGCTGGCGGATGAGGTGGCGCGGCTGCTCGAGCAGATCAGCCTGCCCGCCGAGTTTGCCGAGCGCCTGCCCTCGGCGCTCTCGGGCGGGCAGAAGCAGCGCGTCTGCATCGCCCGCGCGCTTGCCGCCGAGCCCGAGCTGATGATCTGCGACGAGGTGACCTCGGCGCTCGACCCGCTGGTGGCCGAGGAAATCCTGCGGCTTCTGCGCAAGCTGCAGGACGAGCTGGGGATGACCTATCTTTTCATCACCCATGACCTCTCGGTGGTGCAGCGCCTCGCCGACCGGGTGATGGTGATGCAGAAGGGCCGGGTCGTCGAGACCGGCGAGACGGCCGCGCTGTTCGCCGATCCGCAGGACCCCTACACCCGCCGGTTGCTCGACGCGGTGCCGCAGCTGCGCACCGACTGGCTCGACGAGGTGCTGGCCGGGCGCTGACCCGAATTCCATCAAGATCCTGCAGGGGGCGTGCTGCGCCCCCCGTTTCCCGACATGCCTGCGGAGGGCAGAATGAACTTGGAAGTCATTGAAAACACGTGGATCACCCTGCGCGACGGCACCCGCCTCGCGGCCCGGATCTGGTTGCCGGAGGGGGCGCGGTCAAAGCCGGTGCCGGCGGTTCTCGAATACATTCCCTACCGCAAGCGCGATGGCACCCGCGGCCGGGACGAGCCGATGCACGGCTATTTCGCGCAAAACGGCTATGCCGCGGTGCGCGTCGACATCCGCGGCACGGGCGAGTCCGACGGGCACATGGCCGACGAATACCTGAAGCTCGAGCAGGACGACGCGCTCGAGGTGATCGCCTGGATCGCGGCGCAGGACTGGTGCTCGGGCAATGTGGGCATGATGGGCAAGAGCTGGTCGGGCTTCAACTGCCTGCAGGTGGCGATGCGCCGCCCGCCGGCGCTGAAGGCGATCCTGACCTGCTATTCCACCGACGACCGCTTCCGCGATGACATCCATTTCATGGGCGGCTGCCTGCTGAACGACAACCTGTGGTGGGGCTCGATCATGCTGGCCTATCAGTCGCGCCCGCTTGATCCCGAGATCGTGGGCGAGGGCTGGCGCGCGCGCTGGCTCGACCGGATCGCGACCTTGCCGTTCTTCCCGGCGCTCTGGACCGAACACCAGAGCTATGACGCCTATTGGAAGCACGGCTCGGTGCAGGAAGACTGGTCGGCGATCCAGTGCCCGGTGCTCGTCGTGGGCGGTTGGGCCGACAGCTACACCAACTCCGTGCCGCGGCTGCTGGCCAACCTGCAGGTGCCCGCGCGCGGGATCATCGGCCCCTGGGGGCATATCTACCCGATGGACGGCGTGCCCGGCCCGGCGATCGGCTTCCTGCAGGAGGCGGTGCGCTGGTGGGACCAGTGGCTGAAGGGCGTCGACACCGGGGTGATGGACGAGCCGCAGTTGCGCGCCTTCATCAACGACCCGGTCGCGCCCACCGGCACCCGCAAGATGCAGCCCGGCCGCTGGGTCGGCGAGGCGTCCTGGCCGAGCCCGGCGATCGCCGACCGGCTGTTGCACCTGCGCGCCGACGGCGCGCTGGCGGCGACGCCCGAGCCCTCGGACGCGGCGCTGCCGGTGCGCTCGCCGCAGGACCACGGCCGCGCGGCGGGCGAATGGATGGGCACCGGCTGCGATGGCGAGATGCCGACCGACCAGCGGCTCGACGATGGCGGCTCGCTGAACTTCACCACGCCGGTGCTCGAGGAGGCGATCGAGATCCTCGGCGCGCCCGAGCTGATGCTTGAGCTGAGCGCCGATGCGCCGGTGGCGCAGCTTGCGGTGCGGCTGTGCGACGTGCTGCCCTCGGGCGAGGTGCTGCGGGTCTCGTATCAGGTGCTGAACCTGACCCATCGCGACAGCCACGAGACGCCCGCGCCGCTCGAGCCCGGCAAACCCTATCGGGTCAGGGTGACGCTTTCGGCCTGCGGCCATCGCTTCCTGCCCGGGCACCGGATCCGGGTCTCGGTCGGCACCGCCTATTGGCCGGCGATCTGGCCCGCGCCGAGCGCCGCCACCGTCACCCTCACGCCGGCGGGTTCGACGCTCGCCCTGCCGGTGCGCGACCTTGAGGCGCCGCAGGCCGAGGTGCGTTTCGCGCCCCCCGCGCACGGGCCGCGCACGCCGATGACCCAGACCGACCCGGGGCTGATGCTGCGGCAGTCGAGTTTCGATCACCTGACCGGCGTCGCGACCTATGTCACCGAGGGCCGCGGTGGCCTCTTCGGCGAGGGCGTCGTGCGCTTCGACGAGATCGGCACCGAGCTGGAACACAACCTGCGGCGCGAGCTGACGATCCGGCCCGAGGACCCGCTCTCGGCGCGCTATGTCCTGACGCAAAGCTACGAGATGGGGCGCGAGGGCTGGCGCACCCGGGTCGAGACGGTGACCGAGATGACCTCGGATGCCACGCATTTCCACCTCAGCGGCCATCTGGTCGCGCGCGAGGGCGACAGCGAAGTGGCGCGCCGCGACTGGTCCGAGACCATCCCGCGCCATCTGATCTGAGGCGGGGGCCCCGGGGGCCGCGCCATTGCGGAAAGCCCGGCCGGTTCATCCCCCGGCCGGGTTTCGGGTCAGCTTTGCCCCTCGCGCAGCGGGACGAGCGGCTTCGGCGCCTTCGCGCGCCGGCGCCGCCGCGCCGCGATCAGATCCTCGAATTCGAGATCGCCGAGGATCCCGTCGCGGCGCAGGATCATCGTGCCGACGATCACCGCGCCGAGGAAGAAGCCGGTGAGGCCGAACATCTCCGGCAGCTGCAGGCCGAGGATTTCGGGGCCGTTCTCGATCGTGCGGGCGATCTCGTTGCCGAGCGAGATCGCGAGCGTGCCGACGATCACCCCCGAGACCGAGCGCGCACCGCCAAGGATCACCATCGCCATCGTCAGGAAGGTCTGGTTGAAGTAGAAGCTGTTCGGCCCGATCACCCCCAGATAGGTGGCGTGCATCACCCCGCCAAGCGCGACGACCACCGCCGAGAGCGTCCAGGCGAGGTGGCGCAGCCGGGCGATCGGCACGCCCATGGCGCGCGCGGCAAGCATGTCCTCGCTCGAGGCGCGCAGCTGCAGCCCGGCGGGGCTGTCGCGGAACAGCTTGGCGACGAAGATCACCAGCGCCGCGATCACCGTGCCGGTGGCGAGCGAGGAGACCACCGGGATTCCGTAAAGCGAGCGCTGCCCGCGGGTGAGGTCGATCCAGGCGGTGAAGATCACATAGGCGATGACGAGCAGCGCAAGGGTCAGGATCTCGGCGGTGGAGCCACTGACGCGGATGATCAGATAGCCGGTCAGCCAGCCGAGCACGAGCACGATCGCAAACGCGATTCCGGCCGCGACGACGACCGGCACCGTCGCCTGCGCAAGGCCGAAGGGGGCGTCGGGAATGAGCGACATCTTCAGCGCGGCGGGGATCGTCAGGATCGCGGTGACATAGCCCGCGACCCCCATGAAGGAGATGTGACCGAACGAGATCACCCCGGAATTGCCCATGAAGATCTGCACGCCGAGGGCCAGCACGAGGTTCATCAGGAAGGCATAGGCGAGGCGCACCTGATAGGCCTCGGCGAACAGGCCGACGGCCAGGGCGAGCAGGGCCAGAACGCCGATCGGCAGGGCGGAGCGGCGCGCGGTGGCGAGGATATGGGCGGTCATGTGTCCTTGTCTCCCAGTTCGACGGTGCGGCCGAGCAGGCCTGCGGGAAAGCGCACCAGGGTCAGCCCGACGACGGCGAAGACGATCGCGTCGCGATAGGCGGCGACGTCTTGCGGCAGCACCACCTGCAGCGCCACCTCGAAGATGCCGAGCACGAGCCCGCCGACGACCGCGCCCGGCAGCGAGCCGAGCCCGCCCAGAACGCAGGCGACGAAGGCCTTGAGCACCGGCACGAAGCCCATGAACGGGTCGACCGCGCCGCGCCGCGACAGGATGAAGATCGCGGCCAGCCCGGCCAGAAAGCCCGAGATCATGAAGGCCGCCTGGATCACCCGGTTCGCGCGGATCCCCATCAGCCGCACCGCGGTGAAATCCTTTGCCGCCGCGCGCATCGCAAGGCCCAGCGTGGTGAAGCGCAGCAGCGCCACCAGCGCGAGGATCGCGACCGCCGTCACCCCGGTTTCCACCAGTTGCAGCACCGGCAGCCGCAGCGGCCCGAGCTGCACCACCGAGGCGAGGAATTCCGGCGTCTGCACCGGCTTCGGCCGGGTCGCGACGAAGATCACGAAGGCGTTCTGCACCATGATCGACACGCCGAAGGCGGTCAGGATCCCGGTGTTCACCGGCGCGTTGCGGATCGCGCGGAAGGCCACGCGCTCGAAGGCCCAGGCGGCGCCGACCGAGGCCGCGATGCCGATCGCCACCAGCACCCAGGGGTTCGGCGCCATCAGCGCGGCGGCGAAATAGATCGCATAGCCCGCGACGGTGATCAGCTCGCCATGGGCGAAGTTCACCAGCCCGACGATGCTGAACACGATCGCGAGGCCAAGCGCGAGCAGGGCATATTCCGAGCCCACGCTCAGCGCGTTCAGTGTCTGTTGCAGGACATAATCCATCTGTCTCTCCTCAGCTCACCCCGGACCCGAGATAGGCGTCCATCAGGTCGGTGGAGCCGATCAGATCGGCGGCCCGTCCCTCATAGACGACGGCGCCCGTGGTCATGATGTAGGCGCGGTCGGCGATGCCGAGCGCCTCGCTCGCGTTCTGCTCGACCACGAGGATGGTCAGCCCCGCGTCGCGCAGCCGCACCATCAGATCGAAGATGCCGTCGACGATCCGCGGCGCGAGGCCGAGCGAGGGCTCGTCGAGCATCAAGAGCCGCGGATGCGACATCAGCGCGCGCGCGATGGCAAGCATCTGCTGCTCGCCGCCCGACAGCGTCTTGGCGAGCTGCTGCTGCCGCGCGCCGAGGATCGGGAACATCTCGAAATAGGTCTCGATATCGGCCTGCACCCGGGCGCGGTCGCGCATCAGCGCGGCGCCGAGGAGCAGGTTCTCGCGCACGGTGAGATCGGCGAAGACGCGCCGCCCCTCGGGGCTCAGCGTCATGCCGCGGGCAACCACGGTCTCGGCGGGCGCGCGGGTGATGTCGCGCCCCTCGAAGCAGATCCGGCCACCGGCCGCGGGGACGATCCCCACGGCGGCATTGACGAGCGAGCTTTTGCCCGCGCCGTTCGCCCCGAGCAACGAGACGATCTCGCCCTTCTCCACCCGCAGCGAGGCGCCGCGCACGGCGCTGATCGCGCCGTAGCGGACGGAGAGGTTCTCGATTTCGAGCAGCGCCGGCCCGGTCATCGCAGCCCCTGCCATCACGGTGCCGGGATGTATTTCGGCAAGATCGTGCCTTCCGAGGTGAAGGCGCCGTCCTTGATCGTGACGATCGACATTTCCTTGATCGGCACGCCGTGCTGGCCCTTGTAGGTGATCGAGCTCGAGGTGATGCCGTGGAAGCCCTCGGTTTCGGCAAGCGCCGCGTTCACCGCCGCCGGATCATCGCTGCCCGCGCGGGTGATCGCGTCGGCCACCAGCATCACTGCCTCGCCGCCAAGCGCGAAGAAGACGTTCTCGATCTTGTGGCCGCGTGCCGTGCAATCGTCGTAGAAGGCCTTCAGATCGCTGCCCTCGGAGGGGAAGCCATGGGTGACGAAGGTGACCGAGGCGCCGCCCTGGCCGGCGATCTCGATCAGGCCCGGGTCGTCGAAGCCGTCGGTGCCCATGAAGGCGACATCGATATTGCCCGCCTTGAACTGGCGCGGGATCACGCCGGCCTCGGGCATCAGGAAACCACCGACGATGAGCTGCGGCGCGGGATCCATCGCCTTCACCTCGGCGACCTGCGCGCTGTAGTCCGAAAGCCCCATGTTGTAGTTCACCGAGCCCACGATCTTGCCGCCGAGATGGGTGAAGGCATCGCTGAAATATTGCGGGATCACGATGCCATAGGCGCCGTAGTCGCGGCTGACCATGGTGGCCGCGGTGGTCATGCCGCGGTCGATCGCGATCTCGGCCACGGCGCCCGCGGCGAGGTTGTCGCCATAGGCAGTAAGGTAGGTGTTCGTGGGCGAGGCCATCGGCAGCTGCACCTGGGTCGAGCCGACCGAGATCACCGGGATCTGGCGCGCGGCGGCGAGTGCGGCGACCGGGATCGCGGTGTCGTCGGTGGGCGGCGCGAGGATCGCGGTGACGCCCATGTCCACCAGCTCCTGCGCCACCACCGAGGAGGTGACCGCATCCGATTTCATGTCGCGCGCCACAAGTTCGAGCGGCCGGCCCAGCACGCCGCCCGCCGCGTTGATCCGCTCGATCGCGCATTCGGCGCCGGGCACGCTGTCATAGGGGGAGAGCCCGCCGGTGATCGCCGCGGCATAGCCGAGCCGGATCGGCTTGCCCTCGGCGAACACCGGAGAGGCGGAGAGGAGCGCGGCCACGGCTACGCCGGCGGTCAGTTTCTGCATTGCGGAGCTTCCCTGTCTGGTCATGTCATTTTTTCCTTCCGAGATAGATTTCGATCACCCGCGGATCGTGGCGCACCGCCTGCGGCGCGCCCTCGGTCAGCAGCGCGCCGAGGTGCATCACGTAAAGCCGCTGCGAGACCTGCATGATGAAGGTGAGATCGTGCTCGATCACCACGATGCCGCAGCCGTAACGGTCGCGGATCGCGCGCACGGTGCCGGTCAGGGCTTCGGTCTCCTGCTCGTTCATCCCCGCCGCCGGCTCGTCGAGCAGCAGCACCCGCGGCCGCAGCGCCAGCGCGCGGGCGATCTCGACGCGGCGCTGGTGGCCGTAGGGCAGCGCCCCCGCCGGGCTGCCCGCCAGCGCGCCGAGGTCGATGAAACCGATCAGCTCGTCGATGAAGGCCTCGTCGATCGGGGCACGCTTCACCCGCGCGCGGGTCACCGCGGCGACGCGGATGTTGTCGCGCACCGAGAGCCGCTTGAACAGGCGGATGTTCTGGAAGGTGCGGGCGATGCCGCGTTCGGCGCAATCGACCGCCGAGGAGGGGGCGAAGGGCGTGCCGTCGAGATAGACCGCACCGCTCGTCGGCGCCATCGTGCCCGAGACGATGTTCATCAGCGTCGTCTTGCCCGCACCGTTCGGCCCGATCAGGCCGACGATCTCGCCTTCCTTGCAGTCGAGGTTCACGCCGTTGATCGCGTAGACGCCGCCGAAATGCTTCGTCAGCCCGCGCACGGAGAGGCCCCAGCTCTTGAAGGGCGGCGGTGTTTCGGGGGCCGTCTCGGCCGGTTTCGCTTGCGCGCTCATCACGCCCTCCATCGGGGTCGGAACGGTTTCGTTGAGCCGATCCTGCGACGGGGCGGGACCGGCGACTTGACTTGGGACGACGATTCGAAAACTTCAGTGCACAATTTCCGCTGCAGCGGCGGGCCGGGGAAAATCCGGTGCCACGGTCCGGTCACGGCCTCGCGGCGAAGTCAGAAGCTTGTCCTCTGCGGTCAAGCGGCGCGCGGCTTGCTGCCCCTAGGCTTGGCGCATCGGACGCGCGGAGCCCTTCCCGCGTCACGCCAACACGGGAGATGACGATGAACCAGCTGACGATCCTCGAGGCCGGCCTCGACGAAATCATTTGCGAGACGGTGCCGGGCGAGGCGATCCAGTACAGCCGCTACAGCCTTGACCGGACGAGCCCGCTTGCCGGTGGCTGCGCCTGGATCGAGGGCGCGTTCATGCCCGCCGCCGCGGCGCGGATCTCGATCTTCGATGCGGGCTTCGGCCATTCCGACGTGACCTATACCGTCGCCCATGTCTGGCACGGGAATTTCTTCCGCCTCGAGGATCACGTCGAGCGTTTCCTCGCCGGGGCCGAGAAGATGCGCATCCCGATGCCGGCGACGAAGACCGAGATCATGGATCTGATGCACGGCTGCGTCGCGCGGTCGGGGCTGCGCGAGGCCTATGTGAACGTCTGCGTGACGCGCGGCTATGGCCGCAAGCCCGGCGAGAAGAACCTCGAGGCGCTGGACTCGCAGCTTTACGTCTATGCGATCCCCTATCTGTGGGTGTTCTCGCCGATCAGGCAGATCGAGGGCATCGACGCGGTGATCGCGCAAAGCGTGCGCCGCTCGCCCGCGAATGTGATGGATCCCTGGATCAAGAACTATCAGTGGGGCGATCTGGTGCGCGCCACCTTCGAGGCGCAGGAGCGCGGTGCGCGCACCGCCTTCCTGCTCGACAGCGACGGTTTCGTCACCGAGGGGCCGGGCTTCAACGTGCTGATGGTGAAGGACGGCACCGTCTTTACCGCGGCGCGCAACGTGCTGCCCGGCATCACCCGGCGCACCGCGCTCGAGATCGCGCGCGATTTCGGCCTGCAGACGGTGATCGGCGACATCACCCCCGAGATGCTGCGCGGCGCCGACGAGATCTTTGCCGCGACCACGGCGGGCGGCATCACCCCGGTGGTCACGCTCGATGGTGCGCCGGTGGGGGCGGGCGTGCCGGGGGGCTGGACGCGGAAGATCCGCACCCGCTACTGGCAGATGATGGACGAGCCCTCGGATCTGATCGAGCCGGTCAGCTACCTCTGACGGCGCCCGGCAGGGCATCGCGGGCGGCGGGGGCGAAACGGCCTGCGCCGCCCGTCGTGCGGTGGCGCGTGTCCTGCTGCGCGCTCTGGCTGCGGGCATCTCAGTGCAGCACCGCCCCGGCGCCGATCTGCGCTGCCCCGGCGCGCTTGCGCCAGTCGCGCGGCGACAGCCCGTGCCAGCGCTGGAAGGCGCGCGAAAACGCGCTCACCTCGGAATAGCCAAGCCGGAAGGCAAGCTCGGACACGCTGAGCGAGGCTTCCGCGAGCAGCACGAGCGACAGCTCGCGCCGCACCTCGTCGACCAGATCCTTGAACCGGCAGCCCTCCTGCCCGAGCCGGCGCTGCAGCGTCCAGGACGGCAGCGCAAGCCGGGCCGAGACATCCTCGAGCCGCGGATAGCCCGCGCGCAGCAGGTCGACGATCTCGTTGCGCACCGCGCTGATGATGCCGCTTGCCGCGGCGCGCGGCGTGATCCCGGCAAGCATCTGCGCCAGCACCGCATGCAGGATCGGATCGCTGTTCGGCATCGGCCGGTCGAGCGCCTCGGCGCGCAGCAGGATCGCATTCATCGGCTGATCGAAGCGCAGGTCGCAGGCGAAGGCGCGGCGGTATTCCTCGGTGCCGAGCGGGCGCGCATGTTCGAAATGCACCTCGAGCGGCGCCCAGCGGCCCCCCATCGGCTGGCGCAGGATGTTGCAGAACATGCCCAGCGACAGCTCGGCGTCCTGCCGCCGGTTCAGGATCGAGCCGTCGCGCAGCTGATAGTCGATGCGGCAGATGCCCCCGGTCACGCTGACGCGGAACATGCTGTCGCTCTGATGCACCGGGAAGGCGCGCTCGATGCTGCCGAGCGCCGCGCCGAGCGTCGCCGAGGACACTGCGAGATAGCCGAGCAGCCCCATCGCCTCGGGGCGGAACTGATGTCCGAACCACAGGCCGAAGCGCTCGTTGCCGGTCGCCTCCACCGCGCCGTCGAGCACGTTGCAGAAGTCGCGCATCGGGATCGGGCTCGTCGGCTGCTCGGCAAGCCCCATGTCGAGACCGGCGCGCGCCAGCACCCGGTGCGGGTCGCCGCCATTCGTGCGGATGAACTCCTCGAGCCCGCTGGTGACGCTGGCGAGGACATGCGAGCCGGTCACGGCGGTCGCGCGGATCTTGTCGAGCGGTGTCAGATTCACGGCCGAATCTCCCCTTCGCCGAAGGCCATCCGGCAGCTTCACCACTCGCCCCGAAGGCGTCTGCGGTCGTCAGCGGGTTTGTGCGGGCTGCTTTCGCATTCTGTGCCTGATTGCGCAGATCGGCGCCGCAATGCCCGATTTTTGCCCGGAAGTTCGAGCGGGGCGGCGCCGATCCGGCAAAAAACGGGGGGTCGGGTGCCGCGCGTCACCCGGCGACACTGTGGCGGCTGGCCAAAAACTTGTCACGCCAAGGCAAGTTCGCCCGCCCGTGCGGCCGCATTCTGTCTGCGAGGGCCCGCGAGGGGCGGATCAAGGAGCTGGACGATGAAAGACGATGACGACGCGCTCTTGCGGGCGGGATTTGCCGACAAGCACGCGATCCTCGAGGCCTCCGAGCGCGACTGGAACCCCGACAAGACCCGGTTCTGGCAACAGGCCGGGGTGCCGCTGGTGATCGGCCGGCGCGAGGGCTACCGGCTTTACGACATCGACGGCAAGGCGCTGATCGACGTGCATCTGAACGGCGGCACCTACAACCTCGGCCACCGCAACCCGGAACTCGTCGCGGTGCTGAAGGCCGCGCTCGATCACGTCGACATCGGCAATCACCATTTCCCCGCGCCCGCGCGCACCGCGCTCGCCGGGCGGCTGATTGCCACCGCGCCCGCCGGGCTGAGCCGCGTCGCCTTCGCCACGAGCGGGTCGGAGGCGATCGACCTCGCGATCAAGTCGGCGCGCTACGGCACCGGGCGGCGCAGGATCATCTCGATCGAGAATGCCTATCACGGCCACACCGGCCTTGCGGTGGCGACGGGCAATCCGCGGTTCTCGAAGCTGTTCCTCGCCGACCGGCCGGACGAATTCGCCGCGGTGCCTTTCAACGACATCGACGCGATGGCGGCGATGCTGCGCGCCGAGCCCGCGGCGGCGGTGATCATGGAAACGATCCCCGCGACCTATGGCTTTCCGATGCCGAAGCCGGGCTACCTTGCGGCGGTGAAGGCGCTCTGCGCAGAGACCGGCGCGCTCTACATCGCCGACGAGGTGCAGGCCGGGCTGATGCGCACCGGGCGGCTCTGGGCGATCGAGAAGCACGGCTTCTCGCCCGACATCCTCGTCACCTCGAAGGGGCTCGGCGGCGGGCTCTATCCGATCGGCGCGATCGTGATGACCGATCAGGCGGGCGGCTGGCTCGAACGCGACGGCTTTGCCCATATGTCGACCTTCTCGGGCTCGGAACTTGGCGCCCATGTCGCGCTCAAGGTGCTTGAGATCTCGCTGCGCCCGGAGGTGATCGCCAATGTGCATGCGAACAGCGCGCGCCTTGCCGCGGGCTTTGCCGCGATCCGCGAGACGCATGGCAACTGGCTTACCGGCGTGCGCCAGGACGGGCTGGTCGTCGGGCTCGAATTCGCCGATCGCGAGGGGGCGAAGCCGGTGATGCGCGCGCTTTACGAACGCGGCATCTGGGCGATCTTCTCGACCCTCGATCCGAGCGTGCTGCAGTTCAAGCCCGGCGTGCTGGCGACACCCGCCGAGATCGACGAGATCCTCGCGCGGCTGGCCGAGGCGGTTTCCGCCAGCGCGCCCGCGCATCTCTGAGGAGGCGGCGATGACCCCGACTTCCCCGCCGCTGCGGATCTGGCACGACAACGGCGCCGCGGTGCTTGATCAATACGGCTTCAGTCCGCGCAGTCAGCTCGAGATCTTCTCGATCTCGGAAAACGCCACCTACCGGGTGAGCGACCCCGACAGCGGCCGCGTCGCGGTGCTGCGGCTGAGCCGGCCGGGCGAGCGCAGCCGCGCCGAGATCCTGAGCGAGATCGCCTGGATCCGGGCGCTGCGCGCGAGCGGCACGGCGCGCACGCCGGCGGTGATCGACACCCTTGCGGGCGCCCCGATCGCCAGCTTTCACGACGCGACCGGCGCCACGCAATTCGCCACGCTCTTCGACTTCGTGCCCGGCCGGATGCTCGACGAGACCAATGCCGAGGCGGCCTTTGTCGAGCTTGGCGAGACCGCGGCGCGGCTGCATGGCTTCAACGAGACCTGGCGCCGGCCGCCCGGGTTCGTGCGCCCGCACTGGGACATCGAGACGGCGATGGGGCGGCAGGGGCGCTGGGGCTACTGGGGCGACAACGCGACCGTCGGGCCGGCCGAGCGCGACCTGCTGGCGCGGGTCGATGCGAAGATCCGCGCCGAGATCGGTGCCTATGGCCGCCCGCCCGCCCGGCACGGGCTGATCCATGGCGACATGCGGATGGCGAATTTCATCGTCGACCCCGGTGGCATCCAGCTCATCGACTTCGACGATTGCGGCATCAGCTGGCATCTTTACGAGCTCGCCTGCGCGCTGACCTTCGTCGAGCATGCGCCGGAGACGCCGGCCCTGGTCGCGGCCTGGCTGCGGGGCTACACCCGCCTGCGCCCGCTCGATGCTGCCGATCTCGCGGTGCTGCCGGCGATGGTGATGCTGCGCCGGATGCTGCTCGTCGGCTGGTTCCACACCCACGGCCACGTCACCGAACTGCAGGATCTGTCGCAGCGCTATGTGCCGCAGACGATGGAGATCGGCGCGGCCTTCCTGCGCGGGGCCTATCTGGCGATGCGGGCGGTGTGACCGCGATCGCGGCGGCGGGCGGCGGGGATCGGTCCGTTGCCGCCCGCCCGGGAGAGCGTCGAGGCCCTTTTTCTTGACAACAGCACGCCTCGCCACCTTACCATGCGGCACCCAAAAGGGGCTTCAGACATGGCAGAGAGCATCCAGAAGGAGGACTGGGAACGCTTTCGGGCCTTGGGGAGCGTGCCCCCAAGCATCCGCGAAATCGTATTCCGGTCCTGGATCCGGTCGCAGCGGCGTGACGACGTGCATGCCCTGCGGCAGGCGCCCTGTGTGGCGGGCAATGAACTGGACGAGCTGCGCGGCCGAAACGCGCGGCTGCGTCAGGCTGCGCAGGCAGCGGTGCGGCGCACGGGCTACATGCTCGACGACGCCGGCGCGATGCTGCTGCTGGCCGACCGCTCCGGCGTGATCCTCGACGCGACGGGGGATTCCCGCATCCGCGCCCGCGGCGAGGAGAACCACCTGCATCCGGGCGGGCGATGGGGCGAGGACGCCATCGGCACGAATGCGATCGGCACCGCGCTGCATCTGGCGAAACCCACCACCATCTCGGGGGTCGAGCATTTCTGCGAGGCGATCCAGCGCTGGTCCTGCGCCGCCGCACCGATCAGCGACCCGCGCACCGGCCGGGTGCTCGGGCTGATCAACATCTCCTCGCCCTCGACCGACGCGCTGCGCCGGGGCGCGGCCTTCTCGGTCAGCCTGGCGCTGCAGATCGAGGAGGCGCTGCGCAGCATCGGGCTGCAGGAGCACCAGCGGCTGGTGGATCAGCTGCTGTCGCGCGGCGTGTCGCGCGGCGACGAGATCATGCTGCTGAACCGGCACGGCCAGCAGATCTGGTCAAGCCTGCGCGACGCCGGCGCCGGCGCGGGCGCGGCGGGCGCCGACGGGGGCGTGCTGCCGGACCCCGTGCCCGAGCTGGACGGCGATGTCGGTCAGCTTGCCGAGCGGATGCGTGCGGCGCTTCCCGGTGCGGGGGTCGACATCGTCTCGGACGGCAAGGACCCGATCGGCCTGATCGTGACGCTGGCCCGGGCGGGCCGGCGCCGGCCCGCGGCCGCGGAGCCCGATCTCGCGGCGGTCGCCCGGTCGGGGCAGGCGATGGCGGGGATCTGCGCCGAGGCGCAGCGGATTGTCGAGGCAGGCGTTGCGCTGCTGCTCAAGGGCCCGACCGGCAGCGGCAAGGAAACCCTTGCGCGCGCGCTGCATGCCGACGGGCCGCTGTCCGATCTGCCGCTCGCGGCGCTCGATTGCAGCCTGCTTGATGACGTGGCGCTGCGCGGCGGGGCGGCGACGGATGCGGTGCTGCGGCTTGCCGAAAGGGGCGGCACGCTGATCCTCGACGAGCCGGCGGAAACGCCCGCCGCCGTGCAGCCGCTGCTGGTCCAGAGCCTGACCCAGCTCGCGCGCAGCGCAGAGCGGCGGGTGCAGGTGATCAGCCTGTCCTCGGTGCCGCTGTCCGAGCGGCTGGCCGAGGGACGGTTGCGGCCCGATCTCTATTACCGTCTCTCGGGCGCGGTGGTGCATCTGCCGGGTCTGGCCGGGCGGCGCGAGGACCTGCCAGCGCTGGTCGCCGATCTTGCCGCGCACAGCCCCGAGCGGCGGCGTGGCGGCGCGCTGCGCTTCACCCCGGGGGCGATGCTGCGGCTGCAGGCGCATGACTGGCCCGGCAACCTGCGCGAGCTGCGCAACATGGTCGAACGGCTGTCGGCGACGTCGTTCAGCCGGCTGATCGACGTCGCCGACCTGCCGCCCGCCATTGCCCAGGGCCGGCCCGCCGGGCGCGAGCCGACGCTGCGCGACCGGGAGCGGGCGGAAATCCTCGACGCCCTGGCCGAATGCGGCGGCAACATGACCGGGACGGCGCGGCGCCTCGGCATCTCGCGCTCGACGCTTTATCTCAAGCTCGAGCAATACGGCGTGCCGCGCGGCCGGCACCGCTGAGCTCCTTGCCGCGGCGCGTCATGGCGTCCGCAGCATGTCCGGGCGGATGTCCGAAAACCGGACAACATCCGCTCCCGGCCGGGTTGCATCCTTTTCTGACGCCACGGGGAGGTGGCGCCAGGGGAGGAGGACAGACCCGTGCCATTGGACAAACAGACACACCGCCGCGTTCAGGTGCTTGGCATCGATGCCGGCGGGACGATGACCGACACGTTCTTCGTCGACAGCGACGGCGACTTCGTTGTCGGCAAATCGCAATCGACGCCGCAAAACGAGGCGCTCGGCCTGATCGCCAGCTCGAAGGAAGGGCTGGAACGGTGGGGGCTGACGCTCGAGGAGGCGCTCTCGGGGATCCAGACCGGCGTCTATTCCGGCACCGCCATGCTCAACCGCGTGGTGCAGCGCAAGGGGCTGCGCACCGGGCTGATCGTCAATGCGGGGATGGAGGATTTCCACCGCATGGGCCGCGCCGCGCAGGCCTATCTCGGCTTCGCCTACGAGGACCGCATCCACCTGAACACCCATTACTACGACGAGCCGCTGGTGCCGCGCCACCTGACCCGTGGCGTGATGGAGCGGATCGACATGTCGGGCAACGTGGTGATCCCGCTGCGCGAGGACAGCGCCCGGACCGCGGCGCGCGAGCTGATCGCGCAGGAGGTCGAGGGCATCGTGATCTCGCTGCTGCACTCCTACCGCAACCCCGCGCATGAGCGGCGGGTGCGCGATCTGGTCGAGGAAGAGGTCGCGGCCGCGGGCAAGACCATCCCGGTCTTCGCCTCGACCGACTATTACCCGGTGCGCAAGGAAACCCACCGCACCAACACCACGATCCTCGAGGCCTTCGCCGCCGAGCCGTCGCGCCAGACGCTGAAGAAGATCACCACCGCCTTCAAGGAGAACGGCTCGAAATTCGACTTCCGGGTGATGGCGACGCATGGCGGCACGATCTCGTGGAAGGCGAAGGAGCTTGCGCGCACCATCGTCTCGGGGCCGATCGGCGGGGTGATCGGGGCGAAGTATCTGGGTGAGGTGCTGGGCTATTCGAACATCGCCTGTTCCGACATCGGCGGGACCTCCTTCGACGTGGCGCTGATCACGCAAAACGAGCTGACGATCAAGAACGACCCCGACATGGCGCGGCTGCTGCTGTCGTTGCCGCTGGTGGCGATGGACTCGGTCGGCGCGGGGGCGGGCAGCTTCATCCGGCTCGATCCCTACACCAAGGCGATCAAGCTCGGCCCGGATTCGGCGGGCTATCGCGTCGGCGTCTGCTGGGAGGCCTCGGGGATCGAGACGGTGACCGTTTCCGACTGCCACGTGATCCTCGGCTACCTGAACCCCGACAACTTCCTCGGCGGTCAGGTCAAGCTCAGCCGCGAGCGCGCCTGGAATGCGATGAAGGAACAGGTCGCCGACCCGCTCGGCCTGTCGGTCGAGGATGCGGCCGCGGGCGTCATCGAGCTGCTCGACAGCGACCTGCGCGACTATCTGCGCTCGATGATCTCGGGCAAGGGCTACAGCCCGAGCAGCTTCGTGTGCTTCAGCTATGGCGGCGCGGGGCCGGTCCACACCTACGGCTACACCGAGGGGCTGGGCTTCGAGGACGTGATCGTGCCGGCCTGGGCCGCGGGCTTCTCGGCCTTCGGCTGTGCGGCGGCGGATTTCGAATACCGCTATGACAAGTCGCTCGACATCAACATCGCCACCGATGCCAGCGAGGACCTGAAGACGGCGCAGGCACAGACCCTGCAGGCGGCCTGGCAGGAGCTGAAGGAGCGCGTGCTCGAGGAATTCGAGATCAACGGCTACAGCCCCGACAAGGTGCAGCTGCAACCGGGCTTCCGCATGCAGTATCGCGGCCAGCTCAACGACCTCGAGATCGAATCCCCGATCATCGAGGCGCAGGGTGCCGAGGACTGGGACAAGCTGGTCGAGGCCTTCAACGACACCTATGGCCGCGTCTATGCCGCCTCGGCCCGCTCGCCCGAGCTCGGCTATTCGGTGACCGGCGCGATCATGCGCGGCACGGTGCCGATCCCGAAGCCGAAGATCCCGAAGGAAGAGCTTCAGGGCGCGACCCCGCCGGAAGAGGCGAAGCTCGGCAGCCGCAAGTTCTATCGCCACAAGCAGTGGGTCGATGCGCAGCTCTACCAGATGGAAAAGCTGCAGCCGGGCAACCGCATCACCGGCCCGGCGGTGATCGAATCCGACGCCACGACCTTCGTCGTGCCCGGCGGTTTCGAGACCTGGCTCGACGGGCACCGCCTGTTCCACCTCAAGGAAGTCTGACGGTCTCAGGGAGGAGATAAGTCATGAACATGCAGACCTCGGTCAAGACCCGCGGCATCGTGCGCGGCGGCGAGACCCTGAAGGAGCACCGCGATCGGCTGATGGAGGCCACGAAGCGGACCAAGCATTACGCCGGCCTGTCGAAGATGGCGCTGCGCGACGCCGAGCCGATCAAGTACAACAAGCTGTTCTCGCGCCTGCGCGCCGGGGTGGTGGATGCGCGCGAGACCGCGAAGAAGATCGCCGCCTCGCCGATCGTCGAGCAGGAGGGGGAACTGTGCTTCACCCTCTACAATGCCGCGGGCGATTCGATCCTGACCTCGACCGGGATCATCATCCACGTCGGCACCATGGGCGCGGCGATCAAATACATGATCGAAAACGGCTGGGAGGAGAACCCGGGCATCCGTGACGGCGACATCTTCTGCAACAACGACAGCCTGATCGGCAATGTCCACCCCTGCGACATCCACACCATCGTGCCGATCTTCCACGAGGGCGAGCTGATCGGCTGGGTCGGCGGCGTGACCCATGTGATCGACACCGGCTCGGTCGGGCCGGGCTCGATGTCGACGGGGCAGGTGCAGCGCTTCGGCGACGGCTATTCGATCACCTGCCGCAAGATCGGCGAGAACGACACGCTGTTCCGCGACTGGCTGCACGAGAGCCAGCGGATGGTGCGCACCACGCGCTACTGGATGCTGGACGAGCGCACCCGCGTCGCCGGCTGCCACATGATCCGCGATCTGGTGAAGGAGGTGATCGCCGACGAGGGCATCGAATCCTACTGGAAATTCGCCTATGAATCGGTCGAGCACGGCCGCGTCGGCCTGCAGGCCCGGATCAAGGCGATGACCATTCCGGGCAAGTATCGCCAGGTCGGTTTCGTCGATGTGCCCTATGCGCACGAGGACGTCCGCGTCCCCTCGGACTTCGCCAAGGTCGACACGATCATGCACACGCCCTCGGAAATCACCATCCGCGGCGACGGCACCTGGCGGCTGGATTTCGAGGGCTCCTCGCGCTGGGGCTGGCACACCTACAACGCCCATCAGGTGAGCTTCACCTCGGGGATCTGGGTGATGATGACGCAATCGCTGATCCCCACCGAGATGATCAACGACGGCGCCGCCTATGGCACCGAGTTCCGTCTGCCGAAGGGCACCTGGATGAACCCCGACGACCGCCGCGTCGCCTTCAGCTATTCGTGGCACTTCCTGGTGTCGAGCTGGACGGCGCTCTGGCGCGGCCTCTCGCGCGCCTATTTCGGCCGCGGCTATCTCGAGGAGGTCAACGCCGGCAACGCCAATACCTCGAACTGGCTGCAGGGCGGGGGCTTCAACCAGTATGACGAGATCCACGCGGTGAACTCGTTCGAATGCGCGGCGAACGGGGTCGGCGCCTCGGCGCATATGGACGGGATCAGCCATGCGGCGGCGGTGTGGAACCCCGAAGGCGACATGGGCGACATGGAGATCTGGGAACTGGCCGAGCCGCTCGTCTATCTCGGCCGGCAGATCAAGGCCTCCTCGGGCGGCGCGGGCAAGTATCGCGGCGGCTGCGGCTTCGAGAGCCTGCGCATGGTTTGGAACGCCAAGGACTGGACGATGTTCTTCATGGGCAACGGCCATATCTCCTCGGACTGGGGGCTGATGGGCGGCTATCCCGCGGCCTCGGGCTATCGCTTCGAGGCGCATGATACCCGGCTGAAGGAGATCATCGCCGAGGGCGGCACGATCCCCTGCGGCGGCGACACCGACCCGGAACACCCGACCTGGGAGGCGATGCTGCCCGACGCCCGGATCAAGCGCGACAAGCAGGCGATCACCACCGAGGCGATGTTCAAGGACTATGACCTCTACCTCAACTACATGCGCGGCGGGCCCGGCTTCGGCGATCCGCTCGACCGCGAGCCGCAGAAGGTGGCCGACGACGTGAACGGCGGCTACCTGCTCGCGCGCTTCGCCGACAGCGTCTATGGCGTGGTTCTCGTCGATGCCGGCGACGGCATGAAGGGCGTCGATGTCGCTGCGACCGAGGCCCGGCGTCGCGCCATCCGCAGGGCCCGGCTCGAGGAGTCGGTGCCGGTCAGCGACTGGATGGCCGGCGAGCGCGAGAAGATCCTGAACAAGGAGGCGGGCGTGCATGTGCAGCAGATGTTCGCGGCCTCGTTCAAGCTCGGGCCCCGCTTCGAGCAGGACTTCCGCGCCTTCTGGAACCTGCCCGCGGAGTGGAAGCTGATGGAGGCGGACCTGCCGATCCCCTCCTATGGCCGGGAATACTCGATGGACATCTCGGAACTGCCCGACGTCAAGACCGTCCAGTTCGTCGAGGAATGAACCGTTGCGGCGGCGCCCCGACCGGCGCCGCCCCCCGACAAGGCCAGATCAAGGGAGGAACCGATGGCCTATACGAAAACCAAGATCAAGGACCTGGTGGACGGCAAGATCGACCGCGACACGCTGCACACCATGCTGTCCACGCCGAAGGACAAGGAGCGCTTCCAGATCTATCTCGAGATCTTGCAGGAGCAGGTGGAATGGGACGACCCGATCATCCTGCCGCTCGGCCCGAAACTCTACATCGTCCAGCGCAAGTCCGACCGGAAATGGATGATCCGCAGCCAGGCCGGCTATGACTTCTGCCCCTGGAACGAGAACTGGAAGCTGCACGCCCGGATCCGGGTGCGCGACACCGCCGCGCAGATGGAAGAGCTTTATCCCCGCCTGATGGCGCCGTCGCCCGACTGGCAGGTGATCCGGGAATATTTCTGCCCGATCTCGGGCGACCTGCTCGATGTCGAGGCGCCGACGCCCTGGTATCCGGTGATCCATGACTTCGAACCGGATATCGACACCTTCTACAAGGACTGGCTGGGGCTGCCCGTGCCCGAACGGGCCTGAGCCGGTCCGGGCGGCACACGGCACATGGCAGGCGGGCAGTCGCAGGACTGCCCGCCTGTTCCGATCGCGCCGCGCGGCGGCCTCCCGGGGCGGGCTCAGGGTGTCGCCGCCGCCGGCGCTGCAGGCGGGCGCAGCGCGGTGCGCCGGCGGGCCTGCTCGGGCGTGTAGCCGGGGCCATGGACCGCACCGAAGGCCCGGGCTGCGGCGAGCGTCATCTCCTCGGCGCAGGGCAGCGGATCGGGCCCGTCGATGCGGAACGACACCGGCGAGAGCGGCCCGAACAGCAGCGCCTGTTCGAGATAGGGCCGGCGCGGGATCTGCGGCGCGACCCCGGCGCGGCGCGCGAAATCGAGCGCCACCACGTTCATCGGCCGCGCCGGCGGGGCCGCGGCCAGCCCCCCGGCCATCTCGGCGGGCGCTGGCATGAGGCCGCGGTCGCCCCAGCAGCCGGCGATGTAGCGCGCCTGCAGCTCCAGCACCGGGAAATAGGGGCCGACAAGATCGTAAAGCCCGACGAAGGCAAGCCCGTCGAGATCGGGGTGGAAGCTGTCGGCAAAGAGCGTCAGCCCCTGCGGCGACAGCGCCACCGCCCGGGCGATCTCGGGCGAGAGCCAGGGCAGCGACAGCGCAAAGCCGGTGCCGAAGAGGAGGCTGTCGAAGTCGCCCTCGCGGCCGTCCGCAAAGCGCACGCGGCGGCCGGAGACGGACGAGATCCAGGGACGCACCGCGATCCGGCCCTCGGCGACGGCGGGCAGGAAGCCCTGGCACTGGGTGACGCCGGCCACGAAGACATCGGGATCGGCGGCAAGGGCGCCATATTGCTCGGGCGTGCCCGCGGCCTGCAGGATCTGCGCCTTGAGCGCCGCCGCGGCCGCAGCGGGCCCGCGCGCGCCTTCAAGGGCGGCGGCTCGGGTGAACAGCACATGCTCGGCCGGCACCCCGGCGATCAGCTTCGGCAGCACGTAGCGCTGGCGCCGCGAACTGAGCGTCACCCGCGCCCCGGCCTGTGCCAGCGTCGTCGCGATCTCGAGCGCGCTGATCGAACAGCCGGCGACCAGCACCGAAGCATCGCGGTAGCGCGCCACACCGCTGAACTGGCCCGAATGGCCGGTGCCGAACTTGCCCGAGAAGGTCTCGAGCCCCGGCACCTGCGGGATCGTGCCGCGCAGGTAGCGGCCCGAAGCGACGACAACGCGGTCGAAACGCTCGGTCCGGGTCTCGCCGCCGCGGCTCGAGCGGATCTCCCACCCGCCGGTTTCGGCCCGCGCCAGCTGTTCGACCCGGGTGCCGAAGCGGATCGCGGGGCGCAGGCCGAACCGGGCGCTGTAGCGGTCGAGATAGCGGTGCATGTCCTCGCGGTTCGGGTAGGTCGGCGTGCCCGGCGGATGATCGAGATCGGAAAACGCCGTCATCACCCGGCTGGTGTTGGTGACCATGCCGGGCCAGGTGGCGCTGTGGAGCCCGTTCGGGTTCCAGTGCCCGCCAAGATCGCCCGAGGCCTCGAACAGGGCGGGCGCGAAGCCGCGCGCCCTGAGCCAGCGCGCGGTGACAAGCCCGGCAGGCCCGGCGCCGATGATCGCGACCGAGGGGCGGGATGCGGAAGAATGGGTCATCTAAGCCTCCGATGATTGACATGTGCCTTCCTTGGGGTAAAGCGCGTGCAGGGGCTTGCTAAATGCCTGCTAAGGGCGGCCGGCTTCGGCTAAAATTCTGCTAATGAACGGACATTGGAACACAAGGACATCGCCGTGGACGCCTCGCTTGTCCGGTTTCTGCAACGGCCCGTGATGATCCTCGTGGGCACGGTCGATCCCGCCGCCCGCCCCGAGATCGGCCGCGGTGTTGGCAGCATCGTGCGGCCCGAAGCCGGGCAGATCGACCTCCTCGTGTCGCGCTGGCAATGGCCCGCGACGATCGCCAATGTCGAAAGCGCAGGGCGCGCCGCGGCGACCTTTTCCCGCCCCGCCGATTACGAGACCTATCAGATCAAGGGGCGCGCCTGCCTGCGTGTGGCGGGTGCCGCCGAGGCCGAGCTGGCCCATGCCTATTGCCGTGATACGCTGGCCGCACTGATGGAGCTCGGCATCGCACCCGAGCTGGTCGCGCATTGGCACTCGGTGCGTGATCTGGCCGTCGTGTCGCTGTCGGTGGACGAGGTCTTTTCGCAGACACCCGGGCCGCTTGCCGGGCAGCGGATCGGAGGGGGCGCATGATCCGTCTGGCCGATCTCGATGATTGCTTCGAGGGGGTGATCCCCTCGGTCGTGGCAACGGGCGGCGCCGATGGCCTGCCCAACATCTCCTACCTGTCGCATGTGACCCGGGTCGACGACGACCACATCGCGCTGTCGAACCAGTTCTTCGGCAAGACCGCCGCGAACCTGCGCCGCAATCCCTGCGCGACGATCCTGCTGGTCGATGGCCGCACCGGCGCGCAGATCCGCGTCGAGGCGATCTTCGTGCGCTCGGAGACCGAGGGGGCGCTGTTCGATCGGGTCGCGGCGCAGCTTGCCGCAAGTTCGGCGCAGGTTGGGATGGAGGCGACGATGCAGCTGAAGGCGGTCGACGTCTTCCGGGTGCTGTCGCTGCAGGCAACGCCGACGCAGGCCCCAGTGCCGCCCGCCGATCGCGCCATCCGCCCCGAGCTGAGCGCTCTGGCCCGGGCGGTGGCGGCGATCGACGTCGCGCCCGATCTGGGCGGCGCCTGCGAGGCGGCGCTCGATGCCGCGACGGCGCTGCTTGGCGCCGAGGCCGCGATGATCCTGATGCGCGACCACCCGCGCGAGGTGCTGATGACGGTGCTGAGCCGCGGCTACGAGACCGGCGGCGCCGGGGCCGAGGTGCCCTTCGGCATCGGCGCCATCGGCATTGCGGCGGCGACGCGGCAGGTGATCCGGGGTGGCGATCTCGGCCGGGTGCGGCGGCTGAGCGCGGCGATCGAGGCGAGTTCCGAGCCCGAGGCGCGCAGCCGCCGCATCCGCCTGCCCGGCCTTGGCGGGGCGCTGAGCCACATGGCGGTGCCGCTGTGCAGCGGCGGCACGCTGGCGGGGGTGCTGTTCGTCGAGGCGCGCCGGCGCCTTGCCTTCGGCCGCGAGCAGGAAGCCGCGGCGATGATCCTAGCCCGGCTGCTCGCCGCGGCGATGCGGGCCCCGGAACAGGGCCCGGTCCCGGCGGTCGAACAGCCGTTGCCCGCCGCCACGCCGGGCGATGGCGGCCGCCCCATCCGCGTGCGCCATTACGGCTATGACGACAGCATCTTCCTCGACGATGCCTATATCATCAAGGGCGTCGCCGGCCGCATCCTCGCCTTCCTGATCGGCAGCCATCTGGCCGAGGGCCGCGACGTCTTCAGCAACCGCGAGATCCGCCTGGCCGCGTCGCTGCGGCTGCCGGGCTATCGCGACAATCTGGAGACCCGGCTGATCCTGCTGCGCCGGCGGCTCGAGGAGAAATCCGCCCCGATCCGGCTGGTGTCGGCGGGGCGCGGGCAGGTCCGGCTGGTGCTCGACGGGGCCCCCGAGCTGGTCGCTGAGGCGCCCGGCGAGGGGCAGGCCTGAGCCGGGCCGGCCTGCGGCCGCCCGGCCGACGTGCTCAGGGCGCGGGCATCGTCACCCGGTAGAAGGGCGCGGGGGCCGGGGCGCCGGGTCCGACCGGTTCCGGCACCGGGTTTTCGACGGGTGGTTGCGCGCGCAGCCAGGCGACCAGCGCGGCAAGGTCCTCGGCGCTCAGCCCGGCATAGCTCGCCCAGGGCATGACCGGGGCCAGCACCCGCCCGTCGGGGCGCACCCCGGTGGTAAGCGCGGTGGCGATCTCGGTCTCGCTCCAGTCCCCGAGCCCGGTCCTGGCCGGCGTCAGGTTGCCGGGCCAGAACGTGCCGAGGCCGGGAAGTTCGAAGCCGACGGTGCCGCCCGCCAGCCCGTTCTCGACGATCGGAGTGCCGTCGGGGCCGCGCGGCATGTGGCAGCCGGCGCAATCCATGATGCGCGCGAGATAGGCGCCGCGCGCGACGGGATCGGGGGTTTCGGCGTGGACGGTCTGCGTCGGGATGACGAGCGACAGTGTTGCAAGGGCGAGGATCCGAAGGGTCATCTGTGTCTCCATGAAAGGGCAGGGGCCGTCCCGTCCTGCCGGGCGGCGGGTGGGGCCGGGCGTGGGGCAGGAGGCGTGGGGCAGGGATGTCCTGATGGCCGGACTCTAGGCCACACGGGGCCGATCCGGATGCTAAGAGAATGCGAAGGACACCGCCGCGCTTGCTAAAAGAGTGCTAAACGCCGCCGTCTTGGTGCGCTTCACGGTCGTGATCGTGATCGTGATCGTGATCGTGATCGCGATGGCAGCGGCATCGGGTGCGCCGTGGCCCGATCCGGCGCCCCGGCCGTGCGCCGCGGTTCGGGGGCCGGCCTCTCTCCGGGCGGGCCGCGCTTGCGCCATCCCGCCGCCGCGATGCGGAAAATCCGCGCGCCGCGGCGGTTCGGCTTTCCGCCGCCGGCTCTCTTTCGCTAGATTGGCGCCGACAGATCAATGCGGACAGCGGCTCTTCGGCAACGAGGCGGGCGCGGTCCCGAGCACGGGTGATGACCGAAGATGACTGCTCAGAAGCCGACAGCGCAGGTCGGGAACCCGACCGAGACCGCAGGATGCGCGGACGGGGCGGCGCCCGGTCAGCCGGATCACGCGGCTCTCGCGCAAAACGAGATCGTGATTCTGGCCGAGACCTTTCGCCTGCTCGGCGATCCGTCCCGGCTGAAGATCCTGCTGAGCTGCATGTCCGGTCCGATCTCCGTCGGTGACATCGCGGGCAGGCTGGATCTGTCGGTGTCGCTGGTCAGCCACCATCTGCGCCTTCTGCGCGGGGCGCGGCTGGTGAGGGGCGAGCGTCAGGCGAAGCAGATCTTCTATGCGATCGCCGATCAGCACGTCCGTCAGGTTCTCGAGGATATGGCGACGCATATTGCAGAAGAGCACGGCGACGAGTGATCCTCGGCCAAAAGGAAAACATTTGAATAAGTGTTCAACTGTTGTATAGATTCGTTCTGCGGCCACAGTTGGCCGTCACGGCCGTGCATCTGTCGTGCCGGCGGGGCGGGAGATCGGAAATGGCACCTGAACATGCGACGCAACCGGGTGGTGAACGGCTTGGCTTTCATGTCGGCGGCATGGATTGCGCGAGCTGCGCCGGCAAGATCGAGACGGCGCTGAACCGACTGGACGGGATCTCCGATGTCGAGGTCAGTTTCGCCACCGAGACGCTGCGGCTGTCCCGCGATCTTGCCGGCAAGACGACGGCGACCGACATCGTCCGGAAGATTGGCACGCTGGGCTTCGAGGTGACGGCGCTGCCGGCCTCCGCGCAGCCCGCGGCCGGTCCGGCGCATGGCTGCGCGCCTTGCGGGGCGGCGCATGGCGATGACCATGACCATGACGCCGATGAGGCCGGCCATGACTGTTGCGGCGGCGGTTGTTGCGGGCAGCAGCCTGCCGACGCGGCGCCGGTTTCCTGCGCCGCTCCGCTCTTGCCGCCCAATGTGTCGATGCGGGTCGAGGGCATGGATTGCGCAAGCTGCGCGGGCAAGATCGAGACGGCGCTGGCGCGAATGCCCGGCATTTCCGACATTCGGGTGAATTTCGCCGCTGAAACGCTGGAGCTGACCCTGGCCGAAGGCGGCAGGACCGCGGTCGCCGAGATCGAGAAGACGATCCGCGGTCTCGGCTTCGGCGTCACGGCCACGCGCGCCCCCGGTGCCGGCGGCGCTTCCCCTGCCGATGCGGTGCCGGCGCCGGAGCCGCGCTCTGCGCGCTGGTGGCAAAGCCGCAAGGGCCGGCTGGTTGTCGGCCTCGGCCTGCTGATGGGGGTGGCCTATGCCGTGGCCCTCGGCCTCCCGCGCCATGCCGACTGGATCTTCGCCGTGGCGGTGCTGGCGGGCGTGCTGCCCTTTGCCCGCAAGGCGGCGGCCCTTGCCCGGTCCGGCTCCCCGTTCTCGATCGAAACGCTGATGGTTGTCGCATGTCTCGGTGCGCTGCTGATCGGCGCGGCCGGGGAGGCGGCGGCGGTCGTGTTCCTCTTCGCCGTGGGCGAGCTGCTCGAAAGCGTGGCGGCGGGGCGGGCGCGGGCCGGCATCAAGGCCCTTGCCTCGCTTGTTCCGAAGACCGCGCTGCGACTTGCGGCCGACGGCAGCCTGCGCAGCGTTCCGGCCGCCTCGTTGCGGGTGAACGATCGCGTTCTGGTCCGGCCGGGCGACCGGGTGCCCGCCGATGGCGAGATCCTCGAGGGCAGCTCGAGCCTCGATGAGTCGCCGATCACCGGCGAATCCGTGCCGCGCGCGAAAGGGCCGGGCGCGCCCGTGTTTGCCGGCTCGATCAATGTCGACGGCGTGCTGCGGGTCCGCGTCGAGAAGGCCGCGGCCGACAACACCATCGCCCGCATCATCCAGCTCGTCGAGCAGGCGCAGTCCGCCAAGGCGCCGACCGCCCGCTTCATCGAGACCTTCAGCCGTTCCTATACCCCGGCGGTGATGCTGATCGCGGCACTGACCGTCATCGTTCCGCCGCTGGCGACGGGCGCCGACTGGGAAACCTGGATCTACCGCGGCCTTGCGCTGCTGCTGATCGCCTGCCCCTGCGCGCTCGTGCTCTCGACGCCTGCTGCCATCGCCTCGGGACTGGCCGCCGGCACGCGCCGCGGTCTGCTGATCAAGGGCGGCAAGGCGCTCGAGACCATCGGCAAGGTGCGCGCGATCGCCTTCGACAAGACCGGCACCCTGACCGAGGGGCGGCCGCGCGTCACCGAAATCCGCGCTTTCGGGGCGGTCGCGGCGCCGCAGGTGATTGCGCTTGCGGCGGCGGTCGAGACTGGTTCGGGGCATCCGCTGGCAAGGGCGATCCTCGGCCGCGCCGTTGCCGACGGGATCGTGGTTCCGGTCGCGACAGAGGCCTCGGCCACGGCCGGCAAGGCGGTCCATGCCACGGTGGAGGGGCGCCGCCTTGCCGTCAGCTCGCCGGCCCATGCCGCCGAGGTCGCCGCCCTCGGCGCGGCGGAGCGTGCCGCCATCGAGGCGCTCGAAGAGCGCGGCAACACGGTTGCCGTTCTCTTCGATCGGCAGACGCGGGAGGTCATCGGCCTAGTCGGCCTGCGCGACGAGCCGCGGCCGGATGCGCGCGACGGGGTGGCCCGGCTCGCGGCGATGGGGATTCGCTCGGTCATGCTGACCGGCGACAACCGGCGCACGGCCGAGGCGATTGCCGAGGACCTTGGTCTCGAGTGCCGCGCCGGGCTTTTGCCGCAAGACAAGCTCGACATCATCCGCGAGATGAAGCGGAGTTCCCGGGTGGCGATGGTCGGTGACGGCATCAATGACGCGCCGGCTCTGGCGACGGCCGATGTCGGCATCGCCATGGGCGGCGGGACCGATGTGGCGATCGAGACGGCGGATGCCGCGCTGCTGAACAGCCGGGTCACGGATGTCGCCCATCTTGTCGCCCTGTCGCGCGCGACGATGGCCAATATCCATCAGAACGTGGCCTTTGCACTGGGGCTGAAGGGGCTTTTCCTGGTCACCACCATGCTCGGCCTCACCGGGCTGTGGATTGCAGTGCTTGCCGATACCGGCGCGACGGCGATCGTCACGCTGAATGCGCTGCGGCTGTTGCGCTTCCGGGAAGCGCCGCCGGTCCACGACGGCGGCCACTGACCCGGCGGCGCGGGCTCAGGGTCTCGCGCCGCGCTCGACGAAGGTCTCGCGCCAGCGCCGCAGCAGCGCCGTGGCCTTGTGCGTGTCGCGCGCGACCAGCAGCACCGGGCCGGTGCGGATCGGGCGCTCGGCGGAATCGTGGCGCCCGGCCTCGGCTGCATCCTCGCGCGCCACAAGGCCGATCCGGGTCAGCACCTGCTGCCCTTCGGTCGAGAGCAGGAAATCAAGCAGCTCCTGCGCCGCAGGGGCGCCGCGCGCGCCGCGCGGGATCATGTAGGCGCGCGACAGGAACAGCGTGTAATCCGAGGGCCAGACCGTCGCCACATCGGGCAGGTGGCGTTCCTCGACATAGGAGCCGAGCACGTTGTAGGCCATCAGGTATTCGCCGCGCGCCACGGCGTCGATGATCTCGGCCGAGCAGCAGGTGGCCACTGCCTGCGAGCGCCCGAAGCCCTCGAGCAGCGCGCCGAAGGTCGAGGCCTCGAGACTGTCGGCGAAGGCGAAGAGATAGCCGAGCCCCGAGCGCGAGATGTCATAGGTGGCGATCCGCCCGTCATAGCGGCGATCGGGGCGGCGCATCAGGTCGAGCAGCGCGAAGCGGTCGCGCGGCACGTCCTCGGGCGGCACGAGGCGGGCGTTGTAGATGATGACGGCGGGCTCGCGGGTGAGGCCCCAGATCTCGTCGCGCCAGCGCCGGCTGTCGGGCAGCGCGGCGGTCAGTGCCGAGCGGTAGGGCTCGGCGCAACCCAGATCGACCAGCTCGACCAGCTGGTCGACGGCCGAGGAAAAGGCCGCGTCCGCCCCCGCCGTGCCCGCCGCGCATTCGCGCCGCGTCACCTCGTAAAGCCCGTTCGAGGACCATTGCTCGTAGGTCACCGACATTTCGGGGTGGCGGGCCGCGAAAGCCTGCATCGCCGGGCGCAGCACGTCGATGTCGGTGGTCGAGCGCAGGCGCAGCGGCCGCACCGCCTCGGCCGGCTGGTCGGGCGCGGGGCCGAATTGCGCCATGTCCTCGAGCCCGGGAGGCAGCTCCTGAGCCGCCACCGGCTGGGCAAGAAGAAGCGCGCAGAGCAGGGCACGGATCATGGCATTTCCTCCGACAGGGGCAGGATCAGGGCGGCGCGGAAGCCCGCGGGGCGGGGGTCGAGCGCCAGCCGGCCGCCAAAGGCCTCGGCCACCGCCCGCGCGATCGACAGGCCCAGCCCGGCCGAGCGCCCGCGCGAGGCGGCGTTGCGCTCGAACCGCGCGCCGATGCGGGCAAGCGTCGCGGCATCGGGGCCGGGGCCCGCGTCGCGCACCCACAGCACCGCCGCGCCGTCCTCGATCCCGGCGCCCATCCGCACCGCCCCGGCGCCGTGGCGCAGCGCATTCGCCAGCAGGTTCTTCGCCGCCTCGGTCAGCGACAGATCGTCGGCCAGCACCAGCACCGGCGCCGCGCCGATCTCGAGCGCCACGTCGCGTCCGGGGGCGATCAGCGCGTGGTCCTGCGTCTCGATCACCGCCAGCGCCACGTCGCGCAGGTCGACCGCCACCCGCCGCGCCTCGGCGGTGCGGTGGATCACCAGGGCGCGCGACAGCATCTGGTCGAGCAGATCGCCGAGCGAGCGCGAGCGCCGCACGATCCGCACCATCGTCGCGCGGGCGATCTCGGGGTCGGTCTCCTCGGCGGCAAGCTCGGCCTGCACCCGCAGCGCCGCGACCGGCGTGCGCAGCTGATGCGCGCTGTCCGAGATCAGGTTGCGCATCGAGGCGATCTGCCGCTCGAGCCGGAGCATGAAGTCATTCAGCGCGCCGATCATCCCCGCGACCTCGGCCGGCACCGGCGTGTCGATCGGCGTCAGGTCGTAGGGGTCGCGGGCGGCAAGATCGCGGGCAAGGCCGACGAGCGGGCGCATCGCGCTTTCGACCACCAGCGCGCCGAGCACGATCAGCAGCACCCCGGCAAAGCCGAGCACGATCAGCGCGTCACGGGTCAGGCCAAGTGCCATGGCGTTGCGCGCGCGCAGGGTCTGGCCAACGGTGACAAGGATCGTGCCGGAGAAGTCGCGTTCGGCGAAGCGGCGCGGCACGGTGACGAAGCGCGCCCGCTCGGCCGCGGCAAGCCCGGTGAATTCGGCATCGAAAAAGCCGCCGCCGGCCTGACGGACGGTCTCGGGCAGGGGGGTGTCCTGGCCGGTGATGACCTGGCCGCCCGGGCTGCGCACGGAATAGGTGATGCGGTCGTCGGGGGCGAGGGCCAGCAGCTGGAACGCCGCGGTGGGCAGATCGACGAGCGGCACGCCGCCGCTGATCGTGATCGCGCCGGCAATCTCGTTCGCGGCGCCGAGCAGCAGCCGGTCATAGGAGGCGCGCGCCGCGACCCGGCCATAGGCAAAGGCCGCCAGTGCCATCACGATGCCGCCGACCACCAGCAGCGACAGCACCGCCCGCACCACGCGCGATTTCAGCGAGCGCGTCGCGGCGACGGAGGCCGGCAGGGCGGGGCCGGCCTCAGTCATCGCGCACCAGCCGGTAGCCGAGGCCGCGCTGCGTCTCGATCGCCACGCCCGAGCCAGCGAGCTTCTTGCGCAGACGCGCGATATAGAGCTCGACTGCGTTCAGCCCGACATCGGTTTCGGCAAAGGAGTAAAGCCCCTCGTAAAGCCGTTCCTTGCTCATCACATGCCCGGTGTGGCGGATCAGCAGGCCAAGCAGGGCGAGCTCGCGCCGCGTCAGGTCGAGCGTGCGGCCAGCGAGCCGCGCCTCGCGCGCGGCGGGGTTGAAGACGAGCGCGCCGAAGGCGATCTCGTCGCTCTTCACCTCGGCGTCGCGCCGGTGCAGCGCGCGCAGCCGCGCCACCAGCTCGCGGTGATCGAAGGGCTTCACCAGATAGTCGTCGGCGCCGAGGTCGAGCGCGCTGACCCGGGTCTCGACCGAGAAGGCGGCGGTCAGCATCAGGACCGGCACCCGCTCGCCGCGCCGGCGCAGATCGGCAAGCAGCTCGGTGCCCGAGCGGTCGGGCAGGTTGATGTCGAGCGCGATCACGTCATAGCGCTGCACGGCGAGGAAATCCTCGGCGGCGTCCGCGGTCTCGGCGATGTCGCACACCATGCCCGCCTGACGCAGGCGCGTGGCCACCGCCTCCGCCATGTCGGGTGCATCCTCGACCACCAGCACGCGCATCGTTCCCTCCCCGGGGGCCTCACATCTCCTGACAGGTTCGTGACAGGTTTCGCCCCTAGTCCTGTCTCATAGCCGAGCGCGAGGAGGCCGCAAAGAGCGGTGCGCCGGTTCGAGGAATTCAACACGACTGGAGGAGCTTCCATGATCAAGGCAACCCGGCTTTCGCTTGCCGCCCTGTTTCTCGGTGCGAGCGCGCTGACCGCCGTCGCCGACGGCTGGATGCCGTCGAACCCCGAATGCATCGCCCCCGCGAACCCCGGCGGCGGCTGGGACTTCACCTGCCGTCAGGTCGGCAAGGTGATGCAGGACGAGGGGCTGATCAACAAGACGATGCAGGTGACGAACCTGGCCGGCGGCGGCGGTGGCGTGGCCTTCGCCGAAGTCGTCAACAAGCGTGGCGACGACAACAACCTGATCGTCGCGGCCTCGTCCTCGACCTCGACGCGGCTCGCGCAGAACGCCTATCCGGGCAACACCATGGATCAGGTCCGCTGGGTTGCCTCGGTCGGTGCCGATTACGGCGTGATCGCCGTGGCCAAGAACAGCCCGATCAACACGCTGCCGGAACTGCTGGACAAGGTGAAGGCCGATCCGACCTCGGTCGCCTTCGCGGGCGGCTCGGCGGTCGGTGGCTGGGACCACCTGAAGGTTCTGATCGCGGCCCGCGCCGATGGCGTCGAGGACGTGCGGCGCGTCAAGTATGTCGCCTTCGACGGCGGCGGCGAGGCGGTGACGCAGCTGCTGGCGGGCTCGGTGCAGGCCTTCACCGGCGATCTCTCCGAGGCCAAGGGCTTTGTCGATTCGGGCGACATCAAGGTGCTGGCCGTGCTCGCGCCCGAGCGTCTGCCGGGCGAATTCGCGCAGTTCCCGACCGCCAAGGAGCAGGGCATCGACGCGCTCGGCGCGAACTGGCGCGGCTTCTATGCGCCGAAGGGCATGTCGGACGAGGCCTATAACGCCTGGGTCGACAAGATCGCCACGCTTTATGCGTCGGACGAGTGGAAGAAGGTGATGGAGACGAACGGCCTCGCGCCGCTCGACCTCAAGGGCGCCGACTTCGACAAGTTCGTCGCCGACTCGGTGACCCAGATCGCCGACCTCTCGCGCCAGATCGGCATCATCAAGTGATCCGGTAACCCGTATCCGATCCGTTGCAGGGGGCGGGCGGCACATCGTGCCGCCCGTTTCTCCCGACGGGTCCGCCAGCCTCGGGAGACTTCCATGAGCGACCGTATCTTCGGTATCTTCGGCGTCCTGCTCGCCATCGGCTTCGCGCTTTCGGCCCTTTCGATCGAGGAAAGCTTCCTCTCGGATGCGGTCGGGCCCAAGGCCTTCCCCCTCATCATCGCTGCGGTGCTGGGCCTCGCCTCGGCCGCGATCGCGCTGAAACCCGATGCCGACCCGGTCTGGCCGGGCCTGAAGCGGCTGGCCGAGCTTGCCGCCGCAAGCGTCGTGCTGATCCTTTACGCCACGCTGCTGCCGGTTCTGGGCTTCGTCGTCGCGACGGCGCTGGCCTCGGCCTATCTCGCCTGGCGGCTCGGCTCGCGCCCGCTCGAGAGCGCGATCGTCGGCGTCGGCATCGCGCTTGGCATCTATGCCATCTTCCACCTCGCGCTCGGGCTGTCGCTCGCGCGCGGCCCGCTTGGCTTCTGAGGAGAGATCATGGACACGCTTTCCCACCTTGCCGACGGTTTCGCGATCGCGATCACCTGGCAGAATCTGGCGCTCGCCCTTCTCGGCGCGGCGCTTGGCACGGTCATGGGCGCGCTGCCGGGGCTTGGGCCCTCGAACGGCGTCGCGATCCTCATTCCGCTCGCCTTCACCCTCGGTCTGGGCGCCACGCCCGCGCTGATCCTGCTGACCTCGGTCTATTACGGGGCGATGTATGGCGGGCGCATCAGCTCGATCCTGCTCAACATCCCGGGCGACGAGCCGGCGGTGATGACCTGTCTCGACGGCTATCCGATGGCCAAGGCCGGCCGCGCCGGCGAGGCGCTGTCGCTGTCGGGCATCGCCTCCTTCGTCGGCTCCTTCATCGCCACCTGGGGGCTGATCCTGCTCGCCCCGCAGCTGGTGAAGATCGCGCTCCTGTTCGGGCCGGACGAGTATTTCGCCCTCTTCGCGCTGGCCTTCGCCACGCTCGGTGGCGTCAGCGCCTCGAACCAGGCGAAATCCGCCTTTGCCGCCGCGCTTGGCCTTGGCCTTGCGATGGTCGGCGTCGACACTCAGACCGGCGTGCCGCGCTTCACCTTCGGCGAGGTGCATCTCTATGACGGCATCGACTTCCTCGTCGCGATCGTCGGCCTCTTTGCGCTGTCCGAGGTCTTCGTCTTCCTCGAGCACCGCCACGGTGACAGCGACGCGGCGCACAAGTCGATGGTGATCGGCCGTCTCACGCCCTCGGCGAAGACCCTGATGAAGACCGCGCCGACGATGCTGCGCAGCTCGGTTCTGGGCTTCATCGCGGGGGTGCTGCCGGGGGCAGGGGCCTCGCTCGGGGCCTTCCTCAGCTATTCGATGGAGAAGAAGCTCGTCGACCGCGAGGGCACCTTCGGCAAGGGCGATCCGCGCGGCGTCGCCGCCCCCGAGGCGGGCAACAACGCCGCCGCCGGTGGCGCGCTGGTGCCGATGCTGGCGCTTGGCGTGCCGGGCTCGGGCACCACGGCGGTGCTGCTTGCCGTGCTGCTGAGCCTGAACATCACCCCCGGTCCGCTGCTCTTCACCAAGAACCCGGATGTCGTCTGGGGCCTGATCGCGGCGCTCTTCATCGCGAACGTGATGCTGCTCGCGCTCAACATCCCGATGGTCGGCCTGTTCTCGCGTCTGCTGCTGATCCCGCCGCGGATCCTGATGCCGGCCGTTGCGATGGTCAGCTTCGTCGGCATCTACGGCATCTCGGGCTCGCCCTTCGACCTTTACCTGATGGTCGGCTTCGGGGTGATGGGCTGGGCGCTGCGCAAGCTCGACGTGCCGCTGGTGCCGGTCATTCTCGGCACGCTGCTCGGCAACCAGATGGAGAACAACCTGCGCCGCGCGGTGACGATCTCGAACGGCGACTGGGGCGTGCTGCTCTCGAGCCCGCTCGACTGGATCCTGTGGGGCATCGCGATCGTCGGCTTCATCCTGCCGATGGTGGTGGGCAAGGTGATGCGCAGCCGGATGCAGGCCGCCCGCCACGGCGAGGCCGGCGAAGAGATGGACGAGGCCGACTGAGGCCCCGCCCGGCGCGCCGCCCCGTCCTTCCCCTTCGAGGGCGGCGCGCCACCTGCTCTGCGGCCTTCGGCGGCCGCCTGCGACCGCGACACCCGTGTCGCGGTTTTTGCGTTTCGGCCCGGCCCTCCGGGGGGCGGAGCCTCGGCGCGGATCGGGGCGGCGATGAAGCGGGGATCTGTGCGGGTGCGGGGGCCGGGGCTGGCGCCCCCGGTCAGGCCGGGAGGGCCCCGCAGCGCAGAGCCGCCCCCGGCGCGGGTCAGCGGGCGGGAGGGGCAGGAGAGGCGGGAGGCGGCCGGCGCGCCCGCAGCGCATGCCGCCCCGGTGCCGGGGCGGGCGCCGGCTGGCTCAGTCGGTGACCTTCTTCACGAATTGCGACTTCAGGCCGATCTGGCCGATGCCGGGGATCTTGCAGTCGATGTCGTGATCGCCGTCGACCAGACGGATGCCGCGCACCTTGGTGCCGACCTTGATGACGGTCGAGGAACCCTTGAGCTTGAGATCCTTGATCACCGTCACGCTGTCGCCGTCGGCGAGCGGATTGCCGACGCTGTCGCGCACCTCGAGGCCGCCTTCGGGCGCGGCGTCGCGCGACCACTCATGCCCGCATTCGGGGCAAACAAGCAGGGAATCCGCCTCATAGGTATAGGCGGAACGGCATTCGGGGCACGGGGGCAGGGTGTCTGTCATGCTCTCGCTATAGCCGGGCGCGGGTCGCCGGGGCAAGAGGGACGGCCTGCGGCCCCGGTCAGGGCCGCAGGCGCGGGGGTCAGGCCAGATCGGCGGGCAGGATCGCCTCGGGCAGGTTCTGGTAGCACACCGGCCGCAGGAAGCGGCGGATCGACAGCGTGCCGACCGAGGTCGCGCCGAAATTGGTCGAGGCCGGGTAGGGCCCGCCATGGACCATCGCGTCGCAGACCTCGACACCGGTCGGGAAGCCGTTCGCCAGCACCCGGCCCGCCATCCGCTCGAGCACCGGCAGCAGCCGGCGGGCGAGGGCGGCGTCGTCGTCATCCATGTGCAGCGTGGTGGTCAACTGGCCGACGAAGCTGCGCGCGACGCGGTCCATCTCGTCGGCGTCGCGCGCCACGACCACAAGGCCGAGCGGCCCGAACACCTCTTCGGAGAGCGCGTGATTGCCAAGCCAGTCCTCTGCCTGAACGCGGAACAGGAAGGGCTTCGCCTCGCGCCGGTCGCACATCGAGGTGATCAGCGTCTGCACCCCGGCCTGTTCGCCGATCACCGATGCGCCCTTGGAATAGGCCTGGGCGATGCCGTCGGTCAGCATCACCTGCGCGCCGGTTTCCGACAGCGCCGCACGGGCGGCCTCGACGAAGGCGTCGGCCTCGGGGCCGGCGATCACCACCGCGATGCCCGGGTTGGTGCAGAACTGGCCCGCGCCCATGGCGAGCGAGCCCGCCCAGCCCCGGCCCAGCTCGGCCCCGCGCCGCGCGATCGCCTGCGGCAGCATGAACATCGGGTTCACCGCGCCGAGCTCGCCGAAGAAGGGGATCGGCTCGGGGCGCTGCGCGCAGAGGTCGAAGAGGGCGCGGCCGCCGCCGAGCGAGCCGGTGAAGCCCACCGCCTTGATGCGGGGATGCTGCACCAGCGCCTCGCCGACGCGACGGTTGCCGCCTTGCACGAGCGAGAACACCCCCTTCGGCATGCCGCATTTCGCCACCGCGGCATGGATCGCCTCGGCGATGATCTCGCCGGTGCCGGGATGCGCGCCATGGCCCTTCACCACCACCGGGCAGCCGGCGGCAAGCGCGGCCGCGGTGTCGCCGCCCGCGGTCGAGAAGGCGAGCGGGAAGTTCGAGGCGCCGAAGACCGCGACCGGGCCGATCGGGCGCTGCATCATGCGCAGGTCCGGGCGCGGCAGGGGGGCGCGGTCGGGCAGCGCCACGTCATGGCGACGGTCGAGATAGGCGCCCTTCAGGATGTGCTCGGCAAAGAGCCGCAGCTGGCCGGTGGTGCGGCCGCGCTCGCCCTGCAGGCGGGCGACGGGCAGGCCGGTTTCCGAGGTGCCGATCTCGGTGATCGCCTCGGCGCGGGCCTCGATCTCGTCGGCAATGGCGTTCAGGAAGGCGGCGCGCTCGGCGCGGGTGGTATAGCCATAGCTCCAGAACGCCTCTTCCGCGGCGCGGGCGGCGGCGTCGACCAGCTCGGGCGTGCCGACCGAGAAGGCATGGGCGGTGCCGTGGGCGGGGGCGGAGAGGAAGGTCTCCTCGGTGCCGATCCAGTCACCGGCGATCAGGTGCTTGCCATGGGGGGTAAAGGTCATTGCGTGTCCTTTCAGGTGGGCCGTCCGACGGGGCGGGCCCGCGACGGGCGCTTCACGGCGACATGTCGGCGCGGAAAACGCCGCCATCGTCGGGTTCCAAGCGCATGAATTCAAGCGATTACGCTTGAGCTGCTCATAGTCAAAATTTTCCCGATACACCAGTATTTTTCTTATATGAAAATTTCTTGCAAGAAAGGGAAAAACGCTTCATCTTGACTCCAGAATCAACAGAGGGGTTCCCAACCAATGAAAATGATCACCCTTGCCGCCGCACTGGTCGCCGCGACCGGCTTTGCCGGTGTTGCCCAGGCTGACAAGCTCGATGACATCATCTCCTCGGGCACGCTGCGCTGCGCGGTCGTGCTCGATTTCCCGCCGATGGGCATGCGCGACGCCAACAACGAGCCGATCGGCTTCGACGTCGACTATTGCAACGACCTCGCCAAGGCGCTCGGCGTGAAGGCCGAGATCGTCGAGACGCCGTTCCCCGAGCGGATCCCGGCGCTGATGTCGGGCCGCGTCGATGTCGGCGTCGCCTCGACCTCGGACACGCTCGAACGCGCGAAGACCGTGGGCTTCTCGGTCCCCTACTTCGCCTTCGAGATGGCGGTGACCGCGAATGAAAAGTCGGGCATCAAGTCCTTCGACGACATGAAGGGCCACACCGTCGGCGCCACCGCCGGCACCTTCGAGGCGATCGCGCTTGAAAAGCAGGTGCAGGAATGGGGCACGGGCGAGTTCCGTCCCTACCAGACCCAGGCCGACGTCTTCCTCGCGCTGAGCCAGGGCCAGATCGACGCCACCGTCTCGACCTCGACCGTGGCGATGGCGAACGTGAAGACCGGCAACTTCCCGGGCATCTCGGTCGTCGGCAAGGCGCCCTTCGACACCGATTATGTCGCGCTGTTCACCAACCGCGACGAATACGGGCTGATCAACTATCTGAACCTCTTCGTGAACCAGCAGGTCCGCACCGGCCGCTATGCGGAACTCTACGAGAAGTGGGTCGGCGGCGCGCTGCCCTCGCTGACCGTTCCGAACGCCTACCGCTGAGCGGAAACGGGAATACCGGCGGCGCGGACCTTCCGCGCCGTCTTTCCTTTCGCTCCCCAACAGGCAGGACCCTGCAATGTTCGGTTACACCTTCCAATGGAACCAGGCGCTCGCCCGGCTTCCGAAGATGCTGGACGGTGCGGCGGTGACGATGGAAGTGGCGGTGCTGTCGATGCTGATCGGCATCGCGCTCGCCATCCTTCTCACGCTGCTGCGCCTGTCCGGCTCGCGCCCGCTCAAGGCGATCGCAACCACCTGGGTCGAGATCGCCCGCAACACGCCGGCGCTCTTTCAGATCTACATGGCGCATTTCGGCGTGGCGAGCTTCGGCATCCACTTCAGCCCCTTCACCTCGCTGCTGATCGGCATCACCTTCAACAACGCGGGCTATCTCGCCGAGAACTTCCGCGGCGCACTCAAGGCCATTCCCGACACCCAGACCCGCGCCGGCCGGTCGCTCGGCATGTCGCAGCTGCAGGCCTTCCGCTATATCATCCTGCCGCAGATGCTGCGCATCGCCTTCCTGCCGATGACCAACCAGATGGTCTGGGCGGTGCTGATGACCTCGCTTGGCGTCACCGTGGGGATGAACACCGACCTTTACGGCGTCACCCAGGACCTCAACGCGCTGACCTTCCGCACCTTCGAGCTTTTCGCGATCGCGGCGGTGATCTTCTACGTCATCACCAAGATCATCACGCTCGGTGCGCGCCTGATCGCGTCGCGCCTGTTCCGGTACTGAGGGAGGACCGATCATGTTTCACACCGCCCTCACCTCGGCCGATCTGATCTTCCTCGCCAAGGGCGCGGGGATGACGATCTTCGTCACCGCGATTTCGGTCTGCATCGGCACGCTCCTCGGCATCGTCTTCGGCGTGCTGCGCGGCCAGCTCGGCCCGATCTGGTTCGCGCCGGTGACCTTCGTGCTCGACATCTTCCGCTCGGTGCCGCTGCTGATCCAGCTGGTGCTGGCCAATGCCTTCGTCGGCATGGTGCTGCGGCTGCATATCTCGGGGCTGACCGTCGCCTGCATGGTGCTGTCGCTCTATACCGCGGCCTATTGCACCGAGATCGTGCGCGGCGGCATCCATGCCGTGCCTGCCACCACCCGCCGTGCGGCGCGCTCGCTCGGCATGAGCTGGCTGCAGGACATGCGCTATATCGTGCTGCCGCTCGCCACGCGGATCGCGCTGCCGTCCTGGATCGGCCTCGCGCTCGGGGTGATGAAGGACTCGGCGCTCGTCTATGTCGTGCAGGTCACCGAGCTGCTGAAATCGACCCAGATCCTCATCACGCGCCTGCAGGAGCCGCTGTTCCTGCTCCTGATCTGCGGCGCCTTCTACTTCATCATCAGCTTCCCGCTTGCGCGGTTCGGCGGATATCTCGAAAAAAGGTGGTCCAATGATTGAGATCCAGAACGTCCACAAATCCTTTGGCCAGCTCGAGGTTCTCAAGGGCATCGACCTGACCGTGCAGAAGGGCGAGGTGGTCACCGTGATTGGCGGCTCGGGCTCGGGGAAGTCGACGCTGCTGACCTGCATCAACGGGCTCGAGCCGATCGACAAGGGCAAGATCCTCGTCGATGGCACCGAGGTGCATGCGAAGTCGACCAACCTGAACAAGCTGCGCCAGAAGATCGGCATCGTGTTCCAGCAGTGGAACGCCTTCCCGCATCTGACCGTGCTGGAAAACGTCACCCTCGCGCCGCGCAAGGTGCTGGGCATGGGCAAGGCCGAGGCCGAGGCGATCGCCGAGAAGCAGCTCAAGCACGTCGGTCTGGGCGAGAAGCTCTCGACCTATCCGACCCGGCTGTCGGGGGGCCAGCAGCAGCGCATGGCGATTGCCCGCGCGCTTGCCATGTCGCCCGATTACATGCTGTTCGATGAGGTCACCTCGGCGCTTGACCCGCAGCTGGTGGGCGAGGTGCTCGAGACGCTGAAGATGCTGGCCGAGGAAGGCATGACGATGATCTGCGTCACGCACGAGATGGCCTTCGCGCGCGACGTGTCGGACCGGGTCGCCTATTTCCACAAGGGGATCATGGCCGAGATCGGCGTGCCCGATCAGCTGTTCAACGATCCGCAGCACCCCGAGACGCGCAAGTTCCTCGCCAGCGTGCGCTGAGATCCTGTCCCGGTGGCCTCGGGCCGCCGGGAGCCCTTCAATGACAAAAGGCGCGGGCCGAAACCCGCGCCTTTTTCGTGTCTGGCGAAAGCCTCAGGCGTCGAGCGCGGCGAGGCCGAGGCGCTCGAAGCGCTCGAGCTGCGCAAGTTCCGCCGCGCTCAGCGGGATGCCGTCGCGCAGCGCCTTCGCGCGGGCGGCAAAGCGGCGTTCGGAGGGCAGGCGGGCGCCCTGCGCACCGATCGCGGTGAGCAGCTTCTCGCCCTCGGCGATCGGATCGCGGCCGCTGCGGGCGGCAAAGACCTGCGGATCGAGGGCCAGCACCAGCGCCCCGTGGCGCGGCAGCAGTGCCGCCGAGCCGCCCATGAAATCGAGCGCCTCGCGGCTCATGAACTCGCCCAGCATCGCGCCCGAGAGCAGCTCGACCATGGTCGAGATCGCCGAGCCCTTGTGCGCGCCGAAGGTCAGCATCGCGCCATCGAGCGCGGCCTCGGGGTCGGTCGTGGGCTTGCCCTCGCGGTCGACGGCCCAGCCCTCGGGGATCGGCGTGCCGGCGCGGCGGTGCAGCTCGATCTCGCCGCGTGCCGCGACGCTCGTCGCGAAGTCGAAGACATAGGGCGTCGCCCCCGCCCGCGGCCAGCCGAAGGCGATCGGGTTGGTGCCCAGAAGCGGCTCGCGCCCGCCAGCGGGCGCCACGAAGGCATAGCTCGGGCACATCGAGAGCGCGGCAAGCCCGTCGGCGGCCAGCGCCTCGACATCGTGCCACAGCGCCGAGAAATGCAGGCAGTCGCGGATCACCAGCGCGGCAAGGCCCATCTCCTTCGCCCGCGCGGCAAGCAGGTCCTTGGCGGCATAGAAGGCCGGGTTCGAGAAGCCGCCGCCGGCGTCGACCTCGATCACCGCGCGGCCCGCGTCATGGATCTGCGGCACCGCCTGCGGATCGACCTTGCCTGCGGCGAGCACCCGCAGGCAGCCCTCGAGCCGGTAGATGCCGTGCGACTTGCACGCATCGCGCTCGCCCGCGACGATCACCTGCGCGACGGCGGCGGCGCTTTCGGGGCGCACGCCGCAGCGTTCGAGAATGCCCTGCACGCGCGCCAGAAGCGCCTCGAAGGAAATCAGGGTCGGGTCGGTCATCGGGGCAGTCTCCTTGCAGTCTGGGCAGTCTGGGGCCGGGGGCCGCAGGCTCCCGGGGCGATCAGGGGCGGGCGGCGACCCTATTTGTCGACGTCGACGTAGGTGCAGGCCCAGAAGATCTTGGCTTCCTCGTCGGCGACCGAGCGCAGGCCGTGCTTCAGCGTGCTGTCGAAATAGGCGCAGTCGCCGGGTTCGAGGATGACGGGCTCGTAATGCTCGACCACCAGCTCGATGCGGCCGGAGATGACGTAAAGCGTTTCCTCGCCGTCATGCGATTCGAGGTCTTCGGGCTTCAGCGGCGCGCGTTTCTCGACGAGCGTCACCAGCGGGATGATCTTCTTCTCGGCCAGCGCGTTGCACAGCACCTCGTATTCGAAGTTGCGCGAGCGCACCTTGCGGCCCTGGCCGGCGCGGGTGACGGTCATCCGCGTCGTCTGCTGCGCCTCGTGGTCCGAGGAGAACAGCCGTTCCATGCCGATGTCGTAGGCGCGGGCGATTCGCACCAGGTTCTCATAGCTCGGCGAGACCCGGCCGTTCTCGATCTTGTGGATGGTCGAGAGCGCGAGCCCGGTGCGTTGCGCCGCGACTTCGAGGGTGAAACCGCAGGCCTGGCGCACCGCCTTCATCCGGCTGCCCAGTTCCGAGCGCAATTGCAGCCGTTCGGCTTCCCAATCGTCGCCCTCGGCCTCATCTCCGGGGGATTTTTCCATTTGTGCCATATTTTTCTTTTCTTACCAGTTGTGATCGTTTAAGCATATTTTTGCGCTGATTGCAACATTAGCAGTCAGCGAAACGGAAAGGGTATCCAAAAGTCGGCCGTGCCGGTCCGGAATGGAGCAGGGCACTCGACTTGCTGGATTTTTGGACTGCGGAGGGGTGAGTCATGGCGACCGTGATCGTGTCCGCTTCGGTGGAAGGGCCGATCCTCGTGTGCGACGAGGGGCTGAGCGTCTGGGGTGGTGTGCACCCGCAGAGCGGCCGGATCATTGACGCCCATCACCCGCAGCACGGCCAGTCGCTGGCCGGCCGGATCGTGATGATGCCGACCAGTCGCGGCTCGTGCACCGGCAGCGGTGTGCTGCTCGGCCTTGCCTTCGCCGGCACCGCGCCGCGGGCGCTGATCTTCCGCGAAGGCGAAGACATTCTCACTCTCGGCGCGCTGGTCGCCGGGCGGCTGTTCGACCATGACATCGCCGTGCTGCGGCTCACGGCCGAGGAATATGACGCGCTCGCCCGCGAGCCGGTGGCCGAGATCAGCGCAACGCATCTGCGCGCGGGCGATCACCTCTGGCCGCTGGCTCCGGCCGGGGCGGGGGAGATCGAGCTGAGCGATGGCGACCGCGCGATGCTGGCGGGCGAGGCGGGCGAGGCCGCGCAGCTGGCGATGGAGATCATCGTCACCATGGCCACGGCGCAGGGCGCACCCCGTCTGACCGACGTCAGCCGCGTGCATATCGACGGCTGCATCTATGCCAGCCCGGCCTTCCTGACCTTCGCGCGGGCGATGGCCGACAAGGGCGCCCGGGTGCGGGTGCCGACGACGATGAACGCGATCTCGGTCGATCATGCGAACTGGCGCAAGCAAGGCGTCGATCCGGCCTTCGGCGCGGGCGCTGCGGGGCTGGCCGATGCCTATGTCGAGATGGGGGCGCGGCCAAGCTTCACCTGCGCGCCCTATCTGCTCGAGGATCGTCCCGCCGCGGGCGAGGATATCGCCTGGGCGGAAAGCAATGCGGTGATCTACGCCAACAGCGTGCTGGGCGCGCGCACGGTGAAGCACGCCGATTTCATGGACCTGTGCATCGCGCTCACCGGCCGCACCGCGCGCGCCGGGGTCTATCTCACGGAAAACCGCGCGCCGCGCCGGATCATCGAGGTGACGATGCCCGCGGGCGCCGACGATGCCTTCTGGCCGATGCTCGGCTGGCTCGTCGGCCAGGCCGCGCCCGACCGCATCCCGCTGATCCGCGGGCTCGAGGCCGCGCGCCCGGGCGAGGACGGCCTGAAGGCGCTTTGCGCGGCCTATGGCACCACCTCGGCCGCACCGATGCTGCATGTCGCGGGCCACACGCCCGAGGCGGATCTGCCGCCCGCACCGGGCGCCGATCGCGTCACGATCGGGCCCGGGGATTTCGCCCGGCTCTGGGACGAGTTCAACCGCGGCGGCGAGAAGATCGACCTTGTCGCGCTTGGCAGCCCGCATTTCTCGGCCGCCGAATGTGCGGCCTTCGCCGCGCTGATGGCGGGCAGCCGCGTCGCACCGGGCGTCACCGCCATCGTCACCCTCGGCCGCGCCACGCTTGCCACCATCACCGCGACCGGGGTGAAGGCGGCGCTTGAGGCGGCGGGGGTGCGGATCGTGCCCGATCTGTGCTGGTGCTCGATCTCCGAGCCCGTCTTCCCGCCCGCGGCGCAGGTGCTGATGACCAATTCCGGCAAATACGCCCATTACGCGCCGGGGCTGAGCAATCGTGCCGTCCGCTTCGGCCCGCTCGCCCATTGCGCCGAGGCTGCCCGAACCGGCCTTGCCCCCGCAACCCCGCCCGCCTGGATTTCCGGCGGCGCGCCCTGACACCCGGGCGCTGCGCCTGGCGGCGCGACGATCCCGACACCACGACCATTCAAAGGAGCTTCCCATGAAGAAAGACGTCTTCCTCGGCACCATCCCGGCGCTGCTCACCCCCTGCACCCCCGACCGCGCGCCCGACTTCGACGCGCTGGTGCGCAAGGGCCAGGAAATGATGGCGGCCGGCATGTCCGGCGTGGTCTATTGCGGGTCCTGCGGTGACTGGCCGCTGCTGACCGACGAACAGCGCATGGAAGGCGTCGAGCGCCTGACCAAGGCCGGCGTGCCGGTCGTCGTCGGCACCGGCGCGATCAACACCAAATCGGCCGTGGCGCATGCCGCCCACGCCCAGAAGGTCGGCGCCGCCGGTCTGATGGTGATCCCGCGGGTGCTGTCGCGCGGCCTCTCGGTCGCGGCGCAGCGCAACCACTTCAAGGCGATCCTCGAGGCCGCCCCGGACGTGCCGGCGATCATCTACAACAGCCCCTACTATGGCTACTCGACCAAGGCGGACCTGTTCTTCGCCCTGCGCGCCGAGCACAAGAACCTGATCGGCTTCAAGGAATTCGGCGGCAAGGCCGATCTGAGCTATGCGGCCGAGCACATCACCTCGCAGGACGACGAGGTGATCCTGATGGTCGGCGTCGACACCGAGGTCTATCACGGCTTCGCCAAATGCGGCGCGGTCGGCGCGATCACCGGCATCGGCACGATCTTCCCTAAGGAGGCGCTGCTGCAGGTCGCGCTGTCGCGCCGTGCCGCCGAGGGCTGCCCCGAGGCCGATCTGCGCGCCCGTGAGCTGGCCGAGGCCTTCTCGGTTCTGGCGAAGTTCGACGAGGGCGTCGATCTCGTGCTCTACTTCAAGCATCTGATGGTGCTGAAGGGCGAGACGGAGTACGAACTGAACATCAACGAGACCGACGCGCTGTCGCGCTCGCAGGCGAAATTCTGCGAGGCGCAGTTCCACCAGTTCAACCGCTGGTTCGCGAACTGGTCGAAGCAGGGCGGGGTGATCGCCGAATGCATGTGATCGACAGTCACACCGGGGGCGAGCCCACCCGGGTGATCCTCGACGGTGGTCCGGACCTCGGGTCCGGGCCGCTGGCCGAGCGCGCGCGCCGGCTTGCGACCGAGCACCGCGATTTCTACCGCTCGGTCATTCTCGAGCCGCGCGGGCAGGCGGCGATGGTCTGTGCGCTATTGGTGCCGCCGGTCGATCCGAGCTGCGTCACCGGGGTGATCTACTTCGACGCCGAGGCGGTTCTGGGCATGTGCGGCCACGGCACCATCGGTCTCGCGGTGACGCTGTTCTACATGGGGCGCATCGGGCTTGGCGAAAGCCGGATCGAGACCCCGGTGGGGGTGGTGACCGTCGACGTGCAGGACGCGAACACGGTCAAGGTGACGAACATCGAAAGCCGCCGCGTCGAGGCCGATGTCTCGGTCGAGGTGCCGGGCATCGGCACGGTGACGGGCGATGTCGCCTATGGCGGCAACTGCTTCTTCATCGTCGACCCGAGCCCGGTCCCGGTGGCCTCCTCGAACATCCGCCAGCTCACCGAGGTGACGGTGGCGGTGCGCGAGGCGCTGCGCGCGCGCGGCGTCGGCTGCGGCGAGGGGATGCTGATCGACCACGTCATCTTCTACGGTCCGGCCGAGACGCCCGAAGGCCACAGCCGTAACTTCGTGCTGTGCCCGGACGACGATTACGACCGCTCGCCCTGCGGCACCGGCAGCTCGGCGCGGCTGTCGTGCCTGGCCGCGCGCGGCCTGCTCGCCGAGGGCGAGGAGATCGTGCAGGAAAGCACCATCGGCAGCAGCTACCGGCTGTCCTACGCCAAGGGGCCGACCGGGGGGGTGATCCCCTCGATCACCGGCCAGGCCTATGTGATGGCGGAAAGCACGCTGATCTTCCTGCCAAACGATCCATTCCGAAACGGGATCGTCCTGTGATCCCGGCCGCCCGGCGCCCCTGTGGTGCCGGGCGGCGGTTCTTTTTGCAGCTGCGAGCATGATCGAGGTCCGAGATGGGGCAGTCCGAAAACACTGAAATTCTGGTCATCGGCGCGGGGATCGTCGGCGTCGCCGCCGCGCTTGCACTGGTGGGCGAGGGGCACAGGGTGCGCCTGCTTGACCGCAAGGGCGTCGCCGCCGAGACCTCGCGCGGCAATGCCGGCGCCTTCGCCTTTGCCGAGGTCGAGCCGCTTGCCACCCCGGGCATCATGCGCAAGGCACCGAAATGGCTGCTCGATCCGCTCGGGCCCTTGTCGCTGCGCCCGGCCTATGCGCTGCAGATCCTGCCCTGGATGGTGCATTTCTGGCGCGCCACCTCGCGGTCGCGCTACGAGGCGGCGGTGGCGGCACAATCCGCGATGATGCAGCTTTCGTCGCAGGCGCTCGAGCGGCTCATCGGCCGCGTTTCGGGCGAGCCGCTGATGCGGCGCGAGGGGCAGCTGCAGGTCTATGAGGGGCGCGGCCAGTTCGAGGCGTCGCTGCCCGCCTGGGAACAGCGCCGTCGCCACGGCATCGACTTCCGGCTGATCGAAAGCGCCGGTGCGCTGGCCGAGATCCAGCCCGGGCTGAGCCCGCGCTTCACCCATGGCGGTTACACGCCGAGCTGGATGAACACCGTCGATCCGGCGCTCTGGACCGAGCATCTGGCCCGCGCCTTCACCGATGCGGGGGGCGTGATCGAGACGGCCGAGGTGCAGTCGGTGACGCCGGGCGCGGCGGGGGTCGAGGTGGCCACAAGCGCGGGGCTGCGGCGTGCGGCGCAGGTGGTGATTGCCGCCGGCGCCTGGTCGCACCGGCTGGCGCGGACGCTGGGCGACCGGATCCCGCTCGATACCGAACGCGGCTACAACACCACCTTCCCGACCGCGAGCTTCGATCTGCGCACCCATCTGACCTTCGCGAACCACGGCTTCGTGGTCAGCAAGATCGGCGAGGGGCTGCGGGTCGGCGGGGCGGTCGAACTCGGCGGGCTGAACCTGCCGCCGAACTACCGCCGCGCCGAGATCCTGGTGCGCAAGACCGTCGAGTTCCTGCCGGGCTTTGATCCGACCGGCGGCACGCAATGGATGGGCTTCCGCCCCTCACTGCCCGACAGCCTGCCGGTGATCGGCCGTTCGCCGAAGTCGGACCGGGTGATCTATGCCTTCGGCCACGGCCATCTCGGCCTGACGCAATCGGCGGGCACGGCGGAGCTGGTGGCGGCGCTTGTGGCGCGCCGCGCGCCGGCGATCTCGCTTGCGCCCTTCGCGGCCGAGCGGTTCTGAGGCCCTGACAGAAAACGGGCCGGGACGCAGCTGCGCCCCGGCCCGGTGCCTCAGAAGAGGCGCGGCCAGGTGTCCGAGATCCGGTAGCCCTCGGGCCAGGGATCGGCCGGGTCGAGCATGTGCTGATGCGTGCCGGTGATCCAGGCGCGGCCGCTGATCTCGGGCCGGATCGCCGCCACATCGCCCACCTGCGTGGTGCCCAGAATACGCCCCTCGAATTGCGAACCGATGATCGAGATCCCGGTGAAGCGGTCTTCAATTCCCATCTCGCCGCGCGCGTGCAGGATCGCCATCCGCGCCGAGACCGCGGTGCCGGTGGGCGAGCGGTCAAGCTTGCCGGGCTGGATCGCCACCACCGATTGCGCGCTCAGCCGGTTGCCCTCGCGGGTGATCGGGCCGGCGAACAGGCAGAAGGAATGGTGCGCCCAGTCGGGCTTTTCCGGATGTTCGAAGCGATAGCGGGCATTGGCGGCATTGGTGATGCGGATGCCGAGCTCGGCGATCTCGCGCGCCCGGTCAGCCTCGAGCGTGACGCCAAGCGCCACCGGGTCGACCACCACGAAACTGTCGCCGCCGAAGGCGGTGTCGACGGTGATCGTGCCGAGCCCCGGCACCTCGAGCGGCACGCCGAGCCGGGTGGCAAACGAGGGCAGGTTCTCGACATGGATGCGCTCGGCCTTGCCATTCGCGCAATCGGCCCGCACCCGCACGAGCCCGCCCGGCGCCTCGAGCACCATCTCGGTCACCGGCTCCTGCATCGGGATGATGCCGCTGTCGAGCAGCACCGTCGAGACGCAGATCGAGTTCGATCCCGACATCGGCGGCGTGTCCTCGGGCTCCATGATGATCCAGGCGGCCTGCGCCTCGGGGGCGCGCGGCGGCACCAGCAGGTTGACGTGCCGGAAGACGCCGCCGCGGGGTTCATTCAGCATGAAATTGCGCAGACCCTGATCCTGCGCGATCCAGGCCCGCTGCTCCCAGACGGTATTGCCGGGAGGTGGGGCGACGCCGCCGACGATGACATCGCCGACCTCGCCCTCGGCATGGCACGAGACGACGTGGATGACCTTGGTGCTGCGCATGTTCCTCTCCGCTGCTGGCGTCCCGGGGGCGTTGATCCCGCCGCATCCGGTGCGCCCCCGGAGTAGCCGGGAACGGCGGGAAATGCCATGGGCCGGGCTCAGCCGCCAAGTGCCTCGCGCAGGCTCGAGGGGGCGGCCACGCGGCTGCGCAGGTCGAGCGAGGAGAGCAGGTCGAGCAGGTGGCTTTTCATCAGCTCCTCGGCCAGCGCGCCGTCATGGACGGCAAGCGCGCGCATCAGCGCGTGATGGGCGTGGCGTTCGCACAGCGCGCCGCGGCGCTGCCAGTAGACGGCGATGATCAGCGAGGAACGCGCCACGAGCTGGGTGATGAACTCGGCGATCGTGTCCTGATCGGCGATGCGGGCGATCTCGATGTGGAACTGTCCCGAAAGATAGAGCGCGCGCCCGGCTTCGCCCGCGGCCAGCGCGGCATGCTCGGCGTCGATATGGCGTTGCAGCAGGGCAAGATCGGCCTCGGTGATCCGTTCGGCGGCCGAGCGCGCGGTGCGCGGCTCGAGCAGGGCGCGGGCCTCGAACACCTCGCGCGCCTCGCGCAGGCTCGGCTGCGCGACGAAGGCGCCGCGGTTGCGCCGCAGCTCGACCAGCCGGTCATGCGCCAGCCGCTGCAGCGCCGCGCGCACCACGGTGCGCGAGACGCCGAAGATCTCGCCGACCTCGTCTTCCGACAGTTTCGAGCCCGGCGGCAGGCGATGCTCGTGAATCGCCAGCGCGATATCCTCGGCGATGGTGTCGGAACTGGTGTCTCGGTTCGGCAGGTCCATGCGTGTCTCCTTCCCTGCGATTCTTGGGGGGCGGGCGGCCTCGGGGCAAGGGGTGAGCTTCGAACACAAGATTGTATACGATAATGTGCCGGATATCGGGCAATCCGTATCATCTTCTGCATAAAATCTGCGCAGATCGTGTTTTGCCCGTCTGCCCGGATCGAATCCGTTCCCGCTTGGGCAACCGGCCGCCGCAAGGTGGGCGCAGTTGAGCCGACAGGAGCGAAGATGAGAACTCAGGGCGATCTCGAACTCGTGCATCTGACGAAGCGCTATGGCGACACCGTCGCCGTCGACGACATCAGCCATATCTTCGCGCCGGCGAGCTATGTGTGCCTGCTCGGCCCCTCGGGCTGCGGCAAGAGCTCGACGCTGCGGATGATCGCGGGGCATGAAAGCGTCAGCTCGGGCGGGATCGTGCTGCACGGCGCGGATATCTCGAACCTGCCGCCGGCGCAGCGCGGCACCGCGATGATGTTCCAGAACTATGCGCTTTTTCCGCATCTGACCGTGCGCGACAACGTCGCCTTCAGCCTGCGGATGAAGGGCGTCGACAAGGCGACGCGGCACAGGAAGGCGATGGCGCTGCTCGACCTTGTCGACATGGCGCATCTGGCCGACCGGCTGCCGGCGCAGCTCTCGGGCGGGCAGCAGCAGCGTGTGGCGCTGGCCCGCGCGCTGATCACCGAGCCGCGGGTGCTGCTGCTCGACGAGCCGCTCTCGGCGCTCGATCCGTTCCTCAGGATCCGGATGCGGGCCGAGCTGAAGCGGCTGCAGCGCGAGCTGGGCATCACCTTCCTCCATGTCACCCACGGTCAGGACGAGGCGCTGGCGCTCGCCGATGAATGTGTGGTGATGAACCGCGCGGTGATCGAGCAGGCCGGCCCGCCGCGCGAGGTCTGGGGCGCGCCGCGCACCGAATTCGTCGCCCGCTTCATGGGCGGGCACAATGTGCTCGACTGGCACGGCGCGCGCGTCGCGATCCGCTCGGACGAGGTGCGCCTTGTCGCAAGCGGTGGCGTCGCCGCCACCGCGAGTGCCGTCGAATACCAGGGCGACCGCGTCGCGCTGACCGCCGTGCTCGAGGGCGGCGACGAAATCACCGCGCTGGTGCCCGACGCCGCCTTCTTCGCGCAACCGATCAACCCGGGTGAGGCCGTGCGCCTTGGCTGGGACGAGGGGCGGCTGCACCGCCTCGAAGCCTGACACTCCCCCAAAACAGAGAGGAATTCCCATGTCGAAGATGCGCTACTCGCGCCGCTCCATCCTGAAATCGGGCGCCGCCGTCGCCGCCGCCTCGGCCCTTCCCGCGCCGATGATCTGGGCGCAGGAGATCAAGGACATCACCCTGCGCCAGTTCGGCACCGGCGTGTCGAACCTGAACGAGGTCGGCCAGAAGGTGAAGGAAGAGCTCGGCTTCTCGCTCGAGATGACCGCGCTCGACAGTGACAGCGTCACGCAGCGCGCCGCGACCCAGCCCGACAGCTTCGACATTGCCGACATCGAATACTGGATCTGCAAGAAGGTCTGGCCGACCGGCAACCTGCAGGCGATGGATACGACCAAGATCAAGAATTACGACAAGATCGTCGGCATCTTCAAGGACGGCAAGCTGACCCCCGACAGCGTGGTCGCGCAGGGCACCGCGCCGAACACCGTGGGCTTTGCCGAGGGTCCGGGCTCGACCGCCTTCGCCAAGGAACAGACGCAGTGGATGACGCTGATCCCGACGATCTACAACGCCGATACGCTGGGCATCCGCCCCGACCTGATCGGCCGTCCGATCGAAAGCTGGGCGGAACTGCTGAACCCCGAGTTCAAGGGCAAGGCCTCGATCCTCGACATCTCCTCGATCGGGATCATGGACATGGCGATGGTCTGCGAGGCCGCGGGCAAGATCAAATACGGCGACAAGGGCAACATGACCCGCGCCGAGATCGACCAGACCATCGCGATCTTCACCGAGGCGAAGAAGGCCGGCCAGTTCCGCGCCTTCTGGAAGAGCTTCGATGAATCGGTGAACCTGATGGCCTCGGGCGAGGTGGTGATCCAGTCGATGTGGTCGCCCGCCGTTACCGCGGTGAAGGCGCGCGGCATTCCTTGCGTGTTCCAGCCGCTGAAGGAAGGCTATCGCGCCTGGGGCGGCGGTCTGGGCCTGTCGAAATCGCTGACCGGGATGAAGCTCGAGGCGGCTTACGAATACATCAACTGGTATCTCTCGGGCTGGGTCGGCGCCTTCCTGATGCGCCAGGGCTATTACTCGGCGGTGCCGGAGACCTCGAAGGAGTTCATGACGGCGAACGAATGGGGCTACTGGTTCGAGGGCAAGCCCGCGGCCGAGGACATCGCCGACCCGTTCGGCAAGGTCATGGCCAAGGCCGGCGAGACCCGCGACGGCGGCTCGTTCTACGAGCGCATGGGCCATGTCGCGTGCTGGAACTCGGTGATGGACGAGAACCAGTACATGGTTCGCAAGTGGAACGAGTTCATCGCCTCGTGACGACCCCGCGCGGGGGGCTGGCGGCCCCCCGCACCCCCCGCGAGTATTTGGCCAAGGAAAAGGGCGCGTCATGGCGGTTTCACGCAATCTGCAGGGCTGGCTTCTGGCCGCGCCGCTCACCGCGGTGCTGGCGGGCTTTCTGGTGCTGCCGATCCTCACCATCTTCATCGTGAGCTTCTGGCAGGCCACGGAATTCTCGATCATCCCGGCCTTCAGCCTCGAGAACTACCAGTTCCTGCTGACCTCGCCGGTGACCTATCAGGTGTTCTTCAAGACCTTCATCTATGCCGCGCTGGTCTGGGGGCTGACGCTCGCGATCGGCTTCACCGTGGCCTATTACCTCGCCTTCCACATCCGCTCCGAGGCGACGCGGATGGTGCTGTTCCTGCTGTGCACCATTCCCTTCCTGACCTCGAACATCATCCGGATGATTTCCTGGATTCCCTTCCTCGGGCGCAACGGGCTGGCGAACCAGGCGCTGATGAGCCTCGGCATCGTCGATGCGCCGGTCGAGTGGCTGCTTTACTCCGATTTCTCGGTGGTGCTGGCCTTCGTGCATCTGAACACCCTGTTCATGATCACGCCCATTTTCAACACGATGATGCGTATCGACCGCAGCCTGGTCGAGGCGGCGCGCGACAACGGCGCCTCGGGGTGGCAGATCCTGACCCATGTCATCATCCCGCTCTCGAAACCCGGGATCATGATCGGCACGATCTTCGTGCTGGCGCTGGTGATGGGCGATTTCATCACCGTGCGGTTCATGTCGGGCTCGCAATCGGCGAACGTCGGGCGGCTGATCTCGAATGACATCGCGCTGCTGCAATATCCCTCCGCCTCCGCCACCTCGATCGTGCTTCTGGCGGTCGTCCTTCTGATCATCGGCGCGCTGATGCGCTTCGTGAACATCCGCAAGGAGCTCTGACATGGAACCGCGCCCGCGCAGCTTCTACGTGCTCACCGCCGTCTTCGTGCTGTTCGTGATCTTCCTTTACGGCCCGACGATCACCATCGCGATCCTGTCCTTCCAGGGGCCCGAAGGCGGGCTGACCTTCCCGATGAACGGGGTCTCGACCTATTGGTTCCACAACCTGTTCGAGCAGCAGGCGGTGGGCGATATCTGGGGCTCGTTCCGCCGCTCCTTCGTGCTCGGGCTGATGGTGATGGTGGCGACCGTGGTGATCTCGGTGATGGCGGGGCTCGCCTTCCGCAAGCGTTTCCGCGGCTCGGCAGCGCTGTTTTACCTGACCATCGCCTCGCTGGTGATCCCCTCGATCCTCGTCTCGCTCGGCGTCGGGCTGATCTTCGACCGCTTCGGGCTGAAGGTGCATTGGGCGACCTCGGGCTTCGGCGCGCAGCTGACCTGGACGCTGCCCTTCGGCCTTCTGGTGATGTTCGCGGTCTTCAACCGCTTCAACCCCTCCTACGAGGAGGCGGCGCGCGATCAGGGCGCCAGCGCCTGGCAGACCTTTGCCCATGTCGTGCTGCCGATCATCTTCCCCTCGGTGGTCGGGGTGGCGCTGTTCGGCTTCTCGCTCAGCTATGACGAGTTCGCCCGCACGCTCTTGACCGCGGGCAGCTACAACACCCTGCCGCTCGAGATCTTCGGGATGACGACGAACGTGACGAAGCCAGTGATCTATGCGCTCGGCACGCTGACCACGGCGTTCTCGCTGCTGATCATCGGTGCCTTCCTGCTGGCCGTCTGGATTACCGCGCGGCGGCGGGCGCGGCGGCTGGCGAGCCTTGCGAAGGCGGGCTGAGGCGCGGGCGCAGAACGGACGATTGACATGAAACTGATCTTCATGAACCCCAATTCCACCGAGTCGATGACCCGGCAGGTGGTCGAGGCGGCGCGTGCCGCCGCCCCCGGGGCCGAGATCCTCGGCTGGACCAATGCCGGCGGGCCGCCGGCGATCGAGGGGCCCGAGCACGGGCGGCAGGCGGTGGCGGGGCTGCTGGCGATGCTGCCCGCGGCGCGCGCGGAAGGCGCCGATGTGCTGGTGATCGCCTGTTTCGACGACACCGGGCTCGGCGAGCTGCGCGCCGCCGCGCATTGCCCGGTGATCGGCATCGGCCAGGCCGCCTATCACATGGCGGCGCTTGTGGCCGGGCGGTTCTCGGTGGTCACGACGCTGGCCGTCTCGGTGCCGGTGCTCGAGGACAACCTTGGCCGTTACGGGCTTGCGACCGGCTGTGTCTCGGTGCGGCCGAGCGGGCTGCCGGTGCTTGCCGTCGAGAAGGGCGGCGCGGTGGTGATCGCGCGGCTGGCCGAGGAGATCCGGCTCGCCCGGGCCGAGGGGGCGGGGGCGATCGCGCTTGGCTGCGCGGGCATGTGCGGGCTGCGCGGCGCGCTGGCGGAACTCACCGACCTGCCGGTGATCGACGGCGTGGCGGCGGCGGCGAACCTTGGTCAGGCGATTGCGCGCACGGTCGGGGCCGGGGCAGGGGACGCGGCCTGAGAGCCGGGCAGCCCGGCCTCAGAGCGTCGCGACGGGGGTCACCGGAGAGCCGATCGCGCCGGGCAGATAGAGCGGCGGCGCGGTCAGGAAGACCGCGGAGCGGCCGCGGGGTTCGAGCGCCCGGGCGAGGTCGCGCAGATACCACAGCTCTGCCAGCGGCAGCCCCAGCTTGAACAGGCAATGGTGATGCAGCGGCAACCGCAGGCAGCAGGCCTGCGGGTCCGAATGCGGGTTCTCCACCGCGTAATTGTCGGCGGCGATGGCACCGATGCGGCTTTCGGTGATCCAGGCGTGCAAGGCCGCATCGGTGCCATCAAGCACCGCCCCGGTCTGCTCGAGCCGCTCGGGGTCGGGGGCGTCCTGCATCTCGACGAGGGCCTCGGCATAGCCGGTGCGCAGCAGCAAGATGTCGCCCGGGCAAAGCGCGATCCGCTGTGCCTTCAGCACCTCCTGCAGCTCTGCCAGCCCGATGAGCTTGCGCCCCGGGCCGTAATGGCGCACGAAATCGATCAGCACGCCACGGCCCTGCACCGGGGTCTTGGCCATCTCGCAGACCGAAAGGCGGCGCGCATAGCAGCCGTGACCGGCCTCGCCGCCGGCTCCGAGCACATCGAGCCCGGCGCGGTGGCCGTTGTAATAGACCCGTTCCGCCACGCCGTCGCCATCGGCGTCGAACAGCGCACCGACATGGGCAAGCGAATCCCATTGCGTGGAATATTGCGTCGACAGCAGCACCTGATCGTCGCTGATGACGTCGCGCAGGATCGGGTCCAGATTGGCCAGCGGAAAATTGATGTAGGGCGTTTCGCCGAGGTAGGTCGGAGCCAGAACGGGCGGCTTGCGGCGCGGGTTCAGCACCAGCTTGCCCGGCAGGTCGAGCGGCAGCGACAGGCAGAAGGCCAGCCCCTCGCGGATCTCGGCCGCCGCGGCGCGCCGTTCGGCCGGGCCGATGTAATTCAGCGTGCCAAGCTGGTCATCGGCGCCAAAGTCGCCCCAGTTCGAGCCTTCGGGGCGGTTTTTCCATTGCGGCATGGTTCAGATATCCTCTGTCCTGTCGGCCCGGTCTGCCAGCGCGATGACCTCGGGCAGCAGCCGTTCCACGGCGTCGAGCTGCGCGTCGCGACCGCTGTCCCAGTCGTAGAAGCCGCGCCCGCTCTTGCGCCCCAGATGCCCCGCCCGCACCTTTTCGGCAAGCCCTTCCGGCGGCGTCTGCCGGGCATCGAGTGCCGGGTAGAGATAGCGCGCGATGCTCAGATGCGTGTCGAGCCCGTTCAGATCGCGTTGCAGGAGCGGACCGATCAGCGCCAGCCGCACGCCGAGTGAATAGCGGGTCACCCGGTCGATGGTCTCGGCATCAGCGACGCCCTGCTCGAGCAGATGAAAGCATTCGCGCAGCATCGCGTGCTGCAGCCGGTTCGCGATGAAGCCCGGAACATCGGCCTTCAGCACCGCGGGTTTCTTGCCGGAGGCCGTGAGCAGCGCCGCCACGCGCTCGAGCGTTTCGGGCCGGGTGGCCGGGCCCGGGACCAGCTCGACCGCGGGCACCAGATCGGCGGGATTGAAGAAATGCGCGATCAGGAACCGGCCGGGGTGGCGCAGGCCCTCGGCCAGATCGGCGCTGCGCAGGCCGGAGGTGTTCGAGGCGATGAGCGTCTCGGGCCGGAAGACCCTGTCCAGTTCCGCGATCACGGCGCGCTTGAGGTCAAGGTCTTCGGGCACCGCCTCGATCACCAGATCCGCCGCGCCCCAGATCGGGGCGAGCACCTCCGGCCGCGCGGCGCCGACCGGGTCGAACCCCTCCGCGCGCAGATTTCCGACCGCTTTTGCAAGGGCTTCCGGCGACGGATCCAGCAGCGCCAGCCGATGCCCGGCGCGCAGAAAATGCCGGCAGATCCGCGTTCCCATGATGCCTGCGCCGACGACGACCAGCCGGGTCATGCCCATCCCCCCTCAATCATATTGGTTGACAATATAAGTTAGTGCTGCTGATTTGCAATCAGTATAAATTGAGGCGAATCCGGGCGGGAGGCCCGGAAGGGAGGGACCTTTGAACTCGATTGCCAACTTCTTCACGCGAGTCGTGAACCGCTACATGCCCGACCCGCTGGTCGTGGCGATCCTGCTGACCGCCCTGACCGTGCTGATCGCGATGCTCACCCAGGGCACCGGGATCGTCGACGCCACCCGCTACTGGGGCGAGGGGTTCTGGAACCTGCTCAGCTTCACCATGCAGATGACGGTGATCCTGCTGGCGGGCTACATCCTTGCGCGCACCCCGGCGGTCGACAAGCTGATGGACCTTGTGGTCATGGGCATCCACACGCCGCGCGCGGCGATCATCGTCGCCACCCTGTTCGGGGGCGTCGGCAGCTGGCTCAACTGGGGCTTCGGCCTCGTGCTGGGCACGCTGATCGCGCAGAAACTCGGGCGCAAGGTGGCGGGGCTGCACTATCCGCTGGTGATCGCGGCGGGCTACTCGGGCTTTGCCGTCTACGGTGTGGGGCTCTCGGGCTCGGTGCCGCTGCTCATCAACACCCCCGGTCACTTCCTCGAGGGCGCGATCGGCCTCGTGCCGCTGAGCGAGACGATCTTCTCGCCCTATCTCATTGCGATGAACCTGTTCTTGCTGGTCACGCTGCCGCTGTTCAACGCCATGCTGCACCCGAAGAACCCCGCCGAGATCATCGAGGCGCATCCCGCGCCGGTGCTGCCGATCGCCGAGCCCGAGATCCGGGAACTCACCTTCGCCGAGCGGCTGAACCATTCGCGGATCGTCGGGATGGGCATGGGCCTGTTCGGCCTGTTCTATGCCGGGCTCTATCTCTACGAGGGCGGCTCCGTCACGCTGAACTTCGTGAACCTGCTGTTCCTGTTCCTCGGCATCACGCTGTTCGTCACCCCGAGCCGGTTCCTCGCGGCGCTGAACGACGGGGTGAAGGTGGTCGGCGGGATCATCATCCAGTACCCGTTCTATGCCGGTATCCTCGCGATCCTTGCGGGCTCGGGCCTGATCGTGACCTTCTCGAACTGGTTCGTCTCGATCTCCAGCGCCGAGACCCTGCCGATCTGGTCCTTCTTCTCCGCCGGTCTGGTCAATCTGTTCGTGCCGTCGGGCGGCGGGCAGTGGGTCATTCAGGGCCCGGTGATGATGGATGCGGCGCAAAAGCTGGCCGCCTCGATCCCGGCGACGGCGCTGGCGGTGCAGATCGGCGATCAGTGGACCAACATGGTGCAGCCGTTCTGGCTTCTGCCGGCGCTCGCCATCTCCGGGCTGAAGCTGAAGCACCTGATGGGCTACATGGTGCTGGTGCTGTTCTACCTTGGCATTGTGTTCGCAGGAACCATCGCGATCTGGGGCGTCATGGGAGTGTGACCCGGCCATGCCCTACATGATCGAAACCTTCGATGCCCCCGGCTGCGCAGAGCTGCGCAGCCGCCTTCGCCCGGAGCATCTCGACTATCTCGAGGCCAACAAGGCGCTGCTTCTGGCCTGTGGCGCCAAGCTCGACGATGCCGGGCAAAGCGCGAGCGGCGGGCTCTATCTGCTGGCGGTGGAAAGCCGGGACGAGGCGCAGGCCTTCATCGAGGCCGACCCGTTCTTCCGCGGCAAGCTGTTCGAGCGGGTCACCGTGACCCGCTGGCGCAAGGCCTATCTCGACGGCCGCAACACATTGAAAGAGGGCTGAATGCTGTATCACGTCGCAATGACCGTCCGACTGCCGGCCGACATGGACCCGGCCGTGGCGGGCGAGATCAAGGCCCGCGAGAAAGCCTATTCGCAGGCGCTGCAGCAGCAGGGCGTCTGGCGCCATATCTGGCGCGTGGCAGGGCTTTACGAGAATGTCAGCATCTTCGATTGCCGCGACAACGCCCATCTGCACGAGGTGCTGACCGGGCTGCCGCTCTATCCCCATATGGACATCTCCGTGACCCCGCTCTGCCGGCACCCGTCCTCGGTGCGGGAGGATGACCGGTGAGCGGCTATCTGCGCCGCACCGCGCTGGTGACCGGCGGGGCGGGCGGGATCGGCGCCGCGATTGCGGCCCGGCTCGCCGCCGACGGGTTCCGGGTGGCGGTGCTCGACATTGCCGAACCGACGGTGCCGGTCGACCGTTTCGAACGGATCGACCTGAGTGATGCCGGGGCGCTTGCGGCGCAGTGCGCCCGGCTGGCCGCCGAGGAGGAGATCACCTGCCTCGTCAACAACGTCGGCATCGTTCTGCCGGCCGCGCTCGAGCAGGTGGCGGTGGCGGATTTCGACCGGCTGATGCATGTGAATCTGCGGCCCTCGATCCTCTGCGCGCAGGCCTTCGTGCCGCGGATGAAGGCGCTTGGCGGTGGTCGCATCGTGATGAACACCAGCCGGGTGACGCTGGGCAAGGAGCGGCGCACGCTCTATTCGGCCAGCAAGGGGGCGGCGCAATCCATGGCCCGGACCTGGGCGCTGGAGCTGGGGCCGCACGGCATCACGGTGAATTGCGTGGCGCCCGGCCCGATCGGAACCGAGGCGTTCTGGCGCAACAATCCGCCCGAGGCCGCCCCGACCCGCGAGATCATCGAGAACATTCCGGTGAAGCGCATCGGGACGGGGGAGGATGTCGCCAATGCGGTCTCGTTCTTCTGCGCCCCCGAGGCGGGGTTCGTCACCGGCCAGACGCTCTTCGTCTGTGGCGGGGTGACCGTGGGCTGAGGCCCGCGCGCCCCGGTGCCGGAAGAAAAGCGGGCCCGGTGGGCCCGCTTTTGCATGTCAGCCCCGCAGATGGCCGAGCAGTTCCGCGGTGAAGCGCTCGGGCTGTTCGACGCAGGGCAGATGGCCGGCAGCCCCGATCTCGACGAACCGCGCCCCGGCGATGCCCGCGGCCATGGCCCGGACCAGCGCCGGCGGCGTCGAGCTGTCCTCGGCCCCGGCCAGAACCAGCGTCGGCTGGGCGATCCGCGCCAGATCGGCGGTATAATCGGCGTCGCGGATCGCGGCGCAGACCTGCGCATAGCCGGCCGCCGGCGTGCGTTCGAGCATCGCCTGCCACAGCGCGAAATCCTCGGTCTCGCGATAGGCCGGGGCAAACCAGCGCTCGAGGATCGCCGCGCCGATCGCGGCGATGCCGTCGCGCAGCACGGTCTCGATCCGCGGGTTCCAGATCTCGGGCGTGCCGATCTTCGCCGCGGTATCGGACAGCACCAGATGCGTCATCTGCGCCGGGCGGCGCAGCGCCAGGCGCTGCATCACCAGCCCGCCGACCGACAGGCCGACCCCGGCGAAGGCCCCGACCCGGTACTGGTCGAGCAGGGTTTCCACATCGTCGGCGAGGGTCTCGATGCTGAGCGTCGCGCGCGCCGCACTCAGCCCGTGGCCGCGCTTGTCATGGCGCAACACGCCCCAGCTGTCGGGCAGCCGCGCCACGATCCGCTCCCAGACCCGCAGGTCGGTGCCGAGGGAATTGGCAAAGACTAGGGTCGGGGCGTCCCCGAGGGCGGGGCGGTAGCCGTGAAAGATGCCGTCTCGGGCGGTGAACTCCTCGTGTCGCAAGCGGGTCTCCTAGAGTGGGGCGTCATCCAGACAGGACAGGAACAGCGCCAGCGGCGGGCTTTCGTGATCGGTCCGGTAGACAAGGGAAATATTGGCGGTCTCGGTCTGGTCCGGCAGCGGCCTGTAGCTCACCCCGGCGATCTGCACGTGTTTCACCGCCTCGGGCACCAGCGCCACCCCCAGCCCGGCGGCCACGAGGCTGACGATCGAGGCGAATTGCGGCGAGCGCTGCACGATGTCTGGGGTGATCCCGGCGCCGGCGCAGGCGCGGTGCATGGCGGCCGAAAACCCGGTGTTGGGGGGCAGGTGGGTGGCGATGAAGGGCTCGTCGCGGACATCTTGCAGCGTCACCGGCCGATCGGACTGCACCGCCAGCGGGTGGGTGTCGGGCAGCGCGATCCAGAGTTTCTCCTCGCACAGTGTGCGGGTGCTCAGGTCGTCGGGCAGGTCCGGGTAGGGCAGGCGGACGATCCCCGCGTCCAGATTTCCGGCCGCGACCTCGGGGATCGAGCGGTCGAGGTCCATCAGCGTCAGCCGCATCGCGGTCTGTGGCGCGCGCAGGCGGTAGCGGCGCACCAGGTTGGTCAGCACGCCGTTATAGGCGGCCGCACCGATATAGCCCAAAGCCAGCTCGCCGATCATGCCCCGGCCCACGCGCAGCGCGACCTCTTCCGCGCGCTCGGCGTGGCGCAGCACGGCGCGCGCCTCGGGCAGCAACAGCGCCCCGGCGGTGGACAGGCTGACCTTGCGTCGTGTACGCTCGAACAGCCGCGCCCCGACCAGTTCCTCCATCTGCTGGAGCTGAAGCGTGAGCTGCGGCTGCGAAATCTTCAGCCGCTCCGAGGCGCGGCCGAAGTGCAGCTCCTCCGCAAGCACCACCAGCAGCTCGTAATGTCGGAGTGTCAGCATTTTCCAATAAGTCCGCCGATGTTATCTATTTTGAGTATAACTTGTCGGGCATCGGCTGGCCAGCGGCGTTTTGCGGGGGCGCGGGGGCGGGGCAGGCGCCGGGCTGCGGCAGATCGGGCGGCCGCCCCGGACGAGCCTGCCCCCCGCCTTCCGCAGGCAGCGGCGCCTCTCAGCTTTGCTGCGCCCGGTGTGACACGGCGCGGCCATCGCTCTGCTCGGCGATGCGGTGCGCCACCTGGCCGGCCTGACTGCGGATGTCGGGGATTGCGGTGATCTCCCAGAAGGTCGCGCGCGCCACCGGCCCGAGTGCGAACAGCCGCGTGCTCGGGCGGCCGTCGGCGCCGATCAGCCGGCTTTCGGCCGTCACCTCCAGGCCGAGGCGCAGCGGGTCCACACGCGCCGCGCCCTGGGCCAGAAGACCGGCGATGACCGGGGCGGCATTGCGCTCCGGATCGTTGCGGATGCCGCGGCAATCAATGATCCGGCCCACCTCAATGCTGTCCTGCGTGGCGCTGCCCCGGGCCCGGACCACCGCCCGGATCGCGCCATCGCGGCCCGGTTCGGCGCGCAAGAAGGCCGCCCGCACGATCCGCAGCCGCCCCCGGGCGCGCGCCGCCGCGATCCTGTCGGCCGAGGCCGGCGGGATGCGGTGGCGGTGCACCTCCCACCAGGAGGCGCCGTGGCGCAGGAATCGGGCCCGCTGCTCGGTGCTCATGTGTTGCCAGAACAGGCTGACCCAGGGCCGGATGCCGTCGACGGCATCGCGCCAGCTGCCGCCCGCGGCCTCGGCCTGGCGCGCGCGGTCGCGCAGCCACGACAGGATTGCACTGAGCGGGGCGCCGAGCGGCAGCGTCTCGCCCGCGGTCGGCAGCGGCGTGCCGGCGGCATGGGGGCGCGGCAGGAGGCCGCGGCGCGAGATCGCGATGATCGGCCCGGTATGCCCGGCGCGCTCGAGCGACAGCACCTGATCGACCATCGACAGCCCGGTGCCGACGATCAGCACCGCGCGGCCCGGCGCAGCGACCGCCCCGGCGCTCCAGGCCCGGGTGACGAGGCCCGCGGGGTCCGGCCTCGGCACCACATGCCCGGTCGCCAGCACGGCATAGGCGCCGGCGAGACTCTGCCCGTCTGCGAGCGTCACCTTCACCCCGCTGGCGCGCTCGCGGATCGCGACGCAGGTTCCGGCGACGCACAGAAGCCGCCCGGATTCCGCCCAGGGCGTCAGCAGCGCGGCGAGATAGCGGCCATAGGTGGCGCGGCTGACGAAACTGTCGCGGCGATAGCGGTCGCCGTCCGCCTGCGTCTGCAGCCAGCGCAGGAAATGCTCCGCATCGTCCGGGAAGGCGCTCATCTGATGGACGCGGGTGTTGAGCAGGTGATCGGGGTCAGTGGTCGAATAGGCGATGCCGCAGCCAAGCAGGTGGCGCCCCTCGATCACCGTGACGCGCAGGTCGGTGTCGTGGCGCAGCAGGTTGGCGGCGAACAGCACGCCGCTGGCGCCGCCGCCGATCACCAGCACGTCGCGCCAGCCCGGTTCGCGCGGGAAGGCCGCAATCGGCATGGACGGGTCCTGGAACATGGCTGTCACCTTTCTGCTGTCGGGGCCGGGGAGGGGCCGGTCGCGGGGAGGGCGGGCATCGGCGGTTCCTCGGCTTTCGGCGGCGAGGCGGGCGCCTCGTCAATACACGATAATGACGACATTGTTGGTGTAGTTTTTCAACGGAATTCTTTCTTCTTTTTTGCCCGGTTTCCGGAATGCTTTTCCGGATCTGCTGCGGGAATCTCGATCCTGTCGCGTTCCAGCCCGGTGCCGGAAGACGCCGTGGCGGCGCGGCGCGAGGGGGTCGGAATAAAGACGACATTTCCGGTAGACAAAATAGATTAAAATCGACACCCTGATCCGCAACCAGATCGCTGCCGGAAGGAGGAAACTGTGCACGAGCTCGACCTGATCGACCGCAAGATCGTCGCCGAACTGATGCGGGACGCCACCTTGCCGATTGCGAAAATCGCCGATCGCGTCGGCCTGTCGCAGACCCCGTGCTGGCGCCGGATCCAGCGGCTGGATGCGAGCGGGGTGCTGACCGGGCGGGTGGCGCTGGCCGATCCGGTGCGGCTTGGCTTCGGGCTGACGGTCTTTGTCGGGGTCGTGGCGCCAGATCATTCGCAGCAGTGGCGCGACGCCTTTGCCGCGGCGGTCGGCACCATCCCGGAGATCATGGAAACCTATCGCATGGCCGGCGAGATCGACTATCTGCTGCGCGTCTCGGTGCGCAGCATGGAGGCCTTCGACCAGCTCTACAAGCGGCTGACCGATGCCGTGCCGATCAAGAATGTCACCTCGACCTTCGCGATGGAGCGGATCAAGTTCGGCACCGCCTATCCGGTGAACACGACCCACCGCTGACGCCGTGCGGGGAACGGCCTTCTCTTCTGCTGCCCGTCTTTGAAACGGAAAATCACGACTTGCGTGGTAGAGTATCTTTGCAAGGATGGAGGCAGAGATGACCGCACTCAGAACGCTGATCGTGCCGGGGCTGGACGGCTCGCCCGCCCCCCATTGGCAGCAATGGTGGGCCGCGACCGAGGCCGGCGCGCTGATGGTCGACCTGCCGGCCCCGGCGCGCCCGGACCCGGCCGACTGGGAAACCGAGCTGGCCGGGATGATCCTGCGCCATCCCGACAGCATCCTCGTCGGTCATTCGCTCGGCGCGGTGCTGATCGCGCGGGTTCTGGCCGGCGGGGCGCGGCTGCGGGTGCGGGCGGCGCTTCTGGTCGCGCCGGCCGAGACCGGGCTCTCGCGCCGGATCTCAGATTTCTCCCCGATCCCGGAGATCCGGCTGCCGGTGCCGACCACCGTCGTCGCCAGTCGCAATGACCCCTGGATGCAGTTCGGCCGGGCCCGGGATCTGGCGACGGCCTGGGGCAGCGGGTTCGTCGACCTCGGCCGCGCCGGCCATGTCAATGTCGCCTCGGGCTTCGGCCCCTGGCCGCGCGGCAAGGCGCTGCGTGACGGGCTGGTGGCGGCCTCGGCCGGCGGCCCCGGGCTTGCCGGTCCCGGCCCGCGCCCGGTGCGGGGCCTGCGCGCCGAGGGGCGGGGCCGGGACCGACGCTCGCTGTCACGGTGACCCCGGCGCGCCGCCCCGCGGCGCCGGTCAGCTGTCGAGCGCCTTGAAACAGCTCTCCATCCGTGCGGCCTTGACCGGGCCGAAGCCGCGCACCGCGAGCGCGCTCTGCGCCGTCGCGATCACCTCGGCGGCGGGCGCGCCGCGATCGAGGAGGGCTTCGAGACGGCCGAGGACGGTCTCCCGCAGCCGGCGTTCGGCCCGCCGTTCCGCGCTCAGCCCGAACGGGTCGAGGGGCGTGCCCCGCAGGGGTTTCATCCGGGCGAGCAGGCGCAGCGCCGGCAGCAGCCAGGGCCCGAACCGGCGCTTTGCGGGGCGGCCTGTGCGGGCGTCGCGCCCGGGCAGGAAGGGCGGGGCAAGGTGGAAGGCAAGCCGGGGCGCGCCCTCGAAGTCACGGGCGATCCCGGCCAGGAACTCCGGTGCGCTCAGCAGCCGCGCGACCTCGTACTCGTCCTTGTAGCTCATCACCTGATGGGCGGCGCGCATCACCGCCTCGACCATCCCGGCCTCGCCGCGCAGCTCGGCCTTGGCGATCAGCCGGCTGTAGCGCGTCGCATAGCGCGGGCTTTGCCAGGCGCTCAGATGCGCGATGTGCCGGGCCTTGAGCGCCGCCAGATCGGTTCCTGCGGCGGCGGGCTCTGCGCAGATCTGCGGCTGCACCGCTGCCAGCCGGCCAAGGCGGAAGGCGCGCAGGTTCTGCGCGACCCCGGCGCCGTTGAGCCGGATCGCCGCCTCGATCGCCGCAAGCGGGATCGGCAGGGCGCCGCGCTGGAAGGCAAAACCCGCGAGCAGGATGTTCGCCGCGATGGTGTCGCCGAAATGACGCTCGGCAAGCGTCGAGGCGTCGATCTCGGCGATCCCCTCGGCGCCTGCGCGCCGGCGCAGGCTCGCCATCGGCAGCGCGGCGAACAGCGGCGCTGTGGGGGCGCGCACGAAGCCGGCGGTGGGGGTGAAATGGCTGTCGATCACGCAGCGCGTGCGCCCCGGTGCGATCGCCGCGATCGCCTTCGGGGCGGCGGCGACGACCACGTCGAAGCCAAGCAGCGTGTCCGCTTCCCCGGCGCCGATCCGCGGCGCATCGAGCGCGGCCGGATCGCGGGCGATGCGCAGATGCGACATCACCGCGCCGTTCTTCTGCGCAAGCCCGGTCTGGTCGAGCGCCTGCACCGCGAGCCCGGCCAGATGCGCCGCCTGCGCGAGGATCGCCGAGACGGTGATCACCCCGGTGCCGCCGACGCCGGTCATCAGGATGCTGAAGGCACCGGTGCCGAGGCCGGTTTCCGGCTCGGGCAGCGGTGCGTCGATCTCGGCAGGCAGCGGGGCGAGTGTTTTCCGCCGCGTGCCGCCCGAGACGGTGACGAAGCTCGGGCAGAAACCCTTGAGGCAGCTCGTATCGGCGTTGCAGGCGGACTGGTTGATCTGCCGCTTGGTGCCAAGATCGGTCTCCACCGGCTCGATCGCGATGCAGTTCGACTGCACCGAGCAATCGCCGCAGCCCTCGCAGACGCCGGGGTGGATCAGCACCGTCTCCGCCGGCTTCGGATGCAGGCCGCGCTTGCGGCGGCGGCGTTTCTCGGCGGCGCAAAGCTGGTCGTAGATGAGGACGGTGACGCCCTCGACCGCGCGCAGCCGACGTTCCTCGGCCTCGAGCCGGTCGCGCGGCAGCGCCCGCAGCCCTCCCGGAAGGCTGGTCCAGACCTCGGGCGTTTCCGAGATCACCACCACCTCGCGCGCGCCCTCCGCCTGCACCTGCGCGACGACGGCGGGGACCGAGAGCTCGCCGTCGTGGGCCTGCCCGCCGGTCATCGCGACCGCGTCGTTGAAGAGGATCTTGTAGGTCGCGTTCACCTTCGCCGCGATCGCGGCGCGCAGCGCAAGCAGGCCCGAATGGAAATAGGTGCCGTCGCCCATGTGCACGAAGACGTGCTTTTCCTCGGTGAAGGGGGCGTGGCCGATCCAGTTCGCGCCCTCGCCGCCCATCTGGGTGAAGGTCTTGCCGCCGCGATCCATGCCGAGCGCAAGCATCGAGCAGCCGATCCCGGCGATCGCGCGGCTGCCCTCGGGCAGGCGGGTGGAGACCGAATGCGGGCAGCCCGAGCAGAAATAGGGCTCGCGCGTCGGCAGGTCCGGCACCGCCGCGACCGGGGCGAGGGGGGCGGTGGGCAGATTTGGCCGGATGCCGGCGGGGGCGAGGAAGCGGGCAAGCACCTCGGCCACCATCGCGGGGTCGATCTCGCCGGTTGCGGGCAGGAGCGGCTCGCCCGTGGGCGTGGTCTTGCCCCAGAGCTGCGGCGCACCCGCGCGGCCATAGAAGAGCACGCGGATCTGGTCCTCGATCACCGGGCGCTTCTCCTCGACGACGAGGATCGCCTCGAGCCCCTCGGCGAAGTGCTCGAGCGTCTCGGGCACCAGCGGCCAGATCAGCCCGAGGTTGAGGAGTTTCACCCCGGCTGTCTCGGGGGTGAGGCCGAGCTTGCGCAAGGCGCCGATCAGGTCGCGCCAGCTCTTGCCGGTGGAGACGATGCCGAGCTTGCCCGCGCCCGAGATCCGGTCGAGCCCATTCGCGCGGGCAAAGGCCTGTGCCGCGCGCAGCTTGTGTTCGAGCCGCCGTTCCTGATCGAGCTGCGCATCGGGCCAGCGGATCGAGAGCCCGCCCTCGGGCAGCGCGATCTCGGGCGTCACGAAGCGCCCCGGTCCCGGCAGGGTGAGCGAGGCGGTGCATTCGACGATCTCGGTCTGGCACTTGAAGCCGACCCAGGCCCCGCAAAAGCGGCTCATCGCGATGCCGGCCAGACCCATCGCGACGTAATCCTCGATCCCGGCGGGGGAAAGGATCGGCACCATCGCCGAGATCAGGTCATGTTCCGACTGATGCGCGAGCGTCGAGGAGACCGCGCCGTGATCGTCGCCCATCAGCAGCAGAACGCCGCCCTGCGGCGCGGTGCCGGCGGCATTGGCATGCTTGATCGCGTCCATCGAGCGGTCGACGCCCGGCCCCTTGCCATACCACATCGCAAAGACGCCGTCGTATTTCGCCCCCCTGGTCAGCCCGGTCTGCTGCGTGCCCCAGACCGCGGTCGCGGCGAGATCCTCGTTCAGCCCGGGCTGGAACACGATCTGCGCGCCGTCGAGGGCAGGGCCGGCCTTGGCGATCTCGCGGTCGAAGCCGGCGAGCGGCGAGCCGCGATAGCCCGAGACATAGCCGGCGGTGTTCAGCCCCGCCTCCCGGTCGCGCCGGGCCTGCTCGATCAGCAGCCGGATCAGCGCCTGCGTGCCGGAGACGAGGATGCGGCCGTCGGGCTGGCGGTAGCGGTCATCAAGCGAGGGGGTGGGGGCAAGCGGTTCGGTCATGGCGGCTCCGGGGGTCAACCGAGGATGCGTCCGGGGTTGAGCAGGGTGTCGGGATCGAGCGCGGCCTTGATCGCGCGCATCGCGGCGATCTCGTCCGGCGGGCGGCAGAGCGGCAGAAAGGCCACCTTGTCGAGGCCGATGCCGTGCTCGGCGGTGATCGCGCCGCCCATTCCGGCGGTCAGCGCAAAGACCGCGCGCAGTACGGGCTCGGGCTGGTGGCCGGTCAGCACGTAATGCAGGTTGCCGTCGCCGAGGTGGCCGAAGGCATGGGCACGGGTGTCGGGCGCGATCCGTGCGAGCAGCGCGGCGCCCTCGGCGACGAAGCGCGGGATCGCCGGGATCGGCAGGCTGAGATCGAGGCTGGTGATCGGCCCGATCTCGAAGAGGTAATGGCTGCAGCCCTCGCGCAGTGCCCAGAGGCCGGTGCTCTCGCGTTCGGATTGCGACAGTACGGCATCGGTGGCGATGCCCTCGGTGAGCAGGGCGCCGAGCGTGTCCTCGAGCCGCGCATCATCGGCCTCGGGGCTCATCCCGGCGGTCTCGATCAGCACGAGCGCGGCGGCGCCGGGCAGCGGATGGCGCAGCCCGCGCGCCGCGCAGGCCGCGCTCAGCAGCGGCTCGACGATCAGCTCGCAGGCGGCAAGCAGCGGGCCAAGCTCGCACCGCAGGCGCTGCAGCAGCGGCAGGGCATCATCGAGCCTGGCCAGCGCGCACAGCGCGACGCGGCGGCTCCGCGGTTGCGGGTGCAGCCGCAGGCAGGCGCGGGTGATGACCCCGAGCGTGCCCTCGCTGCCGATCAGCAGCTGGCTCAGATCATAGCCGGAATTGTCCTTCGCAAGGCCCGAGAGCCGACGGATCACGCGGCCGTCGGGCAGCACCGCCTCGAGGCCCAGAACCTGCTGGCGGAAGGTGCCGTAGCGCAGCGCGAGCGGCCCGCCGGCATTGGTCGCGATCAGCCCGCCGATCTGCGCCGAGCCACGCGCGCCGAGATCGGCGGCGAGGAACAGCCCCGCGTCGCGGGCCGCCGCCTGCGCTGTCTCGAGCGTCACCCCGGCTCCGACCAGCAGGGTCGCCGCGACCGGATCGATCTCGGGCGCGAAGGTGCAACGCTCGAGTGACAGCACCGCCTCGCCGGGCAGGACACGTGCCCCGCCGGCGAGGCCGGTGCGCCCCCCCTGGACCACCAGTTTCTGCCCTTCCGCCCGGCAGGCGCGCAGCACCGCCGCCGTCTCCGCCGCATCCCGCGGCGCATAGACGGCAATCGGCTCGGCCCCGCCAAGCCCGGCCTGATCGTCGCGATACTGCGGCGTGGCGGGGCGGCGAAGCCGTGCGGCAAGTCCGGTGTCGGAGATGGGGTCAGTCATCGGTGGCCTTCGGAGGGAGCCGTGAGTGGCGTGGCTCGAAGCTATTCCTGTTGCACTTAATGTCAATTGGATATTTAAATATCAAAATGAGCTCCGGATGACCCGGGGCCCCCGGGGATGGAGATCGACATGACCGAGAGTTTCACCGCATTGGTGATCCGCGATGTGGAGGGCAAGCCGCGCGGCGGCTTCGAACAGCTGACCCTCGCGGATCTGCCCGACAATGATGTGCTGGTCGAGATCAGCCATTCGAGCCTGAACTACAAGGACGGGCTCGCGGTCTCGGGCAAGGGCCGGATCGCGCGTCGCCTGCCGATGGTGGCGGGGATCGACCTCGCCGGGGTGGTGGTCGAGTCGCGGGTGCCGGAGTGGCAGCCGGGCGACCGGGTGGTGGTGAATGGCTGGGGCCTGTCGGAGACCGAATGGGGCGGCTACAGCCGGTTCCAGCGGATCAAGCCGGGGCATCTGACGCGCCTGCCCGAGGGCTTCAGCGCGGCCGAGGCGATGGCAATCGGCACTGCGGGCTATACCGCGGCGCTGAGCGTGCTCGCGCTCGAGGACTGGGGACAGATTGTTCCGGGGGCAGGCGAGGTGCTGGTGACCGGCGCCGCGGGCGGCGTCGGCTCGGTCGCGGTCTCGCTTCTGGCAAAGCGCGGCTACCGTGTCACCGCGGCGACCGGGCGGCCCGAGCAGCATGACTTCCTGCGCGATCTCGGGGCGAGCGCCTTTGTCGAACGCGCCGAACTGGCGGCGCCGGGCAAGATGCTGCAGGCCGAGCGCTGGGGCGGCGCGGTCGATACCGTCGGCAGCACGACGCTGGCGAATGTGCTGGCGCAGACCTGCTATGGCGGCGCGGTGACGGCTTGCGGGCTGGCCGGCGGGGCGGATCTGCCCGGCTCGGTGATGCCGCACATCCTGCGCGGCGTGGCGCTTCTGGGCATCGATTCGGTGATGGCGCCGGCGGCAAAGCGCGACCGCGCCTGGGCCTATCTGGCGGAAAACCTCGATCGCGCGAAGCTCGCCGAGCTGACCACGGTGGCGCCGTTCTCGGCACTGCCCGAGCTTGCACGGAAGATCGTCGCGGGCGAGACCCGCGGCCGCACGGTCATTGAAATCGCCTGACGGGGGCTGTGATGCACGAAGATGTGGTGCTTTGGCACAAGGATGAGACCGACGCTTTCGTCACCCTGACGCTGAACCGTCCGGACAAGATGAACGCGATGAACCAGGAGCTGGGCGACGCGCTCGAGGCGGCGATCCTGCGCGCGGCGAAGGACCCGGAGATCCGCGCGGTGATCGTGACCGGGGCGGGCAAGGCGTTCTCGGCCGGCTTCGACCTCGGTGGCGAGGATTTCGAGATGGACGCCGACCGCTGGCGCGAGGACATCGGCGAGAACATGCGCCGCTTCGGCGTGATCCGCGAGGTGCCGATCCCGATCATCGCGGCGGTGAACGGGTTTGCGCTTGCGGGCGGGCTCGAGCTGATGATGTGCTGCGATCTGATCGTGGTGGCCGAGGATGCGAAGCTTGGCGAGCCCGAGGTGCGCCATGTCTCTGCCCCGCCGACGCTGATGCTGCCCTGGACGGTGCCGATGCTGCATGCGCGCTATCTGATGTACACCGGCGATCTGATCGACGGGGTCGAGGCGGCGCGGATCCATCTGGCGAACAAGGCGGTGCCGGCGGCGCAGCTGATGGCCGAGGCCGAGAAGCTTGCGCGCAAATGCGCGCGGATGCCGGGCACGGCGATCAAATACGCGAAGGCCGCGCTCAACCACATGCAGCAGACTGCCGGACTTGACAGCTCGTGGAGCTACAACCGGGAGACGACGGCGATCCTGCACGGCACCGAAGAGGGCAAGTACTGGATGCGCCTGCTGAAGGAGAAATCGCTGCGTGGTTTCCTCGAGGAGCGCGACGCGCCCTTCCGCGAGCTCGACTGACCCGGGCGCGCCCCCGCGGGGGCGCGTTCAGCCTCGTGCCGGGGGAAGGGGTTCGCCCCGCGTGCCTTCCGCCAGCGCATCGAAGAGCGCGGCGTGATTGCGCAGGAAGCGGCTTTGCACGATCTGCCCCTTGGCCGAGACCTCGCCGCGCGCGACCTCGGGCGGCGCCTCGGCCCAGTCGATCGCGGCGATGCGGGTCGAGGAGGCGGGGTTCTCGCGGTTCCACTGCGCAAGCGCGGCGCGGATCCGGTCGCGACCCGCTCCGGGTGCGGCGAAGAGAACGGCCGAGAGCGCCTCGCGCCCGGCGCCGCCCAGCACCATGTCCTCGAGATCCGGGGCGCAGGCGCGGACGATCTGGCTGCGCAGCATGCCGGTGCGCACCTTGATCCCGCTCGCAAGCTTGAAATCCTCCGAAAGCCGGCCGTCGAAGCGCAGGCAGCCGGTCTCGCGGTCGAGAAAGCCCGCGTCGCCGGTGCGGTAGAAGCCGAAATCGTCGCAGGGCAGCGGCACCTCGCCGGTCTCGGTCAGATAGGCGGAGCCGAGCACCGGGCCGCGGAAGCGGATCTCGGTCCGGTCCTCGACCGGGCAGAGCGCGACCTCGTGGCCCGGCAACGGCCAGCCGAGCAGCCCGGGCCGGTCGACGCCGCCGGGGCTGAGGCACATGGTCGAGCCGGTTTCCGTGGCGCCATAGCCCGAGAGGAGAGCGATCGGTGGCGTGCTGCGGCGGGCGAAGGCAGCAAGCCGGTCCCAGAGCGCGGGCTCGATCGCCGCCCCCGCAAGGAAGACGTGGCGCAGCCGCGCGAGGGCCCGGGGCTGGCGCCCGGGGGCGGCCTCGAGCGCGGCGAGCAGCAGTTTCATCCCGAGCGGCACACCGATGTAGAGCGTCGGGCGCACCGCCTCCATCAGATCGAGCGTGGCGCCGATCGTGTGCTCCGACGGCGGCCGGTCGAGATGCAGCGTGCCGCCGTTCCAGATCACCTTGAACAGGGTGTCGAGCCCGCCGAAGACGTGGTTCCAGGGCATCCAGTCGATCAGCGCCGGCCCCTCGGCAAGGAAGGGCCAGAGCGCGACCGCGGCGGCCTGGCAGGCGGAGATCTGGCCGCGGGTGACGGCGACGCCCTTCGCCGCGCCGGTGCTGCCGGCGGTGAAGAAGATCGCGCTGCGCTCCTCGGGCCGGGCGGGGGCATCGGCGCATGCCGGGGCAGGGGGCAGGCGGTCGGGCAGGACAAGCCCCGCGGCCGGATGCCCCTGCGGGCGCACCAGCAGATCGGGCCTGGCGATGGCGAGGAGCCGCGCTGCTTCCTCGCCGCCCGGTTCGCGGAACGGAAAGGGCGGCAGCGCGACATGGACGAAGCCGCCGCACAGGCAGGCAAGCCGCAGCCGCAGCGCCGCGAGGCCGGCGGGCAGCAGCGTTGCCACCCGCGCGCCGGGGCGCAGGCCGTGTGCCGCCACGAGCCAGTCGCGCAGCTGCCGCGCCTCGGCCAGCGCCGCACCATAGGTGATGCTGTCGCGCCCCCCGGGCGCGGGCGCAGTCATCAGCACCCGCTGCGGATCGACGGCCGCGAGCCGGTCAAGAATGTCGGGCCGATCGTCGGACAGCGCGACCGGCGTGCGCAGCACGAGCGCCCCGTCCTCGCGTCGCGTCTCGATCAGCCCGGCGCTCATTTCCCGGCCTTGCGATCGCGCGCGTGCAGCGCGTTGTCATAGACGTTGCTCTGATAGGAGATCAGCCCGTCGAAGGCGGCACAGGCCGCCACCGGGTCATGCGCCGCGATCGCGCGGTGGATTTCGTGGTGGAAGGCGATCACCTTGTCGCGCTCGCGGAACTTGAAGGAGATCATGTTGGTCGCGGGAATGAGCGAATCGTTCACGATCACCATGATGAAGTTCAGCTCGGCATTGTGGCAGGCCTCTGCCACCGCGTGGTGGAAGGCGACGTCGAGGCGGCAGAACTCCTCGTCCGAGACCTCGCTGTGATTGACGTCCTGCAACGCCGCCTCGATCCGGGCGAGGTCCTCTTCGGTGGCGCGCTCGGCCGCCAGTCGCACGCAGGTCGCGCCCAGCAGGCGCCGGGTCTCGACGATGTCGCCCAGCCCGAAGACGCCGAGCGAGACGAGCCAGTTCGTGGTTTCGAACAGCGTCTGCGACGCCGTGCCAAGGGACGGCGCGGCGACGAAGACCCCGCCCTTCGGCCCGCGCTTCGAACGCACGAGCTTTTTCGCTGCGAGGATCTTCATCGCCTCGCGCACGGTCGGCTGCGACACCTCGAACCGTTCGGCCAGATCCTGTTCCGACGGCAGGCGGTCCTCGACGCCGAGGCGGCCCTGCATGATCTCCTCCTGCAGGCTGTCGGCGATCTGGCGGGCCAGCCCCTGGCTGCGGTCGATCGGTGGCATTTCTCTCTCCCTCGCGTTGGGCCCATCATAGCCCCATGATTTCCGTATTTAAATATCAAAATATTGACCCGTGCCCCGGAAGGTGTAGGCTTCCTTCAGAGCCGGGACGAATCGGTTCACCAACAAGACCAATCGGCCTGCAACGACGGGCCGCACAGGGAGACAGCAATGAAACTCGAACGACGTCAATTCCTGACGGCTCTCGGAGCATGCGCGGGTGCTGCCGCCTTCGGCTCGCGGGCCTTCGCCAACGCCCCCTTCGTGGTGCCGACCTACGGCGGCACCTGGGCCAAGTTCTGGGAAGAAACCCTGATGCCGGGCCTGACCAAGGCCACCGGCATTCCGACCCAGCTCGACATCGGTCTTGGCAAGGATTTCGTCTCGAAGATCCGCGCCGGTGGCGATCAGGCGCCCTATTCCGTCTTCATGGGCAACGAGAACATCGCCGCCATGCTGCGCGCCGAAGGCTTCTTCGAGCCGCTCGACATGGCCAAGCTGCCCAATGCCGCGCAGCTGCACGACGGGCTGGTGAACACGGGCAACAACGGGCTGCGCGCGATCGTCTCGCCGATCGGTCTCGCCTATCGCACCGACATGGTGAAGGACGCACCGACCTCCTGGACCGACCTTTGGGAAAACCCCGAGTTCAAGGAGCGCATCGGCCTTTACCAGATCGGCAACACCGGCGCACAGCTCTTCCTGCGGCTCACCGGCAAGCTCTTCGGCTCGGGCGACACCGATTTCGACACCGCCTTCAAGAAGATCCAGGAGCTCGTGCCGTTCACCCAGGCGTCGTGGTCGGGCGAGGTCGCGGCCGGGCTGATGCGCGGCGACGTGATCGTCGCGCCGGTCGACTGGACCGAGATCATGATGCTGCAGGACAAGGGCGCCCCGGTCGCGATCGTCGCGCCGAAGGAGGGCGTGCTTGCCTTCGAGCAGAGCTTCAACATCGTCAAGACCGGCGCGATGAAGGACGAGGCACACGCCTATATCAACTATCTCATCGACAAGGACGTGCAGGCCAACATGGCGCAGGCGTTCTACACCTCGCCGTCCAACAAGGACTCGGTGCTCGAGCCGGCGCTGGCCGCGCGACTGCCGATCAACGGGCCGAAGATGAGCGAGATCATCCGCTTCGACTGGGACAGCTATGTCGATCTCGCCCCCGCGGTGACCGACCGCTGGAACCGCGAGATCGGCTGAGCCGGGCACCACAGGCACCGGGCGCCGCTCTGGTGCCCGGTCCCATGCACACAAGGCATCCAGATGACGACCCTGACCCTCGACGGGATCGACAAGTTCTATGGCGATCTGCACATTCTGAAAGACATCAATCTCGAGGTCGGGCAGGGCGAGTTCATCTCGCTGCTCGGGCCGTCGGGCTGCGGCAAGACGACGACGCTGCGCTGCATCGCGGGCTTCGAGCCGATCGACCGCGGCCGGCTGCTGTTCGGCACGCGGGAGATGACCAATGTCGCGCCCGAGCATCGCGACCTCGGCATGGTGTTCCAGTCCTACGCGCTCTTCCCGCACATGACGGTGGCGGAAAACCTCGCCTTCGGGCTCGAGGTGCGCAAGGTCGCCCCCGCCGAGCGCGCCGCCCGCATCGCCAAGGTGCTCGAGATGGTGCGGCTTGCGGGCTACGAGGCGCGCTTCCCGCGCGAACTTTCCGGCGGGCAGCAGCAGCGCGTTGCGCTGGCCCGCGCGCTGGTGATCGAACCGGCGGTGCTGCTCCTCGACGAGCCGCTCGCCAATCTCGACGCTTCGCTGCGCGATGACATGCGTTTCTTCATCCGCGACCTGCAACAGCGCGTCGGCATCACCACGATCTACGTCACCCATGACCAGAGCGAGGCACTGGTGATGTCCGACCGCATCGTGGTGATGGAAAAGGGCGTGGTCGCGCAATGCGGCACCCCGAAGGAAATCTACGAGCGTCCCGCCTCGCGCATGGTGGCGGGGTTCATCGGCCATTCCGACGTGATCGAGGGCACCGTGCTTGGCCGCGAGGGTGCGATGATCGTGGTCGAGACCGCCGCGGGGCGGCTGCGCGCGGCCGGACCCGAAGGGGTCTCGGGCGCGGTGCATCTGATGATCCGGCCCGAGAAGCTGCGTCCGGGGCTGACCGAGAACGCGATGACCGGGCGGGTGACGAAGGCGGTCTATCAGGGCTCGGCGCTGCTGGTCGTGGTCGCGCTGCCTTCGGGTCAGGAGATCTCGGCGCTGCTCGACGCGGATGCCGCGGTGGCGGTGGGGGCGGAGCTGACGCTCGGCTTTGCCGCGCGCCATGGCTGGGTGATCGCGCCATGATCGCGGCGACACGCAAGCGGGTGTGGTGGATGATCGTGCCGGCGCTCGTGCTGCTGGTGGGCTTCCTCGTGCTGCCCTATGCCTCGATCGTGGTGATGAGCCTGCGCACCGCCGACACCCGCGCGGTCTATGGCGATGGCTTCACGCTTTCGCATTACGCGCAGATCGTCACCGATCCCTTCATCTGGGGCATCGTCGGGCGTTCGCTGCGGATGGGGCTGACGGTCACCGTGGTGACGCTGCTCCTTGGCTATCCGGTGGCCTACCATCTGGCCAACCTGCGCAGCCGCTGGGCCTCGATGCTTTATATCTTCGTGATCTCGCCGCTGCTCGTCGGCATGGTGGTGCGCACCTTCGCCTGGATGATCATCCTGTCGAACAACGGGGTGATCAACGGCGCGCTGAAATCGCTGGGCGTGATCGAGCGGCCGATCCTGCTGCTCAACACGCCGCTTGGCGTCACCATCGCGCTCATCCATGTCTTCCTGCCCTTCGTGATCCTGCCGCTCTTGGGCAACCTGCAGGCGATCAGCCCCGATCTTGCCGCCGCCGGGCGCTCGCTTGGCGCCTCGCGGCTGCGCACCTTCGTCAAGGTGACGCTGCCGCTCAGCCTGCCCGGCATTCAGGCCGGGGCGATCCTCGTCTTCGTGCTCTCGATCTCGGCCTATGTGACGCCGGCGATGCTCGGTGGCACCAAGGGGCGGACGATGTCGGTGCTGGTCGTGCAATATCTCGTCGACAGCTTCCGCTGGCCGGCGGGGGCGGCGCTTGCGATCTTCATGTCGGCGATCACGCTCGCGATCATCGTCGTCTACCTGCGCCTGACGGCGCGCGCGATGCGGAGGCTGCCATGAACGGGCGCAAGACCGTCTGGGACCATCTCTTCACCCTGCTGGTGACGGCGATCTATCTGTTCCTGATGTCGCCGATCCTCCTTGTGGTGATCCTGTCCTTCAACTCGGGCGAGTTCCTCTCGCTGCCGATCGAGGGGCTGTCGCTGCGCTGGTTCGTGGCGCTCTTCCACAACACCCGCTTCCTCGACGCGACGCTGCAATCGCTGCTGCTCGCCGCGGTGGCGGCGGTGGTGAACGGGGTGATCGGCACGCTTGCCGCGATCTATGTCGTGCGCTTCGCCGGGCCGCGGCTGGCCAATCCGCTGCGTCTGCTGATGTCGGCGCCGCTTCTGGTGCCCGAGATCCTCACCGCGATCGCGCTCCTTTTCTATTTCTTCGAGCTCGGCGTGGGCAACAGTTACGGCCTCGCGATCCAGGTGGGCCATATCATCGTCACCTTCCCCTATGTCTTCCTCAATGTCTCCTCGGCGCTGTTCAACTTTGACCGCTCGCAGGAGGAGGCGGCGCGCTCGCTTGGTGCGGGGGGCTGGATGACCTTCCGCCGGGTGACGCTGCCCGCGGTGAAGCCGGGGCTGATCACCGGCTGCCTCTTCGCCTTCGTGATCTCCTTCGACATCTTCAACATCTCGCTCCTGCTGAAATCGGTGGGGATGAACACGCTGCCGCTCGAGCTTTTCGACTATCTGCGGTTCAACTTCGATCCCACCGCGGCGGCGATCGCGACGGTGAGCATCGGCGTCACCTTTGTCGCGGTGCTGATCGTCGATCGCACCGTCGGGCTGCGCTCGCTGCGGTTCTGAGGTTGCGCCGCCGGGTATCCGCATTGCGGCGCCGGGCGGCGTTTTCTTAACGGCCCATCAGAAAAACGCAATTGAGCCCGGCGGGGTCAGGCGGGATGATCCGACCCGGAGGACAGGCCGGCCGCAGGCGCGTGAGGGAGCGCGCGCCGCGGCAGGCGATGTCAGGGGAGGACAAGACATGGCCGGGGATACCCCGCAGCCGACCGGTTCCGGTCGGCGCGTCAAGATCACGCAAGAAAGCGTCGTCACCGCGATCGCCGCGCTTCTCTTCGTGGTGTTTTCGATATTTCTCAACAACTTCCTGACCCAGGGCAACATCCTTGCGCTGCTGAAGAATGTCGCGATCCTGGGCACGCTCGCGACCGGGATGGGCTTCATCGTCGTCGGGCGCGGCATCGACCTGACGATGGTCGCGGTGATGGTCGTCGGCGTCGCCTTCGCGATCTGGCTGTCGACGCTCGGGCAGGGGTTTTTCGGTGCGATCGTGATCGGCGCCGGGCTGGTGGCGGTCTGCGGACTGGTCACCGGGCTGCTGATCGCGGTGGCCGAGATCCCGCCGATCTTCGCCACCCTGGCCATGGCCTCGGTGATCTATGGTGGCGGCCGGGTCGCGTTCAGCTCGGATGTGCTCTATGCGCCGGCGAATGTCGCCTGGCTGAGCTTCATCGGCTCGGGCACCGTCCTTGGCCTGCCGGCCTCGGTGGCGATCTTTCTCGGGCTCGCGGCGCTGGTGGCGGCCTTCCTGCGGCTCACCCGCTTCGGCCGCTTCGTCTATGCGACCGGCGACAACCCCCATGCCGCGCGCACCATGGGGCTGCCGACGCGGCCGGTGCTGATCGCGCAATATGTCGTCGCCGCGCTGATCGCCTATCTCGCCGGGATCCTGCTCACCGGCCTCGTCTCGAGCATCAACACCCGGCTCTACAATTCGACGCTGATCTATGACGTGCTGCTCGTCGTCGTGCTGGGCGGGATCAGCCTGTCGGGCGGCCAGGGCGGGGTGCGCAACGTGCTGGTCGGCACCGTGCTGGTCGGCATCCTGATCAACGGCATGACCATCCTGAACTTCAGCTACACCAGCCAGAACCTGATCAAGAGCGTGATCTTGCTGGCGGCGCTGGCGCTCGATGCGGTGATCAACCCGCGCGACGAGCAGACATCTCAAAGCGGCGACATCTGATCGCCGGATCATCCAAGGGAGGAAAGCGATGACGTTCCTGAAGAAAGCCGCCTTCGCGGCGCTGGCGACGGCTGCCCTGTGCGCGCAGCCGCTCATGGCCGAACAGATCGAGCAGGTCGGCCGCGCCGCCTATCTCGAGGCGACGAAGGGCAAGAAGGTGATCTTCGTGCCGCTGTCGCAGGGGATGGACCTGAACCAGGCCTGGACCGCGGTCTGGCAGCGCCACGCCGCGCGCTACGGCTTCAGCTTCGAGGTGCGCGATCCGAACATGGACACCGCGGCGGGGATCCGGGCGCTGCAGGGCGCGATCGCCGAGAAGCCCGATGTGCTGATCGTGCAGAACCCCGACGTGCAGACCTATGCCCGCGCGCTGAAGCAGGCGCAGCAGGCGGGGATCAAGATCTTGCAGATCAACATGCAGTCGATCACCCAGACCGACAGCTATGTCGGCAATGACTGGATCGAGATGGGCCGGCTCGAGGCGGGCGAGCTGGCAAAGACCTGCATGGCGCCGGGCGCGCCCTCGAAGAAGATCGTCTGGCTCGCCGGGGTGCAGACCGGGGCAGCCAACATCTACATGCGCGAGGGGCTGAACCAGATCCTCGCCGAGAACCCGGGGCTCGAGCTCGTCTCCGACCAGCCCGCCGATTACGACAGCGAGAAGGCGCGCCAGATCACCGAGACGGTGCTGCAGCAGCACCCCGATCTGTGCGGCATCATGGGGATCTGGGACAATGCCGAGGTCGGCGCGGGCGCGGCGGTGCTGGCGGCGGGCAAGCAGGATCAGGTGACGATCGTGACCAATGGCGCGGGCGCCGCGACCGCCTGCGACAGCATCGGCAAGGGCCTGCTCGACGTCGTCTACAACTTCAACGCGCCGATTCAGGCCGAGATCGCGGCGCAGCAGATCTCGGAGTTGCTGCAACACCCCGAGCGCCAGGCCGGCGCCGAGAAGACCGTGTTCTTCGGCCCGATCACCCGCGTCGACAAGAGCAATGCGACCGGGCGCAACTGCTGGACCCTCGACCAGCTGAAGTAAGGACGCCACCATGAGCCTGACCGACTCCTTCGTCCGACTGCGCTATCGGCTGCTGCCCGATCACGTCTTCGGCGAGATCCTGACGAAGAAATGGGTCGACAGTGCGATCCCCTTCTTCGCCCTCGTGCTGATGATCGCGATCTTCGGCCCGATCGTGCCGCGGTTCTTCGAATTCGGCACGCTGTCGATCCTCTCGGGCGAGCTGGCCGAACTCGGGCTCGTGGTGCTGGGCCTGGCCGTGGTGATGATCTCCGGCGGGATCGACCTTTCGGTGGGCTCGACCTATGCGCTGGCGGTGACGGCGGCGCTTTACGGCATGAACGTGCTCGGGCTGAGCCTGCCCGCAGGGCTTGCGCTGACGCTGGCCGTCGGCGCCGCCTGCGGTGCGGTGAACGGCTTCCTGGTCGGGGTGCTGCGGATGCGCGCCTTCCTCACCACGCTCGTGACGCTGATCATCGGCCGCTCGATCTTCGATATCGTGTTCCCGAAGATCTCGACCGACATCGTGATGAACGCGCCGAATTCTCCGGCCTATGACCTGCTCGGCATGGGGCATCTGGCGGGGCTGCCGATCTCGTTCTGGGGGATGGCGGCGATTGCGCTTGCGCTGCATGTCGTGCTGTCGCGCGGCCGCTATGGCTGGCGGCTGCTCGCGGTGGGAGGGGCGCGGCGCTCGGCCCATAATGCGGGCATCCATGTGCGGCGGACGGTGTTCTCGGCCTATGTGCTGTGTTCGGTCCTGGTGGCGCTCGGCGGCTTCCTGTTTGCCGCGCGGATCGGCTCGGCGGCCTCCGACATCGGCGCCGGGCTCGAGCTGCAGGCGCTGACCGCGACGGTGCTCGGCGGGATCTCGCTGGGCGGCGGGCGCGGCTCGGTGGCGAAGGCGCTGATGGGCACGGTCTTCGTGCTGATCCTGTCGAGCGCGTTGCTCGCCCTTGCGATCCCCGGGCCAGTGAACCAGCTGCTGCTGGGGCTGGTGCTGGTGGCGGCGGTCTTTCTCGATGTGCGCTGGGTGAAGAACCGCCACAAGCTGCTGCGCGCGGTCTATATCTCGCCGACCTTCGCCAAGCTGCCCGAGGCGATCCCGACCGACAGCGGGGTGATGCAGCCCAACGACCGGCTGCGCGCCGCCGAACCGATCGGGCTCGGCATCATGGACGGGGCCGAGGACGTGATCTTCGACCGCGACGACAACCTCTACACCGGCTCGCGCGACGGCGACATCGTGCGCTGGTTCGCCCCCGACTACACCCGGCACGAGATCTTCGCCCATACCGGCGGCGCACCGCAGGGGATGGCCTTCGACGCCGAGGGCAACATGGCGGTCTGTGTCGGCGGCATGGGGCTTTATCAGGTCACCCCGGGCGGCGAGGTCAGCCTGCTCACCGCCGAGACCAACCGCAGCTGGACCTCGGTGGCCGACGATTCGGTGATGAAGCTCGCCGACGATTGCGACATCCTGCCCGACGGCCGGATCATCTTCTCCGAGGCGACGGTGCGCTTCGAGATGCATGACTGGTACGCCGACGCGCTCGAAAGCCGCGGCAACGGCCGGCTCATCATCTACGACCCGAAGACGAAAGCGACGCGCACCGTGCTCGGCGACCTCGTCTTCCCGAACGGCGTATGCACCTCCTATGACGGGGTCTCGGTGCTTTTCGCCGAAAGCTGGGGCTGCCGGATCAACCGCTACTATTACGCCGGGCCGAAGAAGGGCCGGATGGAGCGGGTGATCGAGGGGCTGCCGGGCTATCCCGACAACATCAACCGCGCCTCGGACGGAAATTACTGGCTGGCGCTGATGGGCTCGCGCACGCCCGCGCTCGACCTCGCGCTCGAGATGCCGGGGTTTCGCCGGCGGATGGCGCGGCGGGTGTCGCAGGACGCCTGGCTGATGCCGAACCTGAACACCGGCTGCGTGCTCAAGTTCAACGAGCAGGGCGAGATCCTCGAAAGCTACTGGGATCTCGGCGGCACTCGGCACCCGATGATCACCTCGATGCGCGAGCACCGCGGCGCGCTCTATCTGTGCGGCATCTTCAACAACCGCATGGGCCGGCTCGCCTTGCCGCAGGCCGACCAGAGCTGGTGCGGCGTGGACACCTACTGGAGGGCAAAATGACCACCGCCATCCGCCGTTTCATCGACCGCCGCCTCGGCCGCGGCGAGGCCGCGATCACCGTGCCGATCTTCGACGGGCCGCTGCTGCCCGATGCCGCGCTCGACGAGGCCGAGGTCTTCGCGACGCTGCGCGGCGTCGACAATCTCTGTGCGACCGAAAAGGGGCTGATCGCCTCCTCGGGCGGGCGGGTGCTGCGGCTGAGCTGGAGCGGGCGCCCGGCCGAGGAGATTGCCACCCGCGCCGGCGAGATCACCGCGCTGGCCGCCGGCAAGGGCATGCTGGCGATCGGCCTCGACGGCGCCGGGGTGACGATCCTCGGCGGGGCCCATGACGGGCGCAGCTTCGGCGACGACGGGGCGGGGCCGCGCCACCCGACCGCGCTTGCCTTCCTCGACACCGAGACGCTTCTGGTCACCGAGGGCTCGGCGGTGAACCGGGCACGCGACTGGCGGCGCGACCTGATGGAGAAGGGGGCGAGCGGCAGCCTGTGGAAACTGCATCTGGCGAGCGGCAGGGCAGAGCGCATCGTCACCGGGCTGCACTGGGCCGCGGGGGTGGCGGCGACCGGCTCGCGCCGGGTCTGGCTTGCCGAAAGCTGGCGCCACCGCATCGTCGCGGTCGATCTGGCCAGCGGCCGGACCGAGACCGTGCTGCCGCATCTGCCGGCCTATCCGGCACGGATCGCGCCGGCGACCGGGGCGGGGTTCTGGCTCAGCTTCTATTCCTGCCGCAACCAGCTCGTCGAGTTCATCCTGCGCGAGGACGGCTATCGGCGGCGGATGCTGGCCGAGGTGCCGGAACCTTACTGGATGGCGCCCGCGCTCGTCTCCGGGGCCTCGTTCCGCGAGCCGATGCAGGGCAGCCAGCTGCGCCGGATGGGGGTGACGAAACCCTTCTCGGAAACCCGCTCCTACGGGCTCGTCGTGCAGTGCTCGCCGCAGATGCAGCCGCTGCGCAGCTTCCATTCGCGCGCCGATGGCGCGGCGCATGGCTGCGTCTCGGCCTGCGAGCGGGGCGACGACCTGTTCGTGGCGGCGAAGGGCAATGGCAAGCTGCTGCGCCTTCGGGGCGTGGCCCGGGAAAGCTGAGGCACGGATGAGCACGATCATCGAATTTCGCAACGCGACCAAGAGCTTTGCCGGCATCCCGGCGTTTCGGGACATCGACTTCACCCTGCGCAAGGGCGAGATCCATGCGCTGCTTGGCGAGAATGGCGCGGGCAAGTCCACCCTGACCAAGGTGATGGCGGGGGTCTATCGGCTCAGCCGCGGGCAGATGCTGCTCGACGGCCGGGACATCACGCTGAAGGGGCCGGCCGACGGTCTGGCGCAGGGCATCGTGATGGTCTTTCAGGAGACCAATCTCGTGCCGGCGATGACTGTGGCGCAGAACATCTATCTCGGCGACGAGAAGATGTTCAACCGGCTGCGCGGCCTTTACATCGAGGCCCGGCAGTTCCTTGTCGGCATGGGCTTTCAGGTCGATCCGACGGCGCAGGTCTCGACCCTCGGCGCGGCGCAGAAGCAGATGGTCGAGATCGCCCGCGCGGTGCATCACAAGGCGCGGGTGATCATCTTCGACGAGCCGACGGCGACGCTGACCCCCGAGGAGAAGAAGCATTTCTTCATGTTGCTCGAGCGGATGAAGGCGCAGGGCACGGCGATCGTCTTCATCACCCATGCACTCGAGGAGGCATTGCAGGTGTCGGACCGGATCACCGTGCTGCGCGACGGCACGCTGGCGGCGACCGGCCCGGCGCGCGACTTCACCCGCGCCTCGATCGTGCAGGCGATGGTCGGGCGCAGCCTGACCGAGACCCTGCACGGCGCCGCCCCGCGCGAGCCGCGCCCCTATGGCGAGAAGGTGCTGAGCGTCGAGAACCTGTCGTGCGGCACGATGGTGCGCAACGCCTCCTTCTCCGTCTTCGGCGGGCAGGTGACGGGGATTTTCGGTCTGGTCGGGGCCGGGCGCAGCGAGATGGCCAAGGTCGTCGCCGGCGTGCTCAAGCGCGACTTCATGCATGGCGGCGAGATCCGGCTGAACGGCCGCCCGGTGCGCTACCGCGTGCCGCGCCCGGCAATGCGCGACGGCATCGTCTATGTCACCGAGGACCGCAAGCTCGACGGCTTCTTCGAGACCATGACCGCGGGGCAGAACCTGCTTCTGGGCGAGCTCTCGACCGGGCGCAACCCGCTCACGCCGGTGCCGCTGCGCCGGGCGGCGGAGCTGGCAAGGGAATGGGGCGGGCGGCTGCGACTGCGGCAGATCTCCGATCGGGCGCGGATGATCGAGCTGTCGGGCGGCAACCAGCAGAAGGTGGTGATCGCGAAATCGCTGATCCAGAAACCGAGGCTGGTGATCTTCGACGAGCCCACGCGCGGCGTCGATGTCGGCGCCATCGTCGAAATCCACCAGCTGATCCACGAACTTGCCGACCAGGGCCTTGCCGTCGTGGTGATCTCCTCCTACCTGCCCGAGATCATGGCGGTTTCCGACCGTGTCCTCGTCGCCAAGCGCGGCAAGATCGTCGAGGAGATGACGATGGCCGAGGCGAGCGAGGAAAAGATCATGTTCGCTGCGGTGCACTGAACTCGTGGAGGCTCTTGCCGCAGGCCCCGTCGCCCCGTATCGGGACAGGGGGGAGGGACCGAAACCGCCGATGGCCGCGAACAACGTCAATCTGAAGCTGCTGCAGACCTTTCTGCTGGCCGCCGAATACGGCAGCTTCCGCAAGGCCGCGGAAGAGAGCAACCGCTCGCCCTCCGCGGTGTCGATGCAGATCCGCGACCTCGAGGAACAGGTCGGCATCAGCCTGTTCGTGCGCACCCCGCAGCGTGCGAACCTGACGCCCGAGGGCAAGATGCTTTACGAGCAGGTCAGCCGCGCGATGTCGGATGTGCAGACCGCGCTGCTGCGGCTGTCCGAGGTCACCGCGAACCGGCGCGGCCATGTCAAGATCGCCTGCGCTCCGACCCTCGCCTCGACCCGGCTCGGCACCATCCTCGCCACCTTCAAGCTGCGCTATCCGCGTTCGGTGGTCGATGTGCGGGAGACACCGCCGAGCGGCGCGCTGACGCTGCTGCAGGAACAGGAGGTCGAGCTCTATATCGGACCCGAGATCCCGGGCCTTGCCGAGTTCAATTTCGAGCCGATCCTCGAGGACCGGCTCGTCGCCTGCCTGCCGGCCGACTTCGACGAGGGCGGTGCGGCGCTGACCCTTGCCGAGGTGGCGCAGTTCCCGCTGATCGTGCTCGACCGGCAGACCGCGATCCGCACGCTGGTCGACCGCATCGCGGGCGAGGCGCAGATCCGGCTGAATATCCAGTACGAGGTGCAGAACGCCTATACCGCGATCGCGCTTGCCGCGGCGGGGCTCGGCGTCGCGGTGGTGCCCAATATCGCGATCCCGATGCTGCCCTCGGCCGAGTTCCGCGTGGTGCCGATCAGCGATGCAAGCGCGGGGCGCGCGGTCGGCATCCTGACGGCGCGCGGCTATGTCCAGCACAGCTATTCCGAGCAGCTGATGGCGCTGATCCGCACCGAGCTGGGCAAGGGCTGAGCCGCCCCGCCGCGCCCGGTGCCGCCGGTGGCCGCCTCAGTCGGTGTTGATCCAGATCGCCTTGGTGTCGAGATATTCGTCGAGATGCTCGATGCCGCCCTCGCGCCCGTAGCCCGACATCTTCACCCCGCCGAACGGCACCGCCGGGTCGATCGCGTGATACATGTTCACCCAGACCGAGCCCGCCCGCAGCCGTCGCGCCAGCTTGTGCGCGGTGCCGAGATGGGTGGTGAAGACCCCCGCCGCAAGCCCGTAGGGCGTGGCATTGGCGCGCGCCACGACCTCCTCGAGCGTGTCGAAGGGCAGGGCCGAGATCACCGGGCCGAAGATCTCCTCGCGCGCGATGCGCATCTCGTCGGTGACGCCGCCGAAGACCGTCGGGGCGATGAAGCGGCCGCCCTCGAAGCCCGGGCCCGACAGCGCGCGGCCGCCGGCAAGCAGCTCGGCGCCTTCGTCGGGGCCGGCGGCGAGGAAATCCTCGATCCGGTCGGCCTGCCGGGCCGAGATGATCGGACCGATCTCGGTTTCCGGCTCGATACCATGGCCGATGCGCAGCCCGCGCGCATAGTCGGCGACGCGGGCGACGAAGCTGTCGTGGATCTCGCGCGCAACGAACAGCCGCGAGCCGGCGATGCAGATCTGCCCGGAATTGGCGAAGACCGCCATCGCCGCGACCGGCACTGCCTTGTCGATGTCGGCATCGCGGCACACGATCACCGGCGACTTGCCGCCCAGCTCGAGCGACACCCGTTTCAGATTGCCGGTCGCGGCGCGGGCGATCGCCTGACCGGTCGCGGTCGAGCCGGTGAAGACGATCTTGTCGACGCCCGGATGCGCGGCGAGCGCCGCGCCCGCCTCGGCGCCGGTGCCGGTGACGATGTTCACCACGCCCTCGGGCAGGCCCGCCTCCTGCATCAGCCGCGCGATCAGCAGCACCGTGAGCGAGGCCTCCTCGGAGGGTTTCAGCACCACGGTGCAGCCGGTGGCGAGCGCCGGTGCCAGCTTCCACACCGACCCCGCGATCGGCGCATTCCAGGGGATGATCGCGCCGACGACGCCGACCGGCTCCTTCACCGTCTGCGACAGGATCTCGCCGGGGAAGGAATTCGGGATCGTCGCGCCGTGCAGCGCCACCGCCTGGCCGGCATAGAAGCGCAGCATGCCGATCACCCGGCGGCGGTTGGCAAGGGTGCGCACGATCGGCATGCCCATGTCGAGCGTGTCCGACAGGCACAGCGTCTCCCATTCCGCCTCGAAGCGTTCGGCGATGCGCAGCAGCAGGGCCTGACGCTCGAACGGGGTGAAGCGCGACCACGGCCCCTCGAAGGCACGGCGCGCGGCGCCGACCGCGGCCTCGACATCGGCAGCGGCACCGCGCGGCACGGTGGCTAGACGCGCCCCGGTCGCGGGGTTGCGTGCCTCGATCACCGCCCCCGAGCGCGCCGGCACCCAGGCCCCGCCGATGAACATCGGGCGAAAGCCGCCGTCATAAAGCGCGCCCGCGCGCGCAGCCCAGTCCGTCATCTGAAAGTCCTCCCTCGGGCCGGATCATGCCCGCCCCGGCCCCCGCGGCTCAAGGAAGGAAAACTGATCCCGCGTTCAGATAAAGCGACTGGTCCCGCCAGGCCCCCTTGGCCATTCTGCGCGGCAGGGCCGTTTCGGGGCCAGGGGAGGAAAACATGCGTCTGGAAGGCAAGGTGGCGATCGTCACCGGCGGCGGATCTGGGTTCGGCGAGGGCATCGTGGCCAAGATGGCGGCGGAGGGGGCGCGGGTCGTGGTGATGGACCGCGACGGTGCGGCGGCCGGGCGCGTGGCGGCGGCGGTCGGTCTGGCGGCGCGGGCGATCACCGGCGACGTGTCGCAGGCGGCGGGTTTCGAGGCGGCGCGCGATCTGGCGCTGGCGGCCTTCGGCGGGCTCGACATCTTGGTGAACAACGCGGGTGTCGGCCATGTGCCGACGCCGCTCGACGCGCTCGACGAGGCGACCTTCGACCGCATCGCCGCTGTCAACATGCGCTCGGTCTATCACGGCGCGCGGGTGATCGTACCGCATTTCAAGGTGCAGAAATCGGGGGCGATCCTGAATGTCGCCTCGACCGGCGGGGTCTCGCCGCGGCCGAACCTGACCTGGTACAATGCCTCGAAGGGCTGGGTGATCACCGCGACGCGGGCGATGGCGGTCGAGCTTGCGCCCTTCGGCATCCGGGTGAACGCAATCAATCCGGTCGCCGGCGACACGCCGCTGCTGGCGACCTTCATGGGGGCCGACACGCCCGAGACGCGGGCGAAGTTCCTCTCGACGATTCCGCTCGGGCGGTTCTCGACCCCCGCCGACATGGGCAATGCCGCGGCCTTCCTGTGCTCGGACGAGGCCTCGATGATCACCGGCGTCGCGATGGAAGTCGACGGCGGGCGCTGCATCTGAGCGGGGAGGGGCCGGGATGAAGGACATCTACCAGATCGCCGTGGTGCCGGGCGACGGCATCGGACCGGAGGTCGCGGCCGCTGCGGTGCGCTGCCTCGACGCGCTTTTCGGTCCGGCCGGGCCGCTCGTGCTGCGCGAGCACCCTGCCGGGGCCGAGCTCTATCGCCGCAGCGGCGAGAGCTTTCCCGCGGCGACCTATGCCGCCTGCCGCGACGCCGATGCGATCTTGCACGGCGCGGCGGGTCTGCCCGGCATCGTGCATCCGGACGGCACCGAGGCGGGGCTCGATTTCACCTTGCGGCTGCGCTTCGAGCTGGACCTTTTTGCCAATATCCGGCCGATCCGGCTCTATCCCGGGGTGCGCTCGCCGCTTGCCGAGGTCGCGCCGGGTGGGATCGACTACGTGATCGTGCGCGAGAACAGCGAAGGGCTTTATGCCGCCCGCGGCGCCGGCGCGCAGCTGCGCGGCGAGCTGGCCGTCGACACGCTGGTGCAGACCCGCAAGGGCGTCGAGCGGATCGTGCGGCAGGCCTTCGAGCTGGCGCGGAGCTCGCGCGGGGCGCCGGCCGACGGGGTCAGGCGGGTGACCTGCGTCGACAAGGCGAATGTGCTGCGCAGCTATGCCTTCTTCCGCGCGGTGTTCGACGAGGTCGCGGCGGAGTATCCGGAGATCGAGGCCGAGCACGGGCTGATCGACGCGATGGCGATGTATCTCGTGACCCGCCCCGGCCATTACAACGTGATCGTCACCGAGAACATGTTCGGCGACATCCTTTCCGATCTTGCGGCGGCGACGATCGGCGGGCTGGGGCTCGCGCCCTCGGCCGAGATCGGCGTGACGCAGGGGCTGTTTCAGGCCTCGCATGGCTCGGCCCCCGATATCGCCGGCAAGGGGATCGCCAATCCCTATGGCACCCTGCTCTCGGCGGCGGCCATGCTCGACTGGCTTGCCACGCGGCACGCCGATGCCCGGCTCGGGGCGGGGGCGCACCGGCTGCGGCAGGCGGTCGAGGCGGCGATCGCCGAGGGCATCCTCGGCCGCGATCTCGGTGGCCGGTATGGATCGGCCGAGATCACCGAGGCGGTCTGCGCGCGCCTCGGCTGAGCCGCGCTAGAGGTGCAGCGCCCGCCCGAGGCTGCGCAGGCTGGCCTCGTGGAACACCTCGCCGCGGGTCGGGTGGGCGTGGATCGTCGCGGCGATATCCTCGAGCGTCGCGCCCATCTCGATCGCCAGGGCGAATTCCCCGGCGAAGTCGGCCACCCCGGCCCCCACCGCCTGAATGCCGAGGATCTCGCCTGCCGCGGCATCAGCGGTGACCCGCACGAAGCCCTCGTCGCGATCTTCGGTCAGCGCCTTGCCATTCGCCTGGAACGGGAAGACCGCGCTGCGGATCGGGCCGCGCGCCGCGGCTTCGGCGGGCGACAGCCCGACCGAGACGATCTCGGGATCGGTGAAGCACACCGCCGGGATCGCCCGGTGGTCCCAGTGCCGCCGGGTGCCGGCGACGAGCTCGGCCACCATCTCGCCCTGCGCCATCGCGCGATGGGCGAGCATCGGCTCGCCGGTGACGTCGCCGATCGCATAGACCCCCTGCATCGAGGTGCGGCAGGCCGCGTCGATGCGCAGGAAGGGCCCCGCCATCGCCAGATCGAGCCGGTCGAGCCCGGCGCCGGTGGCGCGCGGCCGGCGGCCGGCGGTGACGAGAACCTTCTGCGCCGCGATCTCCTCGGTGCTGTCACCGCGGCGGATCCGCAGCACGCCCGCGGCATAGCCTTCGGCCCGTGCCTTGGTGTGCACCGTCACGCCGATCCGGCCGAGCGCCCTGACGACGGGGGCGGTCAGCTCGGCGTCCCAGCCCGGCAGGACCCGCTCGCCCGCCTCGATCACGGTGACGCGGCTGCCCATCCGCGCGAAGGCCATGCCGAGCTCGAGCCCGATATAGCCGCCGCCGACGACGGCGAGGCTGTACGGCAGCTCGGTCAGCGCAAGCGCGCCGCTCGAGGACAGGATGTCACCGCCGAAGGGCAGGGCGGCAAGCGCGACGGGCTCGGAGCCGGTGGCGATCACCAGCGTTTCGGCGCGGATCGAGACCGGCCCCCCGGCGGTCTCGACATCGGCGCTCTTGCCGTCGCGCAGCCGCGCGGCCCCGTGCACCACCTGCACCCCGGCCTTGCGCAGCAGGGCGGCGACGCCCGTCGAAAGCTGCTGCACGATGCCGTCCTTCCAGGCCATCGCGGCGCCGAGATCGAGCGTGGCGCCGTGGCAGCGCACCCCGGCCACGGCGGTCTCGGACAGGCGCGCGACGCGTTCGTATTCGGCCGCGACGTGGATCAGCGCCTTCGAGGGGATGCAGCCCACGGTCAGACAGGTGCCGCCGAGCGCCGCCTCCTCGACGAGCACGGTGTCGAGCCCGAGCTGCCCGGCCCGGATCGCGCAGACATAGCCGGCGGGGCCGCCGCCGACGACCAGCAGCTTGCAGGAGATCTCGCGCATGTCACACCTCGGCGAACAGAAGGGCGGGGGTTTCCAGCAGCTCCCTGAGCCGCTGCACGAAGACGGCGCCGTCCCAGCCGTCGACGACGCGATGATCGAAGCTGCACGACAGGTTCATCATCGGTCGCGGCTCGAAGCCGGTGCCGGTCCAGAACGGCCTCTGGGCGATCCGGTTCACCCCGATGATCGCGACCTCGGGCAGGTTCAGGATCGGGGTGGTGGCGATCGCGCCAAGCGCCCCGAGCGAGGTGATGGTGATGGTCGAGCCGCTCAGCTCCTCGCGGGTGGCGGTGCCGCCGCGCGCGGCCTCGGCCAGGCGGGCGATCTCGGCCGCGGTCTCGCCGAGCCCGAGCGCCTCGGCATGGCGCAGCACCGGCACGACGAGACCCGAGGGCGTCTGCGTTGCGATCCCGAGATGGACGGCCCCGAAGCGGCGCAACCGCGCCGGCCCCTGTGTGGCGTCGGTCAGGTGATGCGCGTTCAGCCCGGGCTGATCGGCCACGGCGCAGACGATTGCCCGCGCGAGGAAGGGCAGCAGCGTCAGCCGCGCCGCGCCGGGGCGGGCAGCGGCGCGGGCATTGAGTCGCGCGCGCAGGGTTTCGAGCGCGCTGACCTCGACCTCCTCGACGATGGTGATATGGGGCACCGCCGTTGCGGCTTGCATCCGGTCCGAGATCTTGCGGCGCAGCCCGATCACCGGGATCTCCTCGACCGACAGGTTGCGCCGCCGCCCGCCCCTGGCCGCCGCGGGCTCGAAGCTTTCGACATCAGTGCGCAGGATCCGCCCGCCGGGGCCGGTGCCGGTGATCTGCCGCAGATCGAGGCCGCGCTCGCGGGCGAGGGCACGCACCGAGGGCGCGGCGAGCGGCCGGTCCGGGATCGCGCAGGGCTGTGCCGGGGCGGCGGAGGGCTGTGCCGCGGCCGGGCGGGACGGAGGGGGGGGCTCGGGCCGGGCCGGAGCCGCGGCAGAAGCCGGGGCGGGGGCCGGCGGGGCCTCGGGCCGGGTTGCGGGCGGCGTCGCGTCGGCATTGCCCGCGCCCTCGACTTCGAGGCGCATCAGCTCGGCGCCGACCGCAAGCACCGTGCCCGGCGCGGCGGCGCAGGCGATCACCCGGCCCGCGACCGGGGCCGGGATCTCGACCGTCGCCTTGTCGGTCATCACCGCCGCGACCGGCTGGTCCTCGGCCACCAGATCCCCCGGCGCAACGAGCCATTCGGCGATTTCGGTTTCGGCGATGCCCTCGCCGATATCGGGCACCCGGATCAGGTAAACTCCCATGCTCAGGCCTCCATCACGCGCCGGCAGGCGGCGGCAACCCGCGCCGGGCCGGGGAAATAATCCCATTCCGCGGTATGCGGGTAAGGGGTGTCCCATCCCGCGACCCGTTCGACCGGGGCCTCGAGATGCCAGAAGCACTCGGCCTGCACCTGCGCCGCAAGCTCGGCGCCAAAGCCCGAGGTCAGCGTCGCCTCGTGCACGATCACGCAGCGCCCGGTCCTGCGCACCGAGGTGGTGATCGTCTCGAGATCGAGCGGCAGCAGCGTGCGCAGGTCGATCACCTCGGCGTCGATCCCGGCCTCGGCGACCGCGGCAAGCGCGACATGCACCATCGTGCCATAGGCGAGCACGGTGAGCTGCGTCCCCGCGCGCCGGATCGCCGCCTGCCCGAGCGGCAGGTGATAGCGCCCCTCGGGCACCTCGGCGAGCGGATGGCCGCGCCAGGGCGTCACCGGGCGGTCGTGATGCCCGTCGAAGGGGCCGTTGTAGAGCCGCTTCGGCTCGAGGAAGATCACCGGGTCGGGGTCGTCGATCGCCGCGAGCAGCAGGCCCTTGGCGTCGTAAGGGGTCGAGGGCACCACCGTCTTCAGCCCGGTGACATGGGTGAACAGCGCCTCGGGGCTCTGGCTGTGGGTCTGCCCGCCGAAGATGCCGCCGCCGGTCGGCATCCGCACCACGAGCGGGCAGGTGAATTCGCCCGCGGTGCGATAGCGCATCCGCGCCGCCTCGGAGACGATCTGGTCATAGGCGGGGTACATGTAATCGGCGAACTGGATCTCGACCACCGGGCGGCGGCCGAAGGCGGCCATGCCGATTGCCGCGCCGACGATGCCCAGCTCGGAAATCGGCGTGTCGAAGCAGCGCGCGACGCCGTGCTTTTGCTGCAACCCGGCGGTGCAGCGGAAGACCCCGCCGAAATAGCCCACATCCTCGCCGAACAGGGTGACGCGCGGATCCTCGGTCAGCGCCAGGTCGAGCGCGTCGCGGATCGCCTCGATCATCGTCATCGTGGCCATTTCAGAACCCCGCTTGCTGGCGCTGGCGCCGCAGATGCGGCGGCATCTCGGCATAGACGTCGTCGAACATCTCGGCCGGGCTCGGCCGGCGGCCCTGGTGCAGGGTGCCGATCGCCTCGGCCTGCTTTTGCGCCTCGATGACGCCTGCAAGGATCTCGGCCTCGGCCTGGGCGTGGCGCTCGGCACTCCAGACCCCGCGCGCGATCAGGTGGTCGCGCAGCCGCGCGACCGGATCGCCAAGCGGCCAGCTCGCGCCCTCGTCCGAGGGGCGATAGGCCGAGGGATCGTCCGAGGTCGAATGCCCCGCGGCGCGGTAGGTCACATGCTCGATCAGTGTCGGGCCGAGGTTGCGCCGCGCGCGCTCGGCCGCCCAGCGGGCCGCCGCGACGACGGCGAGGTAGTCATTGCCATCGACGCGCAGGGCGGGAATGCCGAAACCATGACCGCGTGCGGCGAAGGTGCCGACGCTGCCGCGCGCCACCTCCTGATAGGTCGAGATCGCCCATTGGTTGTTGACGATGTTGAGGATCACCGGCACCCGATAGCTCGAGGCGAAGACCAGTGCGGCGTGAAAGTCGCTTTCCGCGGTCGAGCCGTCGCCGATCCAGGCCGCGGCGATCGCCTCTGCGCCCGAAAGCGCCGAGCCCATCGCCCAGCCCACCGCCTGGATGTATTGCGTGCCGAGGTTGCCCGAGATCGAGAAGAAGCCGTGCGCCTTCGACGAATAGAGCACCGGCAGCTGGCGGCCGCGCCCCGGATCGCCGTCGTTGCCGTAGACCTGGCACATCATCGTGCCGATCGGATAGCCCGAGGCGATCAGCAACCCCGCCTGGCGATAGGTGGGGAAGTTCATGTCGCCCGGGCGCAGCGCGCGCTGGAAGGCACAGGAAATCGCCTCCTCGCCGAGGTGCTGCATGTAGAAGGAGGTCTTCTGCTGGCGCTGCGCGAGCAGCATCCGCGCGTCATAGGCGCGCAGGGTGAGCATGTGGCGCAGCCCTTCGAGCTGCGCCGCATCGTCAAGCGCCAGCGCCTCGGCCCAGGGGCCGCGCGCCGCGCCTGCATCGTCGAGGATGCGGATCATGCCGAAGGCGAGATCGCGCATCTCCTCGGCCGGGGTGTCGACCGGCGGGCGGCGCATGGCGCCGGCCTCGGGCACCGGGAAATCCGAGAAATCGGGCGCGGTGCCGGGGCGCGCGTGCGGGGCACCGAAGGTCAGGCGCAGCGGCGGGGCGGCAGGATCCATGCTCAGACCTCCTCCGCCTGTGCCCCGGCCGCGGGGCCGCCGGCGACGCCGGCCACACCCGGCATCCGGGCCAGCCGCGCCAGATAGGTGTCGGCGGAAATCCCGCCGCGCGGGTGGAATTCGAGCCGGACCTCGGCCCGCGGCGCCTGTGCCCGGAGGCTGATCGCCTCGAGGGCGAAGCCGGCACGGGCCAGCTCGTCGAGGGCGCGCTGCAGCGCCTCGATGGCCGTGTCTGCGGTGAATGTCGCGAAGTGCATCGGCCTCTCCCAATTCCGATACGATGGGAAAAGAGTGGGCCGAGTCCGGAAAAATTTCCTTTCAATGATTTTATATTCTAGCCTCCCGTCAAAAGAAAATTCTGGAGGGAAGCCGGAATGAAAGATGAAACATCCGGAGGGGGGCTTGATGCGATCGACCGGCGCATCCTGCGCGAGCTGAGTCGCGACGGCCGTCTGTCGAATGCGGCGCTGGCCGAGCGCGTGGGGCTGTCGCCAAGCCCGTGCTGGCAGCGCACCCGCCGGCTCGAGTCCGAGGGCTATATCCGCGGCTATGCGGCGGTGCTCGACGGCGCGAAGCTTGGCGTTCCCGAGACGGTGCTGATCGAGGTCACGCTCGACCGCCACGACGACGCGGTGCTGGAAACCTTCGGGCGGCAGATGGCGGGGATGCCCGAGGTGATCGAGGTCTGGCTGGTCACCGGCGAATACGACTACATCCTCAAGGTGGCGGTGAACGGCACGCGCGGCTATGAGGAATTCCTGCACAAACGTCTTTACCGGGTGCCGGGGATCCGCAATTCCCGCTCGAGCTTCGCGCTGCGCTGTCTGAAATCGGGGGGCGTGCCGGTGCCGGACTGACCGCCGCTGCCGCGTGCGGGGCCGGGCCGGCCTAGACGATCAGCCCTTCCGCCGCGCGGTCGATCGCCGCGATCAGGGCGCGGGTCTGGGCCGAGGGCTCGTCGGTGTCGCGCAAGGTGATGCCGACCGGCCCGCCGAGCAACTCGTTGCGGATCGGCAGGATGGCGAGGGTGCCGGCCTCGACTTCGGTCTGCACGACCCCCTCGGAGATGAACCACACCACATCGGACTGCCGCACCACCTCGCGGCCGAAGGCCAGCGAGACATTCTCGAAGGCGGGCTGCGGATCGCCGATGCCGACCGATTGCAGCCATTGCCGCACCGAGGCCGAGATCAGTGCGCCGCGTGGCGGCAGCATCAGCGGGTAATGGGTCAGGGCGCCATAGTCCCAGTCCTGCCGCAGCAGCGGATGATCGGCGCGCACCACCGGGACGACGCGCTCCCAATAGAGCGAACGGAAGCGCAGCGTGTCGGCGCTTCCCGCAGGCGGCATCCGGCCGACGACGAGATCGAGCTGTCCCTCGCGCAGCAGCGACAGCAGCAGCCAGTTCGGGCCGGTCATCACGTCGAGCAGAACCTCGGGAAAATCGGCGTGATAGGCAAGCGCCGCGCGCGGCACGAGCCCGGTTGCGGCGGTGGGCAGCACGCCGGCGCGCACCACCGGACGCGGCTGCGGCGGATCGAGCACCAGCCGCTGCGCCAGCTCGAGATCGGCCATCGCGGCGCCGACATGGCTTTGGAAGACCCGCCCCGCGGCATTCAGGCTGAGGCTGCGGCCCGAGCGGTCGAAGAGCGCGGTGCCGACGATCTCCTCGAGGTCGCGGATCGTCTTCGAGGCGGCGGGCTGCGACACGTTCAGCGCCGCTGCCGCGGCGGACAGGCTGCCAAGGCGCGCGGTTTCGAGAAAGCAGCGGAAATGGCGCATGCGAAGGTGGGGATGCAGCATCCTATAACCTGTAGGTTATGACATCTGTGCAAGATTATAATTTCCGTGCCGGATAGTTCAATCTACTCTGGCCGCCGGAGGAACCATGCACACCATCAAAACGACAACGGGCGTAACCCTGCATGTCAGGGACGAGGGGCCGCGCGACGGCCGCGCCGTGATCTTCGCGAACTCGCTCGGGACCGATCTGCGGGTCTGGGATACGCTGTTGCCGCTTCTGCCCGCCGGGCTGCGGCTGGTGCGCTTCGACAAGCGTGGCCATGGGCTCAGCGACTGCCCGCCCGCGCCCTATGCGCTTGCCGATCTGGCCGACGACGCGGCGGCGGTCTGCGACGGGCTGGGGCTGCGCGAGGTGACCTTCGTCGGCCTGTCGATCGGCGGGCTGATCGGGCAGGCACTGGCGGCGCGGCGGCCGGGGCTGCTGCGCGCGCTGGTGCTGATGGACACGGCGGCGAAGATCGGCACGGCCGAGATGTGGACGCAGCGGATCGAGGCCATTCGCGCGGGCGGGATCGCGGCGCTCGAGGGGCCGATCATGGAACGCTGGTTCACCGCGCCCTATCGCGCCTCGGTGCCCGAGTTCCGGCTCTGGTGCAACATGCTCACCCGCACCCCGCGCGAGGGCTATCTCGGGTGTTGCGCCGCGATCGCCGGCGCCGATCTGACCGAGAGCACCCGCGCGCTGAGCCTGCCGGTGCTGGCGCTGGCGGGCGATCAGGACGGTTCGACCCCGCCCGATCTGGTGCGCGCCACCGCCGCGCTGTGCGGTGCGGATTTCGCGCTGATCGCGGGGGCGGGCCATCTCCCCTGTGTCGAGCAGCCGGCGCAGACGGCGCGCAAGATCGCCGAGTTTCTGGAAAGGACCTGAGCTTTGACCGACGCACGCTATGAACGGGGCATGAAGACGCGGCGCGAGGTGCTGGGCGATGCCCATGTCGACCGCGCCGAGGCCGCGAAGACGGGGTTCGACGCGCCGTTTCAGGAGCTGATTGCCGTCTCGGCCTGGGGTACGGTCTGGGCCTCGGACGGGATCTCGCGCCGCGAGCGCTCGATGCTGACGCTGGCGCTGCTGGCGGCGACCGGCAATTTCGAGGAGATCCCGATGCATATCCGCGCCACCGCGCGCACCGGGGCGAGCCAGCGCGACGTGCTCGAGGCGTTCCAGCACGTGGCGATCTATGCCGGCGTGCCGCGCGCGAACCATGCGCTCAAGCTCGCCCGGCAGACCTATGCCGACATGGAGGAGGAAGCCAAACGTGACTGATCTCGGTCCCCTGATCCCGCGCAACCGCGCGATCCACCCCGTCCCCTACGATCCCGATTACAAGACGAGCGTGGCGCGTTCGCCGAACCTGCCGCTGTTGTCGATGGAGAGCGGCCCGTCGGAGGAGACGGGCCCGGTCTTCGGGCATGGCCGCATCGGTGCGCTCGACAACAACCTGATCCTGAACTGGACCAAGGGCGCCGCGCCGGCGGTGGGCGAGCGGATCCTGATGCATGGCCATGTCCTTGACGAGACTGCGCGGCCGGTGCGCAACACCCTGCTCGAGATCTGGCAGGCCAATGCCGGCGGCCGCTACCGGCACAAGAAGGACAGCTACCTTGCGCCGCTCGATCCGAATTTCGGCGGCTGCGGGCGCACGCTGACCGACGAGAACGGGTATTATCAGTTCCTGACGGTGCGGCCGGGCGCCTATCCTTGGCCGAACCGCGGCAACGACTGGCGCCCGATGCACATCCATGTCTCGGTCTATGGTCACAGCTTCGGGCAGCGGCTGATCACCCAGATGTATTTCGAGGGCGACCCGCTGATCGCGCATTGCCCGATCGCGCATACGATCAAGAGCCATGGCCAGCTCGACCGTCTGGTGGCGCCGCTCGATCTGGCGTATTCGCGACCGCTCGATTTCCTGGCCTACAAGTTCGACATCGTGTTGCGCGGGCGTCGCCAGACCATGTTCGAAAACAAGCTCGAGGGGATGTGAGAATGGTTCAGAAACTCGACATGCTGCAGGAAACGCCCTCGCAGACCGCCGGGCCCTATGTCCATATCGGGCTGATGCCGTCCTATACCGACAATGGCGGGATCTACGACGAGGAGATCGGCGTGAGCCCGATCGCGGCAGGCGCGAGGGGCGAGATCATCGAGATCGTCGGCTCGGTCTGTGACGGCACCGGCTGGGCGATGCGCGATGCGCTGCTCGAGAGCTGGCAGGCCGATGCTGCGGGGATCTTTCCGGGACAGGAGGGCGCCGATCCCGGGGTTTCCGGCCATTGCCGCTTCGCCGCCGATGCGGTGAGCGGCGAGTTCACCCTGCGCACCGTCAAGCCGGGCCCGGTGCCGCATCGGGCGGGGGGGCGGCAGGCGCCGCATATCTCGCTGTGGATCGTGGCGCGCGGCATCAACATCGGTCTGCAGACCCGGATCTATTTCGAGGACGAGGACAATTCCGCCGACCCGCTGCTGGCCCGGATCGAGCAGCGCCCGCGGGTGGAGACGCTGATCGCGAAGAAGCTCGGGCCGGGGCAATACCGTTTCGACATCCGCCTGCAGGGCGCGGGCGAGACGGTGTTTCTCGACCTCTGAGCGGGGCTGTGATTGTCTGCGCCGAGGGGGCGGTCCCCCGGTGCGACGGAGAAAGGCGGGGCGGTGAGCGTCTTTGAACATCCCTGGCTCGGGGGGCTTTTTGCCGATCCCGAGATGGTGGCGATCTGGGGGCCGGAGCGGCACCTTGCGCAGATGCTGGCCTTCGAACGTGCCTGGAGCGTGGCGCTCGGGGCATGCGGACTGGCCCCGCCGGAGGCCGCCGCCGGGGCGGGCGCGGTCCTTGCCGCGGCGCGGATCGCGCCGGAGGCGCTGCGATCCGGGATGGGCACCGACGGCGTGCCGACGGTGGCGCTGGTCGCGCTGCTGCGTGCCGGCCAGCCCGGGCCGGTGGCGCGGGCGATCCATCACGGCGCGACCTCGCAGGACGTGCTCGACACGGCACTGGCGCTGACCTTGCGCGACTGCTCCGGGCTGCTTGAGCGGCGGCTTGTGGCGCTTGGCGAGGCCCTGGCGGGGCTCGAGGCGCGCTTCGGGGCGGCGCCGCTGATGGGGCGGACGCGGATGCAGGCGGCGACCCGGATCACCGTGCGCGACCGGCTGCTGAGCTGGCGCCTGCCGCTCGAGGGCCACCGCGCCCGGCTGGCCGCGCTGCGCCCGGTGGTCGAGCGGGTGCAGGTGGGCGGTGCCGCGGGCGACCGCGCCGCGCTTGGCGCGCAGGCGCAGGCGATGACCGACCGGGTCGCGCGCGAGCTCGGGCTCGGCTCGACGGGCAAGGCCTGGCATGCGATGCGCGAGGGGGTGGTGGAGTATGGCTCGTTCCTGTCGCTCGTCTCCGGCAGCCTTGGCAAGATCGGGCAGGACGTGGCGCTGATGGCCCAGCAGGGGCTGGACGAGATTGCCCTGTCGGGCGGCGGCGGCTCCTCCGCCATGCCGCACAAGCAAAACCCGGTCCTTGCCGAACTGCTGGTGACGCTGGCGCGCTTCAACGCCACGCAGGTCTCGGGCCTGCATCAGGCGCTGGTGCACGAGCAGGAACGCTCCGGCGCGGCCTGGTCGCTTGAATGGATGATCCTGCCGCAGATGGCGCTGGCCACCGGGCGCGCGCTTGCGGCGGCGCAGACGCTGCTCGGGCAGGTGGTGCGGATCGGCAGCCCGGACTAGCCGGGCCGGCCGCCGCTGCGGTCTTGCGGTCAGGGCAGGATCCGGCGCAGCCCGTCTTGCACCTTCAACAGCGCCGGAAGGTAGAGCGCGGCAAGCGCGTCGGGCTCGGCCTGGACGGCGGCAACCCCGGTGTTGAGGGCGGCGACCACGCGACCGCGCGCCGAGATCAGCGGCACCGCGAGCGAGCGCAGGCCAAGCTCCACTTCCTGGTCGATCAGCGCATAGCCCTGCGTCCGCACCCGGCCGATCTCGGCGATGATTTCCTCGGGATCGGTGCGCGAGAACGGCGTGCGCGGGCTCAGGTCGGAGGCGTCGATCACCGCGCGCGCCTCGGGTTCGGGCAGGGCGGCCAGCAGCACCCGCCCCATCGAGGTGCAATGCGCCGGCAGGCGCGAGCCCGGCAGCAACCCGATCGACATCACCCGCCGCTGCGCGGCGCGGGCAAGATAGACGATCTCGGTCTCGTCGAGGATCGACACCGAGGTCGACTGCCCGATCCGCTCGGAGAGCTGGTCGAGCCAGGGCTGCACCAGCTGCGCCAGCGGCAGCGCGGCAAGCGCCCCCATCCCGAGCCGCAGCACCCGCGGCGTGAGGGTGAAGAACTTGCCGTCGTAATCGGCATAGCCCTCGGCATGCAGCGTCAGCAGGCAGCGCCGCGCGGTGGCCCGGTCGAGCCCGGTGCGCTCGGCGGTCTCGGCGATGCTGAGGCGCGGATGCTCGGCGCCGAAGGCCTCGAGAACGCGCAGCCCTTTCGCCAGAGAGCCGATGATGTCGGTTTTGGTGGCCATGCCCCGGACCATTTGCAAGCGGTGAACAAAAGTCAACATCCGCACGGGGCCGCGGCGGGGGGGCACGGCGCAGACGATCCCGGGCATGGGCCGGGTGACGTGCCTCTGCCCCTGCCGCCTTCCCGGCATTTTGTGTACAATGTTTGGGGTGCGTTGCAGAAATTTGGCGATTTTATTGCGAGTCAGGCAAGATTTTATTGCCGGACTCAGATTCGTTGTACACAATAATGGTCAGGGAGGACGGGATCATGCCGCAACGGGATGCAACTTTGAACTGGCAGGGGCCGGCGACGTCGCAGACGGAGCGGGCGCTTGTCGGGTTGCGCGATCTGATCGTGAGCGGCGAGATTCCGGTTGGCGGCCGCGTCTCCGAGATCGAGACGGCGGCCCGGCTGAACCTGTCGCGCACGCCGCTGCGTGCCGCGCTGCAACGCCTGCATGAGGAGGGGCTGCTCGAGGCGCTGCCGGCGCGCGGCTATGCGGTGCGGGGCTTTTCCCTGCGCGAGATCGGCGAGGCGATCGAGATCCGCGGCATGCTCGAGGGGCTCTGCGTGCGCCAGCTGGCCGAGCGCGGCTGTGCCGCTGCGCTGCTGGCGCAGATGGAGGACGGGCTCGATGCGATCGACGATCTTCTCGTCGGGCGGGTGTTCACCGCCGCCGATCTGCCGGTCTACATTGCCGCGAACGCCCGGTTTCACGAACAGCTGCTTGTCGCGAACGGCAGTGCGCTCATCGCGCAGGAGGTCGAGCGGGCCGGGAAGCATCCCTTCGCCGGGCCGAGTGCGCTGGTGCAGCTTGGGGTGACGGAGGGTGAGGTGCAGCGCCACCTGATCACCGCGCAAGATCAGCACCGGGCGGTGCTCGAGGCGATCCGCAATCACGAAAGTGCGCGGGCCGAGGCGGTGATGCGTGAACACGCGCGGATGTCGCTGCGGAATTTGCGTCGCGTCTTGCGCGACGGCGAGGGCGCCGAGGCGCTGAAAGGAATTCGCGGCGCTACGCTGATCCGCCGCGAGGAGGAGAGCCTGAGACCCTAGAAGGATCGGCATGCGGGCGCGGGGGGAGACTGCGCCCTGAGGGAGGAGAACAGATGTACAGACGCCAGATGCTCCTGGCCGCGCTTGCGGCGGGGTGTGCCAGCTTGACCGCAATGCCTGCCGCTGCGGGCGACGATCCGTTCCGGATCGGGTTGATCCTGCCGATGACCGGGCCCTTCGCCTCGACCGGCAAGGAGATCGACGCCGCGGTGAGGCTCTATGTCGCCCAGCATGGCGAGACCGTCGCCGGGCGCCGGATCGAGGTGGTCCTGAAGGACGATGGCGGCGTCGCGGACGCCACCAAGCGGATCGCGCAGGAACTGATCGTGCATGACAAGGTCAGCGTGCTGGCAGGCTTTGGCCTGACCCCGCTTGCCCTTGCGACCGCGCCGCTGACCGTGCGGGCGAAGGTGCCGATGGTGGTGATGGCCGCGGCGACCTCGGCGATCACCGAGAAAAGCCCCTATGTCACCCGCACCAGCTACACCACGCCGCAGGTGGCCTCGGTGATCGCCAGATGGGCGGCGGGCAGCGGCATCAAGACGATGGTCACGCTGGTCTCCGATTACGGCCCGGGGCTCGATTCCGAGGCGAGCTTCACCCGGAGCTTCGAGGCGGCCGGTGGCAAGATGCTCGGCACGCTGCGGGTGCCGCTGCAAAATCCCGATTTCGCCCCGTTCCTGCAGAAGCTGGCGGATCTGAAGCCCGATGGCGTCTATGTCTTCGTGCCCTCCGGGGTCGGGGCGCCGTTCATGAAGCAATATATCGAACGCGGGCTCGACCGCTCCGGGATCAGGCTGATTTCCGAGGGCGGCATCACCGATGACGAGATCCTCGACTCCGAAGGCGATCCGGCGCTCGGGGCGATCACCGGATTTCACTATTCGGCGGCACATGACAGCGCGCTGAACCGGGATTTCGTGACGGCGTTCATGGCGGCCAATCCCGGCATGCGTCCGAATTTCATGGCCGTCGGCGGCTATGACGGGATGGCGCTGATCTACAAGGCGCTCGAGAAGACCGGCGGCGGCGGCGATGGCGATGCGCTGATCGGGGCAATGAAGGGGATGTCCTGGGAGAGCCCGCGCGGCCCGATCGCGATCGACCCGGAAACCCGGGAGATCGTGCAGAACGTCTACATGCGCAAGGTCGAGCGTGTGGACGGTGCGTTGTGGAACGTCGAATTCGAGACGTTCGAGGCGGTGAAGGACCCGGGCAAGACGCCCTCCTGACCGTCCCGACCACGCTCTTCCCCGCAGCGGGAAGAGCCCTTCCCGAATGCAAGTCCCGTCCCGGAAGGTCGCCCCTTCCGGCAACGGCACCGCTCACTCCGGAGACCTGGAATGATACCCATTTTGATCGACGGGATCGCTTACGGCATGCTGCTCTTCGTGCTGGCGTCCGGCCTTGCCGTCACCCTCGGGCTGATGAACTTCATCAACCTCGCCCATGGCGCCTTCGCGATGGCGGGGGGCTATGTCACGTCGGTTCTGATGAACAGCCATGGCATGCCCTTCCTCGTCACGCTGCCCGTCGCCTTCGTGGTGCCGGCGCTGGTCGGGGCGGTGCTCGAGCGCACGCTCTATGCCCCGCTTTACGAGCGCGGCCATCTCGACCATGTCCTGTTCTCGATCGGCCTGACCTTCATGGCGGTGTCCGCCACCACCTGGGCGATGGGATCGCAGCAGCAGCTGATTTCGCTGCCGGGCTGGCTCGAGGGCCGGTTCGAGCTTTTCGGCATCGCCATCGGCCGGTATCGCGCCTTCCTGATCGTGGTCTGCGCGGCGCTGGTCGTGGCGCTGCAACTGGTGCTGACCCGGACCCGCTTCGGCAGCCGACTGCGTGCCGCGGTCGACGATCGCCGCGTGGCGCGCGGGCTCGGGATCCGGGTCGAGACGATCTTCGCCGCGACCTTTGCCGTCGGCTCCGGGCTGGGCGGTCTGGGCGGCGCCCTCGGCGTGCCGATGCTCGGCCTCGATCCGACCTTCCCATTGAAATACATGGTCTATTTTCTGATCGTGGTGACCATCGGCGGCACCGCCGGGCTGGCCGGCCCGTTCCTCGCGGCGCTGATCATCGGCGTCGCGGATGTGGCCGGGAAATACTATCTGCCCGAGCTCGGTTCCTTCCTGATCACCCTCCTGATGATCGTGCTTCTGGTCCTGCGTCCGCAGGGCCTGATCGCACGGGCGCGTTGAGAAGGAGCGCGAGATGACGGATCAATCCATTTTCCTTTCGACCTCGAAGCCCCGCCACGACGGCGATGCCGCCACCCGGCGCGCGCTTGACGACCTGCGGCGCGTCGGGCGCCTCAGGCCCGCCGAGCTGCTGTTCTGGGGGGCGGCGCTGGCAAGCTTCCTGGTCCTGCCCGGCAGCCATCTGTTGCTGAGCCAGACCGCGATCCTCGGCCTCTTCGCGCTCTCGCTGGACCTGATCATCGGCTATGCCGGGATCGTCTCGCTCGGGCACGGGGCGTTCTTCGGCCTTGGCGCCTATACCGCCGGCATCGTCTCGGTCCGGCTGACCGAGGAGCCGCTCAGCGGGCTGGTGCTCGGTGGGCTGGTCGCAGCGCTGGCGGGCGCGCTCACCGGGCCGCTTCTGACGATGCGCGCCACCGATCTGTCGCGGCTGATGGTGACGCTTGGGATTGCCACGCTGCTGCACGAGGGCGCGAACCAGCTGACCTGGCTCACCGGCGGTGCGGACGGGCTGTCCGGGGTGACGGTCGCGCCGATCTTCGGCCTCTTCGAGTTCGACCTGATCGGCACCACCGGCTATGGCTATTGCCTGGTCGTCAGCTTCGTGCTGTTCCTTGCCGCGCGCCGGGTGGTGACCTCGCCCTACGGGCTGTCGCTGCGGGCCATCCGGGACAATGCCCTGCGGGCCCGCGCAATGGGCATCCCGGTCGCGGCGCGGCTGGTCGGCATCTATGCCTTCTCGGCCTTCATCGCCGGGGTGGCAGGGGCGCTGCTGACTCAGGTGACGATGTTCACCTCGCTCGACGTGCTTGGCTTCGAGCGCTCTGCCGACGTGCTGCTGGTGCTGGTGCTGGGCGGCGTCGGCTATCTTTATGGCGGCCTGATCGGTGCGGTGATCTTCACCGTGCTGCAGGACCGGCTGGCGACGCTTTCGCCGCAATACTGGCAGTTCTGGATCGGGCTGATCCTTGTCGTGATCGTGCTGATCGGCCGCGACCGGCTGGCGGCGGTGCCGGTGCGGCTGCGCGCAGGGCTGTCCGGCCGCAAGGCCGCGGCCGGGGAGGGCGAGGCATGAGCGCCGCGCTGCAGACGATCGGGCTGAGCAAGCGCTTCGGCGGGCTCACCGCGACCGACGATGTCTCCTTCACGCTCGGGCACGGCGCGCGCCACGCGCTGATCGGGCCGAACGGGGCGGGCAAGACCACCTTCATCAACCTCCTGACCGGGGTGCTGAGCGCCAACGAGGGAACGATCCTGCTCGAGGGCGAGGACATCACGCGGATGCCGCAGCAGCAGCGCGCGCGACGCGGGCTCGGGCGGACGTTCCAGATCAATCAGCTTTTCGGGGCGATGACGCCGGTCGAGTCGGTGGGGCTCGCGGTGTCCGAGCGCATGGGCGGCGGCGGCCAGTTCTGGCGCCGGCTGGGCAAGCGCACCGACATCGTCGACGAGATCGTCGAATTGCTGCGGCAGTTCCGGCTGATCGAGGTGATGGACGAACCGACCGCGCGGCTGCCCTACGGCAAGCAGCGCCTGCTCGAGATCGCGGTGGCGCTGGCCTCGCAGCCGCGGGTGCTGCTGCTCGACGAACCGGCGGCGGGGGTGCCCGAGGCCGAGCGCGGCGAGCTGCTCGACACCCTTGCGGCGCTGCCGCGCGACGTCTCGATCCTGCTGATCGAGCACGACATGGATCTGGTCTTCTCTTTCGCGGACCGGATCTCGGTTCTCGTCAACGGTGCCCTTTTCGCCGAGGGCACGCCCGAGGCGATGCGCAACGACCCGCGGGTGCAGGACGTCTATCTGGGGAGTGACAACCATGTCTGAGCTGCTGGTTCTCGACGATCTGCGCGCCGGCTATGGCGCGGCGGTGGTCATCCCCGGCCTGTCGATGTCGCTGGCCGAGGGCGAGGCGCTGGCGGTGCTCGGGCGCAACGGCGTGGGCAAGACCACGCTGCTCGACAGCATCATCGGCGTGACCCGGCACAGGGGCGGCTCGCTCCGACTTGCCGGGCGCGAGCTCGCCGGTCTCAGCCCCGAGCGGCGCGCCGCCGCGGGGATCGGCTGGGTGCCGCAGGAGCGCAACATCTTCCGCTCGCTCACTGTCGAGGAAAACCTCACCGCCACGGCACGGCGGGGTCGGTGGGACCTCGCCGCGGTCTATGCGCTGTTTCCGCGGCTGCAGGAGCGGCGGCGGAACATGGGCAATCAGCTTTCGGGCGGCGAGCAGCAGATGCTGGCCGTCGGCCGGGCGCTGATGCTCAACCCGAAGGTGCTGCTTCTCGACGAGCCGACCGAGGGGCTGGCGCCGATCATCATCGAACAGCTTCTTGCCGCGATCCGCCGGATCAACCGCGAGGAGGGCATCGCCACGATCATCGTCGAACAGCACGCGCGCAAGGTCCTGCGGGTGACCGACCGTGCGCTGATCCTCGATCGCGGCACCATCGTGCACGCGGCGACCAGTGCCGCGCTGCTGACCGATCCCGCGGCGCTCGAAGCCCATCTCGGGGTGGTCGAGCGCCGGGCCGCGCCGGCCTGACCGCGCGGCGGAAATCACCTGTGACACCCAGATTTGAAAGGGAGATCATCATGCTCACGACCCCGGATCTCGCGCCGCTCGACGAGGAGATCACCTTCGACCAGCTTCACCTCGACCCTTACCCGATCTATCGGCGCCTGCGCGCCGAGGCGCCGGTGCTGCGGGTCCGCTCGATCGGGCGGACCTTTCTGACCCGGGCCGCCGACACCAAGTTCGTGAAGGACAACCCGGCGCTGTTCTCGTCGGACGATCCGAACACGCCGATGAAGCCGGCCTTCCAGGCGCATACGCTGATGCGCAAGGACGGCCCCGATCACCTGTCCGAACGCATGGCGATGGCGCCGGCGCTGATGCCCGGCACCATCCACAAGGTCTGGCAGCCGCTCTACCGCGAGCTGGCGGAGGCCTATCTCGACCGCCTGCCGAAGGACGGGATCGTCGATTTCCATACCGAGATCTCCGGCCCGATCGCGGCGCGCATCCTCGCCCATATCCTCGGCATTCCCGAGGCGAGCGATGCCGAGATGATGCGCTGGAGCCAGACGCTGATGGACGGGGCGGGCAATTTCGCCTGGCGGCCGGGCCCGTTCGAGGCCTGCGACCGCGCCAATGCAGAGATGAACGCGCTGTTCGAACGGGCGGTCGAGCGGGTGCGGGCCGAGCCCGATGCCTCTGCCTTCTCGGTGATGGTCAATGCCGAGACGCCGATCCCGCTGAGCCAGATCTACGCCAATATCAAGATCGCCATCGGCGGCGGCATCAACGAACCGCGCGATGCGCTCTCGACCACGCTTTTCGGCCTGCTCACCGAGCGCGAGCAGCTCGAGGAGATCCGGCGCAGCGGCAGCTGGGGGGCGGCCTTCGAAGAGGGGGTGCGATGGGTCGCGCCGATCCAGGCCTCGTCGCGCCGTGCCACCGAGGATGTCGAGATCCGCGGCTGCCTGATTCCGAAGGGCGACACGGTGATGACGATCCAGGCCTCGGCCAATCACGACGAGGAGCTGTTCGAGCATCCCGAGCGCTTCGACGCCTTCCGGGCGAAGAACCCGCACCAGTCCTTCGCCTCCGGCCCGCACCATTGCGCGGGCTCCCATGTCGCGCGCCGCACCGTCGGACAGGTGATGCTGGACCTGGTGTTCGAGCGGTTCCCGAACCTGAGCCTGCCGGAGCCCGAGGCGGTGCAGTGGCGCGGCTTCGGCTTCCGCGGCCCGATCAACCTGCCGCTGCGGCTGAACTGATTTCGATCCCGAGTGAAAGGACAGACGAGATGAAAGTGACCTTCATTGCCGCAGACGGCACCGCGACCGAGGTCGAGGTGGACGAGGGGCAGAGCCTGATGCAGGCCGCGGTGAGCCATGATGTCGATGGCATCATCGGCGAATGCGGCGGCTCGATGATGTGCGCCACCTGCCATTGCTATGTGGACGAGGCCTGGGCGGAGCGGGTCGGGGCGCAACAGGACGGCGAATCCGATCTGCTCGACTGCGCCGTGTCCGAGGTGAGGCCGGGCAGCCGCCTGTCGTGCCAGATCCGGATGACGGCCGAGCTCGACGGGGTGGTCATCCATCTTCCCGAGGCGCAGCTGTGACGGCCGGGGTGGTGATCGTGGGCGCGGGGCAGGGCGGGTTCCAGCTTGCCGCGAGCCTGCGTCAGGACGGTTTCGACCGTCCCGTCACCCTGATCGGCGAGGAGCCGGGCCTGCCCTATCAGCGCCCGCCGCTGTCAAAGGCCTATATGGCGGACGGGGCGGGCGAGCGGCTGGTGCTGAAGCCCGCCGCCTTCTTCGAGCGCGCGGGGATCGAGCGGCTGGCGGGGCTGCGCGTCACCGCGATCGACCGGGCGGCCCGGCGGGTCGCGCTGAGCGACGGCACGCATCGCGATTATGCGCAGCTGGTGCTGGCGACGGGGGCGCGCAACCTGCGCCCGCCTCTGCCCGGTCTCGACGCGCCGGGGGTGCTCGGACTGCGCACCCTCGCCGATGCCGCGCGGCTCCGCGCCGCGCTTGTGCACGCGCGTGCTGCGGTGGTGATCGGGGGCGGCTTCATCGGTCTCGAATTCGCGGCGATGGCGCGGCAGGCGGGGCTCGGGGTGACGGTGCTCGAGGCCGGGGAGCGGCTGATGGCGCGCGCCGTCAGCCCGGTCTGCTCGGACTGGTTTGCCGCGCTGCACCGGGCGATGGGCACCGAGGTCCGGCTTGGCTGCGCTGCGGCCGGGGTGGAGACGGACGCGGCCGGCAGGGCCTGTGCGGTGACACTGGCCGATGGCGGGCGGGTCGCGGCGGATCTGATCCTCGTCGCCGCCGGCGTTCGGCCGAATGTCGAGCTGGCCGCCGAGGCCGGCGTGGCGGTCGACAACGGCATTGTCGTCGACGGCTGTCTGCGCAGCTCGGATCCGGCGATCTTCGCGCTTGGCGACTGCGCCGCCTTCCCGCTGCCGGGCACCGGGCAGGTGCGCTTCGAATCGGTGCAGGCGGCGGTCGAGCACGCCCGCCACATCGCGCGCGCGATCACGACCGGCGCAGAGACCGCCTTCGCGATGGTGCCGTGGTTCTGGAGCGATCAGGGCAAGGCGAGGTTGCAGATCGCCGGGATTGCCGCCGGGGCGGATGCGGTGCAGCCGGTGCCGCAGCCGGCCGAGGGCTGCTTCATGGCGCTGGCCTGGGCCGGCGACCGGCTGGCCGCGGTCGAGACGGTGGGGCTTGCGGCGCAGCATGTCGCGGCGCGCAGGCTGATCGGCGCGCCGCGCGCGCTGATCGCCGCGGCGGGGTTCGACCTCCGGCAGGCGCTGCTGGCGGGCGCCGAGCGCTGAGACCGGCGGCCGGCGCCGGAGGCCGCGCAAGGACACATCGCCCGGTGCCGCTGCGATCCGGCGGCCCGGGCCCGCTTGCCGCGCTGTGCGGCCTGACCAAGGAGAGAAAACCGATCAAATCCCGTGCCGCCGTCGCCGTCGCGCCCCGCCAGCCGCTTGAAATCGTCGAGATCGACGTCGCCCCGCCGCAAAAGCGCGAGGTGCTGATCCGGATCACCGATACCGGCGTGTGCCACACCGACGCCTTCCCCCTGTCCGGCGACGATCCGGAGGGCGTCTTTCCCGTCGTGCTCGGGCATGAGGGGGCGGGGATCGTGATCGGGGTCGGCGACGGCGTGACCCCGGTCCGGCCCGGCGATCACGTGATCCCGCTCTACACCGCGGAATGCGGCACATGCGACTTCTGCAGGTCCGGCAAGACCAACCTCTGCGTCGCGGTGCGCGCCACCCGGGGCAGGGGGCTGATGCCCGACGGCACGACACGCTTTTCCTTCAGGGGCGCGCCGGCCCCGCCGCGACCGGACCGCCTCAGCCGAGCTCGATCTCGAGCATCTCGGCGTGATGGCGGATCTGCGCGGGCAGCTGCGCGGCGGCGCGCGCGGCGAGGTGGCGCAGCCGGTCGGGATCGGGCGCATGCTGCGCCGCGGCCGCGAGGCAGGCCCAGACACGGCTTGATGCGGCGGCCACCGTCAGCCGCATGAAGGCGGTCGCGCCGGCGCCGGGATCCTCGGTCGCCAGCATCCTGTGCCGCGCCGCCTGCCAGGCGGCCTGCGTGGCCGGCACCGGGGCGAGCCAGTCGGCGAAAGCCTGGGCCGCGGCGCCTTCGTCGTGGCGCAGCAGTCGCCCGGCCAGGGTCATCGCATGAATGCCGTTCGCGCCCTCGTAGATCGGCGCGATCCGCGCGTCGCGCAGGATCTGCTCGACCCGGTATTCGCGCAGGTAGCCGTAGCCGCCAAGCACCTGGATCGCGAGATCCGCCGCCGCGACGCCGCCCTCGGTGCCGGCGAACTTGCACACCGGCGTCAGGAAATCGAGCAGCGGGGCGCTTTCGTCCAGATCCATCTCGACCAGCGCCATCTGCACCAGGGCCCGCAGGCCGAGGGCGATGGTCTCGGCCTCGTCGAGCATCCGGCGCACGTCGGCATGGGCGTCCAGCGCCAGCCCGCTGCGGCCTTGCCGGCGCGTCGCGGCATAACTGCGGGCGATCGCGGCCGCCCGCGCGGCATGGCCTACGCCCTGCAGCGAGACGTCGAGCCGGGCATGGTTCATCATCGTGAACATCTCGCGCAGCCCGTCGCCCTCGCGGCCGAGAAGCTGCGCCGGGGCGGCGTCGAACAGCATCTGGCAGGTGGGCGAGCCGTGCAGCCCCATCTTTTCCTCGATCCGGCTGACGGTGACCGGCAGGCGTTGGCCGTCCTCGCCATGCGAGGGCACGAGGAACAGGCTCAGCCCCTTGACCCCGCTCTGTGCGGTGCCGCTGCGCGCCAGCACCAGATGCAGGATGTGCGGCGTCAGGTCCTGATCGCCGCCGGAGATGAAGATCTTCTCGCCGTCGATCTGCCAGTGCCCGTCACGCAAGACCGCCTGCGTGCGCACCCCCGAAAGATCCGAGCCGGCGCCGGGTTCGGTCAGCGCCATCGTCGCGAGCCACTCGCCCGAGGCCAGCCGCGGCAGCCACAGGGCGCGCTGCGCCTCGGTGCCGAAGCGGGCGATGGTGCGCGCCGCGCCGGGCACCAGCCCGACGACCATCTGCAATGCATGCGAGGCGGCGGCGAAGATCTCGGTCACGGCGCCGGCGAGGGCGGCGGGCATGCCCTGGCCGCCGCTTTCTTCAGGCAGCGCGAGCGCGTGCCAGCCCTGCGCGACGAAGCTGCCATAGGCGGCCCGCAACCCGGCCGGCATGACCACGCGGCCGTTCTCGAGCCGGCAGCCCTCGAGATCGCCGGCCTCGTCCGCGGGGGCGATCTCGGCCGCCGCGAGCCGCCCGAACTGCGCGACGATCTCGCGGGCGAGATCGCCGTCCCAGCCGGGCAGGCGGGACGCCCCGGCGACATGCTCGAGGGTGAAAAGAATGTCATCGACGGGGGCGCTGAACGGGGTCATGGCGTTTCCTTCAGCCCGAGCAACCGGGCGGCATTGTCTTTCAGGATTTTCGGGCGGACCGCGTCGCGGATCGGCAGCGCGTCGAATTCGGCAAGCCAGCCCTCGGGCGGGATCATCGGCCAGTCCGAGCCGAACAGCACGCGGTCCTGCAGCAGGGTGTTTGCGTAGTGGATCAGGATCGGCGGGAAGTACTTCGGGCGCCAGCCCGACAGGTCGATCCAGACATTGGGCTTGTGCACCGCCATCGCGAGCGCCTCTTCCTGCCACGGAAAGGACGGATGGGCGGCGATGATCTGCAGGTCGGGAAAATCCACCGCCACGTCATCGAGGAACATCGGGTTCGAGTATTTCAGCCGCATCCCGTTGCCGCCGCGCATCCCCGCCCCGACGCCGGTCTGGCCGGTATGGAACAGCGCCGGCACGCCGGCCGCCTCGATCGCCTCATAAAGCGGGTAGGCGGCGCGGTCGTTCGGGAAGAACCCCTGCATCGTCGGATGGAACTTGAAACCGCGGATGCCGAAGTCCTCGACCAGCCGCCGCGCCGCGCGGGCGCCGGCCTTGCCGCGCGCCGGGTCGATCGAACCGAAGGGGATCAGGATGTCGGCATGGTCGGAGGCCGCTTGCGCGACCTCCTCGTTTGGGTAGCGCCGATAGCCGGTCTCGCGTTCGGCATCGACGGGAAAGACCACCGCGGCGATGTTCTTCTCGCGATAGGCGGCGGCGGTCTCGTGCAGGGTCGGCGGATGTGTCCAGGGCGCGTGGAAATACCGCGCCATCTCGGCCTGCAGCGCGTCATAGCCGTCGTCGGCATGGCAGCCGCAGGGCTCCTCGGCGTGGACATGGATGTCGATGGCGCGGACCGTGCTTGGTGCAATCATCGGCTCAGTCCTGCGCCGTGGGCCTGGCGTCGCGCCGCCGCAACAGGACCACCGCCGCCGCACCGGCCAGCAGGGTGATCGGGAACAGCGTGTACATCACCCCCTCGGGGCCCGCCCCCGAGGCCACGACGGCCCCGGCCAGCAACGGCCCGGCGATCGAGCCAAGGCGCCCGACGCCGACCGCGACGCCAACCCCGGTGCCGCGGATCTGGAAGGGATAGCAGCGCGGCGCGATGCCATAGAGGATCGCCTGGATGCACAGGATGCCGGCACCGACGATGAAGCCGCCGAGCAGCATCCAGCCGAGCGCCGCCGGCAGCATCGCGAGCATCAGCAGCGCAAGACCCGCGGCGGCAAAGCACAGTGCCACCGTGGCGAGCGGGTTGTCGCGGTCAAGCACCTTGCCGCCGATCAGGCTGCCGAGGATGCCGCCGATGTTGAACAGGACCTGCACCAGCGAGGCGTCCGGCTTGCTCAGCCCGCGCGAGACCAGCAGCTGCGGCATCCAGTTCAGCAGCGCATAGACGACGATCAGGCCGAGGAAGAACGACAGCCACAGCAGCACCGTGCGCGCGAGCGAGGACGGCGCCAGGATGTCGCCGATCGCTTCCCAGATCTTTTCCGACTTGGCCTTCTCGACCTTGAGCGGCGGCAGCAGCGCAAGGATCAGCGGCGTGATCACGATCGGCAGGATGCCCCCGATGAGGAAGATCTCGCGCCAGCCGCCGCCATGCCAGCCCTGCATCGCGACGAGGCTCGCGGTGGCGCCGCCAAGCGGCACCCCGGCATACATGATCGACACCGCGCGGCCGCGGAAATCGGGCGTGCTGGTCTCTGCGGCGATCGTCACCAGGATCGGAAAGGCACCGCCAAGGCCGACACCGGTCAGGAAGCGCATCACCAGAAGCTGCTCGAAGCTCGAGGTCATCGCCGTGGCGATCGAGAAGATGCCGAAGGTGACGAGCGAGAGCGCCAGCGCATTGCGCCGGCCCCAGGCGTCCGAGCTTCGCCCGCCGAGGAACGAGCCGAAGATCAGCCCGAAGGTGGCGGCCGAGAAGAACAGTCCGATCTGCGGACCGCTGAGCCCGAATTCCGGGACGATCTTCGGGATTGCGACGCCTGCCGATTGCAGGTCGAAGCCCTCGATGATCGCGGCGAGGCAGACAAGCGTCAGCGCCCGGCGACCGCCGTGGCGGCTGTCGGATAAACTATGCATGGATTTTCCTCCCTGGGCGGGGCTCTCTCCCTCCCCGCCGTGTGTCGTGATCTGGGTCAGTCTCCCTCGTCGCCCTGCCACACCTTCATCAGCAGGCGCCGCAGCTCTGCCCGCTCCGACCCGGAAAGCGCGCAAAGAAGGTGGTCTTCATGGTCCTTCAGCCGCTCGAGGGCCTCGGCGGTCAGCTCCTTGCCGGTCCTGGTCGGGAACAGCTTCTGGACCCGGTTGTCGTTGGGGTCCGCCTCCCGCAGGAACAGACCGCGCTGTTCCAGCTCGGCGAGGATGGACACGATGTTCGCCCGTTTCAGGCCGATCGCGCGGCAGATGTCGGCGGCCGAGATGCCCGGATTCTCGACGATCATCAGCAGCACGCTGAGCGGCACCGCCCGCAGGGACAGCGATTCGAGCGCGGCGCTCATTCCCTGCATGTCGCGGATCGAGGCGCGGCGCAGGTGATACCCCACCAGATCGGCAAGAAATTCAAGCCGTTCCTCCCCGGGTTCGGGCTTGGGGGCGGTCTTGTGGGGGGCAGCCATTGCCAGTTCTCCTGTGTCATCGGCAACCAGAACGTGAACAGGATTAATGCTATACAGCATAACAGTCAATCGCTATATCGTATAGCAGTCAGGCGGCCGATGATTCGGGGGAGATGGAATCTCGGCGCAATCTTGGGGAGGAGCGAATGACTGTCGTTGACATGAGGATTGCGGGCATGTCCCGCGCCGCACAGGACGGGCGCCGGTACTGCAGGCACAATCCGGTTTCCGGCGCTGTCGCCACCGAGGCCGCGGCGGCAAGCGTCGCGGATGCGGTTGCGGCCGCCGAGGCGGCCGATGCGGCGTTCCCGGCCTGGGCGGCGCTCGGCCCGAACGCGCGCCGCGCCGCGCTGCTGAAGGCGGCCGATGCGCTTGCGGCCAAGGGCGATGCCTTCGTCGAGGCGATGGCGACCGAGACCGGGGCGACCGAGATGTGGGCGCGGTTCAACGTGATGCTCGCCGCCTCGATGCTGCGCGAGGCCGCGGCGCTGACGACGCAGATTGCCGGCGAGGTGATCCCCTCCGACAAGCCGGGCTGCGTGTCGATGGGGCTGCGTGAGCCGGCGGGGGTGGTGCTTGGCATCGCGCCCTGGAACGCGCCGGTGATCCTTGGCGTGCGGGCGCTGGCGACGCCGCTCGCCTGCGGCAACGGCGTGGTGTTCAAGGCCTCCGAGCTGTGCCCGCGCACCCATGCGCTAATCGTCGAGGCGCTGGAAGAGGCCGGGCTGCCGGCCGGGCTGGTCAGTTTCGTCACCAATGCGCCGGAAGACGCTGCCGAGATCGTCGGCGCGCTGATCGACCACCCGGCGATCCGCCGCATCAATTTCACCGGCTCGACCAAGGTCGGCCGGATCATTGCCGAACGCGCCGCGCGCCACTTCAAGCCCTGCCTGCTGGAGCTTGGCGGCAAGGCGCCGCTGCTGGTGCTGCGTGACGCCGATCTCGACGAGGCGGTGAATGCCGCGATCTTCGGCGCCTTCTTCAATCAGGGACAGATCTGCATGTCGACCGAGCGGATCATCCTCGCCCCGGAGATCGCCGACGCCTTCGTCGCGCGGTTCATCGCCCGTGCCGCCACCCTCAAGGCCGGTGACCCGGCGATCGGGGATTGCCCGCTCGGCGCGGTGATCGACGCCCGGACCGTGGCGAAGGTGAGCGAGCTGATCGAGGATGCCCGGGCGAAGGGGGCGGAGATCCATTCCGCCGGGCCGGCGGAGGGCGTTTTGATGCCGGCCCAGGTGGTGGACCGGGTGACCCCCGAGATGCGCCTTTATGCCGAGGAAAGCTTCGGCCCGGTCGTCGCGATCCTGCGCGCGACGGACGAGGACGATCAGATCCGGCTGGCGAATGATACCGAATACGGCCTGTCGGCGGCGGTTTTCACCACCGATATCGCCCGCGGTCTGACCGTCGCCCGGCGGATCCGCTCGGGCATGTGCCACATCAACGGCGCCACCGTCCATGACGAGGCGCAGATGCCCTTCGGCGGCACCAAGGCCTCGGGCTATGGCCGCTTCGGCGGCAAGGCGGGGATCGAGGAATTCACCGAGCTGCGCTGGATCACCTTCGAAACCCAGCCCGGGCATTACCCGCTCTGAGCGGGCCCGCGACATGCGGTGGCGGGCGGGGCCGAAGCGGCCCCGGCATCGCCCCCCTTTACGGAAAACAAAAGGAAGAAGACCATGGCTAACGATCACGACACGGTTGTCTACGAGGTCAGCAACGGCATCGCCTGGCTGAAGTTCAACCGCCCCGAGAAGCGCAACGCGATGTCGCCCGCGCTGAACCGCGCGATGATGGAGGCGCTCGACGCGCTCGAGTTCCGCGAGGATGTCGGGGTGCTCGTGCTCACCGGCGAGGGCAGCTCGTGGACCGCCGGCATGGATCTGAAGGAATATTTCCGCGAGACCGAAAAGGACGGGCTGAAGGGCGTGCGCAAGTCGCAGCGCGAATCCTACGGCTGGTGGCGGCGGCTGCGCTGGTATCAGAAGCCGACGATCGCGATGGTCAACGGCTGGTGCTTCGGCGGCGGCTATGGCCCGCTCTTTGCCTGCGACCTCGCGTTCTGCGCCGACGAGGCGAAGTTCGGCCTGTCGGAGATCAACTGGGGCATCCTGCCCGGCGGTGGCGCGACCAAGGTGGCGGTGGAGCTGCTGCCGTTCCGCAAGGCGATGTATCACGCGATGCTGGGCGAGCCGATCGACGGCAAGACCGCGGCCGAGTGGGGGCTGGTGAACGAGTCGATACCGCTTGCCGCGTTGCAGGACCGGGTGACGGCAGTGGCTCAGACCCTGCTGCAGAAGAACCCGGTCGCGCTCAAGGCCACGAAGGACGCGGTCCGCCGCGTCGGCGTGATGACCTATGACGAGGCCGAGGATTACCTCGTCCGGGCGCAGGAGGCGGCGAATTCCTACGACAACGAGGGCCGCAAGGAGGGCATCCGCCAGTTCATCGACGAGAAGTCCTACAAGCCGGGGCTCGGCGCCTACGACAAGAGCCGCAAGAGCTGAGGCCCATCGGGCGGCCGGGCGCAGGGGAGATTTGTCCGGCCGCCGCGACATCTGACAGCACGGGAGGAGGACCATGCTCGATTTCATCACACCGGATCCGGTCGCCATGCATGCGCGGCTGCGACCGGCGGCACTTGCCTGTATCGATCTCGCGACCGGCCGGCGCTGGAGCTATGGCGCGCTTGACGCCGACATCCTGCGCGCCGTGGGGGTGCTCGCCGGCAAGGGGATTTCGCGCGGTGAACGTGTCGCCGTCATCGCACGCAACTGCGTCGATCTGATCGTGCTGCAGCAGGCGCTGATGCGGCTCGGTGCGATCTTCGTGCCGCTGAACTGGCGGCTGTCCCGGCCCGAACTTGCGCGGCTGCTGGCCGATTGCACGCCGAAGCTGGTCTATACCGATTTCGATGCGGCGCCGGTCCTGCCGGATGGCTGCCGGCTGGAACAGGTCTCGACCTTCATCGACGAGGTCCGCGCCGCCGATCCGGCGCCGCGCCCGCCGCGCCACTCGGGCTTTGACACCTGCATCATCCTGTACACCTCGGGCACCTCGGGGGTGCCGAAAGGGGCGTTGCTGACCTCGCAGTTCCTGCTTGCGACGGCGGTGAACTTCAACGTTCTGGGCGAGGTCGACACCGGCTGCGTCTTCCTGTGCGACAGCCCGATGTTCCATGTGATCGGCATCGTCACGCAGATCTGGCCGCCGATCCTGCGTGGCGGAACCTTCATCGTGTCGCCCGGCTTCGACCCCGAGGCGACGAACGAGCGCCTCGGCCACCCCGACTGGGGCGTCACGCATTACTTCTGCGTCCCGCAGATGGCCGAGGCGCTGCGCCACGCCGGCAATTTCGATCCGTCGCGCTGGCGCAGGCTCAAGGCCCTGTTCACCGGCGGCGCGCCGAACCCGCCCTCGCAGATCCGCTGGTGGCTCGATCACGGCGTCAAGATGGTCGACGGCTACGGCATGACCGAGACCGGCACCACGCTTGGCATGCCGCTGTCGCCCGAGATGCTGCGCGAGAAGGCCGGGGCGGTGGGGGTGGCAGGGCCGCTGACCAGCGTGAGCATCGTCGACGAGAACGACGAGGAAGTGCCCGACGGCGTTCCGGGCGAGGTGGTGATCTTCGGGCTGAACGTCACGCCGGGCTACTGGAACCGGCCGGAAGAGCGCGACCGGGCCTTTACCCCCGAGGGCGGCCTGCGCTCGGGCGATATTGGCGTGCGCGATGCGGACGGCTACATCACCATCGTCGATCGCCGCAAGGACATGTTCATCTCGGGCGGCGAGAACGTCTATCCGGTCGAGGTCGAGGCGGCGCTGATCCAGCATGATGCGGTGCGCGAGGTCGCGGTGATCGGCATTCCCGATGAACGCTGGGGCGAGGTCGGCTGTGCCTATATCGTGCCGGCGCCGGGGCAGGCGCCGCAGGCGGCCGAGCTGGTCACGCATTGCCGCAGTCTGATCGCCCATTACAAGGTTCCGAAGGATTTCCGCCTCGTTCCCGAGCTGCCACGGACCGGATCGGGCAAGGTGATGAAGCATGTGCTGCGCGAGACGGCGCGGGCGGCGGCGGTGCGCTGACAAGGCGGCGGCGCGGCCGGGAAATCGCCCCCCCGCCGCGCGCCGCGGCAGGTTTCCTCCCTGCCCGGGGGTCGGGGCCGGTTCCGGCCGGGCCGGACCCCCGGGGCCTTTCTTCTGCCGCAAGGCGCGGCCCGCGCGGGCCGGTCGTGCCGCGCGCCTCAGGTCGCGGCGGAGAGGTTCACCCGCGCGATCAGCGCCGCGGCGCTTTCCTTGCGCTCGGAATAGCGGTCCACGAGGTAATCGGCCCGGTCCCGGGTCAGGAGAGTGAATTTCATCAGCTCCTCCATCACGTCGACGATCCGGTCATAAAGCGGCGAGGGGCGCATCCGTCCGGCCTCGTCGAATTCCTGAAACGCCTTCGGCACCGAGGACTGGTTCGGGATCGTCAGCAGCCGCATCCAGCGCCCGAGAATGCGCATCTGATTGACCGCGTTGAAGCTTTGCGAGCCGCCCGAGACCTGGATCAGCGCCAGCGTCTTGCCCTGCGTCGGCCGCACCGCGCCCTCGGAAAGCGGGATCCAGTCGATCTGCGTCTTCATCAGCCCGGTCATCGCTCCGTGGCGCTCGGGGCTCGACCAGACCATGCCCTCGCACCAGGCCACCAGGTCGCGCAACTCGCGCACCTTCGGGTGGCTTGCATCGGCGCCGTCATCGACCAGAGGCAGGCCGGAGGGGGTGAAGAACCGCACCTCGGCACCGAGACGGACGAGGATACGCCCGGCCTCCTCGGCGGCAAGGCGCGAGAAGCTGTGTGGCCGCAGCGAGCCGTAGAGCAGCAGGATGCGCGGCGGGTGCGGCGCGGTCGCGGCGGCAAAGAGCCGGTCGCGGTCGATGCCGGGGAACAGGGCGTCGTCGAGGTTGGGCGTCTCCGTCGGAGGTTCAGACAAGGCGGTTTCCTTCCGGATCAGGGATCCTCCGGCCGTCTTTTCCGGCCGGAGGGGAGGGCGGGGCGGCGCCTTGCGGGGGCCGGATGCGGGCACTCATGCCGGGAACCGGTCCCGGGTGCGATTGGCGATGGCGACAAGCGACAGCATCACCGGCACCTCGACCAGCACGCCGACCACGGTTGCCAGCGCCGCGCCGGAGTTCAGGCCGAACAGGCCGATGGCGACGGCGACCGCCAGCTCGAAGAAGTTCGAGGTGCCGATCAGCGCACAGGGCGCCGCCACCCGGTGCGGCAGCTTCCAGGCCCAGGCCCAGACATAGCCAAGCGCGAAGATGCCATAGGATTGCAGCACGATCGGGGTGGCGATCAGCGCGATCAGCAGGGGTTGCGACACGATCACCGGCCCCTGAAAGCCGAACAGCAGCACCACGGTCAGCAGCAGCCCGAGGACGGAGGCGGGCTTGATCCGGGCGGTGAAGGCCGAAACCGCCGCCACACCGCCGCGCGCGATCAGCAGGTGCCGCGTCACGGTGCCGGCGATCAGCGGGATCACGATATAAAGGACGACCGACAGGATCAGCGTCTCCCACGGCACCGCGATCTCGGTCACGCCAAGCAGGAAGGCGACGATCGGTGCGAAGGCCACGACCATGATCAGATCGTTCACCGAGACCTGCACCAGCGTGTAATTCGGGTCCCCCTTCGTCAGCTGCGACCAGACGAAGACCATCGCCGTGCAGGGCGCCGCACCGAGCAGGATCAGCCCGGCGACATATTGGGCCGCCCGGTCGGGCGCGATCAGCGCGGCGAAGAGATGCTCGAAGAACAGCACCGCCAGCGCGGCCATGGTGAAAGGCTTGATCAGCCAGTTCACCACCAGGGTGATAACCAGACCTTTCGGGCGCCGCCCGACATCCTTGAGCGAGCCGAGGTCGATGCCGATCATCATCGGATAGACCATCGCCCAGATCAGCACCGCGACGACGAGGTTCACCGAGGCGTATTCGAGCCCGGCCAGTGCGCCGAACAGGCCGGGCGCGAGGCTGCCCAGCACCAGCCCGGCAAGGATGCACAGGGCGACCCACAGGGTCAGTCCGCGTTCGAAGAGGCTCATGCGATGTCCTTCGCGGCAGGCAGGCAGCAGGCGCCGGCCGGCGACGGCGTCAGGCCGGAAATGAGATCGGTCAGCGGTGCAAGGGCGGCGGGGGTCAGCGCATAGCAGATGCGCGGCCCGTCGATCTCGCCGGAGATCACGCCGGCGGCCTTGAGGATGCGCAGATGTTCGGAAACCGTGGACTGGGCGAGGCCGATCGCCTCGACGATCTCGCCCCCGATGCAGCCCGGCGCCGCCTGCAGCATGCGCAGGATCCGGATCCGCGCCGGATGCGAGAGTGCCTTTGCCAGCACGGCAATCTCCGCGTCCCGGGTCTGCCCGTCGTCGCTCCGGATCTGCATGGCGGCTCCATTATCGTTGATCGTCGATAAGCGAAGATTGCCTAAGACGCAAGCCCCCCTCGCGGGCCCTGGCGAAGCCGGGGCGTGCGAGGGGGCCGGCCGCCCTGATGGCACGCCGTCGCCGGCTCTGACGGCGGGAAAATTAAACCCAAATATGGGACCGGAAGCGGCTTCTGTTCCGCGTGCCGCTCGGTTAGGGTTCGCCTCGAAGCTTCGCTCCACCATCCCAAAACAGGCTGAAGAAATGAAAAAGTTTAACGCTGCGCTGGTCGCTGCGGCCGTCGCCCTGTGCGTGTCGACCCCGGCGCTCGCCGAGGACCTCGTGTTCACGCTGAAAAACGGCACCCATTCCGTGCTGAACAACTTCTACACTTCCCCGGTGGGCGTCAATGCCTGGGAAGACGACGTCTTCGGCGACCAGGTTCTCGAGCCCGGTGAATCAATGGAGATCACCATCGCCGATGGCCGCTCGGTGTGCGACTACGACATGCGCTTCGAATTCCAGGGCGACGAACTCGACACCACGACCGACACGCAGAACCTGTGCGAGCTGGGCGAGTACACGATCCACGAATGAGGGATGCGCGGGGGGCCTTCGGGCCCTCCGTGGCGTCTCAGCCGATGGCTTCGGTCGCGGCAGAGCCGGTGCCGGCGCAGGCCTCGGCAAAGGCCGAGGAGGCGCAGGCGAACTTGATCGCCTGCCAGCGCCGATAGTCGCGCACGAGCTGCGGCGAGATCCAGCATGCACCGCGGTTGCTGGGCCGCGCCCAGCCGATCAGCCCGGCCTCGCGGGCCTGCGCGAAAAGCCGCGCCGCATGGGTGCGCGAGATCCGGTAGCGGCTCGACAGCACCTTGGGCGAGACGGTGCCGACCCAGATCGGCGCGGTCGCGTCCTCGGCCGGCGGGGGCACGTCCGCGATCAGGTCGTGCAGGATGCTGCTGCCGGAATCGGAACTGACGAATTTCGCGATGCTGGCGGGCGGCCTGTGCCAGTCGCGGCGGGCGGCCAGCTTCCGCGCAAAGCGGGGCTGGGCGGCGTGCAGCAGATCGGGCCGGGCGCGGGAAAGTGCCGCGCGCCCGCCGTCATCGAGCCGGTCAAGCGCGCGCAGGTGGATGTCGAAATAGCGCCGGATCAGCCCTTCGCTCATCTCCGTCGCCTCGACGGCGCGCTGCCGGCCGTCGGCGCGCGCGAGCGGCGTGACGAAGTGATAGCGGCGCATCTCCATCAGGAAGGTGTGCGCGGTGTTGCGGCTGGCGATGCCGCTGTCGCCGATCGCCCGCACCAGATTGGCGGGCGAGATCGGCGGGCGGGCCGGATCGCGCCGGTGCTCGAAATGCAGCGCGATGGTGATCTGGCTCAGCATCCAGCGTTGCAGGTCGGCGACGTAATGGACCTCGCGCGGCAGCGCCAGATGCGTCTCGAGCAGATCATGGGCCGCCGAGGCCAGACAGTCGCGGAAACCGTGCATCCGCACGAGCGTGTCGACCGTATAGCTGCGGGGGGCGGAGGGCAGGGCCATGATGGGCGCAGTTCTGGCAAGTTCCGCCGCCGCCGGCAAGGGCCAGCGCGCGGCGCGGGCGGGGTGTCAGCGCCCGCCCGCGGGGGTGATCTCCGTCTCGGCGACCAGATGTCCGCCCCCGATGTCGCGCAGCCGGTGGCGTTGCGGCGCCGCACCCAGCGGGTAGACCGGGCTTGGCACCTCGCCCGCCAGACGCGGCAGCGGCGGCCGCTCGGCCCCCGGATCGGGCACCGGCACCGCCGCCATCAGCCGCCGGGTATAGGGGTGCTGCGGGGTGCCGAAGATCTGCGCGCGGGTGCCCATCTCGACGATCTGGCCCATGAACATCACCGCCACCCGGTCCGAGATGTTCTCGACCACCGCCATGTCATGGCTGATGAAGAGATAGGCGATGCCGAATTCGCGCTTCAGCGCGGCAAGCAGGTCGAGCACCCGCGCCTGCACCGAGACGTCAAGCGCCGAGACGCTCTCGTCGGCGATGATCAGCTTCGGCTGCAGCGCAAGGGCGCGGGCGATGCAGATCCGCTGGCGCTGACCGCCCGAGAACTCGTGCGGATAGCGGTCGAGCTGATCGCGGGCGAGCCCGACCCGCTCGAAGAGCGTCGCGACATGCGCGCGCCGGGTCTCGGGGGTGCCGATGCCGTGGATGAGGAGTGGTTCGCTCACCAGATCGCCCACCCGCATCCGCGGGTCGAGTGCCGCCATCGGGTCCTGGAACACGATCTGCACGTCGCGACGCAGCGCCTTCATCTCGCGCGGGGACAGACCGCCGAGCCGATGCCCCGCCACCTCGATGCTGCCCTGATGGGGCACGAGCCCGGTCAGCGCCTTGGCGATCGTCGACTTGCCGCAGCCGCTTTCGCCGACGAGCGAGAAGGTCTCGCCGGCGCGGATGTCGAAGCTGACCCCCTCGACCGCATGGACGCGGTGGGTGACGCGCGACAGCAGCCCGCCGCGGATGTCGAAGCGCACGCAGAGATCGCGCAGCCGGGCGACGGGGTCGGCCTCGGTGGCGGGGGCAGGGGCGCCGCTGCCGTCGCCCATCCGCGGCACCGCGGCCAGCAGGTCGCGGGTGTAGGGCTGTTGCGGCGCGGCGAAGATCTGCGCGACCGGGCCGGTCTCGACCACCTGACCCTGTTTCATCACGATCACCCGCTCGGCCATCTCGGCCACCACGCCCATGTCATGGGTGATGAGGATGATTGCGGTGCCCATCTCGCGCTGCAGATCGCGCAGCAGGTCGAGCACCTCGCGCTGCACGGTGACGTCGAGCGCGGTGGTCGGTTCGTCGGCGATCAGCACGTCGGGGCGCAGCGCCAGCGCCATCGCGATCATCACGCGCTGCCGCATACCGCCCGACAGCTCGTGCGGGAACTGGCCGAGCCGGCGCTCGGGCTCGGAGATCCGCACCGCCGTCAGCGCCCCGAGGGCGCGGCGGCGGGCCTCGGCGCGCGAGACCGGCGCATGGGCGCGGATCGCCTCGCAAAGCTGGCGCCCGATCGACAGCACCGGGTTGAGCGAGGTCATCGGCTCCTGGAAGATCATCGCGATGCGGTTGCCGCGAATGGCCCGCATCCGGCCCTCGGGCAGGCGGGTCAGATCCTCGCCGTCAAGGCGGATCGCCCCGGCGCTGACGCGCAGCGCGGGCGGCGGCAGCAGCCCCATGATCGCGAGCGAGGTCAGCGACTTGCCCGAGCCGCTCTCGCCGGCGATGGCGATGGTCTCGCCCGGTGCAAGGGTGAAGCTGAGATCGCGCACCAGCGCCCGCTCGCGCCCCTCGGCCCGGACCGAGATCGTCAGCCCCTCGACCGACAGCACCGGGCGGGGCGGGGCATCCGGGGCGGTCGCCGCCCCGGACCGGAGTTCCGCTGTGGCGCTCATTCGAACACGCTGCGCGGGAAGTAGAAGCTGACCACCCAGTTCGGTATGTCGACGATTTCCGAGATCCGCAGATCGCCACAGGTCGAGACCAGCATGTAGGCGTCGACCGCCGCCATGCCGTGGCGCGCCGTAAGCAGGTCGACCATGCCCGCGACCGCATCGCGCGCCGCGGCCATCAGGTCGGGACCGATGCCGGTGGTGACCTCGTAGCCCGCGGTGTCGAGATGGCGGGTGACCGGGCCGGGCGTGGTGAAGCGGGGGAACTTCAGGCTTTCGCCCTTCACCACGTCGAAGGTCAGCACGGTGTCGATCGGGCTTTCGATCGCGGTGCCGCAGACCTCGCCGTCGCCCTGCGCGGCATGGGTGTCGCCCACCGAGAACAACGCCCCTTCCACCTCGACCGGCAGGTAGAGCGTGGTGCCCGCTGCCAGATCGCGGATGTCGAGGTTGCCGCCGACCCGGCGCGGCGGCACGATCGACTGCGGGCCCGGTGCGGCGGGGGCGACGCCGATGGTGCCGCAGAAGGGCTTCAGCGGCACCTTGCCGTGGCGGCCCCAGAGCGCCTGACCGGGCGCGGCGGCGTCATATTTCCAGATGTTCAGTGCCGGTTCGGTGAACTGGTCGGCGAGCAGGCCGAAGCCCGGGATGTTTGCCGTCCAGCCCCATGCGGTGCCCTCCTGCTCGCGCGGGGCGAAGCTGTCGATCGTCACCTTCAGCACGTCGCCGGGCATCGCCCCGTCGATATAGACGGGGCCGGAGACCGGGTTGATCTTGCCGAAATCGAGGGTCTTCACGCCCTCGACGGTCGAGGACGGTCCCAGCTGGCCCGCCGAGGCGTCGAGGCAGTGGAAGAGGATGGTCGCGCCCGGCGCCACCGTCTCGACCGGGACAAGCGAATTGTCCCAGCCGAAATGGTGCTGCGCGCCGTGGATCGTGTAGCCGCAGGCTTTGCACATATGCGTTCACTCCGTCACATAGACATAATCATAGTTCACCGGGATCGAGACCGGATCGACGTAAAGGTCATCGCTGCCGCCCATGCGCGCCGACTTCATCGTGTAGCGGTTCTCGTTGAACACCGGCACCCAGGGGGCGTCCTGCATGATCTTCATGTAGACGTCCGACCACAGCGCCAGCCGCTCGTCCTGCTTCGCCGGATCGACGATGGAATCGGCCTTGGCCGCCTCGGCATCGAGATCCTTGTTGCAGTACCACGACCAGTTCCAGCCGCCCTCGACCGCGCCGGCACAGCCGAGGATCGGGCCGTAGAAGTTCGACGGATCGGGGAAGTCGGCGATCCAGGCCATGCCGCCCGACCAGATCATCGGCGCGGTCTTCGGCGTGCCGCCGGCCTCGATCACATTCGCCTGGGCCAGCGCCTTGATCTCGGCCTTGACCCCAATCGCCGCCAGATCCTGCTGGATCGCCTGCGCGATGCGCGGGTTCGGGTCGGTGTTCATCACGTAAAGCTGGGTCTGGAAGCCGTCGGGATAGCCCGCCTCGGCGAGCATCGCCTTGGCCTTCGCCGGATCGAAGGCATAGCCCGCGTAATCCTTGGTATAGCCCGGCATCGAGGGCGGCAGCGGCTGCGTCGCGGGGGTGGCGCGGCCGTTGATCATCTGCACGATCCGGTCCTTGTTGATCGCCATGTTGATCGCGCGGCGGACCTCGACGTTGTCGAAGGGCTTCATCTCGACGTTCAGCGTGATGTAGCCGGTCTGCAGCTGGCCGCCGACGACGACCTGCTTCTTCTCGTCGGGGTTGTTCATCACCTCGGTGAACTTCGCCGGCGGGATGCCGTCGCCGGGGATGTCGACCTCGCCCTTCTGCAGGCGCAGCAGCGCCACGATCGGCTCCTGACCGACCTCGAAGGTCACGCTGTCGAGATAGGGCAGGCCGGCGCGCCAGTAGTCGGCGTTCTTCGTCAGCAGCAGCTTCTGCCCGATCGTCCAGTCGCTCAGCTTGAAGGCGCCGGTGCCGACCGGGTGCTTGCCGAAATCGGCGCCCCATTTCTCGACTTCTTCCTTCGGCACGACCGAGGAGAAGTTCAGTGCCATCACATGCAGGAAGGTGGCGTCGGGGCGCGACAGCTCGATCTTCACGGTGGCAGGGTCGACGACGGTCACGCCCGACAGGCTGGTGGCCGAGCCATCGGCCATCGCGTCATAGCCGGCGATCGAGCCGAAGAAGCCCGCGCCGGGCGATTGCGTCGCGGGCGTGGTGACGCGGTCGAGCGAGTATTTCACGTCCTCGGCGGTCATCTCGCGGCCGTTGTGGAACTTCACGCCCTTGCGCAGGTGGAAGGTGTAGGTCTTGCCGTCGGGCGAGATCTCATAGCTTTCGGCAAGCCCCGGGCGCAGCTCGGTGGTGCCCGGCACGTAATCCATCAGCCCGTCGAAGATCGACTTGATCATCGACCAGTTCTGCCAGTCATAGCCGATCGCCGGGTCGAGCGTGGCGACGTCGTCCTTGTAGGTGATGACGATGTTGCCGCCGGGTTTGGCGTTCGGATCGGGGGTATAGTCCTGCGCCGCGGCGAGGCTGGCGAAGGACAGCGACACCGCAAGAGCGCTCGTCGCCAGCAGCGTGTTCATCAGGCTCATCTTCGTCTCCGTCTGTTGGATCGGTGGTGGTCGTGAGTGGGGCCCCGTAAGGCGGGGTCTTCGGGAAAGGCTCAGCGCAGCTTGATGCGCGGGTCGATGAAGGGGGTGACGAGGTCGGCCAGCAGGTTGCCGAGCACGATGGCGCAGGCCGAGACCAGCGTGACGCCCATGATGATCGGGATGTCGACGCGCTGGATCGCCTGCCAGGCGAGCTGGCCGATGCCGGGCCAGCCGAAGACGCTCTCGACGACGACGATGCCCGACATGAAGATGCCGATGTCGATGCCGATCATCGCAATGATCGGCAGGATCGCGTTCGGCATCGCGTGCAGCGCCAGCACCCGGGCCCGGCCGAGCCCCTTGGCGCGGGCGGTGCGGATGTAGTCCGAACGCAAGACCTCGATCATCGACGAGCGCATCATCCGGCTGTACCAGCCCGAGCCCATGATCCCGAGCGTCATTGCCGGCAGCACGAGGTTCGAGGCATGGCCATAGCCGCCGATCGGGAACCAGCCGAGCTTGACCGCGAAGACGTAAAGCAGCAGCAGCCCGACGACGAATTGCGGCGCCGAGACCGCGACGAAGGAGGTGATCATCAGCGACTGGTCGAGCGCGCCGCCGCGGCGCACCGCGGCCAGAACGCCGAGGCTGAGCCCGATCGCCAGCTCGGCGACGATCGCGCCCAGCATCAGCAGCAGCGTCGCCGGCAGCCGCGCCATGATCAGCGCCGCGACCTCGGTCTTCTGCAGATAGCTGCGCCCCATGTCGCCGTGGACCAGCCCGGCAAGGTAGCGGCCGTATTGCACGACGAAGGGCTGATCGAGGCCAAGCTGGCGGCGGATGTTCTCGACCGTCTCGGGCGTGGCCGAGCGCCCGGCGATCTGGCGCACCGGGTCGGCCGGCAGCACGTAGAGCAGCAGGAAGGTGATGAAGGACACGCCAAGCAGGATCAGCGCGGATTGCACGAGGCGGCGGATCAGATAGGCCAGCATCAGTCACGCCCCCGCTGGGTCGGGTCGAGCACGTCACGCAGCGCATCGCCCACAAGGTTGAAGGCCAGCGCGAGCGCGAGGATCGCAGCGCCGGGGATGAAGACAAGCCACGGCGCGGCCTGGAAATAGGTCTGGTTCTCGAAGATGATGTTGCCCCAGCTCGGCGTCGGCGGCTGCACCCCGACGCCGAGATAGCTGAGCGTCGCCTCGAGCAGCACCGTGGTCGAGATCCCGAGCGTGCCCCAGACGATGATCATCGGCACCAGATGCGGCAGGATGTGGCGAAACAGGATCCGCCCGGTGCCGGCGCCGAGCGTGCGCTCGGCCGCGACGAATTCGCGCTCGGCCAGCGCCGAGGTCTCGGTGTAGACGACGCGCGCCGTCTGCACCCAGTTCACCAGCGCGATCACCATCGCCACGATCCACAGCGAGGGGGTGAAGATCGCCGCGAGGCAGATCGCCAGCAAAAGCGCCGGGAAGGCCATCATCAGGTCGGTGAAGCGCATCAGCACGGTGCCGATCCAGCCGCGGAAATAGCCCGCGGTGACGCCGATCAGCGTGCCGATCAGCAGCGCGAGCCCGTTCGCCACCACGCCGATCACCAGCGAGGTGCGCGCCCCGAACAGGATGCGCGAGAACAGGTCGCGGCCGAGCAGGTCGGTGCCGAGCCAGAACTTGTCACCGGGCGGCATCGGCGCGCCCTCGAGCGTGAGCCCGTCGAACATCTGGTCCTCGGGCGCGAAGGGGGCGATCCAGGGGGCAAAGATCGCCCCCGCCGTCACCACCACGATCAGCGCCAGCCCGATCAGGGCAAGCTTGCGCTGCAGCAGCCGGCGCAGTGCGCCTTGCGGCCGCGCGGCGGCCTCAGCCGAGGTCACGTCGGTCATTGCCGTTCTCCTGCCTGTCATGACTGGCCACGACGCGCCGCGCCGCATCCTCGAAATTCACCTGCCAGGCCATCGCCATCTGCCGCAGCTGGTCATAGGCCGCAGCCTCGTCCTTGCCGCGCGCGGCCAGCAGGGTGACGGCGCGCACCACGGTCTGGCGCTCGTCGAGGCGGCGGCGCAAATCGGCGATCTGCGCCGAGAGCGACTGCCGCGCCTCGAAGGCGAGCCGGGCGATCAGCAGCGCCGAATAGGCGCCGCCGTCGCCCACGGGCTTCAGCAGTTGCGCATGCGCCCCCGCCTCGAGCGACCATTCGATCCGGCCCGGCGCCTCCGATCCGATCAGCGCGATCATCGGCATCGGGCTTTCGCCCGGGCGCCAGGGGAATTGCTCGTCAAAGCCCTGATCGACGTCGAAGAACAGGAAATCGGCGGCGATCGCCTCGGCCGGCAGCTCGGGCCAGCATTGCACCACCTCGAGCCCGATCGCGCGCAGCTGGCGTTCGAGCGCCTGCACCGTCGGGTGTGGCCGGTGCAGGATATAGGCGCGTGCGCCGCCGAGGTTCGCGATCCGGACCTTGCGCTTCATCACACCACCTTCAGCCGCGGCGCGGCTGGCAGCACCGCCTCGCGCCCGTGCGAGAGATAGGGGTCGCCCATCCGCGCCTCGAAGCGTTCGCGCAGGACGAAGGCGCCGTTCTCGATCTGCGCGATCAGCACCGGCAGCTCGGTGTGATGGGTCGCCGGGTCGATGCCCTCGGTGCCGCCCGGCGCATGGGCGAGGAGCTGCGCAAGACTTTCCGTCGCGGCCCCCGCGTGCCCGGAGAGCAGCCGCGCCAGCCGGTGCACCGCCGACCAGGCCGCCGCTTCGTGCGAGGAGCCGAAGCTGCGCCGCGCCCCGGGCCAGCCGGTCGCGCCGCGGAAATAGGGGCCGGCGGCGATCAGCCCCTCGGCCGCGGCGGGCTCGATCGCGGCAAGCTCGCATTCGGTGAGGTTGCACGACAGGATCGGGCAGGTCTCGGGGCGGAAATGCGCGATCTCCTCGCCAAGCCGGCGATAGGCGGCGAGGAAGGCGTATTGCGACGGGCCGATCAGGTTGTTCAGGATGAAGGCCGGGCGGGTGGCGCGGATCTCCTCGATCATCCGCCCGACATCGACCGAGCCGAGCGGCAGATAGCGCTCGCCCAGCACCTCGCCGCCAGCGCCCGAGATCACCTCGCGCGCCAGCCGGTTCATCTCCCAGCCCCAGATGTAGTTCGAGCCGGTCAGATAGCCGCGCCGGCCGAGCCGGGCGAAGGCCCAGCCCAGCAGCGGCAACAGGTGCTGGTTCGGGCAGGCATGGGTGTAGACGACATGGTCCGAGGCCTCGAACCCCTCGTAGGGCACCGGATACCACAGCGTGCCGCCCGCCCTCTCGAGCGTCGGGATCACCTCCTTGCGGCTCCACGAGGTGACGCAGCCGATCACATGCCGCGCCGAGCTGTCGCGCAGGATCTCCTCGCACAAGGGGCCGTAGGCGTCGGTATTGCCGCACGGGTCGCGCTCGACCGGGACGAAGTTCAGCGCACGCGCCGGATCGGCGTTGATCTCGGCGATCGCTGTCAGCGCTCCGGTCCGGCAGGCCTCGGAGATCAGCGCGTAGCTGCCCGAGCGGGAATAGAGCAATCCGAGTTCGACCTGTGCCGTCATGTCTGCTGTCGCCTGTGCGATGCCCGAAACGCAAAAACGCCCCGCCGACGAGCCGCGGGAGGCGGTGTCGAAGCGAGGCGCGAATGCCGTTCGGGTGTGTCCGATGTGCCCTGAAGCTGGCATCGGGTGGTCGGGCGAGACAAGTGCAAAATCGGCCGATGGTCTGAATCGACAGGTGCTGCGCTGCGATATCGCGGTTTTTAGCCTGTTTTTTGATCTCTTTACCCCGAAAGTGATCCGAAAACGGGCTGATTCCGGATCTCGTTCGGTGCCGGGGGCGGACCTGTCCGGGGCGCCCGCCCGCGGCGGAGTCGGGGATCAGCCCTCGGCGGGGGCGAGGCCGGCGATCCATTCCTCGAGCAGGCGCACGCCGAAGCCGGTGCCGCCGCGGCGGGCAAGGGGCATCTCCTTCGCCGCAAGCTCCTTGCCGGCGATGTCGAGATGCGCCCAGGGGAAGCCGCCGGTGAACGCGTGCAGGAACGCCGCCGCATGGGGCGCGTCGCCATCGTGCAGGTCCTCGGCATGCTGGCGCAGATCGGCGACCGGCGAGCGCAGCGCCTCCTGATAGGCCGGATCGAGCGGCAGCCGCCAGAACCGCTCGCCCACCGTCTCGCCGGCGCGCAGCAGTGCCTCGGCCAACCCGTCGTCGGTGGCGAAGAGCCCGGCGAAGACATGGCCCAGCCCCTGCATCACCGAATAGGTCAGCGTCGCGAGATCGACGATCACCCGCGGCTCGCTGCGCGCGGCAAGGGCGAGGATGTCGGCAAGAACCATGCGCCCCTCGCAATCGGTGTCATAGACTTCGACGGTCTTGCCGGCGAAGGTGGTGACGATGTCGCCGGGCTTGTAGGACGTGCCCGAGAGCAGGTTCTCGGCGATGCCCAGCACGCCCACGACATGCTCGCGGCTGCCCTGCCGGGCAAGGGCCAGCATCGTGCCCGCGACCGCAGCGGCACCGCTCATGTCGGCACGCATGTCGAACATCTGCGGGCCCGACTTGATCGCCAGCCCGCCGGCGTCGAAGCAGATCCCCTTGCCGACCAGGGCGATCGGCGCGGCGGGGCTGCCCGTCGGGCGATAGCGCAGCACGATCACCTTCGGCGCGCGGGCCGAGCCCGCCCCGACGGCCAGAACCGCGTTCATCCCCATCCGTGCCAGCGCCTCGGCATCGAGCACCTCGATCGCGATGCCGGCGGCGGCGAGCGGGGCGAGGAAATCGGCGAAGCTGTCGGGGTTCAGGTGGCTGGCGGGATAGTTCACCAGATCGCGGGCGAAGCACACGCCCTCGGCCACCGCCTCCATCCGCGAGAGTGCCGCGCCGGGCTCGAGATCGGTGGCAAGCGCTAGGTCGAGCGCGAAGGGGCTCTCGCCCTGCGCGGTCAGCCCGAAGCGGTAGTTCCCCAGCCGGACGCCGTGCACCAGCGCCGCGAGCTGCGCGGCATCCGTGCCGTCGAAGACGAGCGTCGCGGCGCTTTCACCGGCCGCTTCCAGATGGCGGGCAAGCGCGGCGCCGGCGCGCGCGGGGACCAGCGCCCCGGCGCCGGGTGCCCCAAGGCCCAGCACCACGACGCGCGCAGCGTCAGCGCCGGGCAGCGCGAAGAGGTCGAGGCAGGCGCCCTCGGCCGCGGTGAAGCGGGCGGCGGTGAGCGCGCGGGTGATCGCACCGCCCGCCGTGGCGTCGAGGGCCGCGGCGCGCGGCCCAAGGGCGAGCGTCGCATCGAGCGGCAGCACGAGCGTGCGGGTGGCGGTGGCAACAGGGGAAAGGGTGACGGGCATGGGATCAAGACCTCAGGGAAAAACGAAGGGCGGGCGACCGGACTGGCCGCCCGGATCAGTCCTCGCGCACGAAATGGCCGGGGCCGGCCTCGCGGTAGCGCCGTTCGGGCGGCACGAAATCGAGCGGGCGGATCGGGTTCATCAGCTCGGAGGGCGGCTGCGTGCGGCGCAGGTGGCGCCGGGCCGGGTCGGGCACGGCGACTGCCTCGATCAGGCGGCGGGTATAGGGGTGCTGCGGCGTCTCCATCACCGCAGCGCGCGGCCCGATCTCGACGATCTCGCCTTGATACATCACCGCGATGCGGTGGCTGATCCGCTCCACCACCGCGATGTCATGCGAGATGAAGAGGAAGGCGATGCCGGTGCGCTCCTGAATATCAAGCAGCAGGTTCACCACCTGCGCCTTCACCGAGACATCGAGCGCCGAGACGCTTTCATCGGCGATGATCACCCGCGGGTCGAGCATCAGCGCGCGGGCGATGCACAGCCGCTGCCGCTGGCCGCCCGAGAATTCATGCGGGAAGCGTTCGAGCATGGCGGGGCTCAGCCCGACCTGTTCCATCAGCCGTGTGGCCTTGGCGCGGGCCTCGGCAGCGGAGCCCATGCGGTGTTCGAGGAAGGGCTCGACCAGCGCCTCGCCGATCGTCATGCGCGGGTTGAGGCTGGCCAGCGGATCCTGCGGGATCATCTGGATCTCGCGCCGCTGCAGGCGCAGCCGGCCGGGCGGCAGGGTGAAAAGCTCGGTCGCATCGAGCCGCACCGAACCCGTCGAAGTGCCGCCTGCAAGGCGGATGATCGAGCGCCCGGTGGTCGACTTGCCGCAGCCCGACTCGCCCACCAGCGCCAGCGTCTCGGCCGGGTGGATGGCGAAAGAGACGTTCTCGACCGCGTGCACGCGCGCCACCTTGCGCCGCAGCAGCCCGCCGCGCACATCGAAGCGGGTGACGAGGTCGCGCACCTCGAGCAGCGGCGCGCTCAGGTCAGGCTGGCGGGCGAGGGGCAGGCCCGGTGTCGCGGCCCCGCTCGCCGCGTCGATCGCGGGAAAGCGCAGCGGCACCGGTTCGCCCCGCATCGAGCCGAGCGCCGGCACGCTTGCGAGCAGCGCGCGGGTGTAGGGCGCGCGCGGCGCGTGGAACACCTGCGCCGTCGGGCCTTCCTCGACGACATCGCCGCGCAGCATCACCACGGTGCGGTCGGCCATCTCGGCCACCACCCCCATGTCATGCGTGATGAACAGCATCGCCATCCCGTATTCTTCCTGCAACTCCTTGAGAAGCGACAGGATCTCGCCCTGAACCGTGACGTCGAGTGCGGTCGTCGGCTCGTCCGCGATCAGCAGCTTCGGCCGCGAGGCCAGCGCCATCGCGATCATCACCCGCTGCCGCATCCCGCCCGAGAAGGCGTGCGGATAGTCGTCAAGCCGGCGCGCGGCATCGGGGATGCGCACCCGCTCCATCAGCGCGACGGCGGCGCGGTGGGCCTCGGCGCGCGGCATCGGGCGGTGGCAGGTCAGCGCCTCGATCAGCTGGTCGCCGACCGTGTAGATCGGGTGCAGGCTGGTCATCGGCTCCTGAAAGATCATCGCGGCAATGCGGCCGCGCACCCGCGCGACCATCTCGGCTTCGGAGAGCGACAGCACCTCGGCACCGTCGAGCGTGACCTGGCCGGTGATCCGGCTGGTCGCGGGGTCGAGCAGCCGCATCAGCGCGAGCGAGGTGACGCTTTTGCCAGAGCCGGATTCACCCACCAGCGCGACGGTCTCGCCCGCCGCGACGGTCAGCGACAGCCCGTGCACCACCTCGTTCCAGGCGCCGCGTGCGCCCTGAAAGGCGACGCGCAGGTCACGGATCGACAGGATCGGGGAGGGCGCGCCGGGGGCGGGGAGGTCAGGCATGGGGAAGGTCGGTCTTTCGGTCATTTGCGCCGCAGCCTCGGGTCGATCAGGATGCACAGAAGGTCGACGACCGCATTCGCGAGCACGACGAAGAAGGAGGCGTAGAGCACCGCGGCCATGATCATCGGCAGGTCGAGCACCTTCAGCGCCTGATAGGTCAGCCGGCCGACGCCGTTCAGGCCGAAGACCACCTCGGTCAGCACCGCGGCGCCGCCGACGAGCACGCCGAAATCCATGCCGAACATGATGACGACCGGGATGATCGCGGCACGGGTGGCGTGCTTGAGCAGCACCCGGCGCGCCGTCAGCCCCTTGGCGCGGGCGGTGCGGATATAGTCTTCCTGATAGGTCTCGATGATGCCGGTGCGCAGCATCCGGCCGTAAAGCCCGATGTAGAGGAACGAGAGCGTGATCCAGGGGAAGACGAGGGCAAGGAACCAGCGCACCGGGCTTTCACTCAGCGGCACATAGCCAAGCGGCGGCACCCAGGAGAAGGCCCAGGTGTCATGCAGCCGGCTTTGGGTGACAAGGTTCACCATCTCGCCCACCCAGAACACCGGCATGGCGACGGCCATCATCGACACGCCCATCAGGATCTTGTCGGGCAGCCGGTCCTTGAAGGCGGCGGCGATGATCCCGGTGGCGGCGCCAAGCGCCATCCACAGCACCGCGGCTCCTGCCACGAGCGACAGCGTCACCGGGGCGGCGGCGGTCAGCGTCGGCACGATCTTCTGGCCGCGGTTGACGAAGGAGGTCAGATCGCCGGTGACGAACATCTTGCGCATCATCACCCCGTATTGCACCCAGATCGGCCGATCGAGGCCGAAGTCGTGGCGCACGGCGGCGACCGTCTCGGGGGCGGCGTTGCGGCCGGCGATGCGCGCCGCCGGGTCGGCGCCCGGGGTGGCGAAGAAGATCAGGAAGGTGATGACACTGATGCCGAACATCACCACCACCATCCGCGCGAGGCGCGACAGGATCACGGCCAGCATCAGCGCCCCCGCACGGATTTCGGGTCGAGGATGTCGCGCAGCACGTCCCCGAACAGGTTGAGCAGCATCACCGTCACCATGATCGCGATGCCGGGCGCCATCGACACGACCGGGCGCGAGTAGAGCAGCGCCTGACCGTCCTGCAAGATCGTGCCCCAGCTGGCATTCGGCGCCTGCACGCCCACCGACAGGAACGACAGCGAGCTTTCGGTAACGATGTTCAGCGCCATCAGCATCGGCGCAAAGACGATCAGCGTGGTCGCGACATTGGGCAGGATGTGGCGCCACAGGATGCGCGAGGGGCGGATGCCGAGCCCGCGCGCCGCCAGCACGAAGTCGCTGTTGGTGATGGCGATCACCCGGCCGCGCACCGGGCGCGCGACATAGGGCACATAGACCAGCCCGATGATGATGATCGGCACCACGAGGCTCGAGGAACTGATGTGGATCGGCCCGATCTCGAAGGTCTTGCCAAGCATCACGATCGAAAGCGAGATCGCCAGCAGATAGACCGGAAAGGCCCAGATCATGTCGATCAGGTTCGACAGCACGGTATCGACCCTGCCGCCGGCATAGCCCGCGACGATGCCGATCACCGCGGCGCAGACGAGGCACAGCAGCGTCGCCGCCCCGGCGATGATCAGCGAATTCTGCCCGCCATAGAGCAGCCGCGCCGCGACGTCGCGGCCCTGGCTGTCGGCACCGAGGAAGTATTTCGCCCCCCAGGTCGGCCCGATCGGCGTGACACCAAGGCCCAGCCCCTCGGTCGAGCGCTCCATCACCGGGCTGCGCTTGCCGTCGATCATGATCTTGGCACTCAGCCCCGAGCGGAAGGGATCGGTCTGCGCGACATGTTTCGCATAGACCGGCGCCAGCACCGTCGCCAGCACGATGAGCACAAGGCCCAGCCCCGAGAGCACCGCGGTGCGGCTCGAGGCAAGGCCCTGAAGCGCGCGGCGCCAGGGGCCGGCGGGTGGCGGCAGCGCGCCCCCGGCCGGCTCGGCCGGGGGCAGGGAGCCCGTTTCGGTTTCGTCAGTCGTCATCTCGGGCCCTTGTCCTTGCCGCGGCTCACTGCACCCAGGCGTTCGCGATCAGCCAGTGATACTGGTTCGAGAAGGCATAGTTGCCGACCCGGGTGCTGAGCAGGTCGACCTGCTTCGGGGTGAAGAGCGGCAGCGCCGGCGAGGCCTCCATCACCGCGCCGTCGATCTTCGCCCATTCCGCATCGGCCGCCGCCGGATCGGTCGCGCCAAGCGCGATCGCGGCCTTCATCCGGTCGTCGATGCCCTTGTCGCAGAAGCCCGCGATGTTGATCGAGGCATCCGAACCGGGGTGGAACGAGTCACAGCCGAAGAGCACGTTGAGGAAGTTCGAGGCGGCCGGATAGTCGGCATACCACTGGCTGATCGACAGCTGCACCTTGTTGTTGGTGTTCTGGATATAGGTGAACTGGATGTCGCCCGAGATCGTCTGCACCGCGGCCTCGTAGCCCAGGTCGGACAGCACCGACTGCAGATAGGTGCCGATCCCGCGCGAGGCGGCGTTGTCCTCGGTCACGATGGTGACCTTCTCGCCCTTGGTGCCGCTTTCCTCGACCAGCTGCTTCGCCTTGTCCATGTCGGGCGCGCTCCAGCTTTCGCCGGGATCGAGCGTGTATTGGCACTGATCGACATGGCCCGGGAACTCGGGCGGCAGCACCTGACAGACGGGCTGCGCGAGCGCCGGCCCGCCAAAGAGCGAGACGAGCGCATCGCGGTCGATGGCATAGTTCAGCGCCTGGCGCACCCGCACGTCGTTGAAGGGCGCGAGGTTCACGTTCATCGGCGCGTACCACCAGGCCGACAGCGGCGCGAGGTGGATCTGGTCGGGGGCGGCGGTGCTCAGCTCGGCCAGGCGGTCGGCCGGCGGCTGGTCGAACATCCAGTCGGCCTGGCCGTTCAGGATCGCGTTCACCGCGGCTTCCTCGGTGCCGCCGAAGGTATAGTCGATCTCGTCGACATGGCCCTCGGGCTGGGCGTCCTTGCTCCATTCGGTGAAGGCGGGGTTGCGCACGATCACCATTGCGTTGTTCGGATCGTAGCTTTTCACCATGTAGGCGCCGGTGCCCGGGATCGGCGCGTTGCCATTGTCCTTGGCGGTGGTCTCGGCCGGCAGGATCGAGGCATGCGGCGCGCTCAGCTTGAACAGGAATTCGGGATCGGGCGCGACGAGGTTGATCGTCACCGTGCCGGCGGCCTTGTCGGCCACGATGCCACCCGCAAGCGTGCAGTCGGCCGGCGCGGCAAGGCACTGATCGGCGCCGACGATGCCGTTGTAGAAGGTGCCCGCGGTCGGGCCCAGCACCTTGAAGATGCGCTGGAACGAGGCCACCACGTCGTCGGTGGTCATCTCCTTGCCGTTCGAGAACTTCACCCCCTTGCGCAGGGTGAAGGTATAGGTCTTGCCGTCGTTCGACACCTCGGGCAGGGCCGCGGCGAGATCGGCGACGACCTCCTTGCTTTCCGGGCCGCCGACCTTCTTGAAGCCGACAAGGCCGTCATAGAGGAAGGCGTACAGCTGCCAGAACTGCGAGGTGTAGTTCACATGCGGGTCGAGCGTGCCCTGCGAGGACACCGACACCAGCCGGAGCGTGCCGCCGCGGTGCGCGTCCTGGGCCGTGGCGAAGCCGGGCGTGAGCCCGGCAAGCAGGGCGACCGTCGCGACCGTCGCTGCCCAGCGTCCGGGGCGCGCGGGGGTGAGCCTGGAATTCATCGTCAACTCCTTGTTGGATCGTCTTGTCCGGGCAGGGCGGGGAAGGGCCCGGCGCTGCGCGGTGTTTTTTGAGTCGCGGCGGCGGCCGGAGCAGGTCGGATCGCACAAGAAGACTGCTCGAATTTCAGGCCATTCGCCACGGGTCGGCATCGTTTCTCACGTTTCGGGCGCACCGGGCGCTCTGCCTGTCGATATTGTGGCAAGGCTCGGTCCCGCGTAACCTATCAAAAATGATAGTGGTCCGGTCCGGCGACCGGGGCAGTTCAGGGGGACGGCGATGCTGACGGTTGCCTCGCATCTGGTCGGAGGCTTCGGGCCCGGGCTCGGGGCGGAGACGCTCGAGGGCGGGGTTGACCGCTTCTTCGAGGTTGCGCGCGGCTTCGGTGCGGCGGCGCTGATCTATGATTTCACACCCGCGCGGCACGAGGCGGACGGGGCGGTGATGCCGCCCTCGGTGATGGTGGTGCGCAACCTCGACCCGGGGATGATCGATTACTGGTGCGGGCGCGGCTATGCGCGCCACGATCCGGTGCAGGCGGTCGCGGTGAACTCGGTCGCGCCCTTCATCTGGAGCTATGACGCCGAGGCGGGCGAGCTGAGCCAGAGCTATCTGACCAAGCATTCCCGCCCGGTGGTCGAGTTCATCTCGGCGAGCGGTTTCGTCAACGGCATCACCGTGCCGATCCATCTGCCCGATGGCGGCTATGTCACGGTGAACGGACTGTGGAACGGGCCCGGGCAGGCCTTCGGCCGCGTCGCGCTGCAGGTGCTGCCGGGCTTCGCGCTGATGGCGCAGGCGTTCCAGAACGAGATCGGTTCGCCCGGCCGGCGGCTGACCGCCGCCCGCCCGGTGCTGAGCGCGCGCGAGCGCGAATGCCTCGACCATGCCGCGCGCGGGCTTTCGGCCAAGGAGACCTCGCGGCTGATCGAGCGCTCGGTGCCGACGGTGGTGATGCATCTCAACGCCGCGGTGCGCAAGCTTGGTGCGCGCAACCGCAGCCATGCCGTTGCCGAGGCGGTGCGGCGCGGGCTGATCTGACCCCCTCATTTTTGATAGCTGCTCGCCGCCTGCCGCCGCCGATAGAGTTTCGGGGAACCGGCACAGGAGGGCGAAGATGCAGGATCGGACGCAGGCGGAAATCCCGACGCGCGAGGGCTTCATGCCGTTTCGCGCGTGGCAGACCTGGTATCGGGTCACCGGCGATCTCGGAAACGGCAAGCTGCCGCTGGTGATCGCGCATGGCGGGCCGGGCTGCACGCATGACTATGTCGACAGCTTCAAGGAAATCACCGCGCTCGATGGCCGGGCGGTGATCCATTACGACCAGCTCGGCAACGGCAATTCCACCCACTTGCCCGAGAAGGGGCCGGAGTTCTGGACGGTCGATCTGTTCCTCGACGAGCTCGACCAGCTGCTCGACCATCTGGGCATCCGCGACCGCTATGCCTATCTCGGCCAGTCCTGGGGCGGGATGCTGGGGGGCGAACATGCGGTGCGTCGGCCCGCGGGGTTGAAGGCGATCATCTTTGCGAACAGCCTCGCCAGCATGCCGACCTGGGTCGCCGAGGCGAACCGGCTGCGCGCCGAACTGCCGGCCGAGGTGCAGCAGGCGCTCTTGCGCCACGAGGCCGCGGGCACGCTGACCGACCCGGAATATCTGGCTGCCTCGCGCGTCTTCTATCTGCGCCACGTCTGCCGTCTGGACCCCTGGCCGCCCGAGGTGACCCGCACCTTCGACCTGATGGATCTCGACAACACCGTTTACCGTTCGATGAACGGACCGACCGAGTTTCACGTCATCGGCACGATGAAGGACTGGACAATCGAGGACCGGCTGCATCTGGTGAATGTGCCGGCGCTGGTGATCTCGGGCAAATATGACGAGGCGACGCCGCTGGTGACGAAGCCGCTGGTCGAGAATATCCCCGACGCCCGCTGGGTGCTGTTCGAGCACTCGGCCCACATGCCGCATGTCGAGGAAAAGGAGCTGTGCCTGCGCACCGTGTCCGACTTCCTGACCGGGATCGAGGCCGCGGGCCTCTGAGCCGCGCGGCCGCGCAGGATCCGGCCGGGGCATCCCGGCCGGATTTCGCTCAGACGGCGCTCAGGCGCTCAGGCGCTCAGGATCACTTTCATCGCCTTTTCGCGCGCGGCGTTGCCGAACACCTCATAGGCTTTCATCATCTCGTCGAGCGCGAAGCGGTGGGTGATCAGCTTCGCCGGATCGACGCGCGCGTTGCCGAGCGTCTTCAGCAGCATCGGCGTGGTGTTGGTGTTCACCAGCCCCATCGAGATGTTGATGTTCTTGATCCAGAGCTCCTCGATATGCAGCTCGACCGGCTTGCCGTGCACGCCGACGTTGGCGATGTTGCCGCCGGCCGCGACGATCTTCTGGCAGGTGTCGAAGGTCGCCGGCACGCCGACCGCCTCGATCGCCACGTCGACGCCCTTGCCATGGGTCATCTCCATGATCCGGGCCACCACGTCCTCGGCGCCGACCTGGATCGTGTCGGTGGCGCCGAACTGCCGTGCGAGCTCGAGCCGTGCCGGGTCCATGTCGATCATGATGATCCGGCCGGGCGAGAGGAACTGCGAGGTCAGCAGCACCGACATCCCCACCGGCCCGGCGCCGACCACGGCGATGGTGTCGCCGGGTTTCACATGGCCGTATTGCACGCCGATCTCGAAGCCGGTCGGCAGGATGTCGGACAGCATCACCAGCGCCTCCTCGTCGGCGCCTGCCGGGATCGGGTGCAGCGAGTGGTCGGCATGCGGGATGCGCACGTATTCGGCCTGGGTGCCGTCGATCGTATGGCCGAGAATCCAGCCGCCGTCGGCGCAATGGGCATAGAGGCTGCGCTTGCAGTTCGCGCATTTGCCGCAGGAGGTGACACAGGAGATCAACACCGTGTCGCCGGTCTTGAAGTTCACCACCGCGTCGCCGACCTCCTCGACGATGCCGACGCCCTCGTGGCCGAGCGTGCGGCCCGGGGTCACGGTGGGCACGTCGCCTTTCAGGATGTGCAGATCGGTGCCGCAGATCGTGGTCTTGCTGATCTTCACGATCACGTCGGTCGGTTTCTGGATCGTCGGCTTGTCTTTTTCGATCCAGTCCTTCTGGCCGGGACCCTGGAACACCAGTGCTTTCATGTCGGAGCCTCCTCACTCGATTGCAGCATGCGATTGCATGCCGAAGCATAGAAGGCGGGCGAGAGGCGCCGGAAGGGCTGCGCGGCCGCGGCTTCTGTCCGATTTTCGGACAGTCCGGCGGGGCCGGGTGGCGGTCAGCGCCGCGGCGGCTGGCGCAGGCCGTATTGCTCGAGCTTGAGATAGAGCGTCGAGCGCGCGATGCCGAGCCGGCGGGCGGCGCGGCTGAGGTTGCCGTCCGCCTCGGACACGGCGTTCAGGATCGCGGTCTTTTCGCTCTCGTGCAGGCGCAGCGGGGTCGGGCCGGTGCTGGCGCGGATGTCGGCGGGCAGGTCGGCCGGCTCGACCACCCGCGAGCGCGCCTCGGCCCGCCCGGTTTCCAGCGCCGCGAGCAGATCGCGCATCTCCCACAGGTTGCCGGGCCAGTCGTAGCGGCGCAGCGCCTCGAACGCGGCGGGGCTGAAGCGCAGCGGGCGCCGCCCGGCCGGGGCGCAGAGCCGGGCGAAGTGCTGCACGAGCGGGCCGATCTCGTCGCGCCGTTCAGCGAGCGCCGGCAGACGGATCACCGCGCCGGCGCAGCGCAGCTGCAGCTCGCGGCAGAGCCTGCCCTGCCGCACCGCCTCGGCCAGCGGCGCGCTGGCGAGGGCGATCAGCCGCACCGGCGCCACGCTGCGCTCCGTCAGCCGGTCCAGAAGCTGCGCGAGCAGCGGTTGCGCTTCGGCCGGGGTGTGTGCGGGTTCGCCCAGGCACAGCGCGCCGCCGCGCGTGCCCTGCCGCAACGGGCCGGTTCCCTCGCGCAGGTCGCGCCGCAGGGTCTCGGCGTCGAGCGCCGCGCAATCGAGGGTCTCGAATGGCCGGGTCGGGCCGCCGCAGGCGGCGTGCAGGGCGCGGGCGAAGGTGCTTTTGCCGGCCCCCGGCGCGCCCTCGATGGTCAGGGCGATGGCGCGGTCATGGAATTTGCGGGCTGCGGCGCAGAGCGGCGCAAGGGTCGGGCTCGCCGCTGCGATCGCGTCGAGTGTCAGCCCCTCCGCGGCGTCCGGCGCGGGGCGGCGCCGCGCCGGCGCGGGCGGCAGCGTCACCACCAGGCCAAGCGCCGCGCCAGGGCCGCCCAGCACGTCGACATCGGCGCCGGGCAGCCGGTCGCGCAGCAGGGTCGCGGCATGCTCGGCATCGCCCTCGCGCTGTGCGGCGAGCCGGCGCAGGGCCTCGGGCGCGGGCAGCCCGCTTTGCGCGGCGCAGCGCTCGAAGGCGTCGCTCGCCCAGACCAGCCGGCCGAAGCGGTCGAGCAGCATCATCTCGTCGCCCTGCCGGCGCGGCCGGCTGTCGAGCAATTTCTCGATCAGCGCCCGGTGCCCGCGCAGATCGGCGTCGCGCAGCGAGGCCTCGATCTGCGCGGCGAGTGCCGTGGCCAGCGCCCCCGCGTTGCCGAACCCCGCCCCGGGTGTGCCGGAGATGTCGAGCGCGCCCAGAAGCCTGCCGTCGAGCGGATCATGCAGCGGCACGGCGGCGCAGGCCCAGTGCCGGATCGCTGCGCAGAAATGCTCGTCGTCGCTGATCGTCACCGGCCGGCGCAGGTGCAGCGCGGTGCCGATCGCATTGGTGCCGATCGCGCTTTCGCTCCAGCAGCCGCCCGGTTGCAGGTTGTTGCGCTCGCCCCGGCGCTGTCCCTGCGCGCCGCCGACGGCGTCCATCACCACCCCGCCCGGGTCACACAAAAGCACGATCGCGTCGCTGGTGTCGAGCATCGCCCGGGTGCGCTGCAAGAGCTCGCCCGCCGCGCCGCGCAGCCGGTCGCTGCCACCGAGGATGCGGCGGAACTCATCTTGCGCCACGCTCGGCGCATGGGTGCGTGTGTCGAGTCCTCGCCCGCCTTGCGAGCGCAGCCACGAGCACAGCACCAGGTCGCGCTTGGCGCCCTGCTGCTGTCGGGGGATGCGGGTCATGCCTGTCCTCCGGCCTCCTCAAGCCTGCGCCCAGATGCGGGATCCGGGGCGCCGCTGTCAAGCGAGCTGCGCCGTGGGGCGCCGGCCCCGGCCAGGGCGAGCGCCGCGGCGGCGGTGCCAAGCCGCCCGGGGCGGAACACCGGCGTTCCGTCGTCCCGCGCGGGGATCCCCGCGCTCAGCCCCTGCGGGCGGCGCGCCGCAGGGCCGGCCGGCGCGCCGTGTCTGTCAGGCGAGGATCATCGCGACGACGGGCGCCATCAGCACGTTGAGGATGCCCACGAGCACCATCACCAGCCCCGCAATCGCGCCCTCGGCCGAGCCGATCTGATGCGCGCGCGCGGTGCCCGCACCATGCGCGCCCATGCCGAAGAGCGCGCCGCGTGCCAGCGCCGAGGCGAAGGGCAGGCGGGCGAGGATCATGTCGCCAAGCGCCGCGCCGGTGATGCCGGTGATCACCACGAAGACCGCGGTCAGGTCCGGCACGCCGCCGATGTCGCCCGAGACCTCCATCGCGAAGGGGGTGCTGATCGAGCGCGGCACCAGGCTCAGCCGCAGCGCCTCGTCAAGGCCGAGGAGCGAGGCGAGGCCCCAGCTGGTGACGATCGCGGTCAGGCTGCCGGCGATCATGCCGACCAGCAGCACCGGCCAGTGCCGGCGGATCAGCACGCGCTGTTCGTAGATCGGCACTGCGAAGGCGACGGTCGCCGGGCCCAGCAGCAGCACCAGCCAATGCGTCCAGCGCATGTAGTCGCGATAGCTGACATGCAGCGCCAGCACCGCCGCGGCGACCAGCACGGGGGCCACCGCAAGCGGCATCAGCCACCAATGCGGCCAGCGCCGGTAGATCCGCTTGGCGATCGCATAGGAGCCGATCGTCAGCACCGACCACAGCAGCACATTCGCGCCGGTCAGCGCCATCGGATCGAGCGTGGCGAGAGACAGATCAGGCATGGCGGGCAGATCAGGCATGGCGGGACATCCAGCGATAGCAGGCCTCGACGGCGAGCGCGGTCGACACCATCACCGAGATCGTGCTGACCAGAATGACGGCGAGGATCTTCAGCCCGATCAGGCCGAAGAACTCGCGATGACCGAGCACCGCAAGCACGGCGGGCACGAAGAACAGCAGCATCTCGGCCAGGAACCAGTTCGTGCCGCGCCGCAGGCTGAGCGCGCTGAGGCGGCGGCTGAGCAGCAGCGCGAGCAGCAGCGCGAGGCCGAGGATGCCCCCCGGCAGCGGCGCGCCCGAGGCGATGGCAAGCGTGGTGCCGAGGCCCCAGAAGAAAAGCACCGCCCCGATCTGCAGCACCGTGCTGCGGTGCAGCCGCTTTGAAACAGCATAGTGAGTCGACATCGCGGCCCTCCTTTCGATCGCTCTTATCTAGGGAAGGGCTTGCCATGAGTGAAATGAATTGATTGACTGCAAACTATTCTAATGGAGAATGATGATGGAATTCCGGCCGCTGCGCATGTTCGTCGAGGTTGTCCGGCAGGGCGGGTTCTCGCAGGCCGCGCGCGAGGTGAATGCGACGCAATCGACGATCAGCAAGGCGGTGAAGCAGCTCGAGGACGAGATCGGCGTGCCGCTGCTTGACCGGATCGGGCATCGCAGCGTGCTGACCACGGCGGGCGAGATCGTCTATCGCCGCGGCGTGCGGTTGCTCGCGGACCGTGACGACCTGCTGGCCGAGCTCGACGATCTGCGCGGGCTTGGCCGCGGCGTGCTGCGGCTTGGGCTGCCGCCGATCGGGTCGAGCACGCTTTTCGCGCCGCTTTTCGCCACCTACCGGCAGCGCTATCCCGGCGTCGAGGTGCAGCTGACCGAGCATGGCAGCGACCGGCTCGAGGAAAGCCTGCGCGCGGGCGAGATCGACTTTGCCGGTGCGCTTTTGCCGACCTCGGAGGATTTCGAGGTGCAGCTCGTTCGGCGCGAGCCGCTGGTGGCGCTGCTGCCGCCCGGCCATCCGCTGGCGCGGCGGCGGCGGATCGCGCTGGCCGAGCTGCGCGAGACCCCCTTCATCATGTTCGAAAGCGGCTTCGCACTGCATCGGGTGATCCTCGACGCCTGCCGGCGGGCGGAACTCGAGCCGAAGGTGGTCGCGGTCAGCAGCCAGATCGACTTCATGGTGAAGCTGGTGGCGGCGGGGATGGGCACCACCTTCCTGCCGCGGATGATCGCGCTGCAGCGCGCCGGCAAGGCGGTGCGCTGCGTGCCGCTGAGCGAGCCGGGCACGGATTGGGTGATGGCGATGGTCTGGCGCCGCGGCGCCTATCTGTCGGCCGCGGCGCAGGCCTGGCTCGATCTGGTGCGCGGCTATGACTGGGGCGAGCCGGCCGAGCTGCCCTGAGGCCCGCCCTCCGCGGGGCTTGACCGCGCCGGCGCGGGCGGGTCTTGTCCCGGGCAAGAGAGGGAGCCCCCGCATGGCCTTCACCATCCGCCAGCTGCGCTATTTCATCGCCGCCGCCGAAAGCGGCACGGTCTCGGGGGCGGCGCTGGCGCTGTCGATCTCGCAATCGGCGGTGACCGAGGCGATCCGCGATCTCGAGGCCGACCTTGGCGTCGCGCTCTTCGCCCGCCACCCGCGCGGGCTCGAGATCACCCAGAAGGGGCATCAGTTCCTGCGCCATGCGCAGGGCATTCTGGCCAGCATCGCCGACGCCCGGCAGGCGGTGGTTTCCGACACCGAGAAGCTTGGCGGTTCGCTGCATGTGGGGGTGACCTCGCTGGTCGCGGGCTATGTGCTGTCGGACATCCTCGCGCGGTTCCGCCGGGCCAATCCGAATGTCGAGGTCACCGCACTCGAGGACAGCGGCGATTACCTCGAGCACCTGCTGATCGGCGGCGAGCTGGACGTGGCGGTGATGGTGACCTCGGCGCTGCGCGACCGGATGGCGTTGCAGACCGAGATCCTCGAGGTCTCGCCCTATCAGCTGTGGCTGCCGAACGGCCACCGGCTGACCGAGGCGACCTCGGTCGCGATCGAGGATCTGGTGGGCGAGCCGATGATCATGCTGCGCCTCGACGAGATCGAGGAGGCGACCCGCACCCTGCTGAGCGCCCTTGGCGCGCGCCCGCGCGTCGCCTTCCGCACGCGGTCTGTGGAGGCGGTGCGCTCGCTGGTGGCGACCGGCGCGGGAATCGCCCTTCTGCCCGAGCTTGTCTATCGCCGCTGGTCGCTTGAAGGCGACCGGATCGTCTCGCGCGATGTCTCGGGCAAGCTGCCGGTGGTGCAGGTGGGCGTCGTCTGGCGCAAGGGCGCGCCCCTTCCCGAGACCGCGCGGGAATTCATTCGCGCCGCGCAAAGCCATTCGGTGCAACGATAAATTCTGATATCGACTTTTCCGATAGCGGGCTTCTGACAATTGAATTTGCGAAAACGTGCCATCTCGCTCACGCTTCCGTGCGAGGGGCCCCAATGTGCCCCGCGACAACAGGGAACACTTTGATGAAAAAGCTTCTGAACCTCTGCGCCTCGGGGATCGCCCTTGGTGCAGCGCTGTCGCTGCCGGCACAGGCCGAGATGCTGAAGGAACTGAGCAAGCCCGAGGGCGCGCTGTCGATCGTCGCCTGGCCGGGCTATATCGAGCGCGGCGAGACCGATCCGGCCTATGACTGGGTCACCAAGTTCGAGCAGACGACCGGCTGCAAGGTCGAGGTGAAGACCGCGGGCACCTCGGACGAGATGGTGTCGCTGATGAACCAGGGGGGCTTCGATCTGGTCACCGCTTCGGGCGATGCCTCGCTGCGGCTGATCGCGGGCGGCAAGGTGCAGCCGGTCAACATCGAGCTGATCCCCGACTGGAAGCGCGTCGACGACCGGCTGAAGGATGCCCCCTGGCACACCGTCGACGGCTCCCATTACGGCGTGCCCTTCATGTGGGGGCCGAACGTGCTGATGTACAACACCGAGGTGTTCAAGACCGCGCCCGACAGCTGGGATGTCGTGTTCAACGAGCAGACGCTGCCCGACGGCAAGTCGAACAAGGGCCGGGTGCAGGCCTATGACGGCCCGATCTACATTGCCGATGCGGCGATGTATCTGAAGGCGCACAAGCCAGAGCTCGGCATCGAGAACCCCTTCGAGCTGAACGAGGACCAGTATGCCGCGGCGCTTGAACTCCTGAAGGGCCAGCGCAAGCTCGTCTCGCGCTACTGGCACGACGCCATGGTGCAGATCGACGACTTCAAGAACGAGGGCGTCGTCGCCTCGTCCTCCTGGCCGTTCCAGGTCAACCTGCTGAAGGCCGACGGCGCGCCGGTCGCTTCGGTGGTGCCGAAGGAGGGCGCCTCGGGCTGGGCCGACACGCTGATGCTGCATTCGGACGCCAAGCACCCGACCTGCGCCTATCTCTTCATGGAGCATGCGCTGAACTCGAACCTGCAGTCGGATCTGTCGGTGTGGTTCGGCGCCGTGCCCTCGGTGCCCGAGGCCTGCACCGACAAGTCGGGCATGCAGACTGCCGAGGGCTGCGATGCGAACGGGCTGAAGGACTTCGACAAGATCTGGTTCTGGCGCACCCCGACCTCGAAATGCGAGGCCGGCGGCTGCGTGCCCTATCACCGCTGGGTGTCCGACTACATCGCCGTGATGGGCGGCTGATCCGTCCGGCGCCCGGGCGGTGACGCCCGGGCCCTCCTTCCTGACTTCCTCCCCTGAAAGACCAAGCATGACCCAAGCTGTGAGTTTCCGCGGCGTCTGTCGGCATTTCGGCATCGTCCGGGCCGTCGACGGTGTTGACCTCGACATCGCCGATGGCGAGTTCTTCGCCATGCTGGGGCCCTCGGGTTCCGGCAAGACCACCTGTCTGCGCCTGATCGCGGGCTTCGAGCAGCCGACCGCCGGCCATATCGAGATCTATGGCGAGCGCGCCGAGGGCGTGCCGCCCTACCGGCGCAACGTCAACACCGTGTTCCAGAACTATGCGCTCTTCCCGCACATGGACGTGCGCGACAACGTGGCCTTCGGGCTGCGGGTGAAGGGCGTGGGCCGGGCCGAGCGCACCCGCGCCGCCGAGGAGGCGCTCGATCTCGTGGAACTCGCGGGCTATGGCGACCGCCGCGCGGGGGCCCTTTCGGGTGGCCAGCGGCAGCGCGTGGCGCTTGCGCGTGCGCTCGTCAACAAGCCGCGCGTGCTGCTGCTGGACGAGCCGCTCGGCGCGCTCGATCTGAAGCTGCGCGAGCAGATGCAGGAGGAGCTGCGCCGGTTGCAGCGCTCCCTTGGCATGACCTTCGTCTTCGTCACCCATGACCAGGAAGAGGCGCTGTCGATGGCCGATCGCGTCGCGGTCTTTGCGCAGGGCACGATCCAGCAGGTCGGCACCCCGGAAGAGATCTACCGCCGCCCGGCAAGCCGCTTCGTCGCCGATTTCGTCGGCTCCTCGAACGTGCTGCCGGCCGAGTTCGTCGGCACCGGCCCCGCCGGCCGCTGGGCCAGCCTGCGCCCCGAGGACATCCGCCTCGATCCCGCCGGCCGCGAGGCCCGGGTCACCGCGCGCGCCTATCACGGCCGGGTGGTGAAGCTCGGTCTCGAGCTGGACGGTCAGGCGCTGACCGCGCTCGTCCCGCCCGCCGAGACCCTGCCCGAACCCGGCCAGACCGCCCGCATCGGCTGGGACCCGGCCAAGGTGCATGTGATGGAGCCGGGCGCATGAGCGAGGCCGCGATCTTCCCGCCGCGCGCGGGGCTTGTCGCGCGGGGCGTCGACTGGGTGATCCGCCATCCGCGGATGTTCACCTTCCTGATGATCCTGCCGATCGTTCTTTGGCTCGGCATCGTCTACATCGGCGCGCTGATCGCGCTGCTGCTGCAGAGCTTCTTCTCGATCGACGAGTTCTCGGGCGTCGTGCAGCACGAATTCACCCTCGCCACCTATGCCGAGCTGCTGCGGCCCTCGAACTTCGACATCATCGCGCGCACCGTGGTGATGGCGGGCTCGGTCACGCTCGCCTCGGCGGTGCTGGCCTTCCCGATCGCCTATTTCGCCGCGCGCTATGCGAAGGGGAAATGGAAGGCGCTCTTCTACATCGGCGTGATGCTGCCCCTGTGGTCGAGCTATCTGGTCAAGGTCTACGCTTGGAAGCTGGTGCTGGCGAAGGAGGGCATCCTGAACTGGGTCTTTGCCAAGCTGCACCTGACCTGGGCGCTCGACGGCCTGCTGTCGCTGCCGGTCATCGGCGGCAACTCGCTCTCGGTCAGCTATCTCGGCACCTTCATCGTCTTCGTCTATATCTGGCTGCCCTACATGATCATCCCGGTGCAGGCCTCGCTCGAACGGGTGCCGGCGCCGCTGCTCGAGGCCGCCTCGGACCTTGGCGCGACGCCGCGGCAGTCGTTCCGCATGGTGCTGTTCCCGCTCGCCCTGCCGGGCATCGTCGCGGGCTCGATCTTCACCTTCTCGCTGACGCTTGGCGATTACATCATCCCGCAGATCATCGGCTCGGGCCGGCTGTTCATCGGCCAGGCGGTCTACACCCAGCAGGGCACGGCCGGGAACATCCCGCTTGCCGCCGCCTTCACCGTGGTTCCGATCGTGCTCATGGGCTTTTATCTGTGGGGCGCGCGCAAGATGGGGGCTTTCGATGCAGTCTGACACCAAGGCGCCGCTTGCGCTCAAACTCTCGGCGATCGGCGGGCTCGTGTTCCTGCTCGCCCCGATCGCGCTGATTTTCCTTTACGCCTTCACCACCGAGGAAAAGAGCTATCAGTTCCCGCCGCCGGGGCTGACCACGAAGTGGCTGGGCGTGACGCTCGGGCGCGGCGACGTCTGGCAGGCGCTTGGCCTGTCGCTGAAGGTCGCGGCGATCTCGACCACGATCGCGCTGGTGCTCGGCACGCTGACGGCCGCCGCCGTCGCCCGTTCGCGCTTCTTCGGACGCGAGGCGATTTCGCTTCTCGTGATCCTGCCGATCGCGCTGCCCGGCATCATCACCGGGATCTCGCTGCGCTCGGCCTTCGCGCTGCTCGACATCCCGTTCAGCACCTGGACCATCGTGCTGGGCCACGCGACCTTCTGCATCGTGGTCGTCTACAACAATGCCGTGGCGCGGTTCCGCCGCACCTCGGGCGCGCTCATTGACGCGGCGATGGATCTGGGCGCGGACGGGGTGCAGACCTTCCGTCTGGTGATCCTGCCCAACATCGGCACGGCGCTTCTGGCCGGCGGGATGCTCGCCTTCGCGCTGTCCTTCGACGAGGTGATCGTGACCACCTTCACTGCCGGCAACCAGTCGACCCTGCCGATCTGGATGCTGGAAGAGCTCGTCCGCCCGCGCCAGCGCCCGGTGACCAACGTCGTCGCCATGGCCGTGGTGCTGGTGACGGTGCTGCCGATCCTTGCCGCCTATTACCTGACCAAAGACGGCGAAAACACCGCCGGTTCCGAGAAATGACTGACTGGGAGACCTCCATGCAAACGCAGATGCTGATCGGCGCCGACCTCGTTTCGGGCACCGAGACCGAGGAACAGATCCTCAACCCCCGCACCGGCGAGGTGATCGTCACCCTTCCCGAGGCCTCGCTGGCGCAGGTCGAGGCGGCGGTGACAGCCGCGACGACGGCCTTCACCACCTGGTCGCGCACCACGCCGGCCGCCCGCTCGGGCTATCTGCTGAAGATCGCCGAGAAGATCGAGGCCGAGGCGGCGACGCTCGCGGGGCTCGAGGCGCTCAATTGCGGCAAGCCGGGCCACATGGCGCTTGGCGATGAGCTGCCGGCGATCATCGACTGCTTCCGCTTCTTCGCGGGCGCCGTGCGCACCATGCACGGGCCGGTGGCGGGCGAATATCTGCCGGGCCACACCTCGATGATCCGGCGCGACCCGATCGGCGTCGTCGCCTCGATCGCGCCGTGGAACTATCCGCTGATGATGATGGCGTGGAAGATCGCGCCGGCGATCGTGGCGGGCAACACCGTGGTCTTCAAGCCCTCGGAACAGACGCCGCTCACGGCGCTCGCGATGGCGCGGATCTTCGCCGAGGTGCTGCCCGAGGGGGTGGTCAACATCGTCCTTGGCCGTGGCGAGACGGTGGGGTCGGCGTTGATCAACCACCCGAAGGTGGCGATGATCTCGCTCACCGGCGACATCGCGACCGGGCGCAAGATGCTCGAGGCCGCGACCCGCACGATCAAGCGCACCCATCTGGAACTGGGCGGCAAAGCGCCGGTGATCCTGTTCGACGATGCCGACATCGAGGCCGCCGTCGCCGGGCTGCGCGCCTTCGGCTATTACAATGCCGGGCAGGACTGCACCGCGGCCTGCCGGATCTATGCGCAATCCGGGGTCTACGAGAAGTTCGTGGCGGAACTGGCCGCGGCGGTCTCGACCATCGGCTTCGGCAACGAGGACGACAGCCTGAACGAGATGGGGCCGCTGATTTCGCCGCGCCAGCGCGACCGCGTCGCTTCCTTCGTCGCCCGCGCCCGCGAGCAAAACCACATCGAGGTCGCGACCGGCGGCGAGATCCCCGCGGGCAAGGGCTTCTTCTACAAGCCCACCGTGATCGCGGGCGCGCTGCAGTCGGACGAGATCGTCCGGCGCGAGGTCTTCGGCCCGGTGGTCTCGGTCACCCGCTTCGACGAGCCGGAACAGGCGATCGGCTGGGCGAATGACTCGGACTATGGTCTGGCGTCGTCGGTCTGGACCAAGGACGTGAGCAAGGGCCTCTCGGTCGCCTCGCGGCTGCAATACGGCTGCACCTGGGTGAACACCCACTTCATGCTGACCAACGAGATGCCGCATGGCGGGCTGAAGCAGTCGGGCTATGGCAAGGACATGTCGATCTATGCGCTCGAGGATTACTCGGTCGTGCGGCATGTGATGATCGCGCTCTGATCCCCTGGCGGCGGGGCAGGGCGCCCCGTGGCCACCTCGGGCCCGCGTCATGCCGCAAGGTGTCGCGCGGGCCTTTTCGCATCCACCGGGGCGGCGCCCGTGGCATTGTGCCGCGCCCGGAAGCGGGGCTGCGGCGGGCAGGCGACCCGGGGCCGGCTGAACTTCATAAATTCATTGTATTATCAATTAATTGAGCGCAGTATTACGGCTGGGCGCCAGCGCCTTTCCCTGACGCCCGCATGCTTCCCCCTCGGGTAAACCCCTAGAGGCTGCGGGCTAACCCCGGATTGCTCGCAAGGGGGGCTCTTTCTAGCCTCGGGCAAGCGCAGAAGAGTGGAAGTGATCGCCATGGCTACGGATAAGAAAAGTCGCAAGGGCAAATATGCAGCCGCCGTCGGGGTGGTTGCGGTGCTGGCCGGGGGGACGGCGCTGTTCCTCGCCCGGCCGCCGGCACTCGAGGCGGTGACGCCCGGCTTCACCGGCGCGGCAAGCGCGGATCTGATCGCGCGCGGCCGCTACATCGCCGAGCTTGGCGATTGCGTCGCCTGCCACACCGCGAAGGACGGGGTGGAGATGGCGGGGGGCCTTGCCCTCGAAAGCCCGATGGGCACGATCTACTCGACCAACATCACCCCCGATCCCGAGACCGGCATCGGCGGCTGGAGCTATGCCGCGTTCGACCGCGCGATGCGCAAGGGCGTGGCGGCGGATGGCCGTCACCTCTATCCGGCGATGCCCTATCCCTCCTATGCGAAGATGACCGAGGCGGATATGGGCGCGCTCTGGGCCTATCTCAGCCAGGGCCTTGCGCCGGTGAAACAGGTGACGCCCGAAACCAACCTCGGCTTCCCGTTCAACCAGCGCTGGGGCATGGCCTACTGGAACACCGCCTTCCTGCAAAGCGCCCCCTTCAGCCCCGATCCGACGAAGGATGCGGTGTGGAACCGTGGCGCCTATCTGGTGCAGAGCCTCGGCCATTGCGGCGCCTGCCACACGCCCCGCGGCATCGGCTTCCAGGAGGTCACCATGGACGGCACCGGGCCGCATGGCGACAAGTTCCTGTCGGGTGCGCAGGTCGAGAACTGGAACGCCGTCAACCTGCGCAACCTGTGGACCGTCTCCGACATGGTGCGCCTGCTGAAGACCGGGCAGAACCGCTTTGCCACCGTCTCGGGCAGCATGGTCGACGTGATCTCGCATTCGACGCAGCATTTCTCGGATCTCGATCTGACGGCGATGGCGGTCTACATGAAATCGCTGCCCGCCGACCGGCCGGAGCAGCCGGCAAGCCCCGCCGACGTGGTGGCCGCGCTGGTGCCCGAGACCACCTGGACCACGCCGGGCGGGCTTGGCTATGCGCAGTTCTGCTCGGATTGCCACCGCCCGAACGGCGAGGGCGTGCCCGGCGTCTTCCCGCCCTTCGGCGGCAACCACACGATCGCGGCCGACGATCCCGCGACGCTCATTCACATCACCCTGACCGGCGGGCAAAGCGCGATGACCGCGGCCCATCCGCGCGCCTTCCACATGCCGGGCTTTGCCAAGCTCGGCGATGACGAGATCGCGCAGATCCTCAGCTTCGTGCGCGAGAACTTCGGTGCGGGCGCCGCGCCGGTGACGCCCGAGGCGGTGGCCAAGGCCCGTGCGGCGATCGGCCCCGCGGTCGACAGCTCGACCTTCGAGACGCCGCGGCTCGCCGCGATGCTCGGCGCGCCGAACGCCGAGCAACTGGTGCGCGGCATGCGGCTGAATGCCGAGACCCGCGACCTGCTGCCCGAGCATGTCGGCGACGCGCTGAACTGCACCTCGTGCCACCTGAATGCGGGCACGGTGGCGAACGGCTCGCCCTATGTCGGCATCACCGCCTTCTTCCCCTCCTACCAGAAGCGGGCGGGCAAGGTGATCGACATGGAGGACCGCATCAACGGCTGCTTCCGCCGCTCGATGAACGGCAAGCCGCTGGCGAAGGACAGCCCCGACATGAAGGCGATGCTGGCCTATTTCGACTGGATGAAGGGCGAGACCAAGCCCGAGGACAAGGTCGAGGGCCGCGGCGTGGGCAAGGTCGATACCTCGCTGATCCCCGATCCGGTGCGGGGCAAGACGATCTATGCCGAGCAATGCGCCGCCTGCCATGGCGAGAATGGCGAGGGGCTGACCGATGCCGCCGGGCGCATGGTCTACCCGCCGCTCTGGGGCGATCATTCGTTCAACATCGGCGCCGGCATGGCCCGCACCTTCACCGCCGCCGCCTTCGTCAAGCAGAACATGCCGATCGCGGCGCATGGAAAGTTCCCGCTCGGGCAGGGGGGGCTGTCGGATCAGGACGCGATCGACGTGGCGGAATACTTCTCCCACATGCCGCGGCCCGACTTCCCCGACAAGGTGAAGGACTGGCCGAAAGACCCGAAACCGAAGGACGCGCGCTACTGATCCCACATTCCGCGTCCTGCGTCCGCGGCCGGCCCCTCGTCCCGGGGCCGGCCGTTTTCTTTTGGGGCCTCAGACCCGCTCGAGCGCGATGGCGATGCCCTGACCGACGCCGATGCACATGGTGGAGAGCGAGCGCCGGCCGCCGGTCTTCAGCAGCTCGAGTGCCGCCGTGCCGGTGATCCGCGCGCCGGACATGCCAAGCGGATGGCCAAGCGCGATGGCGCCGCCGTTCGGGTTCACCCGGGCGTCGTCATCGGCGATGCCAAGCGCGCGCAGCGTCGCAAGGCCCTGGCTCGCGAAGGCCTCGTTCAGCTCGATCACGTCGAAATCGGCCTGCGTCAGGCCAAGCCGCGCCATCAGTTTCTGCGAGGCGGGCGCCGGGCCGAAGCCCATGATCCGCGGTGCGACGCCGGCCGCCGACCCGCCCAGCACCCGCGCGATCGGGGTCAGCCCGTGCCGCTTTGCTGCCGCCTCCGAGGCAAGGATCAGCGCTGCGGCGCCGTCGTTCACCCCCGAGGCATTGCCCGCGGTGACCGTGCCGCCCTGCTTCACGATGGCCCTGAGGCCCGAGAGCGCCTCGATCGTCGTCGCGCGCGGATGTTCGTCGCGGTCGACGATCTTCGGATCGCCCTTGCGTTGCGGGATCTCGACCGGGGTGATCTCCTGCGCGAGCCGGCCGTTTTCCTGTGCCGCGGCGGCTTTGGCTTGGCTGCGCAGCGCGAAGGCGTCCTGATCGGCGCGCGAGATGGCGAAGTCCTCGGCGACGTTCTCGGCGGTCTCGGGCATGGAGTCGACGCCGTATTGCGCCTTCATCAGCGGGTTGACGAAGCGCCAGCCGATCGTCGTGTCATGCACCTCGGCCGCGCGCGAAAAGGCGCTTTCGGCCTTCGGTATCACGAAGGGGGCGCGCGACATGCTCTCGACCCCGCCCGCGATCATCAGATCGGCCTCGCCCGCCTTGATCGCGCGGGCGGCGGTCAGCACAGCGTCCATGCCCGAGCCGCACAGCCGGTTGATCGTCGTTCCCGACACCTCGACCGGCAGGCCCGCAAGCAGCAGCGACATCCGCGCGACGTTGCGGTTGTCCTCACCCGCCTGATTGGCGCAGCCGAAGATCACGTCATCGACCGCGGCCCAGTCGAGGCCCGGGTTGCGCGTCCTCAGCGCGCGCAGCGGCACGGCGCCCAGATCGTCGGCGCGCACCATGGCAAGCGATCCGCCGAAGCGGCCGATCGGGGTGCGGATGTAGTCGCAGATGAAAACGTCGGTCATCTCAGAGCTCCGGAGTGATGAGGTCGGCGACCGCGCCGTCAAGGTGCAGCGTGGCGCCGGTGACGGCCTGAAGGTCATCGAAGGAAAGCGCGGGCAGCTTCTCGCGCAGCACGAAATGGCCGTCCTCGATGTCGATCACCGCAAGGCTGGTGTAGACCCGGGTGACGCAGCCCACCCCGGTCAGCGGCAGGGTGCAGGCCTGAAGCAGCTTCGGCTTGCCGTCCTTGGTGACGTGGTCGGTGATGACGGCGACGCGCTTCGCGCCATGCACGAGATCCATCGCGCCGCCGACGGCGGGCACGCCCTTCGGCCCGGTTGACCAGTTCGCCAGATCGCCGGTCTCGGCCACCTGATAGGCGCCGAGGATCGCCACGTCGAGATGGCCGCCGCGCACCATCGCGAAGCTGTCGGCATGGTGGAAGAAGGCGGCGCCGGGCTTCAGCGTGATCGCCTTCTTGCCGGCGTTGATCAGATCCCAGTCCTCCGCGCCGGGCGCGGGTGCCGCGCCGAAGCCGAGCACGCCGTTCTCGGTATGGAACACCGCCTCGCGGCCGGGCGGCTGGAACTTCGCCACCATCTCGGGGAAGCCGATGCCGAGGTTGACATAGGCACCATCGGCGATGTCCTGCGCCGCGCGCCAGGCGATCTGCGCGTTCGAGAGTTTCGCGGTCATTCTGTCACCTCCGGGTAATGGGCATTGGCGCGGTTCAGAACCTCTTCCTGCGCGGGCGCGGGCACCTCGACGAGGCCCTGCACGAAGATGCCCGGGGTGATCACCTGCTCGGGGTCGATCCCGCCCGGCGCGACGGCGCGGCTGACCTGCGCGATGGTGCGCGCGGCGGCCATCGCCATCAGCGGGTTGAAGTTGCGTGCCGCCATCCGGTAGGTCAGGTTGCCATAATGGTCGCCGAGTTCCGCCTTGATCAGCGCGACATCGGCCTTGAGCCAGCGTTCGCGCACGTAAGGCCGGCCGTCGAACTCCTCGACCGGCTTGCCCTGCGCCAGATCGGTGCCATAGCTCGTCGGCGTGTAGAAGGCCGGGATGCCGGCGCCGCCGGCGCGGATGCGTTCGGCCAAGGTGCCCTGCGGCACCAGTTCCAGCTCGATCTGCCCGGCGAGGTAAAGCTCGGTGAATACCTTCGGGTCGGCCGAGCGCGGGAAGGAGCAGATCAGCTTCGCCACCATCCCCTGTTCGATCAGCGCCGCAAGCCCGACATGGCCGTTGCCGGCGTTGTTGTTGACGACGGTCAGGTTCTTCGGGTGGCCGGTGGCGATGAAGCGGTCGATCAGCGCGTGAATGAGCTCGATCGGCGCGCCCGAGCCGCCGAAGCCGCCGATCATCACCGTCGCCCCGTCCTCGATGCCCGCCACCGCCTCGGCCAGTGTCGCGATGCGTTTGTCCATGGTCTCCTCCGATTGGATCGGGCGAGCCTAGGCGCGGACCGGCCGCCCGGCGAAGCCCTTTCGTGCGCATTGCGATATTTGTTCGTATTCTGAAAATTTTCGTGCGGATGGCGAACAAACCGGCGCCATCGTCGCGCGGGGACCGCGGCAGAGCGTGCTCGTGGCGGCCGCGGAGCGGCCGCTGCGACTCGGCAGTGCCGCGGGGCTGAGAGGCCGGGGCGGTGGCGCGCCGCGCCGCCGTGTCCGTCAGGCGGACACTTCCGGCATCAGGCTTCGTTTCCGCGCCATGCCTCCGCTATCTCGGAGGCGGGAGTGATGGCCTGCGGTTTGGGAGAACTGGCGGCCACCTGCAAAGACATCGGGACGAGCGCGCCGCGACAGTGCGGCGGCGCGGCGCTTGGGAGGGCGCGGGGCATGGTGCGCAAGACCAATCCATTGATTTCCGTGGCGCTTCTCAGCGCGGCGGCAGGCTGTTTCCTGCTTGGCACCGGGGTCACCGTGGCCGATGTGATCTTGCGCAAGCTGGGCGGCATCAACGTCCGCGGCGCGATCGAGCTGACCTCCTATTCGATCGGCTTCGGGGCGCTGCTGTCGATGCCGGTGTGCTATGCGCTGCGCAGCCATGTCACCGCGAAACTGCTGTCCGAGCTGATGCCGACGCTGTTCCTACGCCCGCTCGGCCGGCTCGGCGCGGTGGCCTCGCTGGTCTTTGCCGGGCTGATGGTGTGGATCGTCGGCGCCAATGCAGTCTCGAAGCTCGGCTCGCCCGAGACCTCGGCCGATCTGGGCCTGCCGATGCCGGCGATGCTCTCGGTCGTCGCGGTGACGCTGGCGGCGGCGCTGTTCGCCGCCGGTGTCGGGGTCTGGCTGGAATGGCGCCGGGGGGCCGCGGCATGAGCGGGCTGGTGCTGGGCGGGCTCGGCTTTCTCGCCGCGATCGTGATGATCTTCCTCGAGGTGCCGGTCGCGGTGGCGCTTGGCCTTGTCGGGCTTGGCGGCGCGGCGATGATCATCGGCGTCTCGGGCGCGATGACGATCGGCGCCACCACGGTCTGGGACAGCCTGACGAATTATACCCTGACGATGCTGCCGCTGTTCGTGCTGATGGGCAATCTGGCGGCGCAATGCGGGCTGTCGTCGAAGCTCTACCGCTCGATGTCGGTGCTGATCGGGCACCGCCGCGGCGGGCTGGCGCTGGCCACGATCGGCGCCTCGGCGGGCTTCGGGATGATCTCGGGCTCGTCGCTCGCCACCACCGCCACGATGGGCCGGATCGCGCTGCCCGAGATGCGCAGCGCGGGCTATTCGTCCTCGCTTTCGGCGGGCGCGATCGCGGCGGGCGGCACGCTCGGCATCCTGATCCCGCCCTCGACGGTGCTGGTGATCTATGCCTTCATCGCCGAGCAGTCGATCCGCTCGCTGCTGCTGGCGACCGCCGGGCCGATCGTCGTCGCGATCACGCTCTATTGCCTCGCGATCTGGGTGCCGATCTGGCTCGGCCTGTCCTCGGCGCCCAGCCGGGAGCGCGCGACCGGCGCCGAGCGGCGCGAGGCGCTGCGCGAGCTGGTGCCGCCGCTTGGCATCTTCGGGCTGATCATGGGCGGCCTTTATTCCGGCCTCTTCACTGCGAACGAGACCGCGGCGATCGGCGCGGCGGTGGTGCTGGCCTATGGCGTGCTGTCGCGCCGGCTGAGCGCACGCGGCTTCTTCGACGCGGCGATGGACACCGCGCTGACCTGCGGCGCGCTCTATCTGGTGCTGATCGGGGCGAACCTCTTCAACTTCTTCCTCGCGCTCTCGGGGCTGCCGTTCTCGCTCACCGGGCTGTTCTCGGGGCTGCTCGACCACCCGCTGCTGGTGATCTTGCTGATGCTGGCGATCTATCTCGGCCTCGGCACGCTGATGGACAGCCTGGCGATGCTGCTGCTGACCGTGCCGCTTTTCGTGCCGGTGGCGCAGGCGGCAGGGATCGATCTGATCTGGTTCGGCATCTTCGCGGTGATGGTGGTCGAGATGGGGCTGATCACGCCGCCGGTGGGGATGAACCTTTTCGTGCTGAAGACGACGAACCCCGAGCTGAGCATGATGGACCTGTGGCGCGGCGTCACCCCCTTCGTGCTGGCCGATCTGCTGCGCGTGGCGATCGTCATCGCCGTGCCCGCGATCGTGACCTGGCTTCCCCATGCAGCAATCTGACATCCGGACATCCAAGGGAGGGATTTCCATGTTCAACACGTTCCTGAAGACTGCGGCACTGGCGCTGGTGCTGGCCGCACCGATGGCCGAGGCGCGCGAGATGCGGGTGTCGAGCCACGAGCCGCCGCAGGGCTTCTATTCGGCGAAAATCCTGCAGGCCTGGATCGACCGGATCAATCCGCAGCTCTCGAAGGGCAATGCCTTCAAGCTTTACCCGGGCGCGATGCTCGGCGCGGCGCCGGCACAGGCCGAGCTGGTGAAGGCGGGCGTCGCCGATGTTGCGCTGGTGGTGCCGACCTACACCCCGGGGCTGTTCCCGATGAGCAGCGTGGTCGAGCTGCCGGGCCTTGTGCAAAGCGCGTCGGGCGGGGCGAAGATCCTCGACACCCTCGCGGATGAGGGGCTGCTGGGCAAGGAATATGCCGATTACAAGGTGATCGCGCTGTTCACCACGCCCGGCTACCGGGTCTTCATGACCGGGGCGCCGGCGCTGCATCCGTCCGACCTGAAGGGGCTGAAGCTGCGCACGCCGTCGAAATTCGGCTCGACCCTCTTCGATCTCGTCGGCGCCTCGGGCGTCTCGGTGCCCGCGCCGCAGGTCTATGAGAACCTCGAGCGCGGCGTGGTGAAGGGCGCGGTCTGGGTGATGGACGCCTATCGCACCTTCCGGCTGAACGAGGTGGCGCCCTATGTCACCGACACCCGCTTCACCGCCTCGCCGATGGCGATCCTGATGAACAAGGCGACCTATGCGAGCCTGCCCGAGGCCGACCGGGCGGTGATCGACGCGATGTCGGGGCGCGCCGCGGCGGAATGGATCGCGGCCGTGGTCGACGGCACCGATGCCGAGATCGAGGCGGCCTTCCGTGCCGATGGCAAGGTGACCTTCACCGAACTCGACGCCGCGACGCAGGCCGAGTGGGACGCCGCGCTCGCCGGGGCGCCGGCGAAATGGCTGGCCGAGCAGACCGACAAGACCGCCGCCGAGGCGGCGCTGAGCCGCGCGCAGGCGATCGCGGGCGAATGAGCCGGGCCCGGCCCGTCCGTTTGCCGGACGGGGCGGGGCCCTTTCCCGGGCGCGCGCGGCGCGCCGCCCAGACCGGGGGAAACCCCGACCGATGATGGAGGTGACCATGGCAATCATTGCACTGGGCTATCTTGGCGTGCGCTCCGACAAGCTCGACGCATGGAGCGATTTCGCCGGCAAGCTTCTGGGAATGCAGAAGATCGACCGCGGCGGCAAGGCGCTTGCCTTCCGCATGGACGACAAGGCGCAGCGGCTTCTGGTCTCGGACGAGCCGGGCGAGACGCTGGCCTTCCTCGGCTTCGAGGTGGCGCATCGCGCCGATCTCGAGACCTATGCCGCGCGGCTCGATGCCGCCGGCACCGCGGTGCACTGGGGCACCGGCGCGCTTGCCGACCGCCGCCTCGTGGGCGATCTGATCTGGTTCGAGGACCCGATGGGCAACCGCGTCGAACTCTTTCACGCGCCGATGATCGCCGCCGATCCCTTCGTGCCGGGCCGCCCGATCGACGGCTTCATGACCGGCCCGCTCGGCATGGGGCACGCGGTGCTGCATGTGAAGGACATCGAGGTGATGATGCCCTTCTACCGCGATATCCTCGACTTCCGGGTCTCGGATTTCGGGCGGGTGCCCTATGGGCTCTATTTCTTCCACCTCAACGACCGGCACCATTCCTTCGCCATGGTCGGCTCGGGGCGCGAGGGCTTCCACCACTTCATGGTCGAGTTCTGCAACCTCGACGATCTCGGCCAGGGCTATGACCTTGCCCAGCAGCAGGAGGGGCGCGTCGCCTATACCCTCGGGCGCCACACCAACGATTACATGACCAGCTATTACGCCAACTCGCCCTCGGGCTTCTTCGTCGAGAACGGCTGGGGCGGGCGGCTGATCGACCAGGCAAGCTGGGAGCCGCACGAGACCACCGTCGGCCCGAGCTTCTGGGGCCATGACCGGCTCTATCTGGAGGAAGGCGACCCGGCCCGGATCGCGCTGCGCGAGATGCGGCTCGAGGCGGCACAGAACGGGCGCCGCTCGCCGCCGGTGGCCGATTGCCCCTGGCTTTACGGCGAACTTGCCAAGCACGGGAGGGGCTGATGCAGGACTATGACGTTGCCATCATCGGTTACGGGCCGGCGGGCGCCACGCTCGCCCATCTGCTGGCGCAATGCGGGCTGAGCGTTCTGGTGCTCGAACGTGAGAGCGCCGCCTATCACCTGCCGCGCGCGGTGCATTTCGATGCCGAGGTGATGCGGGTGTTCCAGTGGATCGGCATCGCCGAGAAGATCGAGCCGCTGACCGCATTGCATCCGGGCATGCGCTTCGTCTCGCCCGAGGGCGATCTGTTGCTCGACTGGCCGCGGCCGCAGGGCGAGGGGCCGCAGGGCTGGCGCGCGAATTACCGCTTCCACCAGCCCGATCTAGAACGGATCCTGCGCGAGGACATGGCGACGCGTCCGGGCGTCACCGTCTGCACCCGCTGCGAGGCCTTCTTCGTCGAGGATCAGGGCGAACGGGTCGAGATCCGCTTCGAGGACATGTCGCGCGGCAAGGTCGAGCATGTCACGGCGAAATATGTCGTCGGCTGCGACGGCGCGCGCTCGCTCGTGCGTCGCTACATCGAGAGCGGGATGGAGGATTACGGCTTCCACGAGCGCTGGCTGGTCGTCGACGTGATCCTGAACGCCGACAAGCCCGAGCTGGGCGATCACTCGATCCAGTATTGCGTGCCCGACCGGCCGGCGACCTATGTGCGCTGCCCGGGGATGCGGCGGCGGTGGGAGATCACCGTGAAGCCCGGCGAAGACAGCGCCGAGATCGCCCGCCCCGAGCGGGTGTGGGAGCTGCTCTCCGACTGGCTCGGCCCGGACGAGGCGGTGCTCGAGCGCACCGCGGTCTATGTCTTCCACTCGCTCGTCGCCGAGGACTGGCGCAAGGGGCGGCTGTTGCTGGCGGGCGACGCCTGCCACCAGACCCCGCCCTTCATGGGGCAGGGGATGTGCGCGGGCACGCGCGATGTCGCGAACCTCTACTGGAAGCTCGCACTTCTGTGTCAGGGCAAGGTGACGGGGCCGGCGGCCGAGGCGCTTCTCGACAGCTACGAGAGCGAGCGCAAGCCCAATGCCCGCGAATACATCCAGACCGCGGTGCGGCTTGGCGGCCTCATCAACACCGCGGGCACCGAGGCCGCGCTGCGCGCGGCCTTGCCCGCGGGCAATGGCTCGGCGCGGATGGAAAGCATCGCGCCGCCGATCGGCCCGGGGCTTGGCATCGGGCCGAAGGCCGGCCGGCTCTTCGGTCAGCCGCGGCTTGCCGACGGCCGGCGGATGGACGAGGCCTTCCGCCACCAATGGGTGGTGGTGGCCGAGGCCGATCTGGCCCGCGGCCTTGCCCTGCCGCCCGGCGTCGGTCTGGTCACGACCGAGACCAGCAACGCCGCCGAGCACCTGGCGCGGCTTGGCGCCCGCGCCGCGGTGCTGCGCCCCGACCGCCACACGCTTGGCGGCGCCGATACCCCCGAAGAGCTTGCGGCGCTGATTGCCGCGATCTTGCCGAACCCGATCCCCCTTCCTGAACCGGAGATGGTCTGACCCATGAAACTTTGTTCCTTCACCAAAGACGGCACCGCGAGCTATGGCCTTGTCACCGAGGCCGGCATCGTCGATCTCGGCCGCCGCTTCGCCGCGCCGACGCTGCGCGACTTCCTCGCCGCGGGCGATCTGGCGGCGGCAGCGGCACTGGCCGCGGAGCCGGCCGACTATGCCTTCGACGCCGTCGCCCATGGCCCGGTGATCCCGAACCCCGACAAGATCATCTGCGTCGGGCTGAACTATCACGACCACATTCAGGAAACCGGCCGCGAGGAGACGCCGAACCCGGTGCTTTTCGCGCGCTACGCCGGCAGCCAGATCGGCCATGGCGCGGCGCTGGTGAAGCCGCTGGAAAGCGATCAGTTCGACTATGAGGGCGAGCTTGCGGTGATCATCGGCAAGGCGGGCCGGCGCATCCCCGAGGCCGAGGCGCTCGATCATGTCGCGGGCTATGCCTGCTACAATGACGCTTCGGTGCGGGACTGGCAAAAGCATACGCATCAGTTCATGCCGGGCAAGACCTTTGCCGGCACCGGCGCCTTCGGGCCCTGGATGGTGACGGCGGACGAGATCCCCGATCCCGCGGCGCTGCACCTGCAGACGCGGCTGAACGGGCAGGTGGTGCAGGACACCGACGTGTCGCTGCTCATCACCTCGATCCCGCGGCTGATCGCCTATTGCTCGACGATCCTGCCGCTGCTGCCGGGCGACGTGATCGTCTCGGGCACGCCGGGCGGGGTCGGCGCGCGGCGCAATCCTCCCCTGTGGATGCGCGACGGCGATGTCTGCGAGGTCGAGATCTCGGGCATCGGCACGCTGTCGAACCCGGTCGCGAACGAAGTCTGAGCCTTTCCGGGCCGCGCGCGCCATGCCACTGTGCGCCGATGACGATGCGTGACCCCACCCAGAAGAAAAGCGAGTCCGTGCGGTCCCTGACCCGCGGGCTTGCGATCTTGCGCCATGTGAATGCCGAGGGCGCCTGCCGCCCGGGCGAGATCGCCGCGGCCCTTGGCCTGCCGCGGCCGACGGTCTATCGCCTGCTCGAGACGCTCGAGGAGGCGGGCTATGTCGCCTTTTCCGCCAGTTCGAACCGGGTGCGGGTGACGCGGCTTGCGGCCTCGCTCGGCGATGCCGGGGCGCTGACCTCGGACCTGTGCCAGATCGCCGGACCGCTTTTCGCCGATTACGGCGCGCGGCTGGTCTGGCCGCTCGACCTCTCCGTCTACGACAACGCCGCGATGGTGATCCAGGAGACGACGCATGGCCGCTCGCCGCTGTCGATCGACCGGGCGATGATCGGCTATCGGCTGCCGATGCTGCGCACCTCGGCCGGGCGCGCCTATCTCAGCTTCTGCGGCACCGAGGAGCGGGAGCTGATCCTTGACCACCTGCGCCGGCTGGGCGACCCGGCGGATATGCTGTTCCTCGAACCCCATCGGCTCGAGCGGATGATGGGCGAGACCCGGGCGGCCGGGTTTGCGCTGCGCGACGCGGGCGAGTTCCGCGCGCAGACCGCCTCGATCGCCGCGCCGGTGCTGATCGAGGGGGCGGTGGCGGGCTGCGTCTCGATGATCTGGATCCGCACCGCGATGAGCACGCGCAAGGTGCTCGACAGCTATGGCGCGCCGCTGGTCGAGCTTGTCGGCAAGATCGCGGCGGGGCTTTCGGCCTAGGGCCGGGGCAGCGGCAGCGGCAGCGGTGCGCACGCCATCGCGGCGGCGACATCGGCATCGACGGGCGTCTCATAGGTCATCAGCAGATAGCCGAGCACCGAATAGAAGCCGACGGTGGCAATCAGGTCGAGCACCGCCTTTTGCCCGATCGCCGCGGCGAGTGTGGCCTCGAGCGGCGCGGGCAGCCGGCGCACGGTGAAGAGCGCATCGACCGCGGCGGCGATCAGCCCGTCCTCGCCTTCAGGCGTGCTGCCGATCGCGGCGATCCTCGCGTCGGAAAAGCCAAGCGCGCGGGCGCGGGTGACGTGATGCGCCCATTCATACTCTGCCCCCATCCGCACCGCGCAGCGCAGGATCACCACCTCGGAGCGGTCGGGGCCAAGCGCGCTGTCGGTGACGACATGGGCGCGCAGCGGCGCCCAGGCCCGAACCAGCGCCGGGTGATGCGCCATCACCCGATAGACGTTCAGCCGCCCGGCAAAGCCCGTGCGCAAATCGTCGATCTCGGCGGGCCAGGTTGCGTCGGGGAGGGGCGGGCAGGGGGGCATGGCGGGCCTTTCGGTGTGTCCGTGCAGGGAAGCGCCGCCGCCGCCGCCCGTCAAGTGGCGGCGACGGGGCGTCCGCCTGCCGGGCGCCGCTCAGCGGTCGCGAAACACCGGCGGGCGCTTTTCGGCGAAGGCGGTCATCCCCTCGCGCCGGTCCTCGAGCGCGAAGGTGGCATAGAGCAGCCGCCGCTCGACATAGATGCCTTCCTGCAGATGCGTCTCGTAGGCCTTGTTCACCGCCTCCTTGGCGAGGGCGAGAACGGGGCGCGAGCGCGCGGCGAGGCTTGCGGCAAGCGCCACCGCCTCGGCCACCTGGGTGCCCGCGGGCACGACGCGGCTGACCAGCCCATGCGCCAGCGCCTCGGCCGCGCTCAGCGCCCGGCCGCTCAGGATCATGTCCATCGCCACCGTCTTGCCGACGATCCGTGTCAGCCGCTGCGTGCCGCCCGCCCCCGGGATCACGCCGATCGCGGTCTCGGGCAGGGCGAAGCGGGCGGTCTCGGCGGCGATGAGGATGTCGCACATCAGCGCGAGTTCGCAGCCGCCGCCGATCGCATGGCCCGAGACCGCCGCGATCACCGGCTTGCGCAGCCGCGAGATTCCTTCCCAGGTGGCGGTGATCAGGTTCTCTTCGAACACCTCGGCGAAGGTCTTGTCCTTCAGCTCCTTGATGTCGGCGCCGGCGGCGGCCGAGATCCCGGCGGTGATCGCGCTGTTCAGCGCATTCAGCGCCTCGGGCCGGTTCAGGGTGATGAGACCGACGGCGCCGTCGGTGGTGACGAGGATATTGTCGTAAGCCATGGATACCTCAGGCGATGCGGATCAGGATCTTGCCCAGGCGGGCGGGGTCTTCGAGGTGCCCGAAGGCGGCGGGCACCTCGGCAAGCGGGAAGATGCTGTCGATGCGCGGGGCGAAGTCGCCGGCCTCCCGGACGCGGATCAGCCGGCGGAACTCCTCCATCGAGCCCATGGTCGAGCCGTGGATCGAGGGCTGGCGCAGGAAGAGACGCCGGATGTCGGCGGACGGATGCGCCCCCGGCCGTCGCGCCGACGGTGTCGATCACCCAGATCCGCGCCCGCGCCGCTGTCGCGCAGATAAAGATCGACCCGGTTGACCGAGGCGGCGATCCTCCGCACCCGCACCGCCCCCCGGCGGGCAGTCCGGCCGGGGCATGTCGTGCAGCGCGACACCGGCGCGCCCGCGTTCGCTCGGAACGATTGCCATCATGCGGGGGGCTCCCTGCGTAAAATGTAAATTCATTGTCATTTATCGGCAAGGGGCATCGAGAACTGTCGTCCTGTTATCCTGTCAGACTTATCCTGTCAGACATAACACGTTCCATATTGCTCGACGTGCTTTGCCTCATTTTATGTAAATATATTGCCATAAATGGGGGGGTGAAATGGCGCTGGATTCCGATGCGCTCGCGCAGCTCTGTGCCGCCCTGCGCCGCTTCGTCGACGAAGAGCTGATCCCGGCCGAGGCCGAGGTGGCCGAAACCGACGCGATCCCCGGGCGCATCGTCGCGCAGATGCGCGAACTCGGCCTGTTCGGCCTGACCGCGCCCGAGGCGTTCGGCGGGCTCGGCCTGACGATGGAGGAGGAGGTGCGCGCGATCTTCGAGCTTGGCCGCGCCGCGCCCGCCTTCCGCTCGATGTTCGCGACGAATGTCGGCATCGGCATGCAGGGTATCGCGATCGACGGCACGCCCGAGCAGAAGGCGAAATACCTGCCGCGGCTGGCCTCGGGCGAGCTGATCGGCTCCTTCGCGCTGACCGAGCCAGAGGTCGGCTCGGACGCCGGCTCGGTGCGCACCACAGCGCGGCGCGAGGGGGACACCTATGTGCTGAACGGCGCCAAGCGCTTCATCACCAATGCGCCGCATGCGGGCCTCTTCACCGTGATGGCGCGCACCGATCCGGCGCAGAAGGGCGCCTCGGGCGTGTCCGCCTTCGCGGTCGAGCGCGGCACGCCCGGCCTCAGCCTCGGCAAGCCCGAGAAGAAGATGGGCCTGCAGGGCGCGCATGTCTGCGACGTGATCCTCAAGGATTGCCGGGTGCCCGCCTCGGCGCTGATCGGCGGGGTCGAGGGGCAGGGGTTCAAGACCGCGATGAAGGTGCTCGACAAGGGGCGGCTGCATATCGCGGCGGCCTGCGCCGGGCTGTCGGAGCGGATCCTCGACGACATGCTGGCCTATGCCGTCGGGCGGCGGCAATTCGGCAAGACCCTTGCGGATTTCCAGCTGATCCAGGCGATGTTTGCCGACAGCAAGGCCGAGGCCTATGCGGCGCGCTGCATGGTGATCGACGCGGCGCGCAAGCGCGATGCGGGGCTCAATGTCTCGGTCGAGGCCTCCTGCGCGAAGATGTTCGCCTCCGAGGCGGTGGGGCGGATCGCCGACCGCAACGTGCAGGTGCATGGCGGCAACGGCTATATCCGCGACTACCGCGCCGAGCAGCTTTACCGCGATGCCCGGCTGTTCCGGATCTACGAGGGCACGACGCAGATTCAGCAGATCGTCATTGCGAAGGCGCTGGTGTCTGAGGCGCGCGCGGCCGCGGGGCGGTGAGGCGCCAAAGGTCGCCGGTTACTCGGCTACTCGGCGGCCTTCTTGCCTGTCTGAATTTCGGTGTCTATGTCCTTGAAATTGCGCAGCATCTTGTCGATGTAATGGATCATGTGGATGCGGTCCTCAGTCGAGAACCCGCGCAGCGCATCATCATAGAAATCCGAGATCACCGGCCGCATGTCCTCGTCCCACAGGCTGCGGCCCTTCATCGTCAGCCGGATCAGCCGCGAGCGGTTGTCGTTCTCGTCGACGGTGCGCTCGATGTAATCCATCGCCTCGAGCCGGGTCAGCACGCCGGTCAGGTTCTGCCGGCTGACGAGCAGGAAAGCGGCGAGGTCGCCCACCGCCACGCCGGGCTCGAAGGCGGGCCGGGTCAACGCGCCCAGCACCGCCCATTGCTGCGTGGTGATGTGATGCGCATCAAGCGCCCGCGTCCCGGTTTTGTGCAACATGTTGGCGCATTGGTAGAGCCGGAAGAAGAGCCGGTTGCTCAGCCGCGGGGCCTGATCTTTGGGTTTTTCGCCATTCTGCATCATGCCCGCCAGAATGGCTGCAGTCCGGGGCGCGGTCAAGCGATGGCGTCTCGGGCAATGAAGGTAAATATATTGACATAAAATTCCGTGCAGAGCATGTTTGGCGCAGGGGGGCATCCGGCATTCGGAAAGGCGATTCGGCGCGGAAATCACGGGGGAACCCGATTCCGCCATCGGGTCCGCATGGCCTGGCACAGGGGAAGGAGAACATCTTGCGTGGTCTGAAAGGGAAAGCCATTGTCGTAACAGGCGGCGGCGGCGGGATCGGCTCGGCGACCTGCCGGCGCTTCGCGGAGGAGGGCAGCCGGGTCATCGTCGCCGATATCAGCGCGGCGGCCGCGGCCGCGGCCGCGGCGGTCGAGGCGCAGGGCGGCGAGGCCACGGCGATGGTCGTCGACCTGACCGATTACGCCGCCACCTGCGCCGCCGTCGCGCGCGTCGAGGCCGAGTTCGGCCCGATCGACGTGCTGGTGAACAACGCGGGTTGGGACCTGTTCGTGCCCTTCCTGAAATCGGAACCCGACTACTGGTCGAGCGCAAGGCGGGCGGCAGGGTCGTCTCGATCGGGTCCGACGCCGGCCGCGGCGGCTCCTCGGGCGAGAGCGTCTATTCCGCCTGCAAGGCCGGCGTCATCGCGCTGATGAAGACGCTGGCGCGCGAGCATTCGCGCCACGGCATCACCTTCAACACCGTCTGCCCCGGCGTGACCGAGACCGCGATGCTCGAGAATTTCATGGAAGCCGCGGGCGACAAGGAAAAGCTGCGCGTGGCCTTTGCCAAGGCGGTGCCGATGGGGCGGCTTGGCAAGCCCGAGGATCTGCCCGGCGCGATCCTGTTCCTGGCGAGCGACGACGCTGCCTTCATCACTGGCCAGACCATCTCGGTGTCTGGCGGCCTGACCATGCACGGCTGAGGACGACCGATGACCTACGAAGATATCCTCTATGAAATTATGAAATCCGCGGCGGTGCTGCCTGGATCACCATCAACCGCCCCGACAAGTACAACGCCTTCCGCGGCCAGATCGTCGACGAGCTGATCCACGCTTTCCAGACCGCGGGCTGGGATCGCAAGGTGGGCGTGATCGTGCTGACCGGCGCGGGCGACAAGGCGTTTCGCACCGGCGGCGACCAGTCGGCGCATGACGGGCAGTATGACGGGCGCGGCGTGATCGGCCTGCCGATCGACGAGCTGCAAAGCCTCATTCGCGATGTGCCGAAGCCGGTGATCGCGCGGGTGAACGGCTTTGCCATCGGCGGCGGCAACGTGCTCGCCACGATCTGCGACCTGACGATCGCGTCGGAAAAGGCGCAGTTCGGTCAGGTCGGGCCCAGGGTCGGCTCGGTCGATCCGGGCTTCGGCACCGCCTATCTGGCCCGGGTCGTGGGCGAGAAGGGGGCGCGCGAGATCTGGTATCTGAACAAACGCTACTCTGCCGCCGAGGCGCTGGCCTGGGGCCTTGCAAATGCCGTGGTGCCGCATGAGGAGCTCGACGCCGAGGTCGACCGCTGGGTCGCCGAACTGATGGACCGCTCGCCGACCGCGCTGGCGCTCGCCAAGGTCAGCTTCAACGCCGACAGCGAGAACATCCGCGGGATCTCGGCCTTGGGGATGCGCGCGCTCAGCCTCTATTACGATACCGACGAGAGCAAGGAAGGCGGCGTCGCCTTCCGCGAGAAGCGCAAGCCCGACTTCCGCAAGTTCGGCAAGTGACGACGCGCCGCGCCCCCCTGGGGAGGGCGCGGGCTGGCGGGTCCGGTCTGAGGGGGCCGGACCCGTCCCATGCTTGAGGAGGAAAGCGATGAACCCCACGATCTTCGACACCGAGGAACTGAGCGCGCTGCGCCAGATGGCGCGCAAGTTCGCCAGCGAGAAACTCGCCCCCGGCTACAAGGCGCGCGAGACCGCCGGCGCCTTCGGCCCCGACATCCTGCGCGAGATGGGCGGCCTTGGCCTGATCGCGCCGGAACTGCCCGAGGAGTTGGGTGGGCTCGGCGCCGGCTCGATCTATTCGGGCGTGATCATCGAGGAAATCGCCCGTGCCGATTTCAACATGGGCTACATCAACATCCTCGCCTCGCTGAACGGGCAGATCCTCGCGCGTTTCGGCAATGACGAGATCAGGCGTGACTGGCTGCCGAAGCTGACCGCGGGTGAGCTGATGCTGGCGATCGCGCTGACCGAGCCGCGCGGCGGCTCGGATGCGGCAAACCTCGGGCTGAAGATGGAGCGGGTGGGCGCGCATTACGTGCTGAACGGCGAGAAGACCTCGATCTCGGCGGCCGATCAGGCCAAGGGCGCGGTGGTCTTTGCCCGCACCGGCCGGCCCGAGGACCGCGCCCGCGGCATCTCGGCGATCTTCGTGCCGATGGACACGCCCGGGATCTCGACCACGCGGTTCTCCGATCTCGGCCAGCACGCGATCGGCCGCGGCTCGATCTTCTTCGACAATGTCCGGGTGCCGGTGGCGAACCTGCTGGGCGAGGAGGGCAAGGGCTTTGTCCAGGTGATGCAGGGCTTCGATTTCTCGCGCTCGCTCATCGGGTTGCAATGCCTCGGCACGGCGCGGCAATCGCTGGACGAGGCCTGGGCCTATATCGGCGAGCGCCACGCCTTCGGCAAGCCGCTTGCCGCGTTCCAGGGCATCATCCACCAGCTCGCCGATTTCGACACCAAGGTCGAGGCGGCGCGGCTGATGTGCCTCAATGCGCTCTGGCTCAAGGACACCGGCCGGCTGCATGTGGCCGAGGCGGCGATGGCGAAATGGGGACCGCCGCTGCTGGCCTATGAGGCGATCCATGCCTGTCTTCTGATCCACGGCCATGCCGCCTGTTCCGCCGCGCTGCCCTTCGAGCAGCGGCTGCGCGGCGGCGGGGCTCGACCGGCCGGGGCTGGGCAAGAACGACGTGCTGGCCTGCCAGCTGTCGAACTCGTGGGAGTTCATCGTCCTCTACATCGCCTGCCGCAAGCTCGGCATCGTGTTCAACCCGGTGATGCCGATCTTCCGCGAACACGAGCTGCTGTTCATGCTGCGCCATGGCGAGGCGAAGGCTTTCGTCGTGCCGAAGACCTTCCGCCATTTCGATCACGAGGCGATGGCCGAGGGCATGCGCCCCGACCTGCCCGGGCTCGAGCACCTGATCGTCGCGGGGGGCGAGGGCGCGAACAGTTTCGAGGCGGCTCTGCTCGACCCGGCGCTTGTGGTCGATGACGCGCTGCGCGCCCGCTCGGCCGCGCTGCGCGGCGATGCGAATGACGTGTGCCAGCTGATCTACACCTCGGGCACGACGGGCGAGCCGAAGGGGGTGATGCACACGGCAAACACGATGTATTCGAACCTTGTCGCCTATGCGGCGCGGCTGGGGCTCGGGGCGCAGGACCGGATCCTGATGGCCTCGCCGATGGCGCACCAGACGGGCTTCATGTATGGCTTCCTGGCGCCGGTGATGCTCGGTGCGCGGATGGTGCTGATGGACAGCTGGGGCAAGGATCTCGGCGCGCGGCTGATCGCGTCCGAAGGGGTGACCTTCACCATGGCCTCGACGCCGTTCCTGATGGACCTTGCGACCGCGGTCGAGGCGGGCGGCGCCGACATGTCGAGCCTGCGCATCTTCCTGTGCGCCGGCACCGCGATCCCCGGGCCGCTGGTCGAGCGCGCGCATGCGATCCTTGGCGCCAAGGTGATTTCCGCCTGGGGGATGACCGAGAACGGCGCGGTAACGGTGGTGGCCCCCACCGACCCCGACGCGCGCTCGGTGCATACCGACGGCTTCGTGCTGCCGGGGATGGAACTGCAGATCCGCGGCGCCGATGGTGTGCCGGTGCCGCCGGGCCACGAGGGCGAGCTTTACGTCCGCGGCTGCTCGAACTTCGTGGGCTATCTGCAGCGCCCGCAATGGAATTCTACCGACGCGCAGGGCTGGTTCGACACCGGCGACATCGCGCGGATGGATGCGGCGGGCTATATCCGGATCTGCGGCCGCTCGAAGGACGTCATCCTCCGCGGCGCCGAGAACATCCCCGTCGTCGAGGTCGAGGCGCTGCTCTACAAGCACCCGGCCGTGCATCAGGTCGCCATCGTCGCCTATCCCGACGAGCGTCTGGGCGAGCGCGCCTGCGCCTTCATCGTGCCGAAACCTGGGCAAAACCTCGATTTCGCCGGCATGATCGCCTTCCTCGAGGGGCAGCATCTGGCGAAGCAATATTTCCCCGAGCGGCTGGAACTGCGCGAGACGCTGCCGGCGACCGCCTCGGGCAAGATCCGGAAATTCGCGCTGCGCAACGCGCTGAAGGCCGAATACGAGGCAAGCCGCGCGGCGATGACCTGAGCGGGGGGCCTTGCCCCCCAGTTTCCAGACTGTCCGAGAGGTTCCCATGACCGATCCGGTGCGCTTCACCGCGCAGCGCGGCATTGCGCGCATCACCATCGACAACCCGCCCGTCAATGTCACCGCGCAGCCGGTGCGCGCCGGGCTGAGTGCGGCGCTCGATGCGGCGCTTGCGGCGGGCGTTTCCCGCGTGGTGCTCACGGGCGCCGGGCGCACCTTCGTCGCCGGTGCCGATGCGACGGAGTTCGATGCCGCCCCCGTTGCGCCGCATCTGCCCGATCTGCTGGCGCGGATCGCCGCCTTCCCGGTGCCGGTGATCGCCGCGATCAACGGCGCGGCGCTGGGCGGCGGGCTGGAACTGGCGCTGGCCTGTGCCGCGCACGTGGCCGCGCCCGGGGCGACGCTCGGCCTGCCAGAGGTGACGCTCGGCGTGGTGCCGGGCGCGGGCGGCACGCAGCGCCTGCCGCGGCTTGTGGGCCTTGCCCCGGCGCTCGCGCTGATTTCCGAGGGCAGGGTGATCGGTGCCGCCGAGGCGGCGCGCCTTGGCCTTGTCGATGCACTGGCCGAAGATCCGGTAGCAGTGGCCGAAACCCTCGCGCTGCCCGCGCGCCCCTTGCCCGACGCGCGGCCCGCGCCTGCGGCCGATCCGGCGGCGGTCGCGGCCGCGCGGGCGCAGGCGGCGAAACGCGCGAAAGGGCAGGTGGCGCCCGGCCTCGCGATCGACCTTGTGGCGGCCTCGGCCACGCGTTCGCTCGCCGAGGGGTTGGCGTGCGAGCGCGAGACCTTCCTCAGCCTGAAGACCTCGGATCAGGCCGCGGCGCTGCGTCACATCTTCTTTGCCGAGCGCGCGGCGCTGGCACGTGGCCGCGCAGGCGGCGCGGCGATCGAGACCGCCGTTGTCGTCGGCGGCCGCACGATGGGCGCGGCGATCGCCTATGCGCTCGGCGGCGTCGGCATCTCGGTCGCGCTGGTCGAGACCGATGCGGCCGGGGCGGAGCGGGCACGGGCCAATGTCGCCACGCTCTACGCCGAGGCCGTGGCGCGCGGCAAATCCTCCGCCGAGGCGGCCGCGGCTGCCCAGGCCGCGCGCCACGCCTATCATGTGGGCTATGCCGATCTGCCCCCCGCCCAGATCGCGATCGAGGCGGTGTTCGAGGATCTCGCGGTGAAGAAACAGGTCTTTGCCGCGCTTGATGCCGCGCTGCCGGAAACCGCGATCCTTGCGACGAACACCTCCCATCTGAACCCCGATCTCATCGCCGCGGGGCTGCGCAACCCCGGCCGCTTCCTCGGGCTGCATTTCTTCTCGCCCGCCCATGTGATGAAGCTGGTCGAGGTGATCCGCGCCGCCGCGACCACACCCGAGACGCTGGCGACCGTGCTGCGGCTGACGGCGCGGCTGGGGAAGATCGCGGTGCCGGCGGGCGTCTGTGACGGCTTCATCGGCAACCGCATCCTCACCCGCTATCGCCAGATCTGCGACGTGATGCTGATCGAGGGCGCGCTGCCCGCGCAGGTCGATGCCGCGATGCGCGGTTTCGGCATGGCGATGGGGCCCTATGAGGTGCAGGATCTGTCGGGCCTCGACATCGCCCATGCGAACCGCAAGCGCATGGGCTGGAAGACGAAACCCGGCATCCGCTACATCGCCATCGCCGACCGCATCGTCGGGGAGACGGGCCGGCTTGGCCGCAAGACGTGCGCCGGCTGGTATGATTACGAGGGGGCCAAGCCCGTGCCCTCGGCCGCGATCGAGCAGATGGTGGTGGCCGAAAGCGCGCGTGCCGGGCTCCCCCGCCGCGCCTTCGGCGAGGCCGAGATCGTCGCGCGCGCCACGGCGGCGATGATCGAAGAGGGGGCGCGTCTCCTCGAGGAGGGCATCGCCGAAACCCCCGCCGACATCGATCTGGTGCTGGTGCATGGCTACGGCTTCCCGCGCTGGCGCGGCGGTCCGATGCACTATGCCGAACGGCTGGGCCTGCCCGAGATCCGCGCCCGGATCGAGGCCTTCGCCGCCGGGGACCCGCTCTCCTGGGCGCTGCCAGACCTCCTGCGCCGCGCGACGGAGACCGGGCGCAGCCTTGCGCCGACCTTGCGAGGACACCATGACCGACGCCTTCATCTGCGACTATATCCGCACGCCGGTTGGCCGCTATGGCGGGGTGCTCGCCAATCTGCGCACCGACGATCTTGCCGCGATTCCGCTGGCCGCGCTGCTTGCCCGCACCCCCGGCCTCGATCCGGCCGTGATCGAGGAGGTCTGGATGGGCTGCGCCAATCAGGCCGGCGAGGACAACCGCAACGTGGCGCGCATGGCGCTTCTGCTCGCCGGCCTGCCCGAGACGGTGCCGGGCGTCACCGTGAACCGGCTCTGCGGCTCTGCGGCTCGGGGCTCGAGGCAGTGGCGGCCGCGGCGCGTGCGGTGCAGGCGGGCGACATGGAACTGGCCATCGCCGCGGGCGTCGAAAGCATGACCCGCGCCCCTTTCGTGATGTCGAAATCCGCGAGCCCCTAGGGGCGGGCGACGGAGCTGCATGACACCACGATCGGCTGGCGCTTCGTCAATCCGAAGATGCAGGCGGCTTACGGCACCGATTCGATGCCGGAAACCGCGCAGACCCTCGCCGACGAGCACGGCCTCTCGCGCGCCGATCAGGACGCTTTCGCACTGCGCTCGCAGACCCTCGCCGCGGCGGCGCAGGCAAACGGCCGCTTTGCCGCCGAGATCGTGCCGGTCACCGTGCCGCTCGGCCGCGGCAAGACGGTCGAGGTGGTGCAGGACGAACACCCCCGCGCCACCACGCTCGAGGATCTCGCGCGCCTCCGGCCGATCACCCGGCCCGACGGCTCGGTCACCGCGGGCAATGCCTCCGGCGTGAACGATGGCGCCGCGGCGCTGATCGTCGCCTCGGCCGCGGCGGCGCGCCGGCACGGGCTGCGACCGCGCGCGCGGGTGGTCGGCGCGGCTTCGGCCGGTGTCGCGCCGCGGGTGATGGGCTATGGCCCGGTGCCTGCCGTGCGCAAGCTTCTGGCCAACGCCCGGATCGGCCTCGAGGCGCTCGATGTGATCGAGCTGAACGAGGCCTTCGCCGCGCAGGCGCTTGCCGTCACCCGCGGCCTCGGTCTTGCCGATGGCGATGCGCGGGTGAACCCGAACGGCGGCGCGATCGCGCTTGGCCATCCGCTCGGCATGTCGGGGACGCGCCTCGCAGGGTCGGTGGCGCTCGAACTGGCACGCCGCGGCGGGCGCTATGGTCTGGCGACGATGTGCGTCGGCGTCGGTCAGGGCGCCGCGCTGCTTGTGGAACGTGTCTGAAGGAGAGAGACATGAAGGTTCTCGTCCCGGTGAAGCGGGTGATTGATTACAACGTCAAGGTGCGGGTGCGGCCCGACGGCACGGGGGTCGATCTGGCGAACGTGAAGATGTCGATGAACCCGTTCGACGAGATCGCGGTCGAAGAGGCGATCCGCCTGAAGGAAAAGGGCGTGGCGTCGGAGATCGTGGTGGT